>CAZDWY010000031.1:0-28931 GCA_964509345.1 uncultured Alistipes sp.
TGCAAGAGCTGTATCGACAACGGTTTCTCTTCTGTGATGATCGACGGTTCACACCTTCCCTACGAGGAGAACGTAGCTCTTACAAAGAAAGTTGTTGACTACGCACATCAGTATGATGTGACTGTAGAAGGTGAGCTCGGCGTGCTTGCAGGTGTTGAGGATGAGGTTTCTTCCGACCACCACACCTACACCAACCCCGAAGAGGTTATTGACTTCGCTACCCGCACAGGTTGCGATTCACTCGCTATCTCGATCGGTACCAGCCACGGCGCTTACAAGTTCACTCCCGAACAGTGCACACGCGACCCGAAGACCGGTCTGCTCGTTCCTCCTCCACTGGCATTCGACGTTCTCGACGCCGTTATGGAGAAGCTCCCCGGATTCCCCATCGTGCTCCACGGTTCAAGCTCTGTACCCCAGGAATATGTAAAGATCATCAACGAGAACGGTGGCAAACTGCCCGACGCTATCGGTATTCCCGAGGAGCAGCTCCGCAAGGCAGCAAAGAGCGCTGTTTGCAAGATCAATATCGACTCTGACAGCCGTCTCGCCATGACCGCAGCTGTTCGCAAGGTGTTCAACGAGAAGCCCGGCGAATTCGACCCCCGCAAATATCTCGGTCCGGCTCGCGACGAAATGGAGAAGCTTTACAAGCACAAGATCGTTAACGTTCTCGGTTCTAACGGCAAAGCCGAATAATCAAGGAACTTAATCACATACGAAGAGGGGGCGCGTCAGCACAGATGCGCCCCTTTTTTATCCTGATGGTAATGGTGCTGTCGTAATGGAGATACAAATTGCTAATTACCTATTACTCATTACTAATTGCTTATAGGGCGGGATGAAGCGAAGGAAGCTGATTGTGTTGGCGGTGTAGTCGACTGTGCAGCAGTAATGTTTAAGACCGTTTGATACTATCAGCAGGGGCACATGGAGCACCATGTTGTAACGCAGTATCTGGTCGAAGACCTGGCGGGTGATAGGTATATGCGGCGCTTTGTATTCCACTATCATCTGAGGACGCAAGTCGTCGGGAGAATATAGCACGGTGTCGCAGCGGCGCGATGTTGAGTTAAGGGTGATGGAAACTTCGTTGGCGAGAAGAGGTGAGGGATACCCCAGATCTGAGGTGAGGTGGTGTACGAAGTGCTGACGTACCCATTCTTCCGGCGTAAGTGCGACGAACCGGTGTCGCAGCTCGCAGAAAACACGCGTTACTCCGTCGTCGCATTCCTTTATACGGAGCGGCGCGGAAGGAAGATTAAGCCGGGGAAATTTCCTTGGATCGGACAAGAAGTTTGATAATAAGTTAGAAAAAATGTTGGTTTCACCGCCGAGTATTTCGCAGTGTGGAAAATAGTGCGTAAATTTACAAAAAAATATTCGATAAGTATATGGCGGAGACGGTTACATTTCAGAGCATTTGCCGCGACTTGCGCGCAGGTCGTCCGGAGCCGCTGTATCTTATCCACGGTGAGGAAGGATTCTATATCGACGCTCTGGTAAAGGAGTTCGAGGCCCTGATTCCTGAGGAGGACCGCGATTTCGATCTTACTGTGCTTTATGCGCCTGAATTGGATAACGCGCGTAGCGTAGCGGATGCGTGCCGCCGATATCCGATGCTTGGTCCGCGCCATGTCGTTATTCTCAAGGAGGTTCAGTCGGTGTCGGCCGATTTTCTCAAGCCCCTCGCCCCGTATGCCGCAAATCCATCCCCATCCACAGTGTTGTGTGTCTGTTTCAGGGGAGAGAAGGCGAAAGGGGCTGAATTTATGAAAGGATTGCGCGCCGCCGGTGGAGTGATTTTTGAAGCGGTAAAAGTAAAAGAGTCGCAGGTAGCGGGTGTCGTTCACAACTTTATCAAGGAGCGTGGGTTGACAGTTGATCCTAAGGCTCTTCTGATGCTTTGCGAATTTGTCGGCACAGATCTCAGCAGGCTTTACAACGAGGTGGCGAAGCTTACGGTTACGCTCGGTCAAGGCGCAATGATTACTCCCGAGGCTGTAGAGCGCAATATCGGAGTGTCGAAAGAATACAATAGTTTTGAACTCGCGCATGCCCTGGCGGAGAAGAATCTTCCTAAGGTTATGGCGATATTTTTCAACTATAAGGGGAACCCCAAGGCACACCCGGTTCAGCCGCTTGTAGCTGTGGTTTTCAACCTCTTCGCCAATGTTCTTGCCGCGCAGTATGCCACCGATAAATCGGACCGGGGACTGATGCAGGAACTTGGGTTCAGTTCTCCCTGGCAGTTGAAGGATGTTAAGGTTGCTGCTTCTAATTATAATCCATGGCAGGTGATTGAGATTATCGACAAACTGCGTGAGTTTGAATGTGCAGCCAAGGGGAACGGCTCGCGTCAGGATCCATACGATCTCTTTTTCGATCTGCTGGTGAGGATTCTCAATCCTCTCGGGCAGAAGGGTGTCAGAGGCCTCTGACCTTTAGTAGTAACGGGTTGATTAATAGAAAATAATTTCCACGACTTACTTATAAAACCAGACTTTAGTCTATGAGATATATGCGAAATATATTGACTGCATTGGCAGGGATTTGTTTAGGTGCGTCGGCAGTGGCTGGTGCTACTGTTGACGATGCGCGTCTGATGGCGGAAGATGGAAACCTCAGCGATGCCATCGCGATGCTCCTTGAGCTTGAGGTAGAACAACCGAAAAATGCTGATATTTCAAAACTCCTTGGTGACTATTACCTGGCGTCCGGGAATGTTGAAAACGCCCGTACTGCTTATGAATCAGCCCGTAAAAAAGGTAGCCGCGATGCTATTCTCGGGCTGGTGGAGATTGCTGACGATCAGTACGACGTAGAGGAGGCACGCACTCTCATAGAAGAATACCGGAAGACTCTCAAAAAGGGGAAGCGCACAGTCGCGGAAGATGAGTCCGGCGATGTCGAGGAGCGCACTGACCGCATTGAAAATGCTCTCGGACGTGTGGAGATGATTGAAGTAATCGATTCAATGGTAGTTGACGCTGAGAATTTCTTCCGTCATTACCGCCTGAGCCCCGAAGCCGGCTCGCTCAATCCTGTGTCAGTGTTGCCCGATGGTTTTGCGGCTGCTGATCCTACAGTGGTTTACGAGCCGGAAAGTGGGCGCGAGATGATATGGGCGGCTCCCGGAGCCGATGGTACTCCGCAGCTCTATTCGTCGTCGGCACTGTATGGCGATACCTGGGAGCAGCCTATCCCCCTTGGGGAAGATCTCGGTGGAGGCGGCGATGCAAACTATCCTTTCCTGATGCCCGATGGAGTTACGCTTTATTTCGCGTCGGACGGTGATGATTCTCTCGGAGGTCTCGATATCTATATCTCAAGGAAGGGGGATGACGGATTTCTGCAGCCGCAGAATCTCGGTATGCCATATAACTCTCCTTACGACGATTATATGCTTGCGATCGACGAATTTACCGGAGCCGGCTGGTGGGCTTCAGACAGGAACCGCATTCCCGGGAAAGTGACGATATATGTCTTTATCCCTCAGGAACTCCGTAAAAATGTCGATCCGGATAGCCCAGACCTGCAGGCGCGTGCGCGTCTGAACAACATACGGGCGACATGGAATCCTTCGACCGACCGTGAGGCTATCATAAGAAGCATCGCTTCCATCAATACCGACCGCGGTAATACCGCCAGGCAGTTTGAGATTTATATTCCAGGAAGGGGAGTGCTCACTAATGCCAAGGAATTCCGTAATCCGGAGAGTCGTGCCGCCATGAATGCCTATATGGTAGGGGTGGCTAAGGTGACGGATGCCTCGCGTCGGCTGGCATCGCTGAGGGCAGCCTACAGTTCCGGCAAGACCGACAACGCCGGTGATATAAACGCTCTTGAGAAGCAGCTTGAAGGGGCTCGGAGAGAGCTTATAGAACTCAAAAACCGTGTGATCACCCTCGAGACTTCACGTTGATATAGCCGGTATGATTATCAAGTAGTAAATCATTTAAAATATTTTTTGTCTTGACCGCATTTCTTGTATCTCTCGCCGTGTTGATCGGCGGATATTTCATCTATGGATCAATTGTAGAAAAGGTTTTCCAGACCGATTCTAAACGACCGACGCCTGCTGTTACCATGGCAGACGGGGTTGACTTCGTGCCTATGCCCGCGTGGAAGGTGTTCCTCATACAATTTCTTAATATAGCCGGTCTCGGACCTATTTTCGGAGCAATAATGGGGGTAATGTATGGTCCGGCTGCATTCATGTGGATTGTTCTCGGCACTATTTTTGCCGGTGCCGTTCATGATTTCGTAGCAGGCATGATTTCTCTGCGCAGCGGAGGAGCTTCGCTTCCCGAGATTGTTGGAAAGGAGTTGGGGTCAGGCGTGAAACAGGTGCTACGGGTCTTCTCCGTCGTCCTGCTCATACTTGTGGGAGGTGTGTTTGTTGTCACTACCTCCGGTCTGCTTGCCTCGCTCACTCCCCAGAGCCTCGATGTGACCTTCTGGGCAGTAGTGATCTTCGTGTATTATCTTCTGGCAACGATGTTCCCCATCGACAAGCTCATCGGCAATATCTATCCTCTTTTTGCTGGTGTGCTGCTGTTTATGGCAGTAGGGCTGGTGGCGGTGATGCTCTTTGGCGCCGTTGAGATGCCCGATCCTTTTGCCGGAGGCATTGGTAACCGTTATGTCGGAGAGCTTGTGGAAACCCATCCGATCTTTCCGATGCTTTTCATATCAATAGCGTGCGGTGCGATATCGGGATTTCATGCCACTCAGTCGCCGATGATGGCCCGGTGTATGACAAACGAGCGCCTGGCCCGTCCGGTTTTTTATGGCGCTATGGTAGCCGAAGGGGTTGTAGCGCTGATCTGGGCGGCTGCGACCATCACATTTACAGGCGGATACGAGGGGCTTTCATCGTATATGGCTGATCCAGCTCATTCACCGAGCTCCCTGATTCATGATATTTCCACGGGATGGCTCGGGACTGTCGGAGGTCTGCTGGCGATAATAGGTGTTATCGCCGCTCCGATAACCACAGGGGATACTGCCCTACGCAGCGCGCGTCTGATTGTGGCGGACTTTACCCGCTTCTCGCAGAGCAAACTCTGGCAGCGGGCCGTAATTAGTCTTCCGCTTTTTGCCCTTACTTTTGCTGTAATGATGATCGACTTCAATGTTCTGTGGCGCTATTTCGCATGGAGTAATCAGGCTCTGTCGGTGTTCACGCTATGGGCATGTACCGTTTATCTTGCGCGCCACGGCCGGTTTTACTGGATTACCCTTCTTCCGGCAATGTTTATGACAGTTGTCACTACCTCGTACATACTTGTGGCACCTTCGCCCGAGGGGTTCGGGCTTGATTACATGACCGGAATATGGTGTGGCGTGGCTCTTGCAGCCATATTTACCGCATTGTTCGGGCGCTCTCTCGCTGCTATGCGCTCCCTGTCGCGCTCTAATCTCTAACATCTGTTTATGGATATCATTAAGGAACTTGGCAACGCTACTCTCTATACACTTCATTCACATACAGAATTCTGCGACGGGCGAGCCCAGATGGAGGCGTTTGCCCGGGAGGCTGTCAAGCGTGGATTCACCCATTATGGATTTACACCACACTCTCCCGTGCCGATCGTATCGCCGTGTAACATGACAATGGAGAATGTTCCGGTCTATCTCGCGGAAGTTGAACGTATAAAAGGCGAATACGGTGATCGTTGCCGGTTTTATGGCGGTATGGAGGTTGATTATCTCGGCGATGATTGGGGACCTGCGCATCCTTATTTTTCATCGTTAGGGCTTGATTATACCATAGGATCGGTTCATTTCATTCCTTCCCAAAGCGGGGAACTGATTGATATTGACGGGCGCTTCGAGCGGTTCGCGCGAAACATGCATGATCATTTCGATGATGATATTTTTTATGTGGTAGAAACTTTTTATGCCCAGTCGGAAAAGATGCTTGATTCAGGTGGCTTTGAAATTCTCGGGCATTTCGACAAGATTGCGCAGAATGGGTCGCTGTTTCATCCCGGTCTTGAAGATGAGGAGTGGTACAAAAAGTTGGTGGAACGGTATATAGAACAGATAGTCGCTTCCGGAGTGACCGTGGAGATCAATACAAAGGCTTATGGCGAGCATGGGCGTATATTTCCTGCCACGCGTTATATAGATCGCTTGAAAGCCGCCGGGGTGCATCTTATTGTAAACTCCGATGCCCATGTGCCCGCACTTATCAACGCTTCCCGCGACTATGCGCTTGCGCTTATCTAATTAAATCAGATCAACGCAATAGTGATATTTTTACTTTTGTGTTCTTAATACGGTAGGGGGCAACCGTTTCGATTGTCTGACGGGCTTTGTCGCGTGGTATGGCGGCAATTGCGCTATGGTCGTTCACTACGATTTTTCCAACCTCATCTTTTGCAAGTCCCCCTTTCTGCATAAGGAATCCGGCAATGTCGCCGCGCGAAATTTTCTCTTTCTTCCCTGCATTGAAATAGATTGTGGCGACGTTGCTGCGTATGCCGCCGTCGGCAGGTGTATCACCTGATGGATATAATTCACGATCCCAGGTGACAGCTTCGGGAATGTTCTCCTCATCAGCGATGATTACGAATGCTGTTCCCGACGCGCCCATTCTGGCGGTGCGCCCGTTGCGGTGTGTCCAGCTTTCCGGCGACAGGGGGAGATGGTAGTGGATTACATAGTTCACATCATCGATATCGAGCCCTCTTGAGCCCAGATCTGTAGAAACCAGAATGGGAGTGGTGCCGTTGTTGAAGAGGTCTATCGCGAGCTGACGTTCGCGTTGTTCAAGCCCACCATGGTACAATCCTGCCGGGAAGTGATTTTTCTTCAAGAAGTTATATATCCGCTCAGCGCTTTCACGATGATTCGCGAACACTATAGCCCTTCCGTCGGGGAGCGACCGAAGGAGGTCGGTAAGGGTGGCGAGCTTGTCGCGTTCCGGTGAGTTTACGCGAACTATCTGTAGCCTCGAACGCTCAGCGTTCCTGGTAAAATCGATTATCTCGGCTCCCTTCATGGGAATAAAATCGGGCATCTCCGCCAGTTTTGTCGCTGAGGTGAGGATAATGAGGTCGAGTGAACGCATGCGGCGTGTGATCCGCCGCATCTCATCGAGAAAGCCGAGTTCCAGCGATTTATCATATTCGTCGAGTACGAGAGCTTTCACTCCAGCCACATCCACAGTATTGCGTGTGATGTGGTCGAGCAGGCGTCCGGGAGTCGCCACGATAATATCAGGAGTGACCGACAGGGAGTTGACCTCATCGGCCATGGGATGCCCTCCGTAAAAGGCAACCGTTTTAAGGCCTGCGGCTACCGGACGGATCACATCAGCTATCTGCAGCACAAGCTCGCGCGACGGGGCGAGAATCACTGCCTGGAGTTTTCCTGACGATGGAGACAGGTAGCGGAGAAGACGGATGGCGAAAGCTGCCGTTTTGCCCGATCCTGTGGGGGAGAGCAGTATAAGGCGGTTCGCTCCAGTACAAGCCATGAGCTGTTGCATCTCGTTGAGCTGCGTGATATTATGCCGCTCTTTCAAACGTTCAAGTATTATTTTTGTCTCCATCGTTCAATTGAAATTTATCGTGGATCATTTACCGCGAGATTACCTTATACTCACCGTTTGCTCCTCCGCTGACCATATAGTTTGTGAGACCATATCCCTGCTTGGCAGCAGGTCCGGATAGAGGAGCGCCGTAGCTCTGGAACACGTCGTAGTGGCTGCCGCATTTTGGGCAAACCGCCTCATAGCGTTCGTCTTCCCTGATCCGTACCCTTATATCGGGGCTGTTTTCGTAAGGGCAGCTGAGATCATATGCCAGAGGAACACTTTTAGCGTCTTCGACAAGAAGTATGCCGCCGTAGCCGGCTCGCATCACTGCGGTGTAGAAAAAGCCTTCAGGCAATTTTTCCGAAGGAATGAAGTATCTGTAGGTGTAGGCTCCATGTACCCCGTATGTCTCCCAATCCACATATGAGTTGAACGGAATCCATACCGCTGCCGGGGGTGTACGCTTATTGTCGACATGATGACACGCCGCGAGCATCAGGATGCCCGCGGCGGCGGTAAATGTGTATAGAATATGTATTATTCCTTTCATATGGTTTTTCTTCGCCGACAGCCGTCGCAGTGATCTGGCGGTGCGTACGATAATTTAACGGCTCAGACCGGCAATGAGTTCACCGAACTTGTCGGCGGCTTTCTGAAGCTGCGGTCCTACCAGTGGGCGCAGCATAGCGGGAATTTCCACGTTTATCAGGGTTTCTACCTCCGAGCTTGTCGGTGAGAGGGATCTGATATCCATAGTCATGGTCAGAGGCACCGGGGATGATGCAGTTCCGAACACTATGCGTGAGGGGTGTTCGCGTTTCTGCACGCTGAATTCTATCGCACCTACCTGCGGTGTCACGATCTTTATAGTATCGGCGGTGAATTCCACGTCGCCAACAGCCTGTCGTTGTTCGGGAGAAAGTGTGTCAAGGGCTGTCTGCAGATGGCTGAGGTCGCTGAAGCGGTTGAACAATTCTTCCTGCGGACGTTCGATAATGCGGGGGGCGCTTTTATATGTTGCCATATATGGGATTTCTGAAAAAATTATATTCGGGTGGATAAAAAAAAGAGCGGTTGCCGGGCAACACATCCTGCTTAGGGATGGCGACTGAGGCAACCGCTTGGAGGTTATGTCATTTATTCGATTGTAGTGTCACGGTGTGGGGCCCAGTTGGCAGGATCCTTGCGCCACTGCTGGAGGGTTGCCACATCGTTCTTTCCGATGAAGCCGGTTGAGAGTGCTACTTCAAGAAGCGCTTCATAGTTGCTGAGGGTTGTCAGGCGTATGCCAGCTTCGTTGAAGCGTTCCTCGGCAATGGGGAAGCCGTATGTGAACATGGCTACCATACCTATTACCTCACCTCCTGCCATGCGGATGGCTTCGGCAGCCTTGAGGCTGCTCTGACCGGTAGAAATGAGATCTTCGATCACCATGACTTTCTGTCCGTGTGAAAGCGAACCTTCGATCAGGTTTTCAAGACCGTGATCCTTAGGCGAGGAGCGTACATAGATGTAAGGAACACCGAGAAGATCGGCAACCAGAGCGCCCTGGGCAATAGCTCCAGTGGCAACCCCTGCTACCACATCTGGCATCTCGTAATTCTCAAGTATGATGCGTGTAAGCTCGGTTTTTATGAAAGTGCGCACCGATGGATAGGAAAGGGTACGGCGGTTATCGGTATAGATAGGCGACTGCCAGCCGGATGCCCATGTGAAAGGGTTATCGGGCTGAAGTTTGATAGCGCTGACTTTCAATAATTTCTCTGCCAGAAGATGTTCGAGCTTTTTCATATTGGTAATGTCTAAATCGGTTCTGTTTTATCGGGTCGTGATGAGGAGTTGTGCACCTTGTGCTGCCGACCTTTCGGAATGCAAAATTAAGTAATTATTTCCGTAATCGCCCTACACCTACACCACTTTTTTCAGCATATTACGGTAGAGAGTAATTTTGAAATGTTAAAAAAGGTTTTGCGGATGGCTGTTTTGGAGCAAATGATTACTTTTGCATATCGAAAAAATCATCTTAGAATTTAATTTCAAAAAAACGAAACAACAATGGCTTACGTAATTACCGACAAATGTGTAGCTTGCGGCACATGCCTCCCCAACTGCCCCGTTGAGGCAATCTCGGAAGGTGACATCTATGTAATCGATCCTGATACCTGCATCGAGTGCGGCACTTGCGCAGAGGTTTGCCCCAGCGAAGCTATCATACCCGGCGAATAATAATCCCGTATGATATAAGAAGCGGCTCTTGTCTATACGGCAAAAGCCGCTTTTTTAATGTCGTAGGTAGCTATAGCGCTGACTTGCATGTCAGCTATATTTCATTTTTCAGTATATGATATGAATAAAGTTTTTGCGTCATTTATTTTCTGTGCTTTTTCTCTGTCAGGCTGGGGACAGGCGCAGTATGTTAATCCAATGATCGGCACTGATGGAATGGGTCATACCTTTCCGGGAGCATGTGTGCCGATGGGTATTGTGCAGCTGAGCCCCGACACAGATACTATCCCACATAACATCGGCGGTGTCTATCAGCACGATGTGTATAAGTACTGCGCCGGCTATCAGCATACCGACAGCACGATCGTAGGTTTCAGCCATACCCACATGAGCGGTACCGGACATTCTGATCTGGGCGATATCCTTGTGATGCCCGCTACCGGCCCGCTTAAATTCAATCCCGGAACAGCAGATAATCCGGATGGTGGCTACCGGTCGCGCTTCTCCCACGATAGCGAACGGTCACTACCTGGATATTATGAAGTGAATCTTGACGATTATGGTGTGAAGGCTCGCCTTACAGCTACTCCGAGGGTCGGGGTACACAGTTACACTTTCCCTGCCGGGGCGCAGGACGGACGCATTATGGTGGATCTCAACCATGGCATATATAACTATGATGGTAAGACCCTCTGGGCTGCCATGCGTGTTGAGAACGATACACTCATAACCGGCTATCGAATCACAAACGGATGGGCACGGACCAATTATACATATTTTGCCATATCCTTGTCAAAACCTCTGAAAAACTATGGGTATCGTGATCTCGCCAAGAGTAATTACAACGGTGGATGGCGCAAATTTCCGATAGAGCGGAATTTTCCGGAAATGGCGGGGCGAAAGGTCGTTGCGTATTTTGAATTCGATACGGCCGACGATCCCGAACTTGTAGTGAAAGTAGCGTTGTCGGCTACCGGAACCGATGGGGCTATCCGGAATTTGCAGGCAGAGGCCGCCGGGAAAGATTTCGATACAATAGCCGGAGAAGCGCTTGAGGCGTGGAACAGCAAGTTAGGTTCGGTCGCAGTGGAGGGTACCCCCGACCAGCAGGCGATGTTCTATACATCGTATTATCATACGTTGATAAATCCATCGGTATATATGGATGTCGATGGCCGCTACCGGGGTCTTGACCAGAATATCCATCAGGCCGATGACTTCGAAAATTATACGATTTTTTCCCTGTGGGACACATATCGCGCCGAACATCCATTGCTGATGATGCTCTACCCCGGGGAGGCTGCCGATATGGCAACGTCAATGATACGCCATCAGCAGCAGAGTGTCCACGGTCTTCTGCCGGTATGGAGCCATATGGCAAACGACAATTGGTGTATGAGCGGTTATCATGCAACTTCTGTGCTTGCCGATGCGATAGCCAAGGGTGCTCCTCTCGATAAGGCTGAGGCGCTCAAAGCTATGGTGACTACCTCAAATGTTCCGTATCTCGACGGCATCGGACAGTATGTGGAGCTCGGATATGTTCCCTACGACCGTAACGGCACTGCGGCTTCGACTACACTGGAATATGCCTACGACGACTGGACGATATATCAGACTGCGCTTAAAGCTGGCGATCTGGAGACAGCTTCCCGTTACCGCGACAGGGCTATGAATTACCGAAATGTGTTCGATCTTACCACAGGGTTTGCCCGTCCGCGTTATGCCGATGGAAGTTTTAAGGCTGATTTCGATCCGATGCAGACCTCAGGAGAAGGTTTCATCGAAGGGAACTCCTGGAATTTCTCATTTCATGTGCCTCACGATGTGGCGGGACTTATTGAGATCATGGGAGGTGATAAAGTGTTTGTCAACAGACTTGACAGTCTGTTTGCCATGCATCTTCCCGCCGAGTGTTATGCCGATAATGAAGACGTGACTGAAGATTGCCTTATCGGAGGCTACGTTCACGGCAACGAGCCGAGCCATCATATCCCTTATCTGTATGCGTGGAGTTCGCAACCGTGGAAAACTCAATATTGGGTGCGTGAGGTTATGAACCGCATGTATAAGAATCATATCCGCGGTCTCAGCGGTAACGACGACTGCGGTCAGATGTCGGCGTGGTATATCTTCACCGCAATGGGCTTTTATCCGGTATGTCCCGGTACAGACCAGTATGTGCTTGGGGCTCCATATATGCCTTATATGTGTGTGAGTCTGCCTAATGGCAGACAGCTTGAGATCAAGGCTCCCGGAGTGAGCGATAGAAACCGATATGTGAAATCGGTGATGCTCAACGGCAAGCCTTACGATAAACTCTATATCACTCACGATGATATAATGAATGGTGGAGTGCTTGAGTTCAAGATGTCCTCAACTCCCAACCGCAAGCGTGGTCTGCAACCTTCTCAGAAACCTTACTCACTTTCAACAGAGGTTTAATGCCGATGGATTTTTAATGTCTGATTAAATATATTACCATGAAATTAAGAACTTTAGTAGCAGGAACTATTGCTTGTATGGCATCGGTGGCATCTGCAGAGGTGACGTTACCCCATATATTGGGCGACAATATGATCCTTCAGCAACAGAGCGATGCGAAACTGTGGGGAACGGCAAAGCCCGGAGCGAAGGTAACTGTCACTCCCTCCTGGACCGGTAAGAAACAGAGTGTGAAGGCCGACAACGATGGTAACTGGAGTGTGACGGTTGCTACGCCTGAAGCATCGTTCACTAACTATACGATAACTATCGCCGATGGCGACGGACCCGCTACGGTTCTGCACGATGTTCTGGTGGGTGATGTGTGGATCTGCTCCGGACAGAGCAACATGGAGATGCCTCTCAAAGGATTCGGATGCCAGGGCGTAGAGGGATCTCTCGATGAGATAATGGCTGCCAACAGGCTTAAAGACCGCATACGCATGTTCAAGGTAGGTTGGGAGCGATCGTTCGACAAGGATCTTGACGATTGCCAGGGTGAGTGGCTCAAGGCTTCTACAGCAACTGTAGGCGATCTGTCGGCAATAGCCTATTTTTATGGTAAATATCTGACCGATATTCTGGATATTCCGGTGGGTGTCATCACACCTTATTGGGGCGGAACACGCATTGAGGCGTGGATGCCGCTTGAGACACTGCGCGGATGTGTGACTCCCGAACAGTACGAAGCTAAACTGCAGGATACATTCGTGCGTCCCAGCGAACTGTATTGCGGCATGATAGCTCCTTTGCGCGATTATCCGGCAAAAGGATTCATTTGGTATCAGGGTGAGGCGAATCTTGATAACGCCGACCATTATGACACGATGATGGCAGCGATGGTTGACCGCTGGCGCAAGGACTGGGGCGATACCACCGCCTCTATGCCGTTCTATTATGCTCAGATTGCACCGTTCAGCTACTGGTGGATGAAAGAGGGTGATTATCCCCCATTTGTCGAGGCGCAGATCCGGGCGCAGGCTCTCATCCCCAACTGCGAGATGGCGGCTACGACCGATGTCGGTGACAAGATGTTGATCCATCCTCCTTATAAGCGTGAAGTAGGTCAGCGTATGGCGGCGCTCGCTCTTTCCGGAACTTACGGAATGGAGATGGAGGAGACCCGTGTTCCGGTGCTGGAAAAATGGGAGGTAACCGACGGCAAGATTAATGTTACGTTAAGTAACGCACCTATCGGTCTGTGCCCTCTCATATCCGAACCTATCAAAGGGTTCGAGATCGCAGGAGAAGACCATGTATTCCATCCCGCCAAGGCATCGGTCTATAATAATCCCAACGGTGTGGTAACCGTGTGGAACGATAGTGTGACCGCTCCTGTTGCCGTTCGCTACGCATGGCGCAACTTTCCTGACTGCAACTTGAAGACCCCGCTCGGTATCCCCGTGGCTCCCTTCCGCACAGATCGCTGGTAAGCTGCTGGTGATATAACTTCTTCCGACGGCACCTTTGCCATCCAGACAAAACGGAGGGCGTATCAGTTCAATTTGATACACCCTCGTTTCGTATATTCTGAAGTAAGGATTGATCGGTTTCAGGCGCCTTTAGCGGACTATTCTTTTCCGTACACCTTTTGATGATTTCTCGATCAGGATGCCCGGATAGCGTGAGATATTGCCGTCAACTCTGTTGCCCATCATGTCGTAGTATTCTTTACGTCCGTTATCTTCAGATGTTTCAATTTCAGGCAGCAGGGTTCTTGACGATTTAAGCCGGATCACCAGATCATACCCCTCGGGCATTATAGTTGTAAGATCATTGCCAGTAAACTCTGTAAGCACTTCATCGGATTCAACCTCCCATGAGCAGCAGTCTTCGAGACCGGAAACCGAAAGAGATATACCGCGCGATATCGGCCACTGCCCATCGAATCCTTTTGTTCTCAGATCCTCACCGTTGAAAGTCAGCCTCAGGTCATCTTTCTGTTCGTGAGTGAAATATTCGTCGTCGATTTCGATGCGCAGGTTTGCGAGCGCTCCAAGATTGTAATAGTCTGCAAGCATGGTTGCAAACAGCGGACGACGCTCTGATATCCAGCCGCGCATCCATTCCAGGTTTTCATCGCGGGTTCCGTATTCGTTTTCCTTAAGATTCAATTCCGCATGGTATTCCCATGTAGGTTCTATCTGGCTGTTCATGTAGTCGATACGGTCAAGTACCGTTTTCTCATTTAGAAAATCACCCATATAGATGAAACTTCGTTCCAGAAAGCTCTCACGGATATCATCCAGTCCCATAAGACGGCGGAAAAGAAGTGTTGGGGTGAAGGAGTTGCCCCATGTGTTTCCTCCCCCTTCATACCCCGGGGTGTTAAACCATTCCACAGTATTGAAAGTCGGGGGGAGCTGGGTGTCCCAGAATGCATATTTGATTCCCATGGCGTAATCAACATCTTTCATGATAATGCGCCAGCGGCCGCCCTCTTCAACAGGGCGCCATAGAACCATGTTATTCCCTGGAAAATCTGTGTTGTTGAAAAACAGGTTCGCCAGATGAATGTCCATCACCTCCCTGATATCCACCAGAGCTGCATATTCCTCGGAGGTGTGATCTGCTTCAAAATAGAATTCAACGAAACGGTTGAAGTTGTCAAGGCTTCCGGCTTTCAATTCCGAGAATTTCTCCACCATGTCGATATCCTCGAGACCGTCGTAGTTGGCTTCAACATAGTCTTCGTTGCTCCTTTCCCTCAGGTTAAGAATACCGTGGAATTTTCCATTGACATATACGATAGTGGGCTGTACCGCCTGCCAGTCGATATCGGTGTGCATTCCTATAGACATCTGGGCTACCGCATCTCTAATATATGTCTCGTGGTAGTCGTTGCCCGAGTTGCGGAGATATATTGATTTGAATTGATCCAGTCCCGGTTTCTGGTCAGGAAAAAATTCATGATTGAATCTGGAAATTCCGAAACGCTTGTTGGCATAGATCATAAGTGGTTTGAGAAACATATTGCGCGCGGAGTTTCCGCCGACCCTTGTCTCACAGACCTGATTTATGTCCGCTTCTTCTGATCCAATATCGAAATACTCGAAGTTGATGGGGCGTCTCCATTCGCGGAACCGGTTGTCGTCCCACAATATCCCGATATTCTTGTCGTAAAGATAGTCGTTATCCGTTACAATGGATATCACCGGCATGCATGATTCCGGCAAGGGAGTGATGTAGCTATGGGTTACCGGCATAGGGGAGAGATATCCCTCACTGAACAGGCGCGCCCTGATGACGGTCACATCGTTTTCCAAAGCAATCTCTTCATCATTTCCGAGGATAGCACTTTCGCAAGTTGGCATGCTGCCGTCGAGAGTATAGCGGATAACTGTTCCCTCTGGGGCATTCTCCGGTAAACTTATTGTGACTGAACTGAAAGCAGGCGACATACATCCGGAATCACTGAATACAGGATCACCGAGAAGCAGGTCGGAAGTTACTGCTTCTCCAATATTTTCGGCGCCTGGCGTAGGGGTCAGCATATAACCCCATTTCTCGAAGAAACTGTCTGTTCCGTAAGAAATGTCCGGTGCAGGAAACGGCGGAACGCTTACATGGTCTATAATCGTACCATTTCTAAAGAGATATACGCTCCCTTGTTTGTTGGATTCCAGACGAAAATCAGTGTGCAATCCATAACCCTCTTTGTCGCATTGAATCAACAGATATTCGTGTGCTCCTACATTTTGTTGGGGTAATCCGTAGGCCTTGGAATATTTCTCCTTAATGCCGATAGCGTACATGCTCAGATCTATGTCGTTGTCGCTGTCGTTGTATAATTCAACCCATGAGTCAGGAAAATCCAAGGATACGGAATCCATGTATGCAACGACATTCGATTGCATCAATTCGTTGATCCTTAATTCTGCTTTGATAGTAAATGTGGTTGATAAGAATAAACCTATAGCTATAATTGAGTAGGGGTA
Source organism: uncultured Alistipes sp. (assembly GCA_964509345.1). Taxonomy (GTDB): domain Bacteria; phylum Bacteroidota; class Bacteroidia; order Bacteroidales; family Muribaculaceae; genus UBA7173. The sequence continues at coordinate 16,198 of CAZDWY010000031.1, forward strand.
AAATTTTATCATTAATCTATAATAGTATTTTTGTAATAGTAGCATATCAGGGACCGATATGCTGTGGTTTTTCATATGATTTGTCAGCACAGTGAATGGTAGTGATATCAAAACCTTCAGGTTCTGTTTAGCAAGTGCAAATTTAATACATTTTTCTTATATAAGAGTAATGTTTGGTGTGGATATTTGCGTGATTTAACTTTTGGTAGTTGGCGTATTGGTTATTTTTACCCGTTGGGCTCGGTCGGTGATGTATGATTTTGGTAGAAAGGTCATACCTTCCGGTTGAGGGATAGTGAAGAGAACCTGCGGATTCCCCTGAGGTAGTGGGCCGTCAGGATGTTTGTGCGTGATATCGGGAGGTGGAGCAGGTTGCGGTCGGGGTGAGATCTGTAGAGGCGGCGCATGATGCGGAAGTCGCGGTGTGCGCGAACTATTGCGGCTGCGTTGGCGAAGTCGAACGTGAGGATGAATTTAACCCAGGCGATAGTATCGAGCAGGCGGCGGCGCAACAGGGTGGCGCGCAGGTCGGCAACTGGGATGTTCTTGTGGAGCAGCAGTAGGTTGTTGCGGAAGTTTAGATAGGTTTTGCGTGGATTGGACGATGGGAGCGATCCTCCTCCGAGATGGTACACTACTGATGAAGGTATGGCTGCGATGGCGTAGCCTGCCAGCTGTATGCGCCAGCACATGTCTATCTCTTCCATGTGTGCGAAAAATTCCTTATCAAGTCCGCCGACATGTCGGTAAAGCTCAGTGCGCACCATCAATGCTGCTCCTGTTGCCCAGAATACAGGTATCGGTGTGTCGTATTGCCCGCGGTCGGTTTCTATCGAAGTGAAGATACGTCCGCGGCAGAAAGGGTAGCCGTTGCGGTCGAGGAAGCCGCCTGAGGCTCCGGCATATTCAAATTTGTGGGGCTCGCGATAGCTGAGTATCTTAGGTTGGCATGCGCCTAACTCAGGGGTCTCATCCATTGCATCGACGAGCGGTTCGAGCCAGTGGCGGCTGACTGCGACGTCGGAGTTTAGAAGTACAGCGTATTGAGCGTCGGTCTGGGCTATGGCGCGGTTATATCCTTCAGCGAATCCGTAATTTTTATCGAATGATATTACGCGCACTGTCGGAAACTTTTCGGCAAGGAGACTAAGTGAGTTGTCGCTACTTCCGTTATCAGCAACAATTATTTCAGCAAGACCCTCGGGGGTATTGTCGACGACGGTAGGAAGAAACTCTTCGAGCAGTTTGGCTCCGTTCCAGTTAAGTATAATGACAGCGACTTTTATCATCATTCTATATGTTTTATCCTCCCCAAAAACAATTGCTAATTACTAATTACCAATTGTCACGGGGTGTTTCCATCTGTTGTGTGACCATAGCCATATGGCAGGGTTGCGGCGGATGGTTGCCGACAGCATTGAGGCATAGCGGTCAGTTATGGCGAATTCGTTGAGCTCGCGTGGCGTTTCAGTAATAAGTCTGATCTCCACATGGTAATGACCGCGGTAAGGCTTATGCATGTCGAAATATACTACAGCTGCATCAAGGCGCCGCGCCACAGTTTCAGTGCCGGTAATCATCAGCGTAGGATGGTGAAGGAAATTGACCACATGCCCTTGGTCGCCGTGGCTCGGCTTCTGATCACTCATGAATCCGGTGATGGTTGGGGTTCCTTGGCGGCGATACCTCATAAGGTCGAGGAATACGAGTTTCTTTTTCAGCGATACTGAGCCGAAGCGGCTGCGCAGATGGAGCATCAAGGCATCCATGAGCTCATTGCGCAGCGGTCTGTAAACCTGACAGAAGTCGGCGTGCACTCCGTCGTGTGGAATACTGCTCCAAAGCGTTATCGACGGAACCCACTCCCAGTTGCCGCAATGGGAGAAATAAGCTACTATGGGGCGTCCGGAAGAGAGGATACGGTCTACAGTGTCGATACCGCTGAATGTCATACGACGTCGTATCTCATCGTCAGAAATGTGCATCAGCTTGAGGGTTTCCACGATGTAGTCGGCAAAGTTGCGGTAAAAACGGCGTCGGGTATGGCGGATCTGCCTGGAGGTGAAATCCGGAAAGGAGGTGGCGATATTGCGTGTGACTATCTTCCGCCGGTAGCGCATGATATAGCAGAGAAAAACGAAGATGAAGTCGCTGACTGCGTACAGCACTCCTAACGGCAGTCGTGCAAGGGTTGCGAGAATGCCTCTTATCATGCGGTAGCGGAGGGTCTGCTCTATTTCTGTCATAGGGTCATTGGTTTGTAGGGATTTCTGCCAGTTCTCCGCGCAGATGCCAGTCGCCTATATCGGTCGGTATAAGTTCGAGAAGACGCACTGCTACGATGGTGTTGTCGCGCTCGGCAGGCGCTTCAACAGAAACTTTAAGATAGTTGTCGGTGAAACCGCTCATAGGTGCGCCTGGCTTACCATGTTCAAGCAGTACCGGGCGCACAGTGCCTATAAACTGCTGTGCGAATGCGTGCATTTTCTGTTCGGATATATGCAGCATTTCGTTCACGCGCCGGTGTTTATCTTCCTGCGATACGGTATGGGCTATCTCGAGCGCTTTCGTCCCTGGGCGTTCGGAGTAAGGAAAGATATGGAGGCGTGTGATTGGTAAAGATTCAACAAATTGTTTTGAGGCGAGAAACTCCTCGTCGGTTTCCCCTCGTGCTCCTACTATCAGATCCACTCCGATGAAGGCGTGTGGCATCAACTGTCGTATCCGTTCTATCTTGTGGCGGAACAATGCGGTGTCGTAGTGGCGGTGCATCATACGGAGAACTTCGTCAGATCCGCATTGCAGGGGGATATGGAAGTGGGGCATGAATCGGCGCGAGCCTGCGCAGAATTCTATTATTTCATCGGTGAGCAGATTGGGTTCAATCGATGATATGCGGTAGCGCTCTATTCCTTCTATCCGGTCGAGCTCGCGGATAAGATCAACGAAGGTCTCCGTACCTTTTGTGAGCGTTTGATTTCCGGAGCTGTCGGTTGTTGATATGCGTTTGCCGAAGTCACCGATATTAACACCGGTGATAACAATCTCTTTCGCGCCTTCGGCGGCGGCTTTCTGCGCCTGTTCCACGATCTCCGACACTGTGGCTGACCGGCTTTTACCCCGGGCCGCCGGGATAGTGCAGTATGTGCACCAGTAGTCGCATCCGTCCTGGACCTTCAGGAAGTAACGGGTGCGCTCACCCCGTGAGCAGGATGGGGTAAAGTCGGCGATCGATGCCGATGGTTTTACGAACTGCATCGGGCGGCGGGTGCTGAGCCAGTCGCGGAGAAACGCTGTCAGGTCTGCCTTGCGATCATTGCCTGCCACCACGGCAACTCCTTCGAGCGAAGCTGCTTCTTCCGGTTTGAGCTGGGCGTAGCATCCGGTCACAAGTATGTCGGCATCGGGAAACCGGCGGTGAAGGGAGCGGATAGTCTGTCGGCATTTCTTGTCGGCGAGTTCGGTGACGCTGCATGTGTTCACGACAATAATGTCGGGTACTTCTCCGGCAGATACGCGTGTGATGCCTTCCGTGGCGAATTGTCGCGCCACGGTTGATGTTTCGGCAAAGTTAAGTTTGCAGCCGAATGTATGGTAGAGCGCTTTTAGAGTGCCGAATGTTCCCTTGTCGATCATCTGCTGATGTAGTCTGTCTATGAGATGTATGAGTCCTTGAATCCCAGGAAATAGAGTACGCCGTCAATGCCGATGGTCGAGATTGATTGCTGTGCGCTTTCCTTTACCTTCGGTTTGGCGTGGAAAGCGATTCCAAGACCGGCGGTAGAGAGCATCGGCAGGTCATTGGCACCGTCGCCTACGGCTATTGTCTGTGCTATATTTACGTTCTCTACCTGTGCGATAAGGCGCAGGAGTTCGGCTTTGCGCTTGCCATCGACGATCTCACCTACGTAATTTCCGGTCAACTTTCCGTCTTTTACCTCAAGCTCGTTGGCGTATACATAGTCAAATCCGAATTTGTGCTTGAGGTATTCGCCGAAATATGTGAATCCGCCTGACAGGATTGCTGTCTTATAGCCGGTGCGTTTTAACACTTCCATCATGCGCCCTACCCCTTCGGTAATCGGCAATTTTTCGGCTATATCATGCATTACGCTGACATCAAGCCCCTTGAGGAGGGCTACACGCTCGCGGAAGCTTTCGTTGAAGTCGATTTCGCCGCGCATGGCACGCTCTGTTATCGCCTTAACCTGATCGCCTACACCGGCACGTTCCGCAAGCTGGTCGATGCATTCTGTCTGGATCAGGGTAGAATCCATATCGAAACAGATAAGACGGCGGCAGCGGCGGTACATCGTATCTTCCTGAAGCGATATGTCGAATCCTTCTTCTGATGAAATCTGAATGAAACGGCTCTGCATTTCGTCGCGGTCGCGTGGGGTTCCTCGGACCGAGAATTCGATACATGCCTTTGTGAGCGGCTGCTGGCTCTTGTCGAGCGGCTGGCGACCTGTGAGGCGCTGTATGGCGTCGATGTTCAGGTCCTGTTCCGCCACGACTTCCGATACCATAGCGATATGGCGCGCGGCAAGGCTGCGTCCGAGCAATGTTATGATCCATCGGTTTTTACCCTGACGGTTGACCCAGGCCTGGTATTCACTTTCCGTTACCGGTGAGAAACGTATTTTTACCCCGAGGTCGTAAGCCTTGAACAGCAGATCCTTGAGTATGTCGCCGGAGCGTCCGCTTGTGGTTCGGAACATGATGCCAAGCGATAGAAAATGGTGGATGTCTGCCTGACCGATGTCAAGTATATCGGCATCGTAGCGTGCGAGAATCGAGGTGAGGGCTGCCGTGACACCAGGGCGGTCCTGTCCGTTTATATTGATGAGTATTATCTCATGTCGGTCGCTGTTGTTGTCTGCTGACATATTGGAAAGTTACAGTGTGAATGGGGATTGGTGATACTCAAGCTTTCGAGGTCGGGAATCAGGGAAGCTTTACCTTGTCGCCTATCTGAAGCTTTGTGTTTTTGCCGTTAAGCCGCTGCAGTTCCTCGACGGTAGTCCCGTATTTTTTAGCTATTTTATATAGGCTGTCGCCGCGGCGCACAGTGTGGGTGCGCTGCGAGCTTTTGGGCGCCGACTGCTTGGGCGCGTCGCTTTTTGTTGTCTTGGCGGGGGATTCCGTGGTCTGCTTGGAACGTGAGTTGTTGAAGGTGTTGGCAACTTTGTTGTTGACACTGTCGGATGGGACCTCTGTGGTAGATGTTTCTACCGGTGCGGCTGCAGTTTCTGTCGCCGAATCTGTCGGAAGTGTTGTGTAATCAGCTGTTACGTCAGCGATTTCAGCCATGGTGGTGCTGTCGGTAAGTTCTGCCGGTTGTTCGGGAACCGCCATTTCTGAAGTTTCTTCCGACTGATCATCCGGCGTGTCGTTGCGTACGAGCAGATTGTCGTTCTCTTCGGGCTGTGCGGGATTATCATAGGGGCGGAACTCCTCTTTGCTTGTAACAACCTTGAGTGTCTGTCCGCGTTTGGGGCGCGATATGTTCTTGTTCGCCCGTTTGAGTTCGGCAAGCGTGACGCCGTATTTCTTTGCGATAGATGCCATGGTCTCGTTTCGGGCTACTTTGTGGTATTTTACATCCTCAACCGTCACCCATTCTCCGGCTTGACCGTTGACAATAGCTGTTTTCGGACCGAATCCGGTGGATGGCTCGACGATGTCGCGCCGCGGCGAACGCCCTCCCTCGTGCGAGGCAATGTTTTTTTCGCTTAATATGTATGAATATACCTGATTTGCCGGAAGAACCAGTGAATATGGACGTATATCGCCCGGAATCTCCTGCTTGCGGTATTGCGGATTTAGAATCTGGAGTTCCTCTACGGGAAGCTGAAGTACATCTGCAATCTGACGGAAGTTGACTCGATGGTGAACATGAACCGAATCGGTAAGAATCGGACGCTTTGCAAGGGCAGCCGAGATGTTGTGCTTGTTGTAGTGGTTCATCACGTAGGTCGCAGCGATGAAGCAGGGCACATATCCGCGTGTTTCCTGAGGAAGAAACGGATATATGGCCCAGAAATCGTGACGGGTGGAGTCTGTGTCGGCTCCCGCACGGCGCAAGGCCTTGTTTATATTGCCGGGTCCGCAATTGTATGCGGCGATGGCGAGCGACCAGTCGTGGTAAATCTCATAAAGCTGTCGCAGGTAGGCTGTGGCGGCTGCTGACGATGCCACAGGATCGCGACGTTCATCCACAAGGGTGTTGACCTCCAGCCCGAGACCGCGGGCGGTAGGGAGCATGATCTGCCATAGACCGGTGGCTCCGGCGCGGCTGACGGCGTCGGGGTTGAGAGCCGATTCTATCACAGGGAGGTATTTAAGTTCGATGGGGAGCCCTTCGCGTTCGAGTGCTTCTTCGAAAATGGGCATGTAGTAGAGGCTCATACCGAGCATGGTTTCCACAAGGGAGCGCTTTTTGCCGGTATACATGTCGATGTAGGCGCGTACAACCGAGTTGAATGGGAGCTCTATGGTGGTAGGGATGCTTTGAAGCCTTTTGATAATCTCTTCATCCGAGGTTGTCACATCGGGCTGCTGATCCGCTTCTTTGTCGAGGGCTGTGTAGGTGCGCAGATACCAGTTCTGCATCATTTTGTGCACATCGGTCTCCACACTCTGAGGATATACGATTGTGGAGTCGTTGATGTGGTCGGCTACCGCAAGCACTGATTGTGCGGCGACCGTGCATGCTGCTGTGCATGCGATCAGGAGTGTGACGATATATATTCTGACAGGATTCATCGTGCTGAAGAGTGATTAAAAATTCAATGCCCACACAAGCCCTACAGATGGGCGGGTGTTGCGGCCGTCCTGCAACAGGGCTGGGGAGAGGTCTACGGTAAGATCAGGTGTGATGTCGAAGTGGGAGAGGGATGCGTCTACGTATGCGTCGACCATCGCGAGCAGATATACTCCGATCATGCATATGATGCATAGGTCGCGGTTTCGGCGGAAATAATTCTTTCGGGAGTTGATCACGTTCTGCAGCCACGTCTTGTCAAGGTTCTCCTCCTTTACGCTGGGGGCGAAGAGGTCCATGTAGCTGCGGGTATCGGGGTCGTTGTCGAGTAGGTCTGCATAGGCTTTTGTATAGTCGCGGAGCATCCCGTTGTTCCATGTAGTGGCATACGCGAGCCCGAGGTAACCTCCGACAACGATGGGTAGCTTCCAGTATCGGCGGTTGTAAACCTGTCCCAGACCGGGGAAAAGGGCTGCGTACCATACGGCCTTTGTGGGGTCTGGTGAGAATTCCACTTTTCGCGGGATCCATTCGTCGGGTTTCGCGGGCTTGCCTGAGGCTGCGATAGAGTCGGCCAGCATCTGCTCTCCTGCCGTAAGCATTATGGAGTCACCGCGTGCAAACAGACCGGATGTCTCGGGAAATTCTTCCTCAATGGCGCGGCGGTTGATGTCTACAGGAATGCTGTCGACAGGTGTGACCTCAAGGTGTCCGTTCTGTTGGGTTATTTCATCCTCAACTACTTCGGCAGGACCGGTGATCGGTTGTCCCACGGATATGGAGTCGGGAAGTTCCTGCGATGGGGTCGCAGGTGTGTTTGTGCGCTGATGGCGTGATACGGGGCGTGGCGCTGTGCGTGGGGCAGCTTGCGGTTGCGCAGGCTCATCGACTGCGCCGGTCATCATTGCGTAGGATTGCAGCGGGAACGACGATATGAGCAATGCCACTGCCAGGAAGGCGGTGACAGAGCGCTTGCAATGTTCCTTGACGGAACAGAACCAACGTTTGCTGCTTATATTATTCACAGGTAAGTATCTCTGTTGTGAGTGGAAGAGTGGCGGCTGCAGGGAGGGCAGATCTTCCTTCTAATTAATTGTTTTGATATCTTCTGACAAAATTACTGAAAAAATGGGGGATTTCGGGTCTCTGCAATGGTGAAAAATGCTAAATTTGCATAATAGTAAATTTTACCAGAAACATTTGTTTACCTGCCATGCTCCAGGTTATCTGGAAAGTGGGCGTTTAATACCTTGATAATCATATGAGAAGAATGGGATTACTCTCGGTCGCCATGATTACGGCGGCTTCGCTCGGGGCTAAAGTCACATTGCCGAATTTTATCACCGAAAATATGGTGATCCAGCAGAATTCAACTTTGCTTATACCCGGAAAGGCTGTTCCGGGTGCGACGGTTACGGTAAAAACCGACTGGCTCGGAAAGGAGCTTAAGGCAAATGCCGATGCGGAAGGGGCTTTTACATTCGAGGTTCCTACGCCTGCTGCCGGGGGACCATTTACAATTATTCTTACTGACGACGCCGATGGGGAGAAAACGATTGTTTCCAACGTGCTTTCAGGAGAGGTCTGGCTCTGTTCCGGTCAATCGAATATGGAATTTTCGGTAGGGAATGTTAACTGGGGGTCTTCACTGATGAACCGAGATGAAGTGGTGGCAACTTCGCAACATCCCGATATCCGGATTCTTAAAGTGAAGAAAACGGCCAGCTCCGCTCCGAAAGATGATGTGGATGTCGATTACGGGGGGTGGGCTGAGGCAAATCCGTCGACGATGGGCGTTTCAGCCATTGCTTATCTGTTTGCCCTGCAGATGCTTGATGAGCTCGGTGTGCCGGTCGGGGTGATAGATGCGAGCTGGGGAGGCACCGCTGCTGAGGCATGGACGGCTTATGAGGCTGTGAAGGGTATCGAGGGGTTTGAAAAGGAACTGGCATTGCTTGAGGCAGCCGGTTTCGATGATGCCCGCATAGCCGAATCGTACAACAAGGCTCTTGACAGCTGGGTGGCAAAAGTTGATGACCAGTGTCTGAACTTTGACAAAGGGACTGTCCAGACCGGCGAACAGTGGGGTGTGATGCCACTGCCGGGATCGTGGGAGCGATCTGTCCTGCCTGGTTTTGATGGGGTGGTGTGGTTGCAGCGTGAACTTGAATTGCCGGTGTCGGCTGCCGGAAAGCCTCTGCGGTTGGCTGTCGGAGTTGTTGACGATCGCGATGATACATATTTTAATGGTGTACGTGTCGGTGGCTACGATAATCCTTCTGCCCAGCGGGTGTATGAGGTGCCCGGCAATTTGGTCAAGGCTGGCAAAAATGTCATAACTGTAAGGGTGATAGATTATATGGGCGGAGGCGGAGTTGCAGATAAATCTGAGATGTACGCTACGGTTGACGGTAAGACCTATTCCCTTGCAGGCGACTGGAATTACCGTGCGGACTGCACCATCGTCCAACTTCCGGCTCGCCCTCTGACGCCATATAGCGAGGATTTTCCAACCCGGCTTTATAATGCGATGATTTATCCTTTGCGCGGGCTGCCGGTGAAGGGTGTGCTCTGGTATCAGGGGTGTGATAATGTAGGGCGTGCCCAGCAGTATGAAAAACTTTTCAAAACGCTGATTACAAATTGGCGCGAGACATTCAACAATCCGGATATGCCGTTCTATTTCGTTCAGCTTGCGGGATTTTTAGGTCAGAAAAATGTCCAGCCCGATTCGGAATGGGCTCTTCTTCGCAACAGTCAGGCTAAGGCACTGGAACTTCCTAATACCGGTATGGCGGTTGCGATTGACCTTGGAAATCCGGTGGATATTCATCCGTCGGACAAGCAGGAGGTTGCCCGGCGGCTCGGGCTGATAGCTCTTAACCGCGACTATGGGAGGAGCGATGTGGTTTATAAGGCTCCCGTAGTGGTTTCGTCGAAGCGCGACGGGAATAAGATGGTGCTGAAATTTGATGGTGTGGTAAAGCCGACATCCAGCGCGCTTACAGGCTTCATAATCGGGGATAAGAGCGGGCAGTTCGCCTATGCCAATGCGCGGTTGAATGGCGATGATACGGTTGTAGTAAGCTCTCCGCTCATCGACGAGCCTGTAGCTGTAAGATATGACTGGGCTGACTATCCGGGTGGAAATCTGTATGGCGTTACCGGGCTCCCCGTGGCTCCGTTCGCTACTGACAAGTGATGTGATTTACAGGTGAGTTGATAAAAAACATTATCGGTGCGCGACCGGCATTGAACGTCGCGCACCGATAATGTTTTTATTGGAGGGGGATGGAGGTGGTCAGTCTATGATGTCGAAGCCGGTGTAGCGGCGCAGACATTCGGGAACCACGATTCCTTCCGGGGTCTGGTTGTTCTCGAGCAGAGCCGCCATGATGCGGGGAAGGGCGAGAGCCGAGCCGTTGAGGGTGTGGCAGAGCTTGGTTTTCTTGTCGGCAGCGCGGTAACGACATTTCAGACGGTTGGCCTGATAGGTTTCGAAGTTAGATACCGAAGAAACCTCGAGCCAGCGCTTCTGGGCTCCGGACCATACTTCGAAGTCGAAGGTTATGGCCGATGTGAAGCTCATGTCGCCGCCGCATAGACGGAGTATGTGCCAGGGAAGACCGAGCTTTTCGAGGAGCCCCTGAACGTGGTCTTTCATCTCTTCGAGGGCTGCGTAGCTGTCTTCAGGACGCTCTATGCGAACTATCTCCACTTTGTCGAACTGATGCAGACGGTTAAGGCCTCGTACATCTTTTCCGTAGCTGCCCGCTTCGCGTCGGAAGCATGCCGAATATGCGCAGTTCTTGCGCGGTAGTTCATCCTCGCGGAGAATCACATCGCGGTATATGTTGGTGACCGGCACCTCGGCGGTGGGAATGAGATAGAGGTCATCCAACTCACAGTGGTACATCTGCCCTTCTTTATCGGGGAGCTGCCCTGTGCCGTAGCCGGAGGCGGCGTTTACAACGTAAGGGGGCTCGATCTCGAGATAGCCGGCTTTGTTGGCTTCGTCGAGGAAGAACTGTATTAACGCGCGCTGGAGACGGGCGCCTTTACCCATATATACCGGAAATCCGGCTCCGGTTATTTTCACACCGAGGTCGAAATCTATCAGGTTGTATTTCTTGGCGAGATCCCAGTGGGGGAGCGCGTCTTCCGGAAGATCAGGCATCGGACCTCCTGTCTTCTCTACAACATTGTCGGCAGCTGATGTGCCGGCGGGAACCATTGCGCAGGGAAGGTTGGGAATTGTCACCAGAAGGTTGTGCTGCTCCTGCTCGGTTTCAGCGAGCTGAACGGCGATGGCGCGCTGAGCCTCTTTCAGACCCGCAACCTGTGCCTTGGCCTGCTCTGCTTCCTCGCGGCGACCCTCCTTCATGAGCGAGCCGATCGAGGCGGCGATGCGGTTGAGTTCGGCTGCCTTGTTGTCGTTGTCGAGCTGGAGCTGACGGCGCTGCTCATCAAGAGCGAGCACTTTGTCGATGGCTTCCTTGCCGTCGAACCCTTTTATGGCGAGGCGCTCCACAACCTCTGCAGGGTTTGATTTTATCTGTTGAAGAGTAAGCATTGGACTATGCTGTTTGCGTTTTTTCTTTTAAGCCACAAATTTACTAATTATTTATGGAACGGCAAATTGTTTTGCTGGCGCGTTGTTGATTACCGATATATTTGTTACCTTTGCAGATACATGTATTAAGCATATGGCGATGGAAAAAACAGTTTATAGATCTAAGGTCGCATGGTGGTTTTTCGGAGGATGTCTTATTTTCTTAGGTGTCGTATGCCTGGGATTGCCATGGTGGGTGATTTTGATATTTGTAGGTAGTTTTGCTGCATTGCTATTCGTGTTGATACGTGGTTGCTGGTACGAGATAGCAGGGGATACGCTTGTGATATACAATTTGTTCCAGTCCTTGCGCGCCCCTATCGCTAAGATCAGGGAGGTCAGATATAAAAAGGGCTACCTTGCGGGAGCTGCCTCCTCGTTTGACAGGCTGGCTATCAGCTTTACTGACCGGAGTGTTCTGAAAAGCGCCATGCCGATAGAAATTTCGCCTGCGGACCGCGATGGTTTCGTTGCACGGCTAAAGGAAATTAATCCCGCTATCGAAGTGGTGAAATGAGCTGAAAAGGGAGACCGGTGAAGTTTCAAAGTGAAGTCTGTAAGGAGTTGGAATAACCGATGTACCACAGCTCTGTACCCCAGTTTAAAAATGCCGGAAAAGATTTGCACAATAAAAAAAAACTGCGTACCTTTGCATCACTGAAAGCGAAAAACTGTTGGTCTAAGAAGCTTCCTGAAATCTTCTATTTTGAACATCAACGGTTTACGCATACCGCGCCCAAGTGGCGGAATGGTAGACGCGCGCGTTTCAGGTGCGCGTGCTGAGAGGCGTGCAGGTTCGAGTCCTGTCTTGGGCACATAAAAATTGCAAGTGGTTAAATGCCAGCCACTTGCAATTTTTACGTTTAATCAATGCCGCCCTCGCCACGATTCAACTGAACTTCTATTGATATGACGCGTAGTAAGAAAAGAAATATTCATAAGAGAAGGAGGCTGCACCAGTCAAGGCTTCGCGATAGCAGTTGTTGTGAAGAGTCAATATGTTCCCAACAAGCCGATAATACATATTATGAGAAAGCTAATGGAAACTGGATTCTTGCAACAATATTGTATATCAACGACTCCAGACTTCCCAAATACGTTAAATCTTTTTTTAAGATTATTGTTATAGTGCTGATCTTAGGATTAGTATACAACTTGTTAATCTGGCCATTTATCATTTGAATATATGTTCGCACTCTTTTTACCAAGCGCCAAAGATTCCGCGTGACTTTTGCCTGCATATACGCTTAGCCGGCATTAGACCGTTAACCTACTTCTTCCCATCCCGGAGTTTCTTTTGTTCGGCTTCGAAGGCTTCGATGAAATGAATTTCGACCGGGGATAGTTGGTATTGGG
>CAZDWY010000032.1:0-28892 GCA_964509345.1 uncultured Alistipes sp.
AACCGCCACTTACAAAGCGCTATCAATATCCGGCAACGGCGATAAAATTGCAGAAAATAGCAGCAGCAAAATCAAAACCGACACGAAACAGATTATGCTTAGTTTCGCTACCAAGATTAATGATGAAAAACCAGCCGACACCTACCAAAATACCGTTACCATGAGCGTCATATCTAGCCCGCTCCAAACCACCCTAAGTGAGGGATATTTTGAAGCGCGTTCTTCTTCAGAGATACCTTGAAGAGCGGCCCAACGCTTAGAGCCTTCGATTGTGATCTGCTGGGGGGTACGGATACCTGCCACAACGTCCTCACCCTGTGCGTTGATAAGATATTCGCCGTTGAAAATGTTTTCGCCGGTGGCAGCGTCGCGTGAGAAAGCCACACCAGTTGCGGAGTTGTTGCCCATGTTACCGTAAACCATAGCCTGAACGTTAACGGCTGTGCCCCATTCTTCAGGAATCTGGTTCATGCGGCGGTAAAGAATGGCGCGTTCGTTCATCCAGCTATCGAATACGGCGCAGATACCACCCCAGAGCTGATCCCATGCGCTTTCGGGGAAATCCTTGCCAGTATAATCTTTAACTGCCGCTTTGAAGAGTGTTACCAGTTTCTTGAGGTCGTCAACATCAAGTTCGGTATCGAATTTAACACCCTTTTCCTCCTTGACTTTATCTATGATTGCTTCGAAAGGATCAGTTTCGGTCTTGCTCTTTGGTTTCATGCCGAGAACCACGTCGCCGTACATCTGCACGAAACGGCGGTAGCTGTCCCAGGCGAAGCGAGGGTTGCCGCTCTTCTCGGAAAGTGCGTTTACGGTTGCGTCATTCATTCCGAGGTTTAGGACTGTGTCCATCATGCCGGGCATAGAGGCGCGTGCGCCTGAACGAACGGAAACCAGAAGAGGGTTTGACGGATCGTCGAATTTCTTTCCGGTGAGGGTCTCTACGTGTGCTATGGCTTTCTCTACATCCTTACGGATATCTTTAACCACTGCATCTTTCCCATATTGGGTGTACTCGTTACATACATCGGTAGTAATTGTGAAACCGGGAGGAACGGGCATACCCAGTTTGTTCATTTCAGCGAGGTTTGCACCTTTGCCGCCGAGGATGTTGCGCATTGAAGCATCACCTTCAGCCTTACCATCGCCAAATGTATAAATCTTTTTCATTTGGGTTGAATAGTTTTTGATTAATGACTATTATGTTTTAATTATTACTTATCTATTAGTTTATCATGGTGGGAAATTTCATCCCGTTGTAATTCCACTCTGGAGAGATGAGCGAGCGAACTGAATGTTTCGGTGCCCTTATCCGCAAAGTTACGACATTTACTTTGGAAAAACATATTTGCGAGTGGAAAAATTATGGCTATGGAGTTAAATTTTGCTTATCCAGTTAAAAGAAGACTTATATTAATAGAGTTTTAACTAACTTTGCAGATGTTAATGTGGACGTATGTGCCGCACATTCTCCCCGTGTTCCTATTATTGGGGGGGGGCACCATAAAGTAATTTATCAATGGGAAGAAAGAAAAAAGAACTCCCTGTTTTAGAAGGGGTAGAGATAACAGCAGTTGCTGCCGAAGGTAATGCCATCGCAAGGGTCAACGATATGGTTGTATTTGTTCCGTATGGAGCGCCGGGTGACGTGGCTGATATTAAGGTTGACCGCAAGAAACGTAGCTATGCGGAAGGTCACATCGAACGCATGTTGAAGCCATCGCCGATACGTTGTGAACCGAAATGTTCTCATTTCGGAACTTGCGGAGGTTGCCGGTGGCAACATCTGCCTTACAGTTATCAGCTTGAAAGCAAGCGGCGTCAGGTAACAGATGCACTTGAGCGGATAGCTAAAGTTGAACTTCCTGAAATATCATCTATTTTAGGATCTGAGAATATTTGGGCTTACCGTAATAAGATGGAATATACCTTCTCGAACAAGCGCTGGATCAGTTGGGAACAACTACGAAGCGGGGAAGTGGTAAACGATCGCGATGGAGCCGGATTTCATATTCCGGGGGCTTTCGACAAGGTTCTTGATATCGAACAATGTTATCTTCAGGATCACATAGGAGATCGTATCCGATTGTTCATTAAGGAATATGGTCTGAAACATGGTTTGACGTTCTATGATCTGCGTGCACAGCAGGGATTTCTTAGAACACTTATGATAAGAGTGCTTTGTACCGGTGAGATAATGGTAGTTGTGTCGGTCGGGGAAGACAATACTGAGGCACTCGAAGGTTTACTGGATGCTATCCGAGCTGAATTTCCTGAGATTACATCGTTGATGTACGTAGTCAACACTAAAGCTAATGATACTATCGGTGATCTTGATATCAAACTTCATTCAGGGAAAGAGTTTGTAGAAGAGGAGATGGAAGGGTTAAGATTCAGAATCGGTCCGAAATCCTTCTATCAGACTAACTCCCGTCAGGCTTATGAACTTTATAAAGTAGCGCGAAATTTTGCGGGATTGACCGGAAGTGAACTGGTATATGATCTGTATACAGGTACAGGAACAATAGCCAACTTCATAGCTCGGGATGCCAGAAAAGTGATCGGTATTGAATATGTGGAAGACGCTATCAAGGATGCACGCATCAATTCAGCAGTAAATGGCATTGACAATACCGAGTTCTTTGCCGGTGATATGAAAGATGTGTTGACCGACGATTTTATTGAATGTCACGGGCGTCCGGATGTCATGATAGTCGACCCTCCACGCGCGGGAATGCATCAGGATGTAGTGAATGTGATCCTCAATGCTGCTCCCCGACGTATCGTATATGTAAGTTGCAATCCAGCCACTCAGGCGCGCGATATAGCATTGCTCGATGTTAAGTATCGTGTGTGTGCGGTGCAACCCGTTGATATGTTTCCCCACACTCATCATGTCGAGAATGTGGCTCTTCTGGAGCTTAGGGAAGATCCCATGGCAGAATGTTGATCATAGATTTGAATTGTAGTAACGTGGGTCACCGCTGACTTCCTCCCCAATAAAGTCTGGCAGCTCGAATGGTGTCGCCTCGTCTGGTAATTCAATTTCAGCCACTGTCAGACCGCTGTGTGAGCCATGGAATTCGTCGATTTCCCAATATAGTTTTCCACATGGGACGATATACCGGGTTTTCTCAATCACAGTTCCTTTTGCACATCGAGAAAGCATATCGTGTGCATCACCAACCGGTATTGAATATTCCCATTCGTCGCGTACAATTCCTTGGTTGCGTCCTTTTATTGTGATGTAGGCTCTATCATCGAGTATCCTTATTCTAACTGTAGCATCTTTGTCACGACTAAGGTAACCCTGCACAATTGAATGACGGCCAGAAGCGACATCACGATACGATCGGGAGCGAACCAGAAACTTCTTCTCAATTTCTTTTGCCATAATAAGTTTAAAAATAATATACCACGCAAAGTTACTGAATTTTTTTACAGACACGTATCTCGATGGATATTATATGCCACATAATGAATCGTACTTTTATCCGGATTACAGCTATTGTGATTTGGACATGGCATATAAGTACCTGTCTGTTTACCGTATCTGCAACAGTACCTTTTGTTGATATAGATACCTTACCAGGCGTGGTACTGAGAGAGATAACTGTAGGACGAACCAAAGAGCATTATTCCAAACATGGGAATCCGGCAGTTGATTTCATGCATAAGATAAGAGATGCACGGAATCTTACTGATCCGGAAAGAAATCCGTACTATAATTATCGTAAATATGAGCGTCTATCTTTCGGTCTCAACAATTATGAAGCTTCAGATGATACCACAAAGTCCGGTCGACTGGGATTCCTGAAGGAACATGTTGACACATCGGATGTTACTGGCCTTCCCATACTGCCTTTATCGGTAAAAGAAAAAGTTTCCGACGTAATATTCCGGCAATCTCCCCGATCGAAGAAAGAGTACGTACGGGGATATACCCGCACCGGAATAGATGAGTTTGCGGATTTAGATAACATGCAGGTGCTTATGGAGGATATTTTCCGAGAAATAGACCTGTACGATGACGATATCACATTGTTGCGCAACCGCTTTGTAAGCCCACTCTCGCCAATAGCCCCTGACTTCTATAAGTATTATCTTACGGACACGGCTGAAGTTGCAGGAATACGGTGCGTCGTACTAAGTTTTGCACCAAGAAATCCGGCGACTTTTGGTTTTCTGGGGAGAATTTATGTAGAGGAGAATGATACCGCGATGTTTGTCAGAAAGGTGGATATGGGGGTGTCTCCAAGCATAAATCTCAACTTTGTCAACCGTCTGAGGATAAACCAGACATATGACAAAGCACCGGATGGTTCAAGGTTAAAAACGCTCGATGACCTTAATATTGAGTTTCAGGTTTTCGACAATGCGCCTGAAATATATGCACGCCGCACGACAGCTTACGATAACCATAATTTCACCATCTCTCCAATTTCCGAAATTTTCGAGAATGACGGTGAAATAATTGTTTCGCCTGAAGCTGACGCACGCGATGAAGCGTTTTGGATGGAAGAACGTCAAGTTAAAACCGGGTATAATGAAGGTCGTGTGGCGGAACTTATGGCAAGATTAAGAAAAATCCCGCTTTATAAATACGGTGAAACAGCTCTGCGGATTTTCGTAAAAGGGTATGTTTCTACCTCACGCTCCGATTCCAAGTTCGATATTGGACCCCTGAATACCTTTATCAGTTTTAATTCAATTGAGGGGGTAAGATTTAGAGCGGGAGGATTAACAACGGCTAATCTGAGCACTCATTGGTTCGGTCGGGGATATTTGGCCTATGGCTTGAAAGACAAGAAAATAAAATATAATGCCGAGGTTGAATATTCCTTTAATGAAAAGAAATATCATTCACGTGAATTTCCTGTTCACTCAATTCTTATAGCCCAGAAATACGATATAGACCAGCTTGGTCAAAGTTATTCTTTCACGAATCCTGACAATGTATTCTTGTCCCTAAAAAGAGGGAAAAACCATCTGGTTACATATCTGCAGCAGACCCGATTGGCTTATCAACTTGAGCTTCGCAATAATTTTTCTCTTAAATTAGAAGCAGATGCGCGCCGCATGGAGCGTGGACCATTTGTTATCTTCCATACATCATCCGGCAATATTTTTAACCATTATAATCAGCTTGCATTCACAATGCGGTTGAGGTATGCGCCAGGAGAGAAATTTATGCAGACAAAATCAGATCGTCTTCTGGTAAACCGTGATGCGCCCGAATTCATTCTTGTTCATGAATATGTGCCCAATGGTCTATTGGGAGGCAGATGGGGAGTCAACAGAACGGAATTAAGTATCAGTAAACGTTTCTGGTTGTCAGCTTTTGGTTTTGCAGACATTATGGTAAAAGGAGGATATGTGTGGGGGCAGTCTGCTTTTACGAGTTTACTTTATCCTGATGCAAATCTATCATATACTATCCAGCGTGGTAGTTTCGCGTTGCTTAATCCATTAGAATTTATCAACGACAAGTATGCCTCTTGGGATTTTACTTACTGGGCTAATGGGACTCTTTTCAATCAGATACCATATTTCAAGAAACTTAAATTGCGCGAAGTCATAGGATTCAGAGGTTGGATCGGAGGACTTTCACAGAAGAATGACCCTCGGGCCTGTATCAGCGATCGATTGTTGGAGTTCCCATCGCAGGCTTCTGCAACAGTGATGCATGGTACTCCTTACATGGAAATAAGTGCGGGAATTGATAACCTCCTTAAATGTGTGCGTATAGACTATGCATGGCGTCTTACATACAGGAATGTGGCTTGTTCCGATCGTTCCGGACTGCGCGTTGCCTTACACTTTACTTTCTGAGATAAATGAGTGTTGAAATTTATCCCCTTTTTCATTTGAGGGCTGAGCGGAATGCATCAGCAGCCGCACGCCACGAAGAAGGTACACTGTCAATAGGATAAACTACAAAATTGTGAGAACTGTTGCCCTCTGGTGGAACAGTAAATACTAATTCATATCTCGCATCCGAAACGCATGGCTGACCAATACTGTCACGGGTAAGTTTTACGACAGCGAGTGCTCCTCCACGTGTATCGCGTGTTTTCATATTTGATATGAAATTACCCAAAGAATATACTACAAGCGACTTCCCGCCAGTCAAAGGGTTTGTACGTATTTCATACGGTTGTACAACATGCGGATGGCCACCTATAACCATGTCTACTCCCTCTCCAATAAGGAAATCTGCGAGAGATTTTTCGCTGGCAACAGGTAATAAGTGATACTCTTCTCCCCAATGCATAGCTGTTACAATGAGCTCTGCGCCAGCTTCACGCGTTTTGCGGATATCTTCCTTGATTTTTCCCCTATCTATATAATCGACAACAGCCTCACCTTGAATATTAATACCGTTGGTCCCGTACGTATAGTTAAGGAAACCTACTTTAAAGCCATTTATTATTTCAATATGTGGTATCCGTTCTGATCTTTGTTTGAGATCACAGTATGTTCCTATGTGTGGAATCTTTAGTGAATCAAGCGCTTGAACTGTATATACCAGTCCCTTGTCATGTCTGTCAAGAGTATGATTGTTGGCTGTTAGAAATAGATCGAAGCCTACATCGCGCAATGTCTCGGCATATGAGACAGGGGCATTAAAACACGGATACCCTGAGAATCCGCTTTTACCAAGCGGGGTCTCGAGGTTTACCACAGCAAAGTCTGCTTCTTTTACAATATTTTCTATTGGGGAAAAGCATGCAGAGTAGTTATAAGCGCCAGAATCGCTAAGCTTATGGGCAGCGTCAATCTGAGCCTGGTGCATCATGGCATCTCCCGCAAATAACAATGTCGCCTCCTCTCCACCCGCAAGGGCGAGAGTCAGGTGCATCATTATCTGCAAAATCGCATCCCCCATAGGTCATGTGCATTGATGTGATCAGGAATATATTGTTCCTTGAGCAGCAAGAAGAGTGTTGCGCATCAATGATACAATAGTCATAGGTCCTACTCCTCCTGGAACGGGGGTGATAAAGGCGCATTTCGGTGCGACCTCATCGAACTTAACATCACCGCATAGTCTGAAACCGCTTTTGCGAGAATGATCAGGGACACGGGTAGTACCAACATCAATAATAGTGGCACCCTCCTTTACCATATCTGCTGTAACAGATTCCGGGCGTCCCATTGCAGCAATTATTATGTCAGCCTCTTTGCAAATATCCTTGATGTTTTTTGTATCCCGGTGACATACAGTTACAGTGGCGTTTCCAGGATAGCCTTTCTGCATCATAAGGGTTGCAACTGGTTTGCCTACTATATTGCTGCGTCCAAGTACAACACAATTGGCTCCTGATGTAGGTATATTGTATCGCTCGAGAAGCATCATTATACCGGCAGGGGTTGCGCTTTTGAAGCAGGGGAGCCCGATAGACATGCGGCCGACATTTATCGGATGGAATCCATCAACATCTTTTCTATAATCAATTGATTCAATAAGTCTTTGTTCGGAAATGTGGCGCGGAAGGGGTAATTGCACTATAAACCCGTCGATTTCAGGATTTTCGTTGAGCTTTTTGATTTCTTCAAGCAATCTCTCTTCTGTTACATCGTCCTCAAAACGAATAAGGGTGGATGTAAATCCGCATTCCGCGCACGATTTAACCTTATTAGCCACATACGTTTCGCTGCCGCCATCGTGTCCTACAAGTATAGCGGCAAGATGCGGACGGCGCTTGCCATCAGCGACCATTTTTTCTACTTCAGCAGCGATTTCTTGTTTTATTTCGGCTGCAACTTTCTTTCCGTCAATCAGCTCCATATGTCGTTGTAGTGATAGCTTATTTTATGAATGTATAGGGGTTATCTGCGGCGCATCTGACGCATCATCTGCATAGGATTTTTCATCGCTGTAGCAGCTTTCATAACTTTTCTTGTCTGTTCGAACTGAGTGAGAAGGCGGTTCACTTCCTGAAGAGATGTACCGGAGCCTGCTGCAATGCGTCGTCTGCGACTACCATTGATAATTGCTGGATTTACACGTTCCTTCTCGGTCATTGAACTGATTATAGCTTCGATACCTTTGAACGCATTATCGTCGATTTCAACATCTTTAAGAGCTTTCCTAACTCCGGGAATCATGGCGGCGAGATCCTTGAGGTTACCCATTTTCTTTATCTGTTGGATCTGACCGAGGAAATCATTGAAATTGAATTCGTTTTTGGCGATTTTGCGCTGAAGTTCGCGCGCTTTTTTCTCATCGAACTGTTGCTGGGCTTTTTCAACAAGAGATACGATATCACCCATTCCGAGGATTCGGTCGGCCATACGCGATGGGTGGAACAGATCTATAGCATCGAGTTTCTCGCCGGTACCTACAAATTTTATAGGTTTGGTTACTACTGTGCGTATTGAGAGGGCGGCGCCACCACGGGTATCACCATCGAGTTTGGTGAGTACTACACCATCGAAATCGAGGCGGTCGTTGAATTCCTTAGCGGTATTAACGGCATCTTGACCGGTCATGGAATCAACCACAAACAATGTTTCCTGTGGTTTGATAGCTTTTTTGATAGCCTCGATTTCATCCATCATCTGTTCGTCAACAGCGAGGCGGCCAGCTGTATCGACGATGACAAGATCAAGATGATTGCGTTTAGCGTATTCAATTGCATCCCGGGCGATTTCTACAGGGTTTTTATTGCCTTCTTCCGTATAAACAGGTACATCAATTTGTCCGGCGAGAACCTTTAGCTGTTCAATTGCTGCGGGACGGTAAACGTCACATGCAACAAGGAGAGGACGTTTACCTTTCTCGCTCTTGAATTTTTTCGCGAGTTTTCCTGAAAATGTAGTTTTACCCGAACCTTGGAGACCCGACATCAGGATTACGGTAGGGTTGCCGGAAAGATTTACCTGTGCAGTGTCACCGCCCATAAGCTGTGCAAGCTCGTCATGGACGATCTTTACCATGAGTTCCTGAGGCTTGACAGCGTTGATAACATTCTGACCAAGCGCCTTAGCTTTTACGGTATCAGTAAAATTCTTTGCTACTTTATAATTCACATCGGCATCAAGCAGGGCCCGACGTACATCCTTCAGGGTTTCGGCAACATTGATTTCGGTAATCTTGCCTTGTCCTTTCAGTATTTTAAAACTCCGTTCAAGTTTCTCGCTAAGGTTCTCAAACATGTTTGTTTCTAAGTAAAGTGATTAAAGAATGTGAGAGAAATATCTCGTGTCAGAGCTGCGCTTATGCCTCAAGACGGTTGGTCGTGGTATCAGGAAAGATAACTTTCGGTTTGAAAGTTACCGCTTCCTCCGGAGTAACCAATGCGTACGACATAATTATTATAATGTCGCCTGGGAGCACCTTTCTGGCGGCTGCTCCGTTGAGGCATATAACTCCGCTCCCTCTCTCGCCGGCGATGGCATAAGTCTCGAGACGCTCCCCGTTGTTGTTGTCGACTATATATACATGTTCTCCGGAAAATATCCCGGCGGCGTCCATAAGGTCTTGATCTATAGTGATGCTTCCGATATAGTCAAGACGCGCTTCTGTTACGGAAACACGATGAATTTTCGATTTCAGTATCTCAATCTGCATGGTGGCTAAAGATTGTATTTGATATTGTCGATAAGACGAACTTTACCGCAATATGCGGTCACACAGCCGACAGAAGTTCCGTTTTGGGCATCCGTCCATTCGGAAAGGGGCTGCATAGTCAACGGATCAACTATTTCGTAATATTCCACCTCCATATGTGGAAAGGAATTGATCTCGTCAATAACATATTTTTTAGTCTCGGCAAGTGTATGGTTTTTTGCCCAGCCTATGCTACTTTCAAGTGCGCGGTGTATCACCGGTGCTACTACGCGTTGTTCCGGGGTTAGTCTGGTATTGCGGCTGCTCATAGCCAATCCGTCATTTTCGCGGCAGATGGGGCAATCCACAATATCCAATTTAAAGCCTTCGAGTTCCACCATTTTGCGGATCACTGCAATCTGCTGAAAATCTTTTTCTCCGAAATATGCTCGGTCTGGATTAACTATAGCGAAGAGCTTACTGACTATCTGCGCTACTCCATTGAAATGGCCTGGACGCATTGCACCTTCCATCACTTGGGCAACTTCGCCGAGTTCAAAAACGCGGGTGTCAGGTTCGGGATATACTTCTTCTACCGTAGGGATAAAAGCTATATCAACTCCAGCTTGATCAAGTTTCTCGCAGTCGGCCTCTTCGGTGCGGGGATAGGTGGCGAGATCTTCTGCATTATTGAATTGAGTAGGGTTAACGAACACGCTGACTACTACAATGTCATTTTCTTTTCTTGCACGGTCAACCAACGAAATATGTCCTGCATGTAGGGCGCCCATTGTGGGCACAAGTCCTACACTTTTACCGGCGGCATGAGCCTGCTCAACTCGCTTACGGAGACCGTCGACAGTTCTGATAATTTCCATTTTAAAAATCGTACTGTTCGTTTGGCGACATATCATCCTTATAGTGTCGCCATAATCGGTTGCAAAGTTAATAAATTATTGCGGAACAATTGCTACACAGTCCTCATTAAAAACGTGTTTAAACTTAGTGGAAAGCGTCGGTAACAGCAGGTTATGAGGATAATGTTGCCAGGATATGACAATAGATTTTTAATATGATTTTAGAACTATGTTGTGTAACATGTAAAATTATATTGCCATTAGCGGAAAAATGACTAATTTGCGCTCTGAAATCTTTCTCCACTTAAATAAAGAAAATCTGAGTATTCAGATGGGTACTTACTAAAACTCTAATAACATGAAGGTTTATCAGACAGACGAAATCAAAAACATTGCCCTGCTTGGAAGCAAGGGATCGGGAAAAACCACACTCGCAGAGTCGATGCTCTATGAGTGTGGAGTTATAAAACGTCGTGGTACTGTTGAGGCAAAAAATACAGTTTCTGACTATTTCCCGGTTGAGAAAGAGTATGGATACTCAGTGTTTTCAACAGTATTTTATGCTGAGTTCCTTAATAAAAAGCTTAATGTGATAGACTGTCCTGGTGCTGACGATTTTGTCGGTAATGCGATTACGGCACTCAATGTTACTGATACCGGGGTGATCGTTGTCGATGCCCAGTATGGAGTGGAGGTCGGAACGCAGAACATTTTCCGTACAACCGCACAGCTTAAAAAACCAGTGATTTTTGCCGTAAACCAGCTTGACGGAGAAAAGGCTGATTTCGAGAACACCCTTGAACAGCTTCGCGAGATTTTCGGAAAGAAAGTTGTTCCAATTCAGTATCCTCTTCAATCCGGACCCGGGTTTAACTCCATGATTGATGTTCTTCTGATGAAGAAATATTCATGGGGGCCTGATGGGGGGGTACCTACAATAGAAGAAGTTCCTGCGGAAGAAATGGAGAAAGCCCACGAATGGCAACAGGCTCTTGTAGAGGCCGCCGCTGAGAACGATGAGACTCTTATGGAGAAATTCTTCGAGCAGGGTGTGCTTACAGAAGATGAGATGCGCGAAGGTATCCGCAAAGGTTTGGTCGATCGGTCAATATATCCGGTTTTCTGCGTAAGTGCCCTTAAAGATATGGGTGTACGCCGCATGATGGAGTTCCTTGGAAATGTCGTTCCCTTCGTGAAAGATATGCCGGCACCGGTCGATACCGAAGGTCGCGAGGTAAAACCTGACAGTAACGGACCTCTGAGCATATTCATGTTTAAGACAACGGTTGAACCGCATATCGGTGAGGTTCAGTATTTCAAGGTAATGAGTGGCACTTTGAATGCCGGGGCTGATCTTGACAACGTTACCCGTGGTGGTAAAGAGCGTCTTGCACAGATATTCTGTGTATGCGGTCAGATAAAAACTCCCGTAGACAAACTGTGTGCAGGTGATATAGGAGCAACCGTGAAACTGAAGGATGTCCGCACAGGCAATACCCTTGACGAAAAAGGATGTGACATTGCCTTTGACTTTATCAAATATCCGGCTCCCAAATATCAGCGTGCCATACGTCCGGCGACCGAAAGTGATGCAGAGAAACTGTCGGCAATCCTTACCCGTATGCATGAAGAAGATCCCACATGGGAGGTTGAACAAAGCAAAGAGCTTAAACAGACCATTCTTAAAGGACAGGGAGAGTTCCATCTGCGCACATTGAAATGGCGTGTAGAGAATAACGATAAACTTCCTATTGTATTCGAAGAACCGAAAATTCCGTATCGTGAAACTATTACCAAGGCGGCCCGTGCTGATTACCGTCATAAGAAACAATCAGGTGGCGCCGGTCAGTTCGGCGAAGTTCATCTGATTATCGAGCCATATTCGGAGGATGCTCCTATGCCCGACACTTATCGTTTCGGTAATCAGGAATATAAGATGAGTATTCGTGACACTCAGGAGATACCTTTGCAGTGGGGCGGTAAACTCGTGGTTCACAACTGTATTGTTGGTGGTGCTATCGATGCTCGTTTTGTACCGGCTATTGTCAAAGGTCTGATGGACCGCATGGAACAGGGACCGCTCACTGGCTCATATGCACGCGATGTCCGCGTCTGCATATACGATGGTAAGATGCACCCTGTAGATTCAAATGAAATTTCATTCCGTCTGGCTGCCAGAAATGCCTTCTCTGAAGCATTCCGCAATGCTAATCCAAAGGTTCTTGAGCCTGTTTACGATGTGGAAGTAATGGTTCCTTCAGATGTGATGGGCGATGTGATGAGCGACTTGCAGGGACGCCGTGCCATGATTATGGGTATGTCTTCGGAAAATGGTTTTGAAAAGATTTCAGCCAAAGTACCTCTTAAAGAAATGTCGTCTTACTCCACAGCCCTGAGTTCTATTACAGGTGGACGTTCTTCATTTACAATGAAATTCGCATCATATGAACTTGTGCCAGGTGATGTTCAGGACAAGCTTCTTAAAGAGTATGCTGAGAAGAACAGCGACGAATAATATGATACAGAATGAGAACTGCGAAGTGACTTTCAACCTTCATTACCTATATATAGGATGAGTTTATTCATCCTGGCTCAAGAGAAAGGGAGCATCCGTGTGGATGCTCCCTTTTATAATATTCGAGATAAATTATTTGTAACTTTGATTGCTACGGTACTGCTACTTTATATATCTCCCCGTCAATATTTATAATATATAATCCGGATGCTACGTTAATGTCCATACCGCAGTTATTAGCATAAGAGGTAGCAATGGTATTTCCTGCAATGGTGTGGACTTCAAGTGTCTTGAAATCTCCGTTTATGATTATTCTTCCGGGAAGAGTGTTTACTTCCGGACGAAATATTATCTCGTCACCGACAATCTGTTCAACATCGGCTGTTGAGGAGGTCGCATATACGGCAAACTCATTTGGCGCGAGTTTTACACTAAGGGTGGCTCCACCGGCAGAGGTAAGTTCAGGCATGGTTTCATACGACGCTGTGATGAGACGCGCATTAGCTGGGGTAAGATGGCTTCCGGTTACCATTACAGTTTTTGCGTTTCCGCTGACAGCCGGATTGAAAAAAGCGATAATTTCCTTATTACCTCCGGTTATGCGTATGGTACGTACGCTTTCAAGAGAATTATTGAATCCAGAAAGGGTACACGTTGCATCTTCTCCGTTAAACATTTCTGGGTTTAATTTGCGTAAATGTATCAGCTGCCGGTAATTTTCCAGAAGCGCACCACGCATGTTGTTCGTCATCTGATTCCATTTCGGAGTGATAGCCCGCAATTTGTCAAGATCCGTCCCCTGTGGATCGTCAGCAGCTATTTCACCGAACTGCCATATCATTTTGTTACCAGGCGTTAGAAGCAAATGGGCGGCAACAGAACCGAGACGGCGTACAGATGAGCTTTTAGGATGGGTGGCGGTATAGGCTACCGATGCGTCGCACTCACGTGTATTTGTAGTTCGCATTTTTGAGGCGATACGAGGTTCATCGTGGCTTTCGGCATAATCTACAGTTTGGCCAATTTGACGTCCGCGGTTAGTGGCTATGAACCCATTCATGCCGGCCGAAGAACCACCTGGACGCGCAGTTGCGTAGTCATAGCATGACTGCGAAACATTAGACCATGCAAGCTGACCGTCAGCGCCGTTTTCATTATCTTCTTTTTCTGAACCGAGAAGTTCGTTTATATGAATTGCATCAGGCTTTATTTCCGCTATGGCGGCATGTAGTTCTTTCATCAGAGCTACACGGCTGGGGTTGTACCCATCCGTTCCTGAGGAATAACTGTCATTAGAACCCAGTCCCTTTACAAGATCAAAACGGAATCCGTCAACTTTATAAGCATCTAACCAATAGCGTAAAACATCCTTCCAGTGTTGTTTTACAATGGGATTATCTTGGTTCCAGTCGTTAAGTACGCTATAAGCATGGGGTGCTGAAGCGTTATAGAAAGGATTATTTGCGCTTCCTCCATACATCTGGTACCATGGTGCAAGGCCATCGCTTTGATTGAAAACAATGTCGAGAATTACCGCTATACCATGGTGGTGACACTCTGCTATAAAATCACGCATATCTTCCGGGGTGCCGTATGCTTTATCCAAAGCCATATAGAAATTGGTATTATATCCCCAAGAATTATTACCATTAAATTCCATCACAGGCATTAACTCTACAGCATTGACTCCGAGTGACGACAGATAATCGACCTTCTCTTTTGCAAGTCTGAAGGTCCCGAATGATTTACCGTTCTGGTCGGAGCCATCACCAGTGAAGTCGCGGAGTAATAATTCATATATTGTTAGTGAACGGTGATCGGGAACCTTGAATTCTGTCGTTGCATTATCCCAGTCATAATTATCAATGTCACCTCGATAAACGGCCAGCATGGTGTTTGCTGGAACTTTATCTTCTGGATATTCAGGCATGTTTTCAAAACAACTTGCCGGAAGATAACGGTCACTATAGGGATCAAGTATGAGGTGAGCATAAGGGTCGGCTACGCAAGTCATTCCGTCGATCAAATAATAATATGGTAAATATTCGTTATCTGCGAGTCTTTGCGAAGTAGTCGTCCAGAAATATCGTTGTCCTTGATAGTCTGTATAATTCATTACTCCTGCTGATTCTACCGCGTAATCGGTCCATGCCCCAACCAGAACAGCATTAGTTTTGCCTGGAGCAGCAATACAGAAGGTAATAGTTCCGTCTGTGTTTTTTACGGCACCTTGACGCGGTATATTCCCGGGATAAGCTTTTTGAGCGCTTAGAGGGAGGCAGCTTATACGCATGCTTTCAGTAAGGATCTCATTTCCGTTTTTTGCTGTCGCGACGATATCATACGGGGTGTTGATCGGGGTAAAGTCATATGAAACCTTGAGTTGATTGCCATTTACTTTACCTGCCTGTTTCCCGTTGATTGTCAGCGACAGATCACAGCTACGTGTCGCATTGACTATAAATGCAACTGTACGTGCGCCGTGGAATGCGAATGGAGTAGTGCCATCGGTATTGAGGCTGAGTTGCATACCTTCGGGAACAACGTCAATAAAATAGTCGTCGGTCTGACCATACCCGTTGCCGGCTCCCGTGGCAAGACGTGCAATAATAGCAATTTTTGCAATATCTTCGTTGTCTTTCAGACTAAAATAGGAACGGAGGTCACCGATATTGAGTTCCCACAAAGAATCATTAATCTTAGTAAATTTCTTATCGGGAGTATTTGAATTCCAATCTCCTTTCACATGGGTCCATGTTGTGGGGGCGGACGCTAAAGTCACACCTATGTGAGCATAAAGGTCTTTTGCATTCTGAAGTTCCTGTTTGCCACTTAGATTTGTGTGAAAATAGATCTTTAGATTCTTTTCATTTGGTTGGACTATAGCAGGTGACGTAGTAAATAATTGGGCTACAGCTGTCAAAGGTGTTCCCATACAAGCGAATGCCAATATCAGCATCGCCATAACATGTTTGATCATTGGTATAAATAAGCTAAATAAGTAAGATAATAATCTATATGCAAAGATATATCTTTTATCTGGATAATCATCTATGGATTAAGAAGATTTATGATTTTTACGGACTTGTATAATATCAGTGTATGAATCAGCGTTTATTAATCAGCACAATATAAAATATCTCAAGGTCAATGCCTGAAACACTTCAGAACTCAATTAAAGAAAGTAACTCCGGTCATTCTACCGTCTTGGTGTCAGTGATTGTTCCGATATATAATGCAGAGCGCTATCTTCGTGAGTGTCTTGATTCTGTATCAACGCAAACTTATAGGAATTTTGAGGTACTCATGATTAATGATGGTAGCCGGGACAATAGTGCCGATATTTGCCGTGAGTATGAGACCGCAGATCCTCGTTTCCGTTTGATAAATCGTGAAAATGGGGGCGTTTCTGTTGCCCGCAATACCGGAATTGAGCAGTCTGTAGGAGAATATATCTGCTTTATAGATGCTGACGACATAATGCATCCCCAAGCAATAGAAACTCTCGTTTCAGCGGTAGATATTAGTGATGCCGATCTTGCTTACAGTCTTCTTGATTTTGGGGTTGCGGCTCGTTTTAGTGCTGTGAATAATTCAACGTTGTCACGGTTGAGGGTCTATCATAGTTATATGATACTTGAAAGCGGACTATATCAGTCAATAATGATAAATTCTGTCTGTGGCGCAATGTTGAGACGCTCGGTTTTTGACAGCGGCTTGCGTTTCAGTATAGGTAGACGCTATGAAGATCTTGATATTTTCTATAAGTTGATTCTTGCAAGCCGTAAAGTTGCGTATTTACCAGAAAAATTGTATTTTTACCGCCAACATCCCGATAGCTTTATCCAGAAGTTTGCACCCGCAAGGCTTGATGTTCTTGATGTTACCGACGAAATGCTTACCAATATTTCAGCGCTAAGCGTTCCAGCTCTTGAAAAAGCTGCCCGTGATCGTCGTTTCAGTGCCTATTTCAATATATGGATCTTACTGATAGCTAACGATATTGAATTGCCCGAAGTTGAGAATCGGTGTGTCAGCGTTATACATCAAGAACGTATGTCAGAGATCCTGAATCCGCGGGTTCGATTAAAAAATAAACTTGGAGCACTTGCTTCATATGGAGGACGGCGGTTAGTCAGGATGTTGATAAGATTCGTAAGTTAAACATAGTCACACTACATGATATAGCAGTTACATGCCATGAAAGTAATAACTTTAAGTCAAGGTGCTGTCGACTGGCAGGCTCGCGAATTGGCTCTTTCGCTTGTTGCGGATGATTCCAATGGTTTTGATCTTATGGTCGGTGTGCGCCGCGGGGGAGAATTCTTTGCAGATGCTCTTGAGCAATTCTTGCCGGAGGGTTACTGTCGGGAAAGACTTAACGTAACGTTGCAACGTCCTTCCACACGTGGTAAGGGTGCTCGGCTGGCGGCTGTTCTGGGTAACACTCCTTTGTGGATGCTTAATTCGGCAAGACGGCTGGAAGCATGGTGGCTACGTATGAAAACTCGATGTAACAAGCGACCGGATACACGTAAAATGGTTGTCGACAATGGTGTTGGGTTTCCTGATCTGCCGCCTGAAGCTCGTATACTTCTCGTGGATGACGCCATCGATTCAGGAGCGACCATAAAGGTCGTATGTAATAATCTTCGAGAGATATACATCAATCCGAACATAAAGATTGCGGTAATAACTGTTACCACTGACTCCCCATTAGTCGAGCCGGATTTCTGTAAATATCATAACCGAACGTTGGTACGGTTTCCGTGGTCAATAGATTATAAAAAGATGATGCCGTGATCGGGTTGCTTGTTGTTGATCTTGATGGTACATTAGTGAATGTAAATTCTTTCACGGAATTTGTAATATATGTAGCGCAAGATGCCGTTAAACGAGGGAAATTGGATTTCCTTCTCAAGATAATACGTATTGTCGGGTTACGCAAGCTTCGCTGCATAAGTCACGCTGCTGCCAAAATGACTATAATGGGTTATTGCAGTTCCTTTTATAAGGGGGACGAGGTATATAGTTTCTTTTGCAGCAAACTCATAAATCAATTGCGCCCCTCTGTTCTCAATCTGATTGATGAATATCATAAGCGTGGTGATAAGGTCGTGCTTGCTACTGCTGCACCTGCAGAATATGCCAAATTGCTTGCAATGCAATGTGGATTAGATTTCTGTATTGCGTCGGAATATATGAATAAAATTTCACCTATGCAGACATACGAGTGTGTAGGTGAGGAGAAACTTCAGCGTGTAAAAGAATTGTGCTTGCATGAAAATATGAGAGTTGCAGCAGTTGTATCTGATCATTCGGATGATCTTCCTCTAATGAGATTTGCGCCGATTGCTTATCTTGTCAGTCCATCTATCTTAACAGAAAAGAAATTACGTGATGAAGGATTAACATATGTACAGATGGACTAATCAACATGTATGATAAGCCCTGATATCTATCTTTCAGACTTTCTCGGACAGTTCAAGCCATCTCATCTCTTTTTCATCAAGTTCTTCTTTCAAGGCAGTGTAACGGCGCGATTTCTCTTCGATATTTTCAATTGAAGCGCCACTGTTGAATTCTGCTTCAAGAGTGTGTATTTCATTGTTGATGTCCTCAATCTCTTGTGTAAGAGCCTCATATTCACGTTTTTCCTTGAAAGTGAGTTTTGTAGGGCGGTTTGAGGACTTTTTGTCGGTGTGATTATCAGGCATATGTGCGTTTTTTCGCTTTTTCTCATCTTCCTGAGCTTTCCTGATTTTCTCTTCATCCTCACACTGTTGTTTCCATTCGCGATAATCTGTATAACCTCCAGGGAAATCTTTCACCACTCCGTTCCCTTCGAGTACGAAGATGTGATCAACAATATTGTCAAGGAAATATCGGTCATGTGAAATGATGATCGCACATCCTTTGAAATTAGCAAGGTATTCTTCCAGAATTCCAAGTGTCACGATATCAAGATCGTTTGTCGGCTCATCAAGAATTAGGAAATTGGGTGAACGCATAAGGACTGAAGCAAGATACAATCTGCTGCGTTCTCCGCCGCTAAGTTTTGATATCAGTTTCTGCTGGTCAGGTGGAGAGAACAAAAAATGCTGTAGGAATTGCGATGGACTAAATCTGGCAGTTCCGTCGTTTATAACAACCTCTTCGGCTATTTCAGTAATGGCATCAATAACCTTCTTGTTCGGATCAAAGTTTATACCGTCCTGATTGTAATAGCCAAATCGAACTGTCTCTCCTATATCCCATGTCCCACTGTCGGTTGGTACTATTCCTTGAAGCAGTTTTATGAATGTGGATTTTCCTACACCGTTTTTACCAACAATTCCAACCTTTTCATATCTGGCGAAAATATAGTTGAAGTCTTTGAGAATGACTTTGTCACCGAAACTCTTTGAAATGTTTTTAGCCTCGAATATCTTATTGCCTATATATGACGATTTTACAGATAGATCGACATTACGTTCACGGAGATCGACAGCTGCACGTTTTTTAAGATCGTAGAATGCATCTATGCGATACTTTGCTTTGCCCGCACGCGCTTGTGGCTGGCGGTTCATCCATTCCTGCTCTTTCCTCAGGGTGTTTTTTACTTTGGCGAGTTCGGCTCCCATAGCATCAACCCGCTCCTGACGCTTCCTCAGATAGTAGGCGTAATTCCCGGAATAAGTAAAAATCTGTTGCAGGTCTATCTCAATGATTTTGTCGCATACACGATCAAGAAAATAACGGTCGTGAGTAACCATAAGCAGTGCGACACGTGCACGTGTGAGATAGCTCTCAAGCCATTCTATCGATGCTATGTCGAGGTGGTTTGTCGGCTCATCGAGAATTATGAGTTGTGGCTCTTCAAGAATAACTTTAGCAAGTGCCACACGTTTTCTCTGGCCTCCGGAGAGTTCGCCAACTGGTTGATTGAGATTGGCGATACCTAACTGAGTGAGCATCTGTTTCAGTCTGTCCTCATAGTCCCATGCGCGAGCTGCATCCATCAGTTCTGTCGCCGCTGATAGAGCATCGATCTCTCCTGTTGCTACAGCCCCCTCATATGCGGTAATTGCGCTGAGTACGGCAGGATTATTTTGAATGCATATCTGCGCAACAGTAAGTTCCGGCTGCAAGGCTGGTGTCTGCTCAAGGTATCCGATCTTGAGCCCGGCGCGCGCAGTTATACTGCCACTATCGTACGGTTCTATTCCGGCGATGCAACTGAGAAGGGTGGTTTTACCAGTCCCATTTTTTGCAATAAGCCCGATTTTGTCACCTTCATTTATTCCGAAAGTAACATCGCCAAAGAGCAGTCTGTCGCCGTAGCTTTTAGTGAGATTCTCGATCTGCAGGAAAATAGCCATACACTTCTATGATTGGGTAGAATCAGTTTTCCTTACAAAGGTAACGCTTTTCAACGAAAGTATAATCTTCCTGAACCACAAACTGTATCCCGTATGAATAACCTTGTCATCTGGCAAGATTATATATCTCAGCGGTCTGTAGCGCATGAAGAGTATAATATCCTCCAATCTCTGCGCCTTTATTTTCATGGAGCTTCTTTACAAGAAGATCGATATCCGGATCTGTGATGCCTATTTCAGTTAGGCTGACAGGTAACCCGAGTGAATGGAAAAACTCTTTAAGACGCTTAATTCCGGCAAGTGCAACATCTGTATCATTAGCATCATTCATTGTTGTAATACCCAGAACTCGGCGTGCAAGCTGAGCTACTTTGTGGGGGTTATGATGGGCCATGAATGTCATCCATGCGGGAAATACAATGGCGAGCCCTGTGCCATGTGTTATGCCGTAGAGCGAACTTAGTTCATGTTCCATGAAGTGTGAAACCCAGTCTTCCTTTCTTCCTGTTCCACAAATTCCGTTATGTGCGAGGGTACCGCTCCACATTATATTGGCGCGTGCCTGGTAGTCGGTTGGATCTGCGATTACTTTTGGCGCTTCCTCCATAATGGCAATAAGTACTCCTTCTGCTACTCGGTCGGTTATTTCAACATTTTCAGTGGGGGAGAAGTAACGTTCGAGTATATGAGCCATCATGTCTGCAATACCTGCAGCAGTCTGTTCTTGTGGCAGTGTAAAGGTCAACTCCGGATTGAGAAGCGCGAATTTCGGACGAAGGGCAAAGTCGGTACGCAGACTTATTTTTCTCATACCGTTGATAAGGGTTATTACAGAATTCCCAGACCCCTCGCTCCCTGCGGCCGGAATAGTAAGAACCACACCAACAGGAAGTGCCTCCTCTACAGTTGCTTTCCCTGCCCAGAAATCCCAGAAATCTCCTGAATATGGAACTCCTGCGGCTATCGCTTTAGCAGTATCTATAGCAGATCCTCCACCGACCGCGAGTAAGCCGTCGGCATTGATGCGTCGGCAAAGCTCTATGCCTTCGCGAACTTTAGGATCTGTAGGATTAGGTTCAATACCTCCCAACTCAGAATGTAATATACCTTCAGCATCAAGACGTTCGAGGACGCGTTGTAACAGTCCGGAACGTATAACGGAGCCCTTTCCATAGCATACGACTACGTTTTTTAATCCAAGACGTTTAAGTTCTTCTCCGGCATGCAACTCCGCTCCTCTGCCGAATATATATTTGGTTGGTGTGCAGTATGTGAAATTATCCATTTTTATGTCGATTCTGTTGTTGTATTAATATGGCAATCGTTTCAGTTACATTGTGGGTCGAGAGGGTGGAATAGCCAATTATGGTAGGCATCGCCCATTGATCGAACCGTGCGGTACCAGAATGCATCACCGTCTTCGCGTAATATCTCATTATTTGCCGGGCGTGGCGCTACTGCCCATACATGATTGTCGATCTCCTCTTTAAGTTGCCCGACACTCCATCCGCTGTAACCTATGAAGAATCTAATGCGCCCTTTGGTCGGAAATCCCATATTGATGTATTCTTTTACTGCCTCAAAATCACCTCCTAAATATAGATCTTTCCCGATAGGTTTACCGCCGGGAATTGCGTCGGGTAGCGAGTGGATGTAAAACATGCGGTCGCATGACATTGGTCCTCCGCAGTAGACCGGAATGTGTAGAGCATTATTAATATCGCTTATAGTATCGCTAAGGGTATAGCCTGTGGGTTTATTCAATACAAGCCCGAGAGCGGAGTCATCATTCGAAAAGTCTATCAGTGTGATAACTGCATGATTGAAGCATTCTTCGCGTAGAAACGGTTCGGCGACGAGTAATACTCCTGGTTTAGGTTCGCCTGTCGGCATATCTATTCTGAATAGCGAATTATCAAGATGCGAAAGTTCTTTATCCATAGATTTGGGCAGTCTAATTAACCGCTAAGTTACCTCCTTTTGCCAGGAATAACAATAGGTAAAGGTATCTTTATTACACTATAATGCCAAATGCGCTACAAATTGAATACACAAATGGTATAACCATCGGAGTATTATAATGGCAAATTAATGAATTGAGATGCGGTGATACATGATTAGGAATCCGTCTTATTTCATACTTCCCTTTTGTTGCTTTCAGTACGCATAATTTTATTACAACAAATTTGGCTGTCTTTTTTATAATATTCATTGAATATAACGAACGGGGACGCTCCGCGCGCTCCCGTTCGTAAATGGATTGTTGTATAGAAAAAAGCTGTAGTGTATATGAAATAAATATGTTTTATTTTCAAGAAACTCATCCGAAGATTTTGTATATCATTTTGCCATGTTCGACAGTTGTTATTTCTACAA
This sequence comes from uncultured Alistipes sp., assembly GCA_964509345.1. GTDB lineage: Bacteria > Bacteroidota > Bacteroidia > Bacteroidales > Muribaculaceae > UBA7173. The sequence continues at coordinate 22,669 of CAZDWY010000032.1, forward strand.
TATCATCAGTATGGAATTTCGTTGAAAATGGTCCTGTAATATCAATTCGGGTTGACGATCCTGAAGGATAATCATTGCTACTGCAGTTCCATTGGCGTATATTATGCCATTTCCCGTCGTAACGCACACGAATCGATTTAACCGTAAGAACATTCACATCCGGTAATTGTATCGTTATGGATGTTCGCCTTCTATCGTTATCGAAATTTGTTACACCGCCTGTTGAACCGCTTGATGTTCTGGAAACGGATCCCTCGATAGTGGTATAATTTTCAACCCATCGGTTTACAGCAGCGACCTCTTTATTTGATTGGGCAATCTGTTTCTGTGCCTCTTTAATTTGTTTTTGAGCGTCTTTAATCTGTTTGTGTGCTTCTTTGATTTGCCGTTGATATTCTTTTTGAGCATTCTGGCGCTCTTGTGCTGCTTCTCTTATAGCTTTTTCGCGAGCCTTTTTTGCCTCAGCTAAAGCTTGCTGGCGTTGCCTGTTCGCTTTAGCTCTTTCCTGGGCAGCCTCTTTTAAAGCTTTAGTGCGTTCTTTCTGAGCTTGAGAGAGTGCCTGTTGCCGTTGTTGATTTGCTTTAGCTCGCTGTTTAGCTGCCTCTTTAAGTACTTTTTGCCGATCTTTCGTATGTTGAGCTTTCTGACGTGCAATATCCTGTTGCTGAGATACTGGAGTTTCGCGCCATATGAAAGTAGTGTCCTTTCCGTTGATTATGATTACTTCCGAACCGTCATCGGCAGTATAGGTATGAACATTTGATGCCAGATCCTGAAGTCCGGAGAGATCAATATCAAGATTTTGAAGTTGGTTTAACTCATTCAGATCGCTGAGTTCGTTTAATTGATACAAAGCTGATACATCCTGCAAGTCCGAAGATATGATGTCAGTGTATTCAGATAGATCAACTCCATCTTCAATGATGATTGATGATGCTACACCGGAATCTATATCGGAAATGTGCTCAAAATCACCCTCCGATTCTGATGATGAGTAGGAATACGAAGATGAAATAGATGAGGAGTGTGGTGAAGATGAAGAATTAGTCTGGGCAACTTCACGACTCACCAGATTTCCGTCGCGGTAATGATAAGTATATGTAGTTCCGGTATCTTCGTCATGGATTGTGATAGTACGCATTGAGTCTGATTGTGCAGAAGAGGCGTTGCTATCGGTGCCAACATCTTTCCTGTCAGATGAAAATAAATCTTCTGAAACGGAGCCGGAGCCATTCTGCATTGCATACTTAATAGTAACAGTATCAGGGGTTGCTATCATTGTATATGGCAGAAATTCTTCAGTATTTTCAGTCTCAGAATTAAATGTGATAAGCTCATCAAAGGAGATCTCACGTAATCTGTCTATAGCAGCCTGAACTGTTTGGGTTCCTATTAATAGGATTGCTGCAAAAAACGCTGCTCCCAGGGCTGAGATACGAAGCGTAGCAAGTTTTCCAGCTTTTGTTTGTCTCATCATTGTAAAACGTCGTTTGAGACGGCTTTGTGCGAAATGACTTGCCATGGTCGACATGTTGTAAGCAGCAGCTTTACGTATGAGGAGCATCTGATAGTCACTGATATTATGACCGCGACTGAGGACATCCGCATCCGCTTGATATTCATGAACAGTACGGAGCTCTCTCCCAAGCAGCCATACAAGTGGATTCCACCACATTAATGTAGCACACACACGTATTATCATAAGGTCAAGCCAATGTAAGTGGCGAATGTGCCCCATCTCATGTGCGATAATCATATCTTCTGACTCGTTTCCATCAACAGACGATAGAAACATCCAATTGATGAAGCTGAACGGGGAAAAATTACGGCTATGGACAAGGAATATCTTCATATGACCAAGGCGTCGCTCTTCACCGAAATGTTTAAGCATGAAGATTTTCCCGAGATCAAAAATCAACAGGAAGATTGCCAAAAGAGTACCTGCTAACGAAATAGCGGCAATTATTCTTATAGATGCAGCCCCGATAATTGGTGTACGATGGGTCTCAGCCGTAAGAGTTGGAAGAGTTTCCAATCCTTTATCAGAATATTCTGCATCAGCTGCAGATAATTCTGGTTTTGGAGAGAGTTTTATAGAATTATCATATTGGGTTTCTGGGGAATTTAAATCACTATCTTCTACAGTTTTAGAAATATCATCCTTCCCGAAAACGGTCTCTTCCGGCATCCTTTCCAGATCATGATGATTCGTTGTGTATAGCGGTGCAATTAACGAGCCTATGTAAATGGCAAGGAGCGCCATACGGTTGATGGACGGTTGTTTGCTTTTTGCCATGAAGATCTTATAAAAAAGGTATCCCACGGCATAAAATATCGCAGATTGAGCCAGATATGCAAGTATCGTTCCAGCATCCATAGGTATATTGCTGTAATAAATTATTCAGAATTTGTTTGGAGTTAAGTCTGAAAAGAGTGCATTTTATTACTTTTCAGTTTTTTTGCCTTTCTCAACCATATTGAGAAGTTCACGCAGTTCTTCGGCACTGAGTTTTTCATCCTCCACAAGCGCACTGACAGCTTTCATGTAACTGTTACTGAAAAAGCTACGTATCATTTTTCCAAATGTTCCGCGGCGGTATTCCTCCATTGGTTTGATCGGGAAGTATACAAATCCGGTTCCCTTGGGATAATGTCCAAGGTAACCTTTTGCCTCAAGCGAACGCACGAAAGTGCTGACTGTGTTAACATGTGGTTTCGGTTCTGGAATTATATCGAGGAGATCTTTTACTTTGAGTTCTCCATTATTCCAGAAAAGAAGCATTATCTCCTCTTCTTTGTCAGTAAGCTCTGTGTCGGGTTTATGATCCTTCATATTACATTCAAAATGTGAATAGGGTGGTGAACTCATTGTCAATGTGGGAACACTTACCAATGATATTGCAAAGTTATAACGATAAATTTAGTTATGCAAATGTTTTAACTATTATTTTCGTTGTACGCAAAAATGGGTCTTGAAGAGCCTCAGTAAGGGGTGAATTTGTTTTAAATATAGCAAAATTGTTTTTACAAGGATTTTTGTGTAGCGTAAATAGACAATTTTACCCGATTGAACAGTCGTGAAATAGTAATTTTGTGATACTGAAAAATGACAGTCACGTTCACCTATTTTCTATAATCATGAAAAAACTTCTTGTAGCATCAGCAGGCCTTCTATTTTTAGGAATGCCTATGCTTAATGCCGAAAATATTCCGAATCCATTGCTTCCAAATGTAGCAGATATCGGAGTAATGAAATATAATGGCAAGTATTATCTTGGAGGATGTCGCACCGACGGCGATTTCTACATATCTTCTGACCTTATTAATTGGGAAGGTCCGATTCATGTAATTGACATGAATAATGAGTGGAGCAAAGGATCAGGTTGCGGAAACAATCAGATTCATGCCAACGATATGCTCTATGACAATGGTACCGTCCATGCATACTGGTCCGTCAATTACTGGGGCAACGATCTTCATGCCGTTCACGTAGTCCATTCTGAGGCATCCGATCCAATGGGACCGTATGAGGAACCGGTTAAAGACCGCTGGATGGATAACCGTATTGATCCCAAAATTTTTCGCGACGATGACGGAAAGATGTATATGTATATGGTACGCTTTACCGATGGCAATACCATATGGGCGCGTAAGATGAAAAACTGGCGGGAGTTTGATGAAAATGATCCGGATCAGTTTGTATGTCAGTTCTCATCCAATCCTAATACATGGGAACGGATGGATAATGCTGTGGCTGAAGGTCCGTGGGTTATCAAATATCACGGTCAATATTACCTGATGTATAATGCGAACCATACCGGAGGGGAGTGGGGAAATTATCAACTTGGAGTTGCTCAATCGCGCACTCCGATGGGATTTAATAATGGTAACAAATATCCTCATCCGGTAGTGCTTTCCAATCAGAAAGAGCTTGAAGATAATTACGTTGATATACTTCGTTTCTCCACAGGAACCTACACACCTCAATTCAGTTATTCTACGACCCCTCCTGCAGAGGGATGGGTAGCACCCGATTTCAATGACCGCAATTGGGCAAAAGGCATAGGGGGCTTCTCGCGGAATGCTGTAAAGGGTACATCCACATATCGCCGTGGAACGAATTGGGATACGGATAAGATATGGCTCCGCAAAAGTTTTAACATCTCTGATCTCAATAGTAATCTCGCATTGCGATTGACTACAAAAGGGCCTGCGAAAGTATATCTTAACGGGAATGAGATTCATACAGAGGATAAAGGAGTATACAAGATAGTTAATTTTACCCCCGAGATGGTTAAATCATTAAAACTTGGTGGAAATATGTTGGCTATTGAATGTGAGGCACCCACCCGTGGCGGCGGATATGTAAATGCGGAACTGTTCGATATGGGTAGTACAACTGCTGATCCTGAGATAGTATGGACCCCTGGTCAGCCCAATATTTTGCGCGGCCCTAACGGTTTGGAATGGTGGTTGATTTATATGGCAAATGACAATGCATTGTCACGTAGTCAATATGTTGATCGCGTTCATTTTCATGGAGATAAGATGGTAGTTGATGGAATAACGCATGCCAATAATTCCGGTTATCATCCTGTGCCTGCTCTCCCGGCTTATAGCGATAGGTTTGATACACCCATAGACCCCCAAAAATGGGCAGACCTTGATGGAGATTTGTGGAAAGTTGAAAATGGTGAGTTGCATGGCGTTCCAGGAAGTTCTGCTGTGTTGTCTGCATCGTTAGCCTCTCCATCGTACCTGTGGGAAGTGAATGTAAAGCCGGAAGACACTGCCGGTGTGTATGCATTGTGGCTTGATGATGCTAACAATGTTAAGATTCTATTTGATAAAGGAGCTAATGCATGGACTGTGGTCGAAACTGTAGGTGGTAAAACTCATACACTTGGCACAAATCCATTGCGCGATGACTTTAAATGGGGCGTATATCACCAGATAAGAGTTGAGCGAGATTTCGCTGATATGATAATTTCTATAGATGAGATGCGTACAGCCGATCCCTATGTCACTACTCTATCATCACCTGCTGTTCCCGGATTACTTACCTCTGGTCATGCTGCATTTGACGGTGTAATATATACCATTGGATTTGATGATGGAAACGATCGGATGAATGGATGGGAGATGGCGGAAGGTGCTTTGATTCCAACAGACAAGGGGGCAAAATCGGCAGGTGTCATGAAAGCATTCAAAGGAATCCCATCTGAGAATTATGAGTTTACAACTCAGGTTTCAGGTCTTTCGGATGGCGCGTCATCTGGTTTTTATCCCTTATATGTTGATCCATCCAACTATATAGAAGCCGTTCTTGATGAGCCGACACAAACACTGAAGGTGACATCAGTGCGTAAAGGTAAAGTTGTTGATACACAGTCTTTCCCTCTTGATTTCATGCGCACGCTATATGCTGATATGCGGTATACCGATTCATTCGAAAAGGGGTATACCATGGATTGTCCGACATTGTTTGATGAAATCTACCTCAAGCGCTATGATGTAGCTAACAGGAATATTTTCACCGACAATCGTTTCGATAAAGAAACTCCAACGATTGGAGAAAAAGAGATTTTTGTTGACAATATGTTCAGTCTTATGGAACCGGCGATGCTCGCAGCTGACGGAAGTTGGAATGTAATTTCCACGGATAATGCATCCGTTGCGCAGAATCCTGCATATAATGTAGTCTCATTCGAACCAATGAAAGGTAGCAGGCTTCGTTTTATAAACCGCGAGCCGACAGATGGTGGTCACCACATATACGATATCCGGCTCCATGAACTCTTCAAGGAAAGCTACAATTTGCGTGCTGTTCGCGATGGCGATATCCTACGTCTGTTTGTTGATGGACGTGAGATGGCAGAATTACCGGTCAAGGGATTTGGAACCTCTACAGTGGGGCTGGTTTCACATCAGGGAACGCCGGAGTTCCATGGAGTGACATATTACCACAAATAATCCCTGTATATTTATCAACAACTACTCGTCTACAGTTTGTGTCTTTAAATTGTTTCATTGAATCAAGTGTGTTTAAGTTTAGTATTATTTAATTTCGTGTTTGATATATTTAGTAATCTGTATTTATATATCGTGGAATTGTATTAGTTAGTATGCAATAAAGAACATGGTTACTTGAAACGTCTGCGACGGGAGTCGCGGCACGGCTCTTTCATTTAAAAATACTATAAGAGTATGATTCCCTTACCCGG
>CAZDWY010000033.1:0-25168 GCA_964509345.1 uncultured Alistipes sp.
TACTGCAATTTAGCCACCTTGTCGCCTCCGGTCTGAGCCTGTTTCTGAGTGCGGGCAATGCGGCTCTCAATCGTTTCAAGGTCTTTGAGCTGCAGCTCGTAGTCGATTATTTCCTTGTCGCGTACGGGGTCTATCGAGCCGTCTACATGGGTGATGTTGTCGTTGTCGAAGCAGCGGAGCACATGGATTATGGCATCTGTCTCTCTGATGTTTGCGAGAAACTTGTTGCCAAGCCCCTCACCTTTCGATGCGCCTTTCACCAGACCGGCAATGTCTACGATCTCTACAGTCGCGGGCACTACGCTTTTGGGCTGACACATTTCCACGAGTTTGTTCAGGCGTTCATCAGGTACCGTGATGACTCCTACGTTGGGCTCAATTGTGCAGAAAGGAAAGTTCGCCGACTGCGCCTTGGCGTTTGACAGACAGTTGAAAAGAGTGGACTTTCCCACGTTGGGGAGTCCCACGATTCCACATTGCAATGCCATATATCTATGTTTTTCTGAGTTTACTTTAGTTGGGAAATTAATAAGGTGAGACGGTGCAACACCCTGAAAGCGACTGCAAAGATACAAAAAAAAGAGGGTACGGCAAATATCTTCAGTGTTATGCGCCCACATGCCGCGGCAGTGAATCCATACCGGTTACGCGATCCACCCGAAGGGTTTAAGAATCGGGAAAAAGTGTGAATAAATAATAAAGATGGTGACTATTTGGCTGAAAAAACTTAAATTTGTGATTTGGGAATCATCTGCCTGTTGCCGCGCGATGTTCTTTAAACAAGTCGTCGGAGTTATCTCATGTGATTTAAAATTAACTCCCGCAGTTTGCCTGATAAATAATTATACATATAACCGTATGTCTACATTACTGCTTATAGCCGGAGCGCTTATGCTTAGCGCAGGTGTGGTTGGCGCGTTCCGTCACCCCTCAACGGGCGCAATGTTTGCATTCGTGGGATTGGTGGCGATGTGGAACAGCGGTCATCTCCCCGGGCTATCCGGGCAATCGATCCTGTTCTGGGCTATTGCGGTGATGATCCTTTTTGGAATCAGGCTGGCCGGAGGTGATACTCCCTCCTCCTATCCCTCCTCATCCCGTTATTACATAGCGGGGGGAGCTTTGGTGGGAATGCTTGCCGGACTTACGCTTGGTCAGAGCGCAATGATCGTTGGATCAGCTATCGGGGCGGTGGTGGCCGCTCTGGCGTGGAGCCGGACTCCTGCCGGGCGAAGCTCCATGAGCGGATTATGGAGACTGACGGCTGCTACGGGTTTCCCGGCTGTCATTACAATGACGCTTGTAGGTCTGGCAATCGAGCAATTGGTAATTCACCATTAGTGAACGGTAAATTCAGGAGGGGTGATTTAGAAGTGAACGAAATGAAGAATATATTTCTCTACATATTTGCGCTTTTGGCTATGGCGGCAGGTGCTGCAACCGCCCGTAGCGCAACGCCTGCCCAAGCGAAGGCCGTGCCCCCGCGCCCTACGGCTCCGGCTGCGCAGTCTGCCGCACACCATCAGGAAAAGAAATTGACTCCTGAAGCTCCTGACCTTGATAAAATACGAGAGGAGGTCCTTAATCCGAAATCTTCATATTATTATCCTAAACTGATGGAGAGGTATGAGAAAAACGAGACTATAATGAATCTCGATGATTACCGTCACTTATACTACGGCTATCTTTTTCAAGAAGATTTCAACCCCTACCGCCACTCGGAGGCATCCACTAAAAACGAGAATCTCTATTACAAGCAGAATCATACGCGCGCGGAGCTTGATTCGATTATAACCTACGCAAAGGAGGCTCTCGCTGACAATCCTTTCAACCTGTCGCAGATGAACTTCCTGATTTATGCCCTGAGGGCACGCGGAAAGGTGAACCTTGCCAACATATGGCAGTATCGTCTCAACCATTTGCTTCAGGCTATCATATCGTCAGGAACCGGTGCCGATCAGGAGAATGCATGGTTTGTCATCGACCCTCGTCACGAATACAATATCATCAACTTTCAGAACGCCGTTGCCAAGCAACAGCAGTATGAAGAACCCTATTTCGATCGTATCGAGGTAGAGAAGAAAGGGGGGAAAGAGACCGCCACATATTATTTCAATATCCGCAATCTTCTGGAGGAGTACTACAGGAAATTCCCAGATAACTGAAAGTGAACGGGATATTCCCCATCAGAGATTTAATTACGAATTCTAAATCAGACTTATCACATAATCATGCGCATAGGAGATATTGACCTTGGAGACAGACCGGTGATGCTTGCTCCGATGGAGGATGTCACCGATCAGTCGTTCCGTCTGATATGCAAGGAACTCGGTGCGGATATGACCTATTCGGAGTTTGTCTCTGCCGATGCACTGATAAGAAATATCGCCGCTACTACACGTAAGCTCCATATCGAGGCGGCCGAGCGCCCTACAGCCATACAGATATACGGTCGCGAGGTGGAACCGATGGTTGAGGCAGCACGCATAGTTGAGGAGGCTCGTCCGGATGTGCTCGACATTAATTTCGGCTGTCCGGTAAAAAAAGTGGCGGGCAAGGGAGCAGGGGCCGGAATGTTGCGTGATATTCCCAAAATGCTTGAAATTACCCGCGAGGTAGTGAAGGCTGTCGATATACCTGTCACGGTAAAGACCCGCCTGGGGTGGGACCACAATCAGAAAATTATTGTGGAACTGGCAGAACAGCTGCAAGATTGCGGAATCAGGGCTATTACCGTTCATGGACGCACCCGTTCGCAGATGTATACCGGCGAAGCAGACTGGGAGATGATTGCCCGAGTGAAGGAGAACCCGCGTCTGAATATTCCCGTAATAGGAAATGGTGATATTACCACCCCCGGAAAGCTTGTGGAGGCGTTTGCCAGATATGGCGTCGACGGAGTGATGGTCGGACGTGCCGCCATCGGTAATCCCTGGATTTTCCACGATATGAAACAGACGCTGATTCATGGATCAGTCCCTCATCCTCTTACACTCCACCAGAAATTTGAGATACTCAGGCGCCAGATCGACGAAAGTATCGACCGCATTGACGAGTATCGTGGCATTCTCCATATCAGGCGTCATCTTGCGGTAAGCCAGCTTTTTAAAGGACTGCCCTTCTTTAGGGAGACACGTATAAAAATGCTCCGTGCCGACACCAAGGATGAACTTTTTGAAATTATAGATGAGGTTGAGAAAATGCGTACCGGAATTATTGACGAGGTATCATCCAACCAGAACTTACAAATCACTGACTGTTTATGAAGATCGGAATAGTAAAAGTCGTCAAGACTCTCGTAATTGCAATCGTAGCGACAGCCGCATCGGTAGCCTATGCTGCCGACGCCGACAATGTGCGTAAACGCTATGAACTTAAAGTCGGTGACTTTACCAAACTCGATGTAGAGGACAGTTTCAACGTCGAATACAGGTGCAGTCACGATTCTGCCGGGTTGGCTGTATATACCACGACACCTTCGCTTGCCGATAAAATAATTTTTGAAAACAATAACAAAGGCAAGCTCAGTATTGAGAAGCCATTCCGTCCGGAGGGAGCCCTTGACGAAGGGTTGCCGACAATAACAGTCTACTCACGTTTCCTCAAAGAGGTGCGCAACGGGGGAGACTCAACCGTGAGGGTGGTGAACGTACGTCCCACGATGGAGATTAAGGCAACAGTCATCGGTAACGGGCGCATCATATTGCGCGATCTTGAGTGCTCGAAATTCGATGGAGCTATCAAAACCGGCAATGGAACTCTGGTGGTGACCGGAAAGTGTGAGAACGCTACGCTGGCAAACACCGGAACAGGCACAATCCAGGCTGATAATCTCGAAGCAAAAAATGTAAGCGCGCAGTTCTTCGGTACAGGAACAACCGGATGCTGGCCCGTGGACCTGTTGAAAGTAAAGGGGGTAATGTCGGGCAAGCTCTATTATCGTGGTCAACCTGCTAAGATCAAAAACTATTCCATGGGGGTGAAGATATACAACCTCGACGGAACCGAATGGACAGGTACAAAAGAAAAAAATACTGATTCTGCCGAAGATCCGGCGCAATAGTAGCTGTCGCTATCCTCTACAAGTCATATTAACTGCTAATAACCAATCGAATTGGCTTTCCGCGGTCTTAAACAGATGACGGCTGACTCGGTCAAGTGGAACTTGATCGACAAGCTTCTGTCGCAATTGCTCTATGGAGTTACCGGGGTGATTCTGGCTAATCTCCTTAGTAAGGAAGACTTCGGTCTGGTGGGGGCTATACTTGTCTTTCAAGCGTTTGCATCACTCTTTGTCGACAGCGGATTTTCCTACGCACTGATACAGCGTAAACGCACATCGAGGCTCGACTATTCCACTGTTCTCTGGTTCAATCTCGCCATGGCGGGCGCCATATATGTTATTCTATATTTCTCCGCCCCCCTCATCGCCGACTGTTTCGGCGGCGACAGAAGGCTGATCCCATTGAGCCGTGTGATGTTTCTTTCGTTTATCCTCAACGCATCCGCCATTGTACAGACCAACCGTCTGATGAAGCTTATGGATGTGCGGCTGGTGACAGCCTCCAACGCTCTGGGACTATTTGCCGGATCGATAGTTGGTATAGCTCTCGCATTTGCCGGCTATGGAGCGTGGGCTCTGGTATGGCAGGCTCTTGTCATCAATGGCGTCAAAAGCCTTATCTTATGGCTTGCCTCAGGATGGCGTCCCCTGTGGAAATTCTCTGTCGGTTCGCTCAGGAAATTTTTCAGTGTAGGATCCGGAATGATGGCAACCTCTCTGTTGAATACTGTATTTCAGAATATCTACGCTTTTCTCATAGGCAACCGCGCCGGGCTTGTGCCGCTCGCTTACTATTCGCAGGCCGATAAATGGAGCAAGATGGGGATAACCGCGATTTCGCAGACCGTAACATCTGCATTCCTCCCTGGGCTTTCGCATGTTCAGGATGACAGGGAGCGGTTCATACGTGTCAGCACCAAGATGAATCGTTTCACGGCTTATCTGGTAATACCCGCTATGGGATTTCTCGCGATAGCCGCTCCCCAGATATTTCATTGTCTTTTTGCCACAAAGTGGGATGCTTCAATCGTTCTGTTTCAGCTACTGTTGCTGCGAGGGGTATTTACTGTGCTTGTAGCGCTATATAATAACTATCTGATAGCGTTGGCGCGTACCGGCGAAGTTGTGAAAATGGAAACCCTGCGCGATGTGGCGGCGCTGGTGTTTCTTGTGGCAGCCTTCCCGCTCATCGCTCTTTCCACTCCGACTGATCCGGTAGCGGGTATAGCGATCCTTCTTTGGGGGCAGGTGGCGGCTACCGCAATTACGTGGGGTGTGATGGCATGGCGTACGGCAGCCATAATCGGGCGCCGCTTCATACTCTTTGTAGGCGACAATCTTCCCTATCTTCTGATCTCTTTGTCGGCGATGGGCGTCATGTGGCTGCTGAGATGGTGCTCCTCAAACCCATGGGTGGTTCTTGGGATACAGGTTGTAACGGGCGCGGGTATCTATCTGATTGCAAATCTGCTGCTCGGAAGTAAGGTGCAACGTGAGCTTCTTGCCTACCTGTTCCGCCACAAAAAAGCTTTTTGATCTCATTATTTCCAATTTTTTAGCAAAAAGTTTTATAAATTTGCAACAGAATAGGAGAAGCGAATATGTCTGTCAACAAAGTGATTCTGGTCGGAAATGTAGGTAAGAACCCCGAAATGAAATTTGTGGGTGACCGCCCGTTCGTGCGTTTTACTCTTGCCACCTCCGAACCGGCATATACCGATACCCGGGGGGAACAGGTGCCGGAAATCACCGAGTGGCACAATATCATCATGTGGGATGATTTCGCCCGTACGGCAGAAAGATATATCACCAAAGGTACAAAACTCTATATAGAGGGTAAATTGCGAACACGTACATGGCAGGATTTCAACGCAATCAAACGCAACATTACGGAGATAATCGTGGAGCGTTTCGATATTCTCAGCCGCGCCATGCCGCAGCAACCTTCCGTATGAAGAAACCTTGCAACTAAAAACCAATTATATCACCTGAAATGAAAAAAGTGAACGAACAGAATCCGGCTACAGCGGCTCCCGATACATCGGACCGACAGTTTGCCGCCGATGTCGACCCTGTTGAACTTCCCGAAAACGCCTTTCGGGAACTTGCCGAAGATGAGGATTATCGTCCGATAATGCACCCCGCCCGCCAGTATAAGGAGGTAACTGTCTATTCCGTGATAATGGGTCTGGTGCTCTGCATAATATTCAGCGCTGCAGCCGCCTATCTCGGTCTGAAAGTCGGTCAGGTATTCGAAGCTGCCATACCTATCGCCATAATCGCTGTCGGTCTGTCAGGCGCTCTCCGTAAAAAAGACGCGCTGGGTCAGAATGTGATCATCCAGTCGATCGGCGCATGCTCCGGTGTAATCGTCGCCGGTGCAATCTTCACTCTCCCAGCTCTGTATATACTTCAGGACAAATATCCCGAAATCACCGTAAGCTTTTTCCAGATATTCCTGAGCTCACTTCTGGGCGGAATACTCGGAATCCTGTTCTTCATCCCGTTCCGTAAATATTTCGTGAAGGATATGCACGGGAAATATCCTTTCCCGGAAGCCACAGCCACTACTCAGGTGCTTGCCTCAGGTCAGAGCGCAGGAGCCCAGGGAGGCTCTCAGGCCAAGACCCTCGTGATAGCATCGCTGATCGGCGGCATATACGACTATGTCGTGGAGACTTTCGGTTTCTGGGCAGGCACGCTCAACACGATGGTAAGCTCATGGGGCACCGCTCTGGCTGAAAAGACAAAGCTTGTGCTCAGCTGCAACACCGGTGCCGCAGTGCTCGGTCTGGGCTACATAATCGGTTTACGCTACGCCTTCATTATCTGTGCAGGCTCCTTCTTTGTATGGTGGGTGCTGATTCCGCTTATGGGCACTTATGGCAACGAGGCTATCGCCGCAATGGGTCCGCAGGATATTTTCTCGAACTACGCCCGTATGATCGGCATCGGCGGTATCGCCATGGCAGGTGTGATCGGCATTGTAAAATCATGGCCCATCATACGTCAGGCCGTAGGTCTGGCAGGGCGCGAATTCAAAGGTGGCGCTCAGGCTGAGGCACGCCCGGTGCGCTGGCAGTGGGATATCTCCATGAAGCATATCGTATTCTTCATCGCAATAGCTCTTGTGGCAGTTCTGCTCTTTTTCTGGTTCGGTGTGATCCATAACTGGTGGCAGGCGCTCGTGGCATGGATAGTGGTAACAGTTATCGCCTTCCTCTTCACAACCGTGGCAGCCAATGCGATTGCCATCGTAGGCTCAAACCCCGTGAGCGGCATGACCCTCATGACCCTCATCGTGGCATCGGCAATCTTCGTTGCCATCGGTCTTAAAGGTCCGTCGGGCATCGTCGCTTCGATGGTGATCGGTGGTGTGGTATGTACCGCACTCTCCATGGCAGGTGGGTTTGTAACAGACCTCAAGGTCGGTTACTGGCTCGGATCCACTCCCCGCAAACAGGAACAATGGAAATTTCTTGGCACATTGGTGTCTGCCGCAACCGTAGGCGGTGTGATTCTGGTACTTAATCAGGTCTACGGCTTCACTGGCGAGAATGCCCTTGTCGCTCCGCAGGCCAACGCCATGGCAAAGGTTATCGAACCTCTGATGATGGGTGGCGAAACTCCATGGATCCTTTACATGACCGGCGTGATTCTGGCGCTCCTGCTCAATTGGCTCGGAGTGCCCGCACTGGCATTCTGTCTGGGTATGTTCATCCCTCTGTCGCTCAACACGCCGCTCCTCGTCGGAGGTGCTATCGCATACTTTGTGAGCAACAGCTCGAAGGATAAAGCCGTCAACGACCTTCGTCGTGACCGCGGCACCCTCATCGCTTCAGGTCTCATCGCCGGTGGCGCTCTATTCGGTGTATTCGCCGCCCTTACCCGCTTCTTTGGATTCGAGTATAGCTGCGGAGTTGAACCGGGAATGCTTCAGGTCTATGGCATCATCGCCTACCTGCTCCTCATAGGCTATCTGTGGTATGACAGTTGCCGCGTAAAGAAATGAGGATGTGTATAAGTTTTGTAGGTTTATAACCTGGTTGTTAACTATAATTAACGATTGGGGGGGGGTAAATTTTACAGATTTGTCTAATTTTGTGGATTAGATAGACGAAATTTTTATTCTTTAAAACTAAAAACACAATGAAAAAAACACTTAGACTGATCGGTATGGCGTTTTTCGCCCTGACACTTTCCGCAGGATTCTCAGCCTGTTCAAACGATGACGACGAGCCTGAACAGGGTGGTGGCAATCAGACCAATCAGGAGCTTGCTGCTCCGAAGTATGAGGCTGACGCTGCACTCTACAACATCACTTCATCCAACAGCGACTATCGCTCGATTGAGCTGACCGCTGCCGGAAACTATGTTGTAGTGCTTGATAACGGTTATTACGGCGCTCCCGCCAAGAAAGCAGGATTGTTCCGCAAATCAGCCATAGTATCATCGCGTGCATACAGCAACGGTATCATCGAAGGTACATTCACCAAAAGTGGCGAGAATACCTATAACCTTAAGGGATTCGGAACTGTCACTGTAACTACCAATGGTGGTAACGCCGTAGATCTCGACATAACCCTTGAGGATGGCACCGATGTCAACGTGACCGCTGCCAGAAAAAATCAGAAGCCTGAAAGTGTAATGACCAACAACCTCTGCCGCACATGGGAATTTGAACTCTTACGTTATACGATCAAGATCAACGGTCGCACCATGTTCGACAAGGAGGTCAGCGTAAACAATATGCGCGAACTTTATGAGGCTCTTGACAAAGCCGGTGGCCTCGACGATGAGGATGAGATAGACTGGGATGAGTTCGAAGAGGATCTTGAATATATGGCCAAGCGCGTAATATTCACCAAAGCCGGAACATATCTGGTTGAATACCGCAATTCGTCAATGGCGATCTCCACATGGTCGTGGATCGATGAGAATGCGGGAACACTTCGTTACTCATGGGACTACGATGATATGGAAGATGACGACTATGCCGGAAATGTCACAGTATCTTTCCCCGGTAATAACCGCATGAAGATATCCGAAAGCTACTATGAGTACGACGACGAAGATGGCGAAAGCTATCAGGAAATAGTCACTTGGACTCTCAAGCAGTAATATCCCCCCTGCAACTGAACTAACCTGAACGGCGTGTCTGTGGAAACGGAAAAAATACCTTTCCTGAGGCACGCCGCTCAATTCCCTCCCCTTTCAGTAAAACTCCATATGAACCGCAAGATACTGAGCCTCGCGATACCATCGATAGTGGCGAATATCACCACCCCGCTTCTGGGATTGGTGGACACGGCTATTACAGGACATATGGGGAGTGCTGTTTATATCGGTGCCATTGCAGTGGGAGGGGTGATGTTCAATATGCTTTACTGGCTGTTCGGATTTCTTCGTGGAGGAACATCCGGGCTTGCTGCCCAGGCATATGGTAGCGAAGATCGGGCTGCCTGCGATATGGTACTCTACCGTTCGCTCGCGGTGGCTGCAACCGTAGGAATTGCAATGGTATTGCTGCAATGTCCTCTGGAAAGTATCCTAAGGCTTTTCGTCGATTCAGATCCCGGGACAGCCATGCTTGCGGGCAGATATTTCTCAATACTGATTTACGGTGCTCCAGCCGTATTGTCGACATATGCCCTTTCTGGATGGTTCCTCGGTATGCAGAATTCACGAATGCTGATGATAACTTCCATAGTTATAAATACCGTGAATATCGGGGCAAGCCTGTTGCTTGTCTACGGACTTGGATGGCAGATAGAGGGTGTCGCATGCGGAACTCTCATTGCTCAATGGACAGGACTTGCAACAGGACTGATGCTCCTCCGGCGCTATAAGCCACGTTGCCCGGCGCTTCGCGATATATTCCGGGGTGAGGAGCTGAAGCGTTTCTTCCGCGTTAATTTCGATATGATGCTGCGAACGGTATGTCTGATCGCAGTAACCGTATGGTTCACCCGAACGGGTGCTTCCCAGGGAGCGGTTATTCTGGCGGTCAACACTTTGCTGATGCAACTGTTCCTGCTGTTTTCATACATGATGGATGGCTTTGCATATGCAGGCGAGGCGCTTGTAGGGAGATATACCGGCAGCCATGATATGGTATCCCTCAGGTTGTGTGTGAGGCGTCTTTTCATGTGGGGCGCGATATGGGCCGGCTTGTTCACGGCTCTGTATTTCTTCGGTGGCGAATGGTTCCTGGGAATTCTGTCGTCGGACAGCGACGTCATAGCCGCATCATCCGATTATTATCTGTGGGCTGTCAGTGTGCCCTTCGCCGGATTTGCAGCCTTCGCATGGGATGGAGTGTTCATCGGTGCCACTCTTACACGCCAGCTTCTGGTCTCTATGGCTGGGGCTATGGCTGTATTTTTTATATTATATTTTTCACTATTCCCGTCAATGGGAAATCACGCCTTGTGGCTCGCTTTCGTGAGTTATCTGTTCACACGCGGTGCCATACAGACCTGGCTCTATTATAACCACAAATGGAAATGAGAACTTCTGTGTCACGCAATGCTATCGTCCGGCTGACGGCTCTGTTTTTTGCAGTCGTGCCTTTTTTTCATATTTTATCCGCAGAGGAGCCTGCCGGGGGAACGCAGTACATGCAGCTCGTTGAATGGGCTGATGAGGCTGTGGCTAAAAGCGATTGGGAGCGTGCCATCACATGTCTTCAGGAGGCAATGCGGACAGAGCCGTCGAATCCACTTAACATCATGCTTCTGTCCAATATGGGTATGATGCAGTATTATGCCGGGGAGGATTCGCTCGCACTCCGTACGCTGAGTGAGGCGCGTGCTATCGCACCTGCCTCTACCGTTATACTTACTAACCGTGCACGAGTTCTCACCGGTATGGGGCGCACCGACGATGCCATGCGCGACTACGATATGGTGTTGGAGATGGATTCCACATGTGCGGATGCTTACGCTGACCGGGCTTCGCTGCTAACCGCTCTCAACCGCCTGTCCGAAGCTGAGAAAGATGCGGTTAAATTTCGCTCATTGCGCCCAGATGATCCCCATGGCGCATTATTGCTGGCGGTGATCTATTCCAATACGAACCGGGCTGCGGATGCAATACCGCTCTATACAGAGTTGATCAACGCCAAGCCTGAGGCTGTCTACTACTCGGCGCGAGCCATGTGCAGGATGCTCGGAGGTGAATTTTTTGAAGCGGCCGACGATATAGCCCGCGGGCTTGAACTTGATCCTGAGGATGGCGAGCTTTATTTCTCGCGCGCTTACCTCAACCACCTCCGTTTCCGTGATGTTGACCGCGATGCCGATGCAAAGCGTGCCGTAGAGCTTGGAATTGATCCTGCCCGGGTAAAAGCTCTCCCGTCCCTTCCGCGCTGATCGGTTCCGAAGGTTGGTATTTTGCGAAAAATGTTGAAAAACATAGAAGGAGGATGCTGATATTTTGGGGATTTTAATTAGCTTTGCCGTCATCCGCGGCACGTTTGCCTGCGGCAACCTTAAACCCCGTATTACCATGATAATTGGCGTTCCAAAAGAGATCAAAAACAACGAGAACCGCGTGGCGCTGACGCCTGCGGGAGCCCGTGAGTTGGTGGCGCATGGCCACAAAGTTTATGTTCAGGCTACAGCCGGAGCCGGTACAGGATTCTCCGACGACGAATACATAGCGGCTGGAGCCGCTATCCTCCCTACTATCGAGGAAGTGTATGCAATAGCTGAGATGATAATTAAGGTCAAGGAGCCTATAAAGCCCGAATATGGACTTATCCGCAAAGGTCAAGTGCTGTTCACTTATTTCCATTTCGCTTCAGACCGCGAACTGACCGAAGCCATGATAGCTTCCGGGGCAGTGTGCATCGCATATGAGACAGTGCGTCTTGCCAACGGTTCGCTGCCGCTTTTGGTTCCTATGAGTGAAGTTGCCGGCCGTATGTCGGTTCAGGAAGGATGTCGTTTCCTCGAGAAGCCGCAGGGCGGACGCGGTGTGCTCCTCGGTGGCGTGCCGGGGGTAAAGCCTGCTAAAGTGCTGATTCTCGGTGCTGGCGTGGTTGGGCGTAATGCTGCCCTTATGGCTGCGGGTCTGGGAGCTGACGTCACGATTACTGATATATCGCTGCCGACGCTCCGTCATGTAGCTGAGACGATGCCACGCAACGTGAAGACCCTCTTCTCGTCGCGTCATAACATAGAGGCAGAACTTCCTGCTACAGATCTTGTGATTGGATCGGTGCTTATCCCCGGTGCTAAAGCACCCCATCTCGTAACGCGCGACATGCTTAAGTTGATGCGTCCGGGCTCGCTTCTTGTCGATGTTGCCATTGACCAGGGCGGTTGCTTTGAGACTTCCGTTCCGACCACTCATTCAGATCCGATCTACACCATCGACGGCATCATACACTATGCGGTAGCCAACATACCCGGTGCGGTACCTTATACATCGACTTTGGCGCTTACCAACGCGACTTTGCCTTATGCCATTCAACTCGCTGACAAAGGCTGGCAGCGTGCATGCAGCGAAGATCATGCACTGGAACAGGGTGTCAATGTAGTCGATGGTAAAGTTGTGTTCCCCGCGGTAGCTGAGGCCTGGGATCTTCCTCTTGCAAAACTTGAACTCTAAGCCACAGAACAGAACGATAGAGTTTTCTTAAAACATAGACAAAATACCACTTGCTAATATTAAAGAGGGCGTATCAGAAAAACTGAAACGCCCACTTGTGCTTTCTATCCTTATAAGTCCCAGATAATGTGATGAATTGACCCCTATGCAGGATGTAACGGAAATGATCAGGATTGGTTGGTGAGGTCGGAGAGTGGGGAGCGGTATATTCCGGCGAGAATAAGCCCGTGGAGATCTGCAACCTGTTTTAGTTGTGACTGAAAACTGTGTGCTACCGATCCGATGAAATAAATTGGGGTGTCAGAGGGGAGATGGTGACGGCTGAAATAGAGCATCACATTTCGGTCGAAAAACAAGTTGAATCCCTCAAGCACAATGCTCTCGATTTCGGGGCAGTCGATATGGAAGCTGAGGAAAGGAGCGAAGCTCGCCAGAAAGCTGTTCGGGGTGCTATCCTCCGCCGTAGGGCGGTAGATATGGCGTATCAGTTCATCGTAGCTGTAGGGGTAATCGGCATGGAACGCTTCGGTAATATCTGTTGGAAGCAGCCCCTTCAGCGTGTCTGCCACCAGTCTTTTCCCGAGCCATGCTCCGGAGCCTTCGTCGCCGAGGATATAACCTAACGGGGGCACATTTTCTATGATCCGTTCCCCATCGTAGAGGCATGAGTTTGTTCCTGTGCCGAGAATGCACACAACGGCTTTCTCACATTTCGTCACACCCCGGCATGCGCCGGTCATGTCGCTGTCGACTATAATGGATCGGGCGGAAGGGAGCAGCTCGCCGAGCAGTTCGCGCAGTCGCACGGATGCCTCTCCCCGGCATCCGGCGCCGTAATATTCAACGCTTCCGATCTCATCGGCATTCTTGCCGAGCGCCGGTAGCAGATGTGCGGCAAGCAGTTGGCGCATCGCCGCGCAGTCCATTACTCCGGGATTCATTCCGGGCGTGAATATCTCCTGTATTCTGCGGTCATTGTCCGTCAGCAGCCAGTGAACTTTAGTACTCCCTCCGTCGGCTATAAGTTTCATCATCTTGGTCAGTAGATGTGATAATGCTTCTTTGTTTCGTCGAATTCCTTGAGTCCTTTGCTCCAGATGCTCTCTATGTCTTCTACCTTGTGACGGGTGAAGAATTTACGGCGCACATCCTTGCTGCCGCACACTTTATCGAACATGTCGAAACGCGTCGGTGCAGCTCCCTTTGCGGCGGCATGCGCCGGATAAAGCCGGGCGAGCTCCTGCATTACGTAAAATTGCACCAGTGTCAGGGGGGCTTTGTCAAAGTCGGTCACATATACTTCAACTCCGTTGAGGTTCACCCCTTTGCTGAAGCCGTAGTAAGGCTTGTAGCTTACGGGGCGGAACATTACCCCGGGAATCTGCAGGGCGTTGAGGTTGTCGGCGAGATCGCGGCCGTTGATCCATGAGGCGGCGAATGTGCGGAAGGGCATCGTGTAGCCGACCCCGATACTCAGATAGTCGAGCTCACCGGCAATTCCGGTAGCCGGGTAGTAGATGGCTGTTTCGGCTGAAGGGATGTGGGGAGAGGGGAGCACCCATGGCATCCCTGTATCGGCGAAAAGCATGCTGCGGTTCCATCCGTCCATCGGTACCACGGTGAGATTCAACGCCTTGTCGGTCGAGAGCAGATGCTCTTCGTAGAGCAGGCGTGCCAGTTCGCCAGGGGTAAGCCCATAGATGTAGGGGATCGGATACTGGCTTACGAAGCTTATGCAGTCGGGTTCGGTGACGAGTCCTTCGGTTTTATGTCCGCCGAGCGGATTGGGGCGGTCGAGTACCACGAACTCCTTCCCCAGTTTCGCACACTGTTCCATTGCAAGACCCATGGTGGAAATGAAGGTATAGGAACGGCAGCCGTTGTCCTGAATGTCGTAAACAAGTACATCGATATCGTTGAGCATCTCTGCGGTAGGGCGGCGTGTGGATCCGTAAAGTGAATATACCTTCACTCCGGTTGCGGTATCGGTGGCGCCTCCGACTTTCTCTCCGGCGGGGATGTCGCCTCTGACGCCATGTTCCGGAGCGAAAAGCGCCACAAGGTTAACCTCGGGGCTCTCATGGAGTATGTCGATGGTGGAGCGGAGATTGTTGTCGACCCCTGTGGGGTTCGTGATAAGTCCTACGCGCTTCCCTTTCAGAATATCGAAGTTGTTGTCGCGGAGTACTTCGATTCCCGGTTTCACCTTAGGTGATGCTGCGGCGGCAAGCAGCACGGATGCAGTCAGAAATATTGCGGTAATAAGTTTACGTATCATGCGGATTGAATTTTTCAATATCAGGAACCTTTCTTTCCGAATTCCCGGTCGACCTTTATCATGTAGCACACACCGATTGTAGCCACGCAGCATACCATAGTCCATATGAAGAATGCCGTGTAGCTGAAAGTGTCGGCGATCCATCCGGCAGCCATGCCGGGGAGCATCATTCCGAGCGCCATGAATCCGGTGCAGATCGAGTAGTGGGCAGTCTTGAAACGTCCGGCTGAGAAGTAGATGAGATAGAGCATATAGGCTGTGAAGCCGAATCCGTAGCCGAACTGCTCGATGAACACACAGGTGTAGACCTGCCATATGGCGGTGGGTTGTGCCAAGGCAAGATACACGAAAGTGAGGCAGGTGAGCGACATGCTCCAAGCCATCGGGTGAAGCCAGTGACGCAGGCCGTTGCGGGCTGCCACGAGCCCTCCTACTATTCCCCCGAGCATCAGACCTATCACACCAATAGTGCCGTAGACCCATCCTACTTCGTCGGCGGTAAGTCCGAGACCTCCGTTCTCCACCGGGTCAAGCATGAAGGGGGTGATCATCTTTACAAGCTGTGCTTCAGGCAGGCGGTAGAGCAGCATGAACAGTATGGCTGTTCCGACCTGGGGTTTACGGAAAAACTCCACGAAAGTATCGGCAAATTCGCGCATCACTTCTTTTCCCGACCGTGGGTCGCGCATGCTGTCGGCAGCCGGGCGCGGCAGAATGGCGCTATGATAGAGCGCTATCCCCGCAAAAAAAGCGGCGAGGATCGCAAACACGAGTATCCATCCCGCTTTGGGCTGTGCCCACGTTTCGCTGGCGTATGCCGCCACTATCACGAGGGCTCCCTGGCCTACAACCATCGAGATGCGGTAGAAAAGCGAGCGTATCCCGACGAACATGCTCTGGCGGTGTTCGGAAAGCCCGAGCATGTAGAAGCCGTCGGCGGCAATGTCGTGGGTGGCGGAGGCGAACGCCATCAGCCAGAATATGGCGAGAGTGGCGCTGAAAAATCCCGAGGCGGGGAGCGCGAAAGCTATCGCAGCCATAGCGATGGCTATGAGCCACTGCATGGTTATGACCCACCAGCGTTTGGTGCGGATGATGTCCACGAACGGGCTCCAGAATGGTTTCACTACCCACGGCAGATATAACCACGCGGTAAAGAAAGCCAGCTCGGTGTTGCTGATGCCGAGACATTTATACATCACTGTGCTGATGGTCATTACCGCCATGTAGGGGAGACCTTCGGCAAAATATAGTGTCGGGACCCACCACCAGGCGTGGTCTTTGCGGGGAGCGTTTTCTCTGGACATTGTTATGGAATTAGGTTACTTGCTTAGGAGTTACTGGTATAGGGTGGCGATGGTTGCGGAGGGGAAATAGTGGCTGATGATGTCGCGGTAGCTGTAGCCTCGGGCGCCCATCACTGCAGCCCCGATCTGGCACATGCCCACACCGTGGCCCCATCCGCGTCCTTTGAGCAGGAAGTCACCCTCCGTGGTGCGCGATATCTCGAAAGCCGAGCTGCGCAGATGGCTTTCTGAAAGCCTGCGGCGTATCTCCAGCTCTTTGCCTACGATCATGCTTTTCTCTGTGCCCTCGATGAGCAGGCGGATTATGCGCCCTGAGGGGGTAACTTCGAGGGGTTGCAGTCCGGTGATCTCCCCGAAGTCAGTTCCTGAGCGTCGCCTTACGATGTCGGAAAGTTCGGCGGGGGTGTAGCGCACCTCCCAGTTGAAGAAGTCGGTTGTCTCGCGGTCGTAATTGTTGAGAACCTGCCCTAAAACCTCCGGATCGTCGGTGTCGCAGAATGCAGTGCCGTCGGTGTCTGTGTCGGGGATATGCGTCAGATACCCTTTGGGGGCATTCTCCCAGCAGTTTTCAAACCGTTCGGTCACTCCGCCGCAGCATTTGCTGAAACGGGCGTCGCACACCTCTCCGCCGTAGGTGAGTGTCTCCCCGCGGGTCTGTTCCACGGCTTCTGCCACTTCCGGGCGTGTCTGGCGGGTGATCCCCTGATAGCGCTGGCAATGGTCGTCGGCACACACGTCGAATTGGGTGTGGTCCTCACGGTCATACCATCTCACAATCTCCTCGACCGTGCGCCCGTCGGGCAATACGGTTGTGAAGGTAGATCCCGCCTCTGCGACAGTGTGCTTGCCCCGGTCGAGAAGCTGACGCAAGAGCCAGCTGCGGCTCACTACGGCGTGGGCACGCAGCAGCGCCGGCGATGCCGTGGCGTTCATCTCCGACGAGATCACGCTTTTAAGATACTCCTCAAGCCCGATACGGTTTACAGCTATGATATTCCCGGCGCTTTCGGCATCGGGAATAACCCGGAGCGACCCGCGGAACTTCTGGCTCTCGCGGCGCTCCCAGTGGAATCCAATTCCGATGGCGACATCGTGAAGCTCGAAGGAGCATTGCGCCCCGTCGGTGGGGGTGAACTCAACGGCGGCATACTCTCTGCCGCGGAAGGTTACTCCCGGAGTTCCGTTGAGGTTGCTGCAAAGCTCGATGTCGCCGGTAACAGATTTACCGTCAAAGGTGAAGCTGCCGTGAAGGGTGGCGCGTATCGCCTCCCTGCTCATTATGCCTATATTTATGATTGGCTCGGTGTCGGTTCTCATACTGCAAATATACGACAAAAAACTACGATTGCCGCATGTCGACAGCCAAATGTGGTGAATTTCAGATAATAAAAATCTCAGGCAGCTCGTTTATACGGTATGAAAAAGATATCTGAAATATTAGTAGTGATAACAGGGATGGTTTGCACGGTTCTTTTTAATGCTTGCAATCACCATGACGAGCCTGAGCGCGAGGTTTATCTGCCTATAGTCTATCAGTTTAATCAGAAGTCGGTGCTTATTGATCTTGATGATATATCTGAAAATGATCCTGAACTGTGGAAACAGTTGAAAGGGCTGCATATGCATACGTTTGTGGTTAACCGCCTCGACGAATTTCCATCTTGCGATCTTATTGATGAAGAATGGGTGGATATGAATCCTGATTTTTCTGACAAGACTGTCATTATCAACTATGAGATGTGCAGCTACCCTGTAATCGGTCACCGCTATGCGTGGCTCTATGACCGTATTGATAAGTCATATTCCTTTTGCGTTGCCACCCTTGTTGACGGCGACCGCCTTCTTGATGATCATAAAGCCTGCCTCGTACGCAATGCCATTATAGTTAATAAAATCCCATCTGCCGCTCACGTTACCTCAACCTTCTCCAGTCCTTCCCACTGATTCCGGAGGGTAATATAGAAGTTAAGAGCATTAGAACAGTAGAGCATCAGAGCAGGGGAGTGGAATAGCGGAAGAGCAGGTAACTAATGAGGGGCAAGTCGGAGACTTGCTGACTGTGGATAGCCCCGGGCTTCAGCCCGGGGTGCGGGTAACCGTTAGTAAAGAAGCCTCGGCGAGGCGTCTTGTGGAATTTCGGTTAATCTATCTTTTATGCCATTTGACGTCGGGACATTGCGGGAAACCCGGTGCTCTTCCGTTCTCCTGATCTTTACCCATAAAGGTTAGGATGAATCTTCCCCGTATAGCGCTACAGCTTCTGTGGCATCTTTAGAACGGATGTAAGTATATCTGTGTTTATTTGAATAATTGAAAATTTATGCAACTTTAATATATGCAGATATAAATATTTTCTATTTGTTTTGTAAAATATTTGCACGAGTCGAAGTTTTGCCATATCTTTGCGGAAAGAGAGAAAATCATTATTTGCTAACACTAATCCGTGGAGCATATGAAAAAATTACTCTATCTGATGCCTATGACATTGCTTATTGGCAGTTGTTCGGCTGACGAGCCGATGTTTCAAATTTCTGAAGAGGTTGGGGCGATTTCTGAGAATCCGGTTTCGCCATATCGTACAATCGATGAAATCCTTGCCATAGCCGCGGGTGCGACAGACTTTCTTGCCGACAATGGTCGGGCTTCGCAGACCGATAGCCGTGGGATAGGTCGTGCGGTTGATTTCCGCACCCCGGTTTATTCTGTAACCAACGCCCGCTCCCGTTCGGAGGTTGCAGATACCCTGCTACATGTTGTCAACTTTACCGACAGCAACGGTTACGCCATCATCGCAGCCTCACGCAACTTTCCGGCACTACTCGCCGTAACCGAGCGCGGTCACTTTAACCCGGAAGCGGAGATTGAGAATCCCGGTTTCAGCATCTGGTATGATGATGTGGTTTCAACTCTCTCGTCAAATGATATAAGGGATATAGATACGTTGGGAATATATAATCCAATTCCGGTAACCAAGCCTAAGACAGTCCGCGACACTGTGTGGCATATTAATATAGATCCTCGTCTTCAGGTGAAATGGGGACAGAATACCTTAGCTGGTGCATGCGAGGGTCTGGAGTGTCCCAACGGTAGGACCGGATGTGCAATCACAGCAGCAGTAATGTGTATGTCATATTTGGAACAACCTACAAAGATTAATATAACCTATGGACCGCCATATGATGAACTATATCTTGACTGGAAAGAGTTAAAGAAATATGCTCCCGCCTCTAATCCTTTTTATTTCTATCCGCAATCAGATTATCCAATCCGTGATGTTCTTAGCCGGCTATGTCGTGAAATTGGGCATGAGGCAAAGAGTGAGTATTTATTTAGAGAAACAGCTACAGATAAAATGAATCTGGTGGCGTGTTTGCAGGATTTAGGGCTTAAAACGGGAAATAATTTTTCAAGATATCCAGCGTGGTTCTTTAAATTATATCCGACCTGTATTATAATAGAAAAAGGTAAGAACACCAAATCGATATCTGGTCATATGTGGGTTTGCGATGGAATTAAACAATTCCAAAATCGTGAAAGATATTATGAGAGTTCAGATGGCGGGATTACATGGAAGTTGAAAGATACGACACTCGGTCCGGTAACGACTTATCTGAGTTATAATTGGGGGTGGCGTGGTACGGATGATGGTTACTTTATAGATGGCTTATTACCTCTTAATGATCCCAATGATACGGAAGAACGTTATCCCGAGAATAGAAGTTCTCTTCCGCTTATTAAGTAAGAATATGAAGATTTTTAGATTTAAAGTGCAATTCGCTTTGCTGCTGATTTGCTTCCCCTTTCTATGTGGTTGTGAGAATAATGATAAGGAGATTTATGGTGATGAATTCATTACTAAAGTCGGAGTTGATTTGTTTGATGAGGCAGCCCGTCATGTCGTGCTTACTCCTGAGAGCGCATCTGCGGAAATAGAATATTCGGCAGGCTATCGTGTTACATTGTGGTGGGTTACCTCCAATACATTAAATAAATATAATCATCTTCCGGAAATGGTAAGTGATATGGATCCGTTATTGACAATAACAGGCGATTGCTATTTCCCGAATTATAATACTGAATCTTTTATGGCAGGCGAAATTGTATCTGAGAATTTTGCCTATAAGAAGCATAGACATTCTTATATGTATTTTCAGATAAAAGATTGGGAGGGAACCGGCGTAGAAATAATTAATACCCACCAAAATCGTTTTAGCCGGTTAGATGACTGCGAGTTTGTGTACCGCGGTTGGCTTCAGGTAACTCTCGGGGGCACTGATGAGGATCATCGGTTTATCAAACTCAAATCCATAGCCGAGGCTCCGGAGGGATACGAGACCGCCCGGTTGTATTTTAATCCCGCTTATGATTTCGTGAACAATATGATTACTGTTACGCAGGAGGGATACTCTGTTAGTGAAGGAGGGCATTAGGGCTGAAGAGCAAAAGAGTGCAATCGGTGGCACACCTACGGCGTCCTGATAGATGGGTATAGGAGTTTAGAGAAGAAGTAGAGAAGTTATGAGTATGGGAGCCGGTAGCTAAAGAGGGGGGGGCAAGTCGGAGACTTGCTGCTTGTGGATAGCCCCGGGCTTCAGCCCGGGGTGTTGGTAACCGTATGTAAGAGAGCCTCGGCGAGGCGTCTTGTGGGATTTCGGTTAATCTGTCTTCTATATCATTTGACGCCGGGACATTGCGGGAAACCCGGTGCTCCCTGCTCTTCTGCTCTCACGCTCTCCTGCTCTTTACCTATTAATCGATTTTGGGGCGGGGGGAACCGGGGCGTGTGTTGGCGGCCTCGAGGAGCAGGAGGAGGGTCTGGCGGATTTCGCGGAGACGTTCCACGGCCTGAGCGCGCTTGGACACGTTGGCGTGATTGTGGCGAATCTGCTCTTCGGCGGCTTCAAGATGTAGCCCTTTCTCTTTTACGAGATATGTCACCATCCGCAGGCGCTCTATGTCGGCGGGGGTGTAATAGCGTCGGCCGCTATCGCTACGCTTAGGTTTGATGATGGTGAATTTCTTTTCCCAAAAGCGTAGGGTGGAGGGTGGGAGACCGAGTATCTCCGCAACCTCCCTTATTTTATAGTATTTTTTGTCAAGCTCTGCCATGGCGTATCAATTTGCAAAAGTAGCAAAAAAAGCGTAATTTTGCGTTTTGAATCAAGCTAAATATGGCATGGCGCCTGCAAAAGGCGCCGACACTACGCAAAGAAATAAAAATCACGACCATACGCATGAGCAACAAACCTTTTACTGCTAAAGAGATCAGAGAATCGTTCAAGCAGTTTTTCGAAAGCAAGGGGCACCATATCGTTCCGTCGGCCCCGATGGTAATCAAAGACGATCCCACGCTGATGTTCACCAACGCGGGTATGAATCAGTTCAAGGATATAATTCTGGGTAACAAGGCTCCGAAATGGACCCGTGTTACCGACAGCCAGAAGTGTCTGCGCGTCAGTGGCAAGCATAACGACCTCGAAGAGGTTGGGCACGATACTTATCACCACACCATGTTCGAGATGCTGGGCAACTGGTCGTTCGGCGACTACTTCAAGAAGGAAGCCATCGACTGGGCGTGGGAGTTTCTTGTTGATGTGCTCGGGCTCGATCCCGCTCATCTTTATGCTACGGTTTTCGAAGGGTCTCCCGCCGAGGGTCTCGGCCGCGACGACGAGGCTGCGTCTTACTGGGCAGCCCATCTGCCGGAGGATCATATCATCAACGGCAACAAGCACGATAATTTCTGGGAAATGGGCGATACGGGTCCTTGCGGTCCGTGCTCCGAGATCCATATCGATCTCCGCAACGAGGAGGAGCGCAAGGCCGTTCCCGGCGCCGAGCTGGTGAACAAGGATCATCCTCAGGTCATCGAGATCTGGAACCTCGTGTTCATGCAGTTCAACCGCAAGGCCGACCATTCGCTCGAACCGCTCCCCGCGAAGGTTATCGATACCGGTATGGGCTTCGAGCGCCTCTGCATGGCTCTCCAGGGTAAGAAATCGAACTACGATACCGACGTGTTTACCCCCATGATCACCAAGATCTCCGAACTGTCGGGTAAAAAATACGGTGAGGATCCGAAAGTAGATGTGGCTATGCGCGTTATCGCCGACCATATCCGTACTATCGCATTCTCTATTGCTGATTCGCAGCTTCCCGGCAACGCCAAGGCTGGCTACGTTATCCGCCGCATCCTTCGCCGTGCCGTGCGCTATGCCTATACGTTCCTCAACCAGAAGGAGGCGTTCATGTATAAGCTCGTCGATACGCTCATCGATTCGATGGGTGAGGCTTATCCCGAGCTTCCACAGCAGCGCGAACTGATAATGCGCGTCACCAAAGAGGAGGAGGATTCGTTCCTGCGCACTCTCGAAAACGGCATCAAAATGCTTGAAAACGATATTGCCGAAGCACGCAAAGCCGGCAAGACCGAGATCGACGGCGCCGAGGCGTTCGTGCTTTACGATACATATGGCTTCCCCCTCGACCTAACGCAGCTCATTCTCAAAGAGAACGGCATGACCCTCGATCAGGAGGGATTCGACCGCGAGATGGCAGCCCAGAAGGCGCGTGCGCGCAATGCCGCAGCTGTCGAGGCTACCGATTGGGTGACTGTTCGCGAAGGGGATCAGGAGTTCGTCGGCTACGACCACACCGAAACTCCGGCCCACATTCTCCGTTACCGTAAGGTAAAGCAGAAAAACAAGGAGTATTACCAGATAATCCTCGACCGCACACCCTTCTACGCCGAGATGGGCGGTCAGGTAGGGGACAGCGGAACGCTTACCGGTCCCGATGGGGAAGTGGTTGAGGTGTTCGATACCAAGCGTGAAAACGGTATCGGCGTTCACCTTACACACAAACTTCCCTCCGACCCCTCGGCAGAGTTTACCGCTGCAATCAACAAGGAAGCGCGTCGCGCCACCTCATGCAACCATACCGCGACCCACCTCCTTCATGAGGCTCTCCGCGAGGTGCTCGGCACACATGTGGAGCAGAAGGGTTCGTATGTGTCGCCCGATATTCTCCGCTTCGACTTCTCGCACTTCCAGAAGGTAACCCCCGAGGAGCTGCGTAAGGTAGAACATCTCGCCAACCGGAAGGTGCGCGAGGCTTATGCCCGCGACGAACGCCGCAACGTGCCTATCGAAGAGGCTCGCAACATGGGAGCTATGGCGCTCTTCGGCGAGAAATATGGCGACGAAGTGCGTGTGATCCGTTACGGAACATCGGTTGAGCTTTGCGGCGGCACACACGTCGACAACACCGGTAATATCGGTATGATAAAAATCGTGTCGGAGAGCAGCATCGCAGCCGGCATTCGCCGTATAGAGGCCATAACCGGTGAGAATGTGGAGAAAGCCATCGACACCATGACCGATACCATGCGTGAGATCGGTGCGATGCTCCACAACGCTCCCGACCTGCTGGCAGCTCTGAAAAAGGAGATCGAGGAGAACGAGACCCTCCGCCGTCAGGCAGAGGAAGCCTTCAAGGAGCGTGTGGCCCAGCTTACCTCAAAACTGGTGGCTGATGCCGAGGAGATCAACGGCATGAAGGTTGTGGCTATCACAGGCGAGCGTCTTCCAGATGTTGTGAAGAACGTAGCGTTCGGCGTGAGAACCGCTTCCCCCGAGAACACGGTGTTCCTCGGTGCAACGAGCGATCTCGCCGGCAAACCGCTTCTGACGGTAATGTTCACCAACGACCTCGTGGAGGCTGGTCGCAATGCGTCGCAGCTCGTTCGCGAGGCAGCCAAAGCCATCAAGGGCGGTGGCGGAGGTCAGCCCGGATTCGCACAGGCAGGTGGCAAGGATGCCGAAGGTCTGGCTGCGGCATTCGATATAATGCGCAATTCGCTTAAAGCGTAAAAATATACAATTTGTACTCATGAAGACAGCATTGATCACCGGAGTTACCGGGCAGGACGGATCTTTCCTCGCTGAGTTCCTTCTTGAAAAAGGCTATGATGTCCACGGCACCATCCGCCGCTCCTCGGTTGATTTCCGCGAACGGATCGCACATCTCGAAGGGCATGCGAACTTCCACCTTCACTATGCCGATATGATCGATTCCATGTCGATCATTCAAGTGCTCAACAAGGTGCGTCCCGACGAGGTGTATAATCTCGCCGCCCAGAGCCATGTGCAGGTTAGCTTCGATTCGCCGGAATATACCGCCAATGTCGATGCTACCGGTGTGTTGCGTCTTCTCGAGGGTATACGCCAGTGTGGAATGGCTGAAACGTGTCGTTTCTATCAGGCTTCCACTTCAGAACTTTACGGGAAAGTAGAGGAAGTGCCCCAGAACGAAAACACCCCCTTCCACCCCTACAGTCCCTATGCTGTCGCCAAACTATACGGTTACTGGATCGTAAGGGAATACCGCGAGGCATATCATATGTATGCCTGTTCTGGCATCCTTTTCAACCATGAGAGCGAGCGGCGCGGTGAGACGTTCGTAACCCGCAAGATCACTCTCGCCGCAGCCCGCATAGCGCAGGGTAAGCAAGATAAACTTTACCTCGGCAATCTGTCGTCGCTCCGCGACTGGGGATATGCTCGCGATTATGTGGAGTGCATGTGGCTGATTCTTCAGCAGCCCGAGCCTGACGACTATGTCATAGCCACGGGTGAGCAGCATTCTGTTCGCGAATTCTGCGAGCACGCTTTCAGGCGTGTGGGCATCGAACTCCGATTTGAGGGTGAGGGTGCCCATGAGAAGGGGATCGACGTGAAGACCGGACGTGTGCTCGTGGAGGTTTCCCCCGACTTCTACCGCCCCACCGATGTTGTCAACCTGATGGGCGACCCTTCCAAGGCGAAAGCCAGGCTCGGCTGGGATCCTGCGAAGAAAACATCCTTTGCCGAACTGGTGAATCTGATGGTGGACGCAGATATGGCT
>CAZDWY010000034.1:0-25126 GCA_964509345.1 uncultured Alistipes sp.
AGCAGCTCGCGGGTGACCACGTCGAGCACACCTTTGCGCTGACGGCGGTCGAGGGGGGAGTAATCGAGACCTATTGCGATTGCCATGTTGGGGCGTACCGACGGGTCGGCGTAGTTGCCTGACACATAGTCATAGAGGTAACCATAGTCGTTGAGGAAAGTGGAGATGAAAGGCTCCTTCATCTTCCCGGCAGCCTCGAGCCATGCCTGACGGCGCTCTTCAAACTGCGAATTACCCTCGGCAAGTTCGGCGGCGAACATCAGAGCGTTGTACCACAGGGCGTTGAGCTCCACGAGGTAACCGGTGCGGGGCACTACCGGACGACCATCCCACATGGAGTTCATCCATGATGCGGGGGTCTGGGTGCCGTCGGTCGACAGCATTCCGTTGTCGTCGAGGTGGAGGCGCGGGTGACGGTTCTCCATCACGAAGTCTACCACCGATGCCACGGTATGCATATATCGCCCGGCGGTGTCAGTTTTTCCGTAATTGCGTGCATACTGCTGGATAGCCCATACTGCCCATCCTGGGATGTCGGGCAGGTCGATGCCGTGTATGGTGCGTGAGATATGACCGTTGTCCATGAAACGGTCGAGCGCCGCGGTTGCGGTCGCCATTATCTCCTCGAAGTCGCTGCGGTGGTCAATGGCTATTGTGTTGCCTGGGAGCGACATGAAGGTGTTGCGGGCGAGGATGGTGCCCCAGGGGTAGCCCGAGAGCATGTATTCGTGGTTGTCCTTCTTCAGATACAGCTGTTTGGCTGAGTTCTTGAGACAGTTGTAGAAGCTGGTGCGGGGTGTGCGCGACGCGATCTCGCTTTCATACATCTTGGATAGCGAGCGGGTGTTCACTTCCGAGAGCCCTGCAGAGAAAATTATGCTTTCTCCTTTCTTGATGTTTACCTGGAAATAGCCGGGCACCCACAGATCCTCGGTATAGGGAACTCCGCGCTCGAGGTCTTTCACATACTCGATGTTGCGGTACCAGTTTGGCTCATAGACCCATTCGGGTTTGCGTGTGAGCTGCATGTAAAGGGTGGGATACCCTTCGTAGAGGCAGCAGCCGATACCGTTCTGAACGGGTACGCACTCGGTGTTGATGCGGTCGTTGGCCATGCAGAGGGCGTTGCTTTCGCGGAAGGCGAGGAAGGGGCGGAACTGCAGGGTTGTAGGGCTGTGGGCTTCCACAAGGGTATAGCGGATCAGCAGGCGGTTCTCCTTCGATATGAAGATCTTTTCCTTTGTAAGGATCACTCCACCAACACGGTAAGTGGTGCGGGGAACGCTGTCGCAGTCGAATTCACGGATGTATTTGTGACCGTTGGGGCTGTAAACGCCACCCTGGTAGCGGTGAAGACCGAGGTTGAACTGGGCTCCATGCTGAATTACCGTTTCATCGAGCGTCGACAGCAATACATGAGGCTTGTACTCCTCATCGCCGAGGGGCACAACCAGCAGGCCATGTTGCTTTCGGGTGTTGCATCCCACTATCGAGGTGCAATGATAAGCGCCTGCCTGATTGGTGCGGAGCATCTCTTTGGGTAGAGATTGCTCGAGGTTAATCATCAGATTCTTATCGAATTTTAGATAACTCATTGGTTAGTAAGTATATAGTTGTTAGTATTATTAGTTTCCAAGTATGTTGACCCAAATGGTGGTGACGGCACTACTGACCGACACTGTTTTTTCCGAGGGAAGGGGTTATTATTACAACAACTAAATTAGGGTAATTTCCGCTATCGGACAAATATTTCTTAATTTTTTTGTGAAATTTATATAACAGTGTTATACAACATATTTTTCCATTATCAGCCCATGTGCCGGAATGGTTGAAAATAACCATTGTATCGCAGCGGATAATTTAATACCTTTGCGGCGCAATATCAACCGGATTTGCCCCCTTGAATCTAACCTAAAAAAACATATTACAATGAGAGAAACAGTGAACGTCGGCAGCCGGCGCGTGGAGTGGATAGATCTTCTGCGCGTGATGGCCTGTTTTATGGTGGTGCTTTCCCATGCGTGCGATCCGTTTGTGGGGCAATTCGACAGCAATCGCGTGGCCTTTATAACCGGTACGGGAATCGGGTCGCTGGTCCGTCCGTGCGTTCCGCTGTTTGTGATGATGACCGGAGCCCTTCTGCTTCCGGTGGCTGAGCGCGACCGCACTCTCGGCGCTTTCTATCGCCGCAGGGTGGGAAGGCTCGTGTGGCCGCTTCTCTTCTGGTCACTGATGCTTCCGGTGATCGGCTACTGTTATTTTAATTATATAAATCCCGACACAGCCAACGCAATGCTTGCCGACGGGCTTTATTCCACCGAACGGTTTATCCCGAGAATGTGGACATGGGTGTTCAATTTCAATTATGACACAACTGCGCTGTGGTATCTCTACATGTTGTTAGGGCTTTATCTGGTGATTCCGATTATTAACGGTTGGCTGCAGATGGCCTCGAGGTCTGATCTCAAATTGGCTTTGAAGATATGGTTGGTGTCGCTCTGCCTCCCTTATGTACAGATGTTCGCTCCCTCGCTGGGCTTTGAAGGGATGTTCGGCAATATGGGCATTCTCGGTGTCTGCGACTGGAATGTGTATGGAACCTTTTACTACATGTCGGGATTCGCAGGCTATCTCCTTCTGGCTTACTATCTGAAAACGTATCCCCTGCAGTGGAGCCGTGCGAAGCTGTGGGGTCTGCTGCTCCCTTCGTTCCTGATAGGTTATGCCGTGACATTCGGAGGGTATGTGCTGGTTCAGAAATATCATCCCGGCGACTACTCGCATCTTGAGATCATCTGGCTTTTCTGTGGCATAAATGTGTTCATGATGACCCTTCCGGTGTTCGTGGCCGTTCAGCGTTTCAAAGGCCGCCTTCCCAAGTGGGTGAGCTCACTGGCAGGATTGACCTTCGGTATCTATCTGGTTCATTTTCCTCTTGAGAGCGGTGGATTTGACCTCCTGGAGCATAGCGGACTGCCGGACTGGGCGAGAATTCTGCTTGCTGCTGTCATAATTTTTGTGTTCACCGGTGCGGTAGTATGGGTTCTGAGACAGTGGAAGGTGACACGCCGTCTGGTTTCCTGAGGCGTTCAATAGCTGTATGGTGACGCGCGATGTGGATTCCGCAACTGTCGTGGGGGGGTAATCCTGCCCGGTTATTGAAGAAAATATGACAATTTTTCGCAAAAGATGTGATTATTTTATTTGGTAACATCCATATAATCAGTGTGATACAAAAAGAGTAGCAAAATTGTTCAGTAAAAACATAAAGTTCAAGACTAAAGTCCCCGTGATTTTGGAGTGGAATCCGTACCTTTGTAGTTGTAATTAACCTTAATCATTATATCCGATGAAAATTAAACGTTTCCTCTCACTGGCTGTGGCTGTGGCTTCATTCATGAGCGCGTTTGCAGCAGTGCCCCGTCCGGAGTATCCCCGTCCGCAGTTCGAGCGTGCCGACTGGCAGAACCTCAATGGCGAATGGACTTATGAGTTCGACTTCGGCAAATCAGGTATGGACCGCGGTCTGTTCAACAGCAAAGGCTTCGAAAACAAGATCAATGTTCCCTTCTGCCCCGAGAGCGAGCTTTCCGGAGTGAAGTACACCGACTTTATCCCCGCCATGTGGTATCACCGCAAGGTGCAGGTTCCCGAAAGCTGGAATGGCAAGAATACCCTTCTTCACTTCGGGGGTGTGGACTATTTCTCAGCTGTGTATATCGACGGTAAGCTCGTAGGACGCCACTGGGGAGGAAGCTCACCTTTCACATATGATATCACCGAATATGTAAACGACGGTCAGCCCCACGACCTCGTGGTGCGCGTAGAAGACGACAACCGCCGCGGTGTGCAGGCTAAAGGCAAACAGTCGAGCCTCTACCACTCCCACGGCTGCGACTACACCCGCACAACCGGTATCTGGAGCACCGTATGGATGGAGCCGGTCGATGCCAACGGTCTGCTCAGCGCCTACGTGGTTCCCGACCTTGACCAGAAGCGTTTTGTGGTTACACCCGAATTCATGAACCTCAACGACGGCAACGAGATCGAGGCTGTCATCAAGGACAACGGAAAGGTTGTGAGCCGCGTGCGTCAGAAAGCCGCCGGCCAGTCGCCCGTGGTTCTTCCCCTGAAGCAAGTGAAGACATGGTCGCCCGAGAGCCCCTTCCTCTATGACGTTGAATTCACCGTATACGACAAGAACGGCAACCCCGTCGACAAGGTTAACTCATATGCAGGCATGCGTAAAATCCACCAGGAGGGTAACCGCCTGTTCCTCAACAACGAGCCCGTGTTCCTGCGCCTCGTTCTCGACCAGGGCTTCTATCCCACCGGCATCTGGACAGCTCCCACCGACGAAGACCTAAAGCGCGACATCGAGCTCAGTATGGCAGCCGGTTTCAACGGCGCACGCCTCCACCAGAAAGTGTTCGACGAACGTTTCCACTACTGGGCTGACAAACTGGGTTACCTCACATGGGGCGAATCGCCCAGCTGGGGTGCCAACCTCAACAATATCGAGGCTGCCCGCAACTTCCTCCCTGAATGGGAAGCCGTGGTGAAGCGCGACCGCAACCACCCCTCTATCATCGCCTGGACCCCCTTCAACGAAACATGGGAACGTCCCGTCGACAGCGAAGCCGCCATGCAGCACGACCGCATCGTCAACGATACATACAACCTCACCCATAACCTCGACTACCGTCCCGTCAACGATACCAGCGGTAACTACCACGTGATCACCGATCTCTGGACCGTTCACAGCTACGAGCAGGATCCCGCCAAATTCGTGGAATATTTCCAGATCAAAGACGGACGCTATCCCACTCAGGACGCACGCCGCGAAATTCCCTACGGTGGCCAGCCCTTCTTCATCGACGAATACGGCGGTATCAAGTGGGTTGACGGCGAGCAGTTCGCATCCAACTCATGGGGTTACGGTCAGGGTCCCAAAACTCTCGACGAATTCTACACCCGTCTGGAGGGCCTGACCGACGTTATCCTCGCTGTTCCCTACATGTCGGGCTACTGCTACACACAGCTTACCGACGTTGAGCAGGAGCAGAACGGTATCTACAACTACGACCGTACTCCCAAGTTCGACATGGAGCGCATCAAGGCAATCTTCAGCAAGGTTCCTGAAAAGATCGTTCCCGCCGCCGAATAAGGTAGACTCCCCTATAAAAAAGTGGCTGCGCTTTCCGGCGCAGCCACTTTTTTGCCTGTAGGGACATGCCTCTCACGCTGTTACATCCCGAAGGCATGCAACAGCATCCCCCCGTTGCTCTATTTTCCCCTATTGCCTGTAAATGGATGGGAAGCAGTGAAACATGCCGAAGGCATGTCCCTACGCCCTGAAGATTCCCCCGCTCTACCGCTCTTCTTTCCCCTCTTTTCTTGCATTATCCAAAACTTTGTTCTATTTTTGCAGCGGTTGGTCACTTTGCGCTCTACGCCAGCAGGGTAATGTTCCGTTTGCGGAGCTCTGCCCTATCAGGGGTACGCGGGTGGGCGCCGTCGGCTTGCCAAGCGGCAGGCCGGAGACATGTTTTCAGATAGCGTTTATCCGCGCTGATTCTTGACACTTCGAAATTCTCGCAAAATTTCAGTCTAAGTCAAGGATTAAGCAACGGTAGATGCCCGTAGGTATGTGAATACACTTTCCGCTATGTTTCGCGAGAAACGCAGCGGAAAGCATAGTTTGCATATACTGGCGTGGGCTTCTGCGTTGCCGTCCTGCTTAGACAAGGCAATGCGAGAAGCCTCGAAGTGTGGGACGGCAACCGATACAGATTCCCGCGCTTTCTTGTTTAGTTCACTACCATTTTTTACGCCGACGAGGGGAAGACCGAGGCTACCGTTTATGAGTCGTGCCCCGCTTTCGTCTGCAAACAACTGCATTACCGATAGCTCCCGGAGCTGCCGGCGCGTTTGCGTCTATATACCTGCAAGCATAACTCCCCCCTTCCGTAACCATTCTACCACTTTTATCTTTTGTAAATCAATCACTATTAAATATGGAAAAACTAAAGAAAACTCTAATGACGCTGGCTATAGCGCTATCAGCGCTCCCGGCTTTTACGCGTGACTTCACTTACGACGGCATCATCTACACCGTCCTTAACGAAGATGCTCGAACCTGCGAGACTAAACAAGGAGATTGGTCAGTTCGCGGCAATGACGTAACAGGTGATATAGTGCTTCCCGAACATCCGATGTATGGAGATACAGAGTACATGCTTATAAGAATAGGAGATTGTGGATTTCGTGGGTGTAAAAACCTTGTTTCGATTGTAATTCCCGAAGTAGTGACTTCTATCGGAAGTCACGCATTCTCTTTATGATTTTTCCCAAGTGCAAATGAGAATGACTCTATCTTGAAATTTTTAATCAGTTTGAACCAACTTGAACCAGTTTGAACCACGCCGGTTAAAAATAAACCGCTTATATTTGTAAAATATAAGGTTATTTAAAATCAATCACTTGGCTTACTATATTGTGCTAAACTTTACCAATTAACCTATTTATTTTCAATGGTTTTAATTAAACGAAGTATTAAAAAATATGGAAATATCTGGAATTTCATTCTATGATTTCTTAGGCAAATTGATTCCCGGAACCCTGTTATGGGCTCCATGGATCTTAAGTTATTGTCCCGAAGGCACTTTGGGTAGTATCGATTGTGCAAATTTTACCTATTTGCTGTCTATCATCCTTTTTATAGGTTTTTATCTCACAGGTATTATTTGGGATTTTTTAATCGTAAGAGTAATATTTGGTTTTTTGCGTTTGAGACCATGTATGCTAATCCGTTCCAAAGAAAAATATTACAAGAATTTCGGTCATGGGACGCCTCATTCCGTATCATCAAATGAAGCGACAATTAAAAGAGACTTTATTGCTGCCTATTACAAGGGGCTTAAGGCTGGTGTTCTTCGTGATTTACCCATTATGGAATCTCATGAAAATTTTTTAAAGACAAACTGGTTTTTGATAGGATATTATGTTGTCATATCAGGAATATGCCTTACAGAAACATGGAAGGTCGTTGTCATGTCAATATTGGTACTGACTCTTATCCTTGTACCGTTCATTTGGTATAGTGTACAAATGAAAATCTATTATACCGTTTGGGAAGCTGAAGACAACATTAAAATTTAGTCAAGAATAATATATGATGATGAAACTGATTGCTTTTAGATCTCCGATGGCTCTAAGATATATAACATTATTGATTTGTTTATTGAGCTGTATTTGTGTATTGGCACAAGATTTTACGTATGAACATTCAGGACAAACGCTTCGTTATACCATTATAAGCGAGAGCGAGAAGACTTGTGAAACCAAAGCCGGGTCAGGTTTAAATAATGCTGCTGGTAATGATGTTTCAGGTTCCTTAGAGATTCCTGAAACGGTCATGTATGGAGGAACTGAGTATACAGTTGTGTCAATAGGTAAAAATGGTTTCTACGGTTGCGATGGCCTGACCTCAGTGAAAATTCCCAGTACCATCACTTCAATTCGTGCGTATGCTTTTTATAAATGTACTGGACTGACATCTATAAATATTCCAAGTGCTGTAACTTCTATGGGAGTCTGCGCTTTTGGTTATTGCAAAAATATAACTTCAGTGTATGCTGAAGATTTAATAAGCTGGTGTAATATTGATTTTGAGATCGATTCTAATCCTCTTGAAAATGAAGCTTACTTATATGTCAATGGGAAGATGGTTATTAACCTAAGTTTGCCCGAAGAGATTACGACAATTAGAAAATTCACCTTTTATGGCTGCAGAAGTTTGATTAATGTTGATTTCCCATCGACTTTAACGTCTATAGGGCTTACCGCTTTTAGCAATTGTTATGGATTATCCAACATTAATTTTTCAAAATGTAAATTACTAAAATCAATTGATCAGGGTGCTTTCAATCGTTGTGAGTCACTTACAACTGTAGATATGTCAAATTGTGAGTCTCTTGTAAGTTTGGGAAAATATGCATTTGGGCACTGCAAAAATTTACTAAACATTGACTTGTCGGGATGTCGCTCTCTTCATTCAATGTCCGACGAGGTCTTTAGTTGGTGTGAGAATTTATCTTCAATTAATTTATCTAATTTACATAACTTAACAAGTATAGGTAGCAATGCTTTTGAAAATTGCAAAGAGTTAATTAGCATAGATTTAACCGGTTGTGAAAATCTGAGTAGTATAGGTGATAATGCTTTTGATGATTGTCGCAAAATACAAGAAATACAAATTAAAAAAATAGAGGATTGGCTCAACATAAAATTTGGCAACTCTAGTTCTAATCCTATATCATGGTCATCCAGTGATCCTCTGTTGATCATAGACGGAGAGTGTTTGGAGCATTTAGAAGTACCCGAATCTATCACAACTATAAATAAATATGCTTTTTTTAAATATACCCGACTAAAAAGTGTAAAATTCAACCCCGCTTTGACATCAATAGACGCATATTCATTTGAAGATTGTTCTAATATAACAAACCTAAATTTTGAAAATTGCACTAATTTAGAATACATTGGGCATAGTGCATTTCATTCAGGAAGTGTTATAACTATTAATGGTACTGAAACAGTTAACAGTGGTATAAAAATCGTAAATTTAGATTTATCAGGTTGCTTGAAATTAAATACAATTGATAGAGGTGCATTTGGTGGTTGTACGACTTTGAAATTCCTTGTATTACCTTCAAACTTAAAGAAAATAGGATTAGGGGCATTTATATGCCAAGATTTAAAGTATGTTATTTGCAATGCGGTCGAACCGCCAGTCTGTGAATCTGAGGTTTTCGGTAAAACACAACTAATACAAGATGGTACTCTTTTCGTGCCGGGAGAATATTTACTTTTATATAAAAATTCAGTAGGATGGAAGGATGCAAAAAATATAGTTCCATTAGATGATTTTAAGGAGGCAGAATCTGTTTATTTTAATGAAACTTCTCTTTATTTAAATGAAGGTGATAATATTCAATTAAATGTATACCCTTATCCTGAAAATTCATTAATGATTAGGGATACTTATTGGGAGAGTCTGAATACTAATATTGCTAACGTTGACAACAATGGGAAAGTACACGCCGTCTCTCCTGGGGAAACTACGATACGTGCACGAA
Source organism: uncultured Alistipes sp. (assembly GCA_964509345.1). Classification (GTDB taxonomy): domain Bacteria; phylum Bacteroidota; class Bacteroidia; order Bacteroidales; family Muribaculaceae; genus UBA7173. Next base: position 9,141 of record CAZDWY010000034.1, read on the forward strand.
ATGGTCAACTTACAGCCGAGTGTAAGATAATTGTAGGTGTTAAAGTGAGATCTTTAAGATTAAACCAACATTCGATAACACTCAATCGTGGAGATAGCACCCAACTATCTATTAGCCAGGTAGAGCCTAATGAAGCTGAATTAAGAAATGTTACTTGGGTAAGCACAGACTCTACCATTGCCTCTGTGGACTCAGAAGGGATTGTTAAAGCAATTTCAACAGGGAAGGTTGATATTACTGCAAAATGTGGAGATGGTTTCGATATTTGTCAAATCATTGTAGATATTCCGATAGACAAAATAGAATTGGATAAACAATCGGTAGAATTAAACATAAATGAAAGCATTACCTTAATCCCCAATATTTATCCAGATGATGCTTCTGACAAATCGCTTATCTGGACATCGCTCACTCCTGAGGTCGCGACGGTAGACGTATCTGGAACTGTCAAAGCTATAGGAGAAGGAGAGTCAATTATCCGTGTGTGCCCGTCAAACAATCCCGATGTATACGCTGAATGTCATGTCACAGTCAAGTCAAATCATATTGCTACGGAGAAGATAGCACTATCCCGAGAGGAATGGTTCCCTAACATTGGCGACGAGATTGACCTTGAAGCAATCGTCTTTCCCGAAGATGCTACCGATAAGACCGTAACGTGGACATCTTCAGATGAAGCGGTAGCCACCGTGGATGCCAACGGCAAGGTTACAGCTGTCGCTCTTGGCAACGCCACTATAACCGCCACATGCGGCAGCGTCTCAGCGACCTGTGCCGTGGCAGTAGTAGCCACCCCCGCTGAAAGTATCGCTCTTGACCGCGAATTCGCTCAGCTAAAGGTCGGCGAGACCTTCACACTTACCGCCACAGTCCTGCCGGAGGATGCCACCGACAAAGCGGTAATCTGGAGCTCTTCGGATGAATCAGTAGCCACAGTCGATGCCAACGGCAAAGTTACCGCCTTAGCCCTTGGAAATGCTACTATCACCGCTTCGTGCGGCGAAGCAACCGCCACCTGTGCAGTGACCGTAGTAGCTACAGAGGTTGAATCCATCCAGATTGATCAGGAGGATATGACGGTAAGACTTGGCGAGATGTCGCAGCTTACTGTTACGGTCTATCCGGATGACGCTACCGATAAGAGAGTGGAATGGAGCTCATCTGATACGGATGTAGCGACCGTAGACAACGATGGAAACGTCACCGCTACAGGGATCGGGACTACCGAGATCATTGCAACCGCCAACAACGGTATCAGCGATCGCATTACAGTGACAGTTATCGCGCCTCTGGCTATTTCCATAGCGCTGTCTGCCGATGAGATTATAATAAGCGAAGTTGGCGAGACATTCCTTCTCACAGCTACCGTGGCTCCTATGGAAGCCTCCGGGCAGTCTCTTGAATGGACCTCATCCGATGAAAGTATTGCCACCGTATCGCAAGAGGGAACGGTAACCATCACCGGTATCGGCGACGCAGTCATAACCGTATCGACCACCGACGGCTCGAATCTGTCGGCTACATGTCGGATTTTGTGCTTGTTAAGTCTGGAGGGTATTGTTGCTGACTCCGATGGTAAGGTGGATGTATACACCGTCGGGGGAATCGTGGTTTGCCATGGTTGCGACCTCAATGAACTTGAGAATCTTGCTCCCGGTCTATACATCGTACGCAGCGGCGCAAACGTAAGAACCGTATATCTCAGATAAACCGATTGCCTGAGGTAACATTCCCACAATAGAACGCCCCACTCCCCGGTGCACGAGATTCCGGGAAGTGGGGCTTTTCCTTCGCTCCGCCATTACTCCGCTTAATTGTCGGTATTATCGTAGTCTGTAAATAGCTGGGAAGCGGAGAAACATGCCGAAGGCATGTCCCTACGCCCTGAGGATTCTCCTGCTCTCCTGCTCTTGACTTCTTAACTTCTCCACTTCTTAACATCTTTTACTTGTTTTATTTAAAACTTTGTTCTACTTTTGCGGAAGCAGACCGCTTAGCGGAAGCCCCGGTCTGGGGTTAAGAGAGGCGGGATGAGTTATCGCCTTGGCGCTTAGCCTTGGCAAAGACATAATTTTAAAGCGTTTATCCGCGCTGATTCTTGACAGTCTGAAATTCTCGCAAAATTTCATTTAGAAGTCAAGGATTGAGCAACGGTAGATGTCCGTGGATATGTAATATCATGCTTTCGGCACGATACTTGGGAAAAGTATTGCCGGATGCATTTGTTGCATATACAAGCGTGGGCTTCTGCGTTGCCGTCCAACTTCTAAAGGGCAATGCGAGAAGCCTCAGACTGTAGGACGGTAACAGGTACAGGCACTCACGCTTTTTTGCAACCCAACCGTTATTTGAGAGCCGTAACGGAGAATAATCGTTATGACTAAAAAGGTTTATTTGAAATTCGCAGACGTATGGCAGGCGCCCCTAACCGGCGAACCATACGACTGTATGTATTGCACCGAGACAGACACTGTGGAAATTCCCGGTTACGTACCTGAAGATCTTGAATGTGACAATCCCGACACATTCCGTAAAGAACGGATCAACAAAACAAAGGGGAAACACTGGAAAACACAACTCAGACAGTTGCCGACATACACCGAAACCGATCTGAAAAAGTTGTCGGATATAGTAAAGGAATATGACGGAAGTATTCATCACAACATCTTCATTTCTTCAATAACGAATGTATTTTCTCTGGCCGATTGTGTTACCGGCGCCCGTAACGGGCAGTTGGAGGACAAGGTGCTCGCCGGGGAGAAAATTCATAAAAACAGTCACCTGAAACATTATCAGGCAGAGACACTTCTGCAGATGATACGGCGTATGCGGTATGAGGAATTCAACTGCCCCTTCCCCTCTTTCGAGGAACTTTATAACAAAGTAGAATACACCGCCGGTTGCAATCCTGACAACGTCGGCTACCCCCCGATAGAAGGATTCGGTTTAGTAGGGCTGTACGACACTGCCTTACGCATAGGCTATCACATAAGCCGCAGCGGTAAGCATGATAATCCAGAGCGGGTTCTGCCTCAAAAATACGTGTATGTTCACCAAGGCTCACGCGAAGGATTCATGCATTTGGTTCGTCGGGGTTTAGTGGAGAAGACTTATCTTCCTGAACGGCCAGGCTTCATAAAAGTCGACACCAGATGCTTTATAGGCGCCCTCAAAGGGATGGAAGCCTACAAAATCGAGAACCTCCTTTGCTGCATGAAAAAACAATTAGGCAATATATAAAAGTATCAATAAATCATTATGAACATTTCAAGAAAAAGGATTGGACGACAGCTCGTTTCGCTGTTTGCCATTTTTGCTGTCACATCGGCAACAATGCTCCACGCCACCTCCCCGGCGGGACGTGATTACGTACCTGGTGAAGTGATCGTGAAGTTTAAGGGCGAGAGCGGCGTCGTCATGAAAGCCAACGCCAAAGGAATGTTTGCCACATCAGGCAAAAAGAGCCTCGACACCCGTCTCTCCGGCTTAGGTATCGAGAGAACGGAACAGCTCATGCCTCGTACCGGTGCGCTCCCCGCTTCGCGCAAAGCTCCTTCGCGCAAGTTATCAAGCGGGCGGGTAATAGAGAAAGTCGATCTCTCAAAGCTCTATTGTCTACGTTTCGACAGCAACCGCAATGTGGAAGAGATGGTCCGACAGCTATCTGAACTTCCCGAAGTGGAATATGCCGAGCCCAACCGGTTGGTTCACACCTGCGCGTTCGAAACCGACTATTCATCCGACCCGCTCTACTCTCAGCAGTGGGGAATCAATGCCATCAACCTCCCTCAGCTATGGCAGATGCCTGCGACAGACGCCAAGCGTCCGGTAATAGCAATCCTTGACACAGGCGTTGACATCAACCATCCTGATCTTGTAGAAAATATCTGGACTAACGAACTCGAAGCCGCCGGCGCCGAGTTTGCCGACGATGACAACAACGGCTATCCCGACGACCTCCATGGCTGGGACTTCGTGAAGAATACCGCCATTATTAACGAGGGTAACGATCTCCACGGTCATGGCACCCACTGCGCCGGTATCGCCGCCGCCTGCGGCAACAACGGCATCGGCATCGCCGGCGCCAACCCCGATGCGCTTATCATGCCTGTCCGTGTGCTTAATGATAGAGGACAGGGCGACATTGCCACCATTATCCGTGGCGCTGACTATGCCATGGCATCGGGAGCCGACGTGATGAGCATGAGTTTCGGTAGCTACGGAGAGCCCAGCAAGTCCTTGGCAGAAAGTATGAAAAACGCATCCTTCCAGTCTATTCTGGTGGCGGCCGCCGGTAACGATGGTGCAAGCATCTATGGTGAAGTCAAATACCAGCAGGCTACCTCCGAACCGGCTTGCTTTGAATATGTTATCGGCGTGATGTCGTCCGATAACTCAGGCAACCGCTCAGGCTTCAGCAACTACGACCCTGACGGTCCGTTCTCGTCAACATACGATGGCTTTTACAATTACGACATTATGGCACCGGGTAGCGGCATAATGAGCACATACCCCGGAGGAACATATAAGGAATTGTCAGGTACCTCGATGGCTACCCCTCTTGTTGCCGGTGCCATCTCGCGAATGCTCCAGACTAATGGTTATCAGCTTATTTCAGCCTACGGCTTTATCGGCGATATAGCCATGAGCCATAAAGAGAGCTCCGAGGTCTTCGATGTCACCAAGACTTTCGATTACAGCGATGCCAACCGTGACCCGCATGTAGCGATATCGCTTGTTATTGATGACCGCGAGTTTGGCAACGGCGACGGTAAGTTCGATGCCGGAGAGACGATAAGGATTACCCCTGTAGTACGTAGTGTATGGGGTCGTGTCAACGATTTGACTATTTCGTGTGAAATAGCCGACAAGAATATTCCTGAGAGCACATTTGAGTTCGTTGAAAATGATGTTGATTTTGGCTGGCATCTGAGCAGCCGTGGTTCTGCTACCGGTAAAAATCCCATAGTGCTTAAGGTTAATAATGATATCCCCGATGATATGAAAGTGACTCTTCGCCTCAAAGCTAAAAATGCCGATGGTAAAGAGATAGGCTATCTTGATTCGAAATTTTCACTTTACAATACAACCGCTTTTGGCGGCATAATAACCGAAGATATAACCCTTTATCCTGACAAACGATATGTTTTTGATAGAAACATTGTTTGCGAAGATGGAGTTACCATCACAGTGAAAGGCGGCACTAACATAACACTGAAAAGCGATATTAGTATGAGCGGTTATAACATAAACTTTGTTGGTACATCAGACAGTATCATTACAATAAAGAGTGAAAATAACCGACACTTTCAATTTACTCTTTCGGGAGCCTTTAAGTGCAATTATGTGGATTTTTCAGATGTATCCTTTACGGCGCATCATCAAATACACAATGAAGATTATTATGGTTCGCAAAGTCTTTTAAGACATTGTATTATGTCTGATTTTAGGGCAAGTCTTATTGGGTGGACGCCCGATTTTAAAATGAAGATTGAGAACTGCATTATTGACGGTTCAACGATGCAGATACAAGATGATTATTGGATAATGAATAATTGCATAGTGAATAATAGTAAATATTCCCTATCAACCGCCTTATCGTCATGCTCAATTATTACATCTACAACTAGAGACTTCGATTTGGGACAAGGTCTAATTACATTTGACTCCCCCAATTATTTTGGCTCTACAAAAGAATCGATAATCCGCGAGAATATTTATGATTTGGCTCATCCGACAAATCCTCAAGGAAATGTTCAATTTGATTTGTCAAACAGGCTTCAGCGGCCGCCAGTCGGTTGTCCCGGGCATGTATGGAAAGTCTGTGTAAACGGTTACGATGCTCAAGACGAGGCTGATATGCTTCCCCCGCTCGGTGTAGGTCGCCAAAAATTTGAGGTGTATTTCAACCGCAAGATGAATCATGATTTTACGCCGCAACTCGCCATGGGCTTGCAGGAGCCTTACACTCAGACTAAAATCGCTGAAGATGGTGAATGGCGAACAGAAATGATGCCATACAATCCTTTTAGTGATGGTCGTGGACCTGTTGCTAATTTAGTATCTGGAGACTGTAACAATACTTACGAAAATGAAGCTGTATGGCGCACGAATGGATGTTATATGACTCTGTTTGATACAACTGATGAGAAATTTGGTATCGGTTTCGACGGACTCTGTATTAAGTCGGTATATCATCGATCAGATATTCCGAATAAAATATTTCAGCAATTAGATTTGGTGCAAAACGGACGGTACAAACTTACAATTTCAGCTAAGGTTGATAAACTTGCCGAAAATAATGACTGCCAGTATGTGTACCTAAATGACTCTAAAGTCTATCTTGATGAAAAGGCTCTCGAAGGAGCGGTCTATGAAGTGATTGCCGATGTTCGTGATTATAATATAGAGGTCGGTATTGCTCAGACTGAGAATATATCTCCCTCTTTGTACATCGATAATGTGAGCCTGACTCTGCTCGAGGAATACAGCAATGAGAGATTGGATGCTGTAGATGTCTACACCGCGTACCTTACTATCAAGGGGAATGACGAGCTCGATGGCTACACACGCATTACTGTAAGCGGTGCGAGAGACCTTGACAATATGGAAATTCCGGTTGAGAACAAGCGATTCGCGCTGATGGTTCAGGCTGCTGGCTCAATGAGCTCGGGCTTTATGGCAGAGACCGGAGTAGGGAACGTCACTCTTACATGGGAGCGACCCGATGAGAACTTCGATGACCTGCTGGGTTACAACATGTATCGCTATACTTCTTATTATGATGAGGAAACGGGTAAGACCGTAGCGAACGATACCATCAGAATCAACGAACGCCTGCTGGATGCAGAGCAGTATGTAGACTACGATATTGAGCCGGGAACGACTTACTATTACTACTACCGCGTGATGCGTACCAACTTCGTTGAGAACTCCCCCTCGAAAGTAGTCGCTGCCACTCCGCGCGCTGCCGGCAAGGGAGATGCCAATGGTTCGGGCGCTGTTGATGTGGCTGACGTTGTCACGGAGGTCAACTATATGGTTGGCCGCGATCCTAAGCCCTTTATCTTCGACGCTGCCGACGTCAACGGTGACACGGATATCGATATTCTCGATGTTGTGGGAACTGTAAATATCATCATGGCTCCTGCCGGCGTAAGCGACATGGCTTCGGCTATGAACGTTGCCACCTACACCATCGAGGATGGCATACTCTATGTTGACAGCCCGGTAGAACTGGCGGGCGTTCAGGTAGAACTCAACGGCATGCGTGGCGCTACAGAAATCGCTGTTCTTCCGGCTCTGAACGGCATGGAGAATACCGGCGACTGGGTTAACGATGAGGCTTATCGTTTTGTTGCATTCTCGCTTAGCGGAAAGACACTCGAAGCGGGTCGTCACGGCTTGCTGTCGATCAGCGACGCCGGTTTGTCGGACCTTATCCTCGTTGACACGACCGGCAACCGTATAGTGGCAATCGACGGTTCGCTCAGCGGCATAGGTGAGGTGGTGATGCAGCAGATGAAGACACCGACACCCAATCCGTTTGTCGATGTTATCAATGTGCCGGTTGCAATAGGAACCGAAGGCGACCACTCGGTAGAGCTTTCGCTCCATGACCTGTCGGGCGCCAAGATGTTGAGCCACAGTGTCACTCTGGGGTATGGTGAGCATAATGTCACGATCAACGGCGGCTCACTGTCGGAAGGTATGTATATGCTCACGCTGACAATCGACGGAACAATCGTGCAGACCCATAAAGTGATCAAGAAATGAGTATGCGCGTAAAAAAACTACTGATTGCGGCTTTGTCGCTATGGATGGGTCTGCCGACCCTCCATGCGGCAAATGTCGTAACGGTGAAGGGAGCCCAGGGCACGCCGGGAGAGCAGGTCACGGTAGAGGTTGATCTGAGCACCGATGCTGCCGATGTGGCTGCGGCTGAAATCCGCGTCCCGCTGCCCGATGGTGTCGAGCCTGTGGCTGATAGTGTGACGCTTAACGGCAGCCGTCTGTCCGGACATAGCGTGACAGCTGACATGAATGGGAGCGACTTTGTGATTGTGCTGTTCAACACCTCACTCAAGACTATTCCGGCAGGCGATGGCGAGCTGCTTACCTTTAAGCTGGCGCTCGGCGACAATCCCGGTCACTTCACTCTCTCGCCAAAGGTGAAGCTTAGCGGCAGCCGCGGGTCGGCAATAGCATCGCAAACCATCGATGGCACACTGAGTGTGCTCGCCCCACGGCTGGAATTAGGCGACATAAATGTAGATTTCGGGCGTGTACCGCTGCAGAGTGAGGTAGTGCGGCAAGTGGAGGTACGCAACAGCGGAACAACCACACTTCATCTGAGCGATTACACCGTTACAGGCGTGGAGGGTTTGACGGCAGTTATGCCGCAGTCGCTCGCCGAGGGTGAATCGGCCTGGATCGAGTTGCATTACCGCCCCACTGTGCGCAGCGCCGGCATAGACGGGCGCTTCATTCCGGTGAGTGACGGGGTGGGACGAGCTCAGTCTGTGCGCATTCAGGCTGTACCTTTCTCGGTCAACGAGCTGCATGTGGGGAGTGCAACAGGGGTCAGCTATGAAGAGGTGACTGTAAGCGTGAGCATGAACAATATGGAGCCTATCGCCGGCGCGGATTTCACTATTTTGCTGCCTGAGGAGCTTGAATTTGTAGAAGGCAGCATACTCAAGGGCGCACGCGCATCAGCTTTGAGTGTTGAGAACACTGTCGGCGACGACCGTAGTCTGCGCATAGTTATGTTCGGGCTTAACAATAAGGCTGTTGATGGCAATGAAGGCGAACTTCTCAGCTTCCGTCTGAAACTGAAAGGTTCTACAGGCTATTATTCTCTGATGCCTTCAAAGACGGTTCTCGCCAACGCTGCAGGTGAGAATATGACCTCGCAGGTATATGGCGGTGGTATACAGATCAGTTCTCCGCGACTGTCAGCATCATCTGACTGGGCGATAGGCAACGTTCCGCTGAGCGGCGACAATAAATTCACCTTCCCGATATACAATTATGGCGAAGTGCCGCTGACTGTCGAGAAGGTTGTGTTCCTCAACGATGTAGCTGAATGTAACACTTCGTTTCCATTAGTAATGAATCCTTATGAGGGGAAAGATATAAGTATCTCAGTCAGAAAACCTCAGTTCGGGGAGTTTGCCACAACGATGAATATTTACTGCAATGATCCGGACAACAGGATGAAGAGCGTAAATGTGACTGGCAATTTCTACAGTCCCAATGAACTGTCGTTTACGGGGCGCTATACTGATGGAAAATTTTATATAGATGCATCCCTCATCAATGAGGAACCGATAGCAGCATTGCAACTTGACGTGGTATGTCCTGAGGGGCTCAGTACCGATGAATCATTGCTGACGCTTTCGGATAGAGCCGCCGCTCACTCTGCAACTTTGGCAAAAGTAGGCGCCAATCGCTACCGTGTTGTAATTTTCTCACTGCAAAATGCAACCTTTGAGGGTAATGACGGAATCTTATTCTCGTTGGGAATAGAGGGTATGACACCGGGAGGAAAGCAGATCCGCATTGAGAATATAAAATTGAGTTCGGTAGACGGCGTTAATATCACCACCCCTGATTCTGAAATCAAATTGGGAGATTTACCGATTCCCGTAACAACAATTAAACTTTCTCAAAACAGTGCTACTATAAGAGTTGGCGAAGGATTGAAACTCACAGCTACGTTCGATCCGGCGGACGCCGCTGTTCCTGCGGTGGAATGGACAAGTTCTGATCCTGAAGTCGCGAATGTCGACGACAATGGTAATGTGACAGCATTTTCCATCGGTACAGCGCGGATCACTGCTACAGCAGCGGATGGTTCCGGTATAAGCGCCTACTGTGAGATAACTGTTGAGGCTATACTGGTAGAAGCTATAGATTTAAGCTCTCAGTCCTTAAATATACAAGTGGGTGAAAGCGTAAGCCTTACCGCCATAGTCCTGCCGGAGGATGCCACCGACAAAGCGGTAATCTGGAGCTCTTCGGATGAATCAGTAGCCACAGTCGATGCCAACGGCAAAGTTACCGCCTTAGCCCTTGGAAATGCTACTATCACCGCTTCGTGCGGCGAAGCAACCGCCACCTGTGCAGTGACCGTAGTAGCTACAGAGGTTGAATCCATCCAGATTGATCAGGAGGATATGACGGTAAGACTTGGCGAGATGTCGCAGCTTACTGTTACGGTCTATCCGGATGACGCTACCGATAAGAGAGTGGAATGGAGCTCATCTGATACGGATGTAGCGACCGTAGACAACGATGGAAACGTCACCGCTACAGGGATCGGGACTACCGAGATCATTGCAACCGCCAACAACGGTATCAGCGATCGCATTACAGTGACAGTTATCGCGCCTCTGGCTATTTCCATAGCGCTGTCTGCCGATGAGATTATAATAAGCGAAGTTGGCGAGACATTCCTTCTCACAGCTACCGTGGCTCCTATGGAAGCCTCCGGGCAGTCTCTTGAATGGACCTCATCCGATGAAAGTATTGCCACCGTATCGCAAGAGGGAACGGTAACCATCACCGGTATCGGCGACGCAGTCATAACCGTATCGACCACCGACGGCTCGAATCTGTCGGCTACATGTCGGATTTTGTGCTTGTTAAGTCTGGAGGATGTGCTCGCTGACCTAGACGGTAAGGTGGATGTATACACCGTCGGGGGAATCGTGGTTCGCCATGGTTGCGACCTCGATGAACTTGAGAATCTTGCTCCCGGTCTCTACATCGTGCGCAACGGCGCAACGGTCAGAACCGTATACCTCAGATAAACTGATTGCCTGAGGTAACATTCCCACAATAGAAAGCCCCACTCCCCGGTGCACGAGATTCCGGGAAGTGGGGTTTTTCGTCCGCTCTGCCGTTCTCCCGCTCACTTGCCGTTATTCTTTTATGGATAGTAAATTGCTGGAAACCAGTGAAACATGCCGAAGGCATGTCCCTACGCCCCGGGGATTCTACGGCTATGGTGCTCAAGCGCGCTCCTGTTCCCACGATCTACTTTGGGGGCGGAAATTTTCGTATGAGGGGAAAATGTGCTAAATTTGTGTCATAAGGATGTGTCTGGTTAATCAACGTAGGGACATGCCGAAGGCATGTTTCACCTGGTTGCCAACGTATTGGCGGCGTATTACCCGCGATACATGCCAAAGGCATGTCCCTACAACAACCCGGCGGTGCATTGCCGCACCGCCATCATGCCCGACAATGAAGATACTGCATGTAATATTCTCCCTTCGCACAGGGGGGGCGGAAACGATGCTTGTCGATCTGGTCAATGAGCAGATTGCGGCAGGTAATGATGTGTCGTTGCTGATTGTCAACGATGATGTGGAGCCGTATCTGGTAGGCAAGCTGTCGCCTGAGGTGAAGGTGTCATATTTCCGTCGCCGCCCCGGTGCTAATCCGCTGCCGCTTTTTTTCCGGCTGAACAGATTCCTGCTGAAAGAGCGTCCCGATGCTGTTCATGCCCACTCGGTGAAGCTGCCGGCTTTGATCAGGGTGATGCGCAACCGGGTGGTTTATACTGTCCATTCGCTCGCGGTTCCGCTTCAGTATGTAAAAGGCATACGGAAGGCTGCAATATCCGAGGCGGTACGGGCAGATGTGACGGCGCGCGATCCGGAAGCCTCGGTGGTGACGATAGAAAATGGTATTGTGGCAAAGGAAATCGGGCAGCGTCAGGCGTTGCCGCTTTCCCGCCCGGTAAAAATTGTGCAGGTCGGTCGGCTGGCATCAGACCTCAAGGGGCAGGATATACTTATAGATGCTCTGGCAATATTGCGCGGAAAGGGAGTCGACGCAACGGTTACTTTCATCGGTGACGGTGCCGACATGGAGGCTCTTAAAGAGCGCGCACGCACGGCAGGAGTTGCCGACAGGGTGGTTTTCGAGGGACTGCGCACCCGTGAGCAGATCTATTCCCATCTGAAAGATTTCGACATAATGTGTCATCCCTCGCGCTTCGAAGGGTTCGGGCTTACGGTGGCTGAGGGGTTGGTGGCAGGGTTGCCGCTGGTTGTTCCAGAGAAGGGCGGTCCGTGGGAGGTAGCCGGTGAAGGCCGGTTCTGCACATCGTTCACATCGGGGAGTGCACAGGCATGTGCCGACGCTCTGGAAAAGGTGATAGACAACTATCCTGAGGCTCTGACACAGGCTGCCCTCGGGAGGGATTATGTTCTCGACCGGTTTACGGTGAGCCGCATGGCTGGCGAATATCTCGCGTTATACCGTACGCTCGGCTGACCGGTCGCTCACGGCTTCCTGAGGCTGAGCGGATGGGATGTCGAGGCGGCGCCGGCGGAAGAAGGCAGCTGTGGCAAGGATGAAGAGAAGTGCGCCGGCAGCCTGCATAAAGGCTACAAAATGGAAAGCCGCCCTGAACCCGATGTTTTCGGCTATGACGCCTCCAAGTAGGATGCCGATGCCCATGCCGAGATCCCATGCGATAAGGATGGATGAATTGGCTGTTCCGCGCTGATCGTGGCGCGCCACGCCGATGAACATATTGAGAAATGCCGGATACATCTGTCCGTTGCCGAGCCCTATCAGAAGGGCCGCCGTATAGTATGCCCACGGCTGTCCGATGAAAGCAAAAATTCCGTATCCGACAAGGGAGACAAGCACCCCGACGGTGGCGTTGCGGGTCATTTTGCCTGCGCGGAGGCTTCGCGCACCGAAAAGGCGCGAGATCACAAGCCCTGTTGAGAGGAGCATGAAGAAGAGCCCTGTGCCGTCGGTGATATTGAGTTGCTCCTTGCCGTATATAGCCACATAGTTGCTCATAACTCCCCAGCAAAGTCCGAAAAAGCAGATGTTCACCGCCAGCAACCATCCACGGCAGAGGAAGAAATGGTCGAGGCTGAATTTAGGTTTCCCTTCCACTTTGGCGCGCGAGGGGAACCTGACGGATGTGGAACAGAGGAATCCGGCGAAGGCGAGCCCGAGCGACAGCCAGAACAGCAGGGAGAAGTTTGAGGTAGCGTGGTAGATATATATTCCCGCGCTTGGAGCCACGGCCATGGCTATGTTGTTGCTGAGCCCGTAGTAGCCTATCCCCTCGTTGCGTCGCTCTGAGGGTAGCACGTCGATAGCCGCCGTACTGTTGGCAACGGTTGTCGCGCCGAACGGAATGCCGTGCAGGGTGCGTACGATGGCGAACATCAGCAGCGTACCCGCTCCGATATATCCGGTGAAACAGATGAAAAAGAAGAGGAAACAGAGGGTCAGGACGCGCTTGCGGTCGAAGGTGTCGACAACGAATCCGCTGAACGGCCGTATCAGCAGTGTGGCGATCACATAGCCCGACAGAACAAGCCCTATCAGGTCCTTATCGGCATGAAACTGCTCATCGAGATAGAGCGGCAGAAGGGGAGTGAGAAGATAGAAGGCGAAGAAGAGCAGGAAATTACAGGTCATCACCTTGATATATTCCCTGTTCCATAGCCTGGCGGATTTGCCGGCGGTCTTTACCGTCGGGGCAGTATTTCTCTTCATAAAGTCATATTATAGCACATCCTCTTCCTCCCCATCTCGCGAATTAGTCCCCTCGCGGTCAATTCTGGTTGAGGGGCGTCATATGATAGCCGAGGGCGTTTAGCTCCATTGCCATGCCGGCGAGATAAAGCTGGTGGAGAGCGGCGATGTAGCATCCCAGGGCAGCCTCAGTGCCGGGTTCCACCTGTTCGTGGCTCAGCAGGCTGTAGACGCGTGAGGCGCATTCTGCCACCAGTTCCGTCACCTTCTGCGCGGGTTCGTCGCGGTAACCGAGAATATCCTCCACTACAGCTTCATCCATATTGTCGTAACCTTTGCGGTCGCGCAGATCCTCGTAGAGATTCTTCATCTTGGAATATTTTTTCCCAATCGGTATCCCAATAGAACGACATTGTCATGCCGATGAGCATCATCCAGCCGAGCGATACTACGGGATATTGCTGAAACTCTCTGGCACCGTCGGGCAGGTATGCGCGGGCTATCTCGCCCCAGCGTTCCTCGACATCGGGGCATTCGGGCACATGAGGATCGAGCGCGCCCTTCTTCTGCAGGAACTCTGTGAGGTCTTTCTTTACTTTTTCTTCAAACTCGTTGACTATCTGTTTGCTGTCATTGTTTTCCATAATTCAGGCAATATTTTTTCAGGTGATTTTTATTATTCTATCACAAAAACACCTTGCCGGGGCAGATGGTTGATTGTCGGGTATGATTCAGCTGCGGATGTAGTGGGGCATCTCGTCGGGAATCACCATCGACAGCTCCACGAGTCCACCGAGGCTGCCGTCGGTCCTGCGCCATACGGTCTGATAGATCATCTTGCGCTTCCCCTCTTTGGAGATGGTGTAGGCATTCGATCCCCCCTCTTCAAGCAGGCGGCGAATTATCGCCTGCGACCGCTCGTTGTGGTAATCCATTATGTTATGGCCTATAAGTTCCGCGCCGCCGCGGGCTGCGAAGGTCTGCCTCGACCGTTCGTTCATATAGATTATGCGGCAAGCGGTGTCAACCACCGTAACCGCGCAATCCATTCCGTAAATCCATTCGGGTAAAATTTCCTTTTCCATCTCAGTAATAAACTGTTCGTTGTAGCCTCATGGTTTCTGATATACACGCACATAGTCTACCTCCATCGCCACCGGGAGAGCCGATTCGTCCACACCCTTATAGCCGCCCCAGTCGCCACCCCATGCGAGATTCAGCGTCAGGTGATACGGACGGTCGTAGGGCCAGTTGACCTTACCGGTGTGATCGTTGGGATAGTTGAGGATCTGCCTTCCGTCGGCATACATCTCGATATGATTCTCATCCCACAGCATGGAGTATACGATCCAGCCGTTCTCCATGTTTTCGATATGCCGGCGGGCGCTCACCTGAGTGTTGTTGGCGTGATAGTGTCCTAAGGCGTGGAGCGAGCATACCGCTATGTCGGGATCGGCGCCGACAGCCTCCATTATGTCGATCTCTCCACATTCGGGCCATCCCTCTTTCGACCAGTCGATATCTGCAGGCATCATCCAGAAAGCCGGCCATGTCCCGAGCCCCGAAGGGATGCGTATGCGCGCCTCGATATAGCCGTAGGTCCAGCCGGCCAGACCGTTGTAGGGCGATTCGTCATCTTTCGAATCCATGCGCGCCGAGTATATCTTCCCGTCGGTACCCTTGAAGCAATTTATCCGCAGCGTTCCGTCGGCAACTTCTGCAGTGTGACGTTCCATACCGTCGGCATCTTCGATAGTCATATCTCCCGGCCGATAGGTCTGGAGCTCGTGGTTGACCCGCTGCGGTTCCCAGCTGACGGGGCGCCACTTCTCCGTAAGCGAAGCGGGCGAATCAAATTCGTCGTTCCACACGAGTACATATCCTTCAGGTGGCGCAGTCAGTCTGATATGGTCCGAGCCCTCGTAATCCGCGCGGCTTGTCACAAAGTTATTGTCCGGATGCTCATCCTGCGCCGCAGCAATCTGTGATCCCACCATGGAGATCGCCGCAATTACTGATACTATAAGTCTGTCTATGAATAGTTTCATGTCATAATCCTACATCGTGGAAACTTTACACATCCTGTTCCGGCAGTTTACATATCCTGTTCCGCCAGTTCCCAAGTGCAAATTTACGTATTCTCCCCAATCCGTAAAAATGAATCTCTCCCGAAGTAGAATGGCGACAGATTAAACATCTCCATCTAAGATGGCGGTGGGGGAGGCGGTCTGTCGGAAATTTGTTGTATATTTGCATCGTTATAACTAAACATCAACCGGAAAGCACCGCTTTCTGGTGTTGACAGACAAAGAGCAGAATGCAGAAGAAGACTATATGGGAAATGGGGCGCGACACTGTTGAGGAATTTCGCGCCAAGGAGAAACTGCCGGTAACGGTGGTGCTCGATAACGTACGGAGCCTCAACAATATCGGGTCGATATTCCGCACCTGCGACGCTTTCAGGG
>CAZDWY010000035.1:0-23854 GCA_964509345.1 uncultured Alistipes sp.
AAATTAAAAGAGAGCGTATCAACAAACTGATACGCTCTCTTTTTATCCGCATGGCGAGGGTGCTGTCAGAATGGTTCAGATGGTAGGAGCCGAATGTCGATAGCGACGACCCAGATGAGCCGTTATGACACACCCTCCAACTTTTACTTCCTGAGAATAAAAGGACAAGGTGCTTTCATCTGCAACGGAGCATTCTGCTCTATCTCACGCAAAGCGCTCACCGCGCTGTCAAGCGAAGCCGTACTCTTAGCCCCCACATAATACATCTGCTCCTTGGGATCCTGAAGCAACACTGGCTCCTCCCAGCCCCCATCCTGCAGCCGTTTCATTACCGACCGCGAGTTAAAAAGCTGCTTGAAGGAAGCTACCACAACTGTATACATCTTCGCCTCGGCACCCTCTACCCTTTTCACATACATCCCCTTCAGAGGAATACTGTCACCCTTATACACGGTTCCGGCAATCGCCTCCTCACGTTTGATCCCTTCAGCCGCCTCAGCTGTCAGACCCGCATCACGTTTCTGACGGGCTATCTCATATGCAGCCGAATAATTAGCCTCCGTGGTCTTGCAACCCGTAAACATACATGCCCCAGCCACTACACATCCCACAGCCATTATCAGTTTTCTCATTTTCTTACTTCTTATTCAATTTATGCTTTCGGAAGCTGCGCTGCAGCCCCGAGTTCTATCACCTCAAGATCTTTCATATCCTCCCCGTCGATGGTAAGCTTCACGAGAGTGCGCTGTTTATGCCAGCCATGCACCCCGGCAGCTCCGGGATTGATATGCAACATATCCAGTTCCCGGTCATACATCACCTTCAATATATGACTATGACCACATACAAAAAGTTTTATCCCCTCCCCTCTCAGCAACTCTTTCATACCACGGCTATATCTTCCGGGATAACCGCCGATATGCGTCAGCAGAACCCTCACCCCCTCTACCGTGAACACCAGAAGTTCCGGACATCGGCGCGCCACCACCCCGTGATCGATATTACCCTTCACAGCCCTGACAGCCGGACAGATCCCCTCCAACCGCTCAATCACATCAATATATCCGATATCACCGGCATGCCAGATCTCGTCGCAATCCTTGAAATGCAACGCGAACCTGTCGTCCCAACACGAATGTGTATCAGAAAGTATCCCTATCCGTTTCATCAGCTCTTGTTAATATATCTCAGGTTTTGTTTATATCATTGTTGAGCTCTCCGATCCTTGGTTGAGCTCTCCGGTCCATTAGTTGAGTTATCCGCTTTTGTTGAGTTACCCGGTCCATTCGTTGAGTTATCGGGCGAGCTCGCCCGATCTTATCTTTCAGAAATTCTGAAGAATCATAACCTCTCTCGGATCGAAAGCCATTTTATCCTCTATCACCACATCCTCCCCGGTCATCATATTGCGCAACCGGCTCCCATATGGCAACACCTCGAGCGTCCTCTCCATGGTCACCTCATTCCCCTCACTTTTCCCGTTTAAAATAACAACTATCTGCCGGTCACCAAGCCGACGCTCATAGACATACATCCCATTCTGAGGCATGAAATGTTTAAGCCTCCCATGTGCTATTACCTCATTTACCTCTGGGTCTCTTCGCCACTGCAGAAGATTACTCATGTAATCCCACGCCTCATTTTGAAGCGCGGTACGCCCGGCCGAACTGAATTCACTGTGCGCGTCACCTTCGAATCCTCCTGGCATATCCAGCCGGATATAACCGTCAGTTATCTTCTTGGTTCCGTTCATCAACAATTCTGTCCCATAATAAAGCTGCGGAATGCCTCGCGATGTAAGAAGAAAAGCGATCGCCTGTTTCCAGCTCCCCAGATCTTCAGGCAGTTCCAGCAAAAAGCGATCCGTATCATGATTGTCAAGAAACGTCAGCACCCGCTGCGGATCAGCATACAGGTAATCGAGCGCCAGATGGTCATAGATATGGTTCAGTCCGTTCCAGGGATCTGTCTCCTCATCGAAAAACTTATGCCCGTCGATGCTGATCTTGAAATCCATTACCGTCGGCAGATTCGTCTCGAACCGGTTCAGACGGTTACCGGACTGCCAGAAAGCTGACCCTGCCTCATTGCCATACCAGCATTCCCCAACGATATTGAAGTTGGGATACTCACGCATAACGTCGCGTGCCCAGCCTGCCATTGCCGCCATATCAGCATACGGATAGGTGTCCATTCTGATGCCGTTTATCTTAGAGCTCTCTATCCACCAGATGGAATTCTGAGTCAGATACTTCATCAGATGCGGATTACGTTGGTTCAGATCAGGCATATCCGGCACGAACCAGCCGTTCACCGTATGATCCAGATCATAATCAGAAACATACGGGTCATGCACCGTACTCAGACGGAAATTCGTAAGTTCACTACCGTCAGGATGATTATACCAATCCGCCGACGGCATATCCTTCATCCACCGGTGAGCCGAACCGGAATGATTGAAAATCATATCCATAACTACTTTCATTCCCCTCGCATGAGCATCCGCCACAAGAGCCGACCAGTCCTCATTCGTGCCTAACCGAGGGTCGATGCGGTAATAGTCCGTGGTGGCATATCCATGGTAAGATCCTCCCGGCATATCGTTTTCCAGTACCGGGGTAGCCCAGATTGCTGTAACACCAAGCGAGTCAAGATAATCAAGATGCTCGCGGATACCGGCTATATTTCCGCCATGACGGGTAGAAGGCTTTGAACGGTCGTATCCGACAGGATAGTTCAGACCCGCAAACTCATCCGCACCTTTGCGGTCGCCACGCGCAAAGCGATCAGGCATAAGCAGATACAGCACATCCTCAGCCGAAAAACCTTTGTACTCTTCCGGACGCATGTCGCGCTGTTTCAGCTCAAAATCATATACTGCCTTCCTACCGTTTTTCGAGAACCGCAGCGGCATCTTCCCTGGCTTCGCATCGCTCCCGATTACAAAATAAAGAAACTTGTAATTCGGGCTGTCAAGGCTCGTCTGCTCAACAAGCCTCACACCAGGGTAATCTACCGTCACCTCGGCCTCGGTAATTCCGTCGCCGGTCACAATGAGCTGCAGCGTATCGTTTGCCATCCCCACCCACCAGTAAGGTGGTTCCACATTGGTTATCATCGGTGCCTTCCTGGCTCCGAAAAGCGATGCACCCGCCATCAGAGCCAGTCCCATTAATGAAAATCTCTTCATAATCACAAATCTCTCTATTCTTATAAGCCTGTTAACTTTCAGCTTTATAGTCTATTAATCTTTTAACTTTATTAGCCTCACATAGTCTGCCAACACAGTGTTTGCCGTAGGATCGACATAAACCGGTGTCGGCTGATAATAACGCAACTCCAGGGTGTGCGTTCCGGCATCGAGATTTACCACAAGCGGATTGGTATACGCCGTATGGTTCTGCCACTCACGGTCCGGAGAATTATCCCAATCCGCCGCCGAAAGTTGTGGAAAGACAAACACACCTGCCATGTTGCCATCCACACCCAGACGTCTCACCGCCGTCCGTCTTCTTGAATTCACGATTCCGAGACCATTCAGGTAATGCACATCTACAGCATACCGCCCCCCTTCGGTTATCTCCACATCAAATTTTATCCTCGGATTTTTGTTGCGGTTCGACTCAACGAACTTCTCCGCCATCTTCCGGTCTTCGATAATTCTGGTTCCCCCTTTCACAACATCTGCCAGCCGAACCATCTTTTCTTTTCCGGGCGGAATAAAAAGATGGGGCGCTGTCGAAAATCCCATCCAACGGTTTCCGGTCAAAGTACAGAATTGAACATTGACTACATCCGGCGAATCAAAAAGCTCGTAATGGCTCGTCATCATCTCTTCAATGATCACTCCGTCGAGGAAAAGATAGCGCACTCCCCCCGACTTGTCGGCCGAAAAAGTGGAACGGTCTCCGGAGGGGTCCCGAAGGGGCATAAAGGTAGCCTCGCGGGGGGTCTGCCATATAGTGGAAGGGGGTGGAGCGAGTACCCCGGGAGCGGTTTTATTCACCCTCCCGACCTCATCGCTATTATCTGCAAGAGTTATTTCAAGCGTGTGCAACCCCTCCTCGGAGGCAGGGAAAAAGGGCTCGGAACTCTTGCCGTCAAGCAGACATTCCACCACCTCGCTACCCGTACCATGCAGTATTACAGTCAATTCCGAATTACGGTAATGTAATTTTTCGATCTTCATTGATCCAGGCATACCCCGGGGAACTGAAGGAGCAAAGCGCAACCCGTCATAGGCGGTCGACAAACCGTAGAACCCTCGCAATATAACCCCTGTAAGTGGCTGATTTATATATGGTAAATGCTGTCTTCCTGCCAGAATGTCATTCGCTATCGTGTAAATCAACGCTCCCACTGCATTCTCATAGGCCAGCTTATTCGTGGTACGACTTGCTGCTATTGCCCAAAGCGTTTGCGCAAGTGCCTCAGCTACGGTACGTTGCACATATGTTGCAGCTAAATGCGGAGTAAAAAGACTTATACCGGTCACTGGCGACGGATTCATCTCCATTATCATCTCCGACATTTCCGGAAGGGGAAAACCCGCTATGACAGCCATTGCCTGCCCGAGATTATCCGATGCCGATAACTGGATGGGGCCCAACGGATTACCATAAAGCATCGCAGAAAAATGTCCCTGCGCCGGATTCCAGAACTCACGGAAAACTGCTGTCCTGAGACTGTCGGTATCAAAGGCTGTGGCAGGAAGATGTGAAATCTCCTTTTTTATTGACATTGAGGTTGTTACACGGTCAAGGGAATTCTGAGCCCACCACCAAGCCACATTAGTGGTAAATGATACACACTCCATCAGAGATACCGCATCGTTCATCCACTCGGGGAAAGGACTATAAGTTCCTATCATATAGCGTGGTACACCGGTTATAAGACCACTCGAAGGAGAAATGCATACGCGCCTTTCCTCATTGCTTACTTTTTCTGCAACCTCACCGATTTTTTGCAGTAACTTTCTGTCGCCGTTGAGATTAAACAATTCGCATGCCGCTATTATCCACTGCGCGTTCTCGTTGATTACCGGCCACGAATAGCGACGCGTTTCCATCGGAACAACATAACCGTTCCGCTCCCTTTCCATCAGCAACTTTGCAAATTGCGATCCTGCAAAAGGATTAAGATATATTTCGTAGGGCGTTGAAAATGAATAAGATGAAGCAGTTTCTCTCTGCCTCTCCATATTCACCAGCGCGTTCAGAACCGGATAGTCAGAAGAATAAACAAATCCATCATTATCATTATGTCCGGAAAGTTCCGGATGAATTGTCCTAATGGTAGTCCCGTCAACCCTCACCAGAAGCGCTGTGTCGCCATCGGCTCTGAGAATCACGCCGTTATGAAGATTGATACTGTCGGGAGAGATATCATATGTCTCGTTATGAAACAGTTTATCGGCAAAGCGCAGCTTTTCAATATGAGAACACCCTGCTGTTATTGCCGCCAGGAGCAGCAATAACAGCAGGGTGATATGTCTGCAAACTTTTTCCGCCATCATACGATGTCAGAAAATAGAATTACTTATTCAATTTCTTTGCTATCTTAGAAGGCACAGCATCCTTATGCACAAGCACACTTAATGTCTTTGCAAGGAAATATGGTTCAGATACATAGAAGAATCCATCGTATATCTGGTTGGTATCCCATGAATTCTTAACCTTGTAGTAGCGGTTACCTTTGCGATCGGTTGCCGTACCTACGATTTCCATACCGTGGTCATCTGTAGTTTCCTGACGATCAAACATTTCCTGGCGCAATTCTGCAGTAACTTCTATCTCGTCAACCGGTCCTTTAACATCATATTGCTTATCGTTACGCTCCTGATCGCTCAGATGAACCCAACGGGCCAGCTCGGTTCCGTCCATATCGGCTTCGGTGCGTTTCTTAGGCATAACAGCGAATCCCTCTTTCCACTTGAAACCACCTTCGCTCACATCGGCAGCCCAGACTACCGGATAACCGTTTGCAAGAGCATTATCGACAATTTCCTTGAGGTCAGACAGTTCAACATTCTGGTATGGAGCCCAGAGCCAGTTGTCAGCCACCTCAAGCACGAAAGGCTCGTTGTAGGGATGGTGAGTATATGAGGTAAAGGCCATATAATCATCGGGGTTAATCGGGAGTGACTCAGCATATGTCTTTGGTGTAAACGTCTTGCCGTTAACTGTAAATGTTTCGGGAACCTCACCGAGATATGCGTCGAGAATAGCTTCCACACCCTTGCGCCATGCCGTTGACAGACGTTTGTTGGGCTTACGCACTACCGCATCGAGGTAAGCCTTGAGAATGGCATCGAGTTCGCCATGCACATGCTTTTCCTCCCCGTAGTTCAATCCGGAATATACGCTTTCGGGAACAGCTCCATAATGCTTCCAGACATAAGGTACATCCATGATGCTTCCGCCGGCAGCGAAATTAGTACCTCCATACATGCGTACATATCTGTCGGCTTTATCAAGATAGCAGTTCCGCACAGTGAACATTTCGCTGAGATCCAATGGCTCACCACCACGGCGCACAATCTCGTCCTCAAACATTGAAGTTCCTGCGAAGCACCAGCATGTTCCGCTCTTGTTCTGATCCTTGACCGAAGTTGTGGGTATTACTATTACGTCAGTGAATGCAAATCCTGTGGTATCGGCCGGAGCGGTCGTGCCATCGTCAGCTACAGCTGCGAAATTACCAAATGCCGAAGCAGCTGCGGTACCTACGGCAAATGCCACCGCCGATAGAAATGTACGATAATTCATGGTTGTTATTTTGAAAGAATAATTGTTTGACTACAAAGTTAGTGAAAATACGTCAAGAGACCAAACAAAAAAACACCCTCACCCCGGCAAAAGAAAAATGTATAAAAAAAGCCGTCCGACGGCAGTGACATCGGACGGCGATACATTAACTATTTATCTAAGCTATGGAAACCGTGTGTTTTCTCTTTAAATCCAACTTATAACCATGAAATTATTTATAATCTGTATAGTTCAGTAAAAGCGGGAGATAGAGAGAGGGCTCCCAGGGTAGGTTACTCTTCAGAGAGATCTACGGCGTAGTAAACCTTTCTGCCTGTGGGGTAGATACCGGTTATAAACATAACCTTATCGGCATCACCTGAATTCATTATGGCACTGTAGACTTCCTCCACATCTTCAGGAGTACGCACACGTGCATTGTTGATATCCACAATAATAAAGCCTTCCTTTATTCCGGCATTCTTGAATTTGCCATCTTTAAGACCGGAAACCTGAACTCCTGAGGAAAGACGGAATTCACGCTTCTGCTCATCGGTAAGTTCCTTGAGCGCGCACCCGAGATCGGAATAGTCGTTCTGCTTGGTAAGTTTGGTACCACCTTGATTGTTGCGCAGGGTTACAGAAACGTTCGCAGGTTTATTGTCGCGGATATATTTCACATCAATCTTGTCGCCGGGGCGATATTTGCTGATCTCGCCTTGAAGCTGAGCGGTAGAATGGGTAGGAGCACCGTTGATTGCGACAATCACGTCGCCAACTTTCAGCCCGGCTTCCATAGCCGCGCCACGGTCAACAAGCTCAGCCACATAGATGCCGTCGTTGGTAGCCGTAATACCCTGCTCTTTAGCCATCTGGGGAGTAAGTTCCTGGAACATAACGCCGAGGACTGCACGCTGAACTGTTCCATACTGCTTGATATCAGTTACAATCTTGGTAACCATAGATGATGGAATAGCGAAGGAATATCCAACATAGTTACCGGTCTCGGAATAGATAGCGGTATTGATACCTACGAGCTCACCTTTGATATTGACAAGCGCACCACCTGAGTTTCCGGGGTTTACAGCGGCATCGGTCTGGATATAACTCTCTATACCCATCGAACGGCCGGCAGCAGCCGCACCGACACTCCTGGCCTTTGCACTAACGATACCTGTTGTCACGGTAGAGGTGAATCCGAACGGGTTACCCACGGCGAGCACCCACTCGCCAACCTTGAGCGCGTCGCTGTCGCCGATAGGGATCACAGGCAGATTATCGGCTTCAATTTTAAGGAGAGCGACGTCGGTTGTCGGGTCACTTCCGATAACTTTTGCATTATATATACTGTTGTCATTAAGGGTGACTTCCAGACGGTCGGCGCCCTGAATAACATGATTGTTGGTAACGATGTAGCCGTCGGAGCTGAGGATTACCCCAGAACCCAGGCCACGTTGCTGCTCACCCTGCGACTCTCCCTGACGGCGCTGCTGAGGTTGCTGGCGCTGCTGCGGAGCTCCAAAAAAGAAATCATAGAAGGGATTGCCATAGGAGCCACCTTGCGAACCGCTGTAGCCACGGGGAGTGGCATAGCTTTTAATGCTGACAACACCATTGATAGTGCTCTCGGCGGCATGTGTGAAGTCTGTAGGAGGGGTAACAGCATTGCTCACTGTAAGAAAACCCGAACGTTTCACTCCGGACGCGGCAGCCTCCGAAGTCATATCGATATTATTTTCGGAACGGCTCTGCATACGGTCGAGAGCCAATGTCATGGCTGAGCTGCAAACTGCAACGCCCATTGCCAGTAAAGCTGTCTTGATATACACTTTCATAATCGAATTTCTGTTCTTGTTCGTTGTTCTGATTGGATATAGTTCTTTTTTTTGAGGGATATCCGGTGTATGTCCACTATGACCGAAACAACAGGCTATCCTCCTCAAATGTTAAAATTCCGACGGCTGTGACATCCCGTGTTCTCTGCCGTCAATGCGAATATAAGACAAAATCAGACAACTTGTACACGTTAACATAATCAATTAACTATGTTTAATACACTGCATCCCGAGTTAAGTAAATTTGACCTTAATAATGTGAAAATCATTAAAAATCAGATCGATTAGATAGGTTCAACCAATACTTGGAGACGGATCGGCAACTGTTAAAAACCGAGCGTTAAATATCTTAATTTAGATTAATACCCGACAATCTCATATTATTATATAGTCATCCGATATGATACGTTAAGGGTATAATTACTATCTTTGCAACGATATGGAAAGATCAAAAAAATTAACCAGACAGATAATAACAGTAGTATGTCTGGCCTTCGTGGTGCTCGGCGCATGGTATTTCACACGTATAATCGGTCGCTACACCGGCGAAGAAGCCGTATGGGTATATATCCCCAAAGGAGCTACGGATGCACAAGTGAAAGATTCGCTTGTTTCGGCACTCGGCGATAGCTTCGGAGGTAGCGTAGCTATGCTCCGGAGCGGCGATTCCGGGAGCGCCCACGGTGCCTATCGAATCGAACCGGGCGAGAAAGCCTGGCGTGTCGCGCGGCGTATTGATCAGGCCCTGCAAACCCCGATAAGAGTAACATTCAACAATGTCCGCACCCTATCGGAGCTCGCCGACCGCTTGGGAGCGCGCATGGATTTCACCCCTGAAGAATTTCTAAAAAGCACAGCCGAGATATGCCGCCGCGATTCTATATCTATAGAGCAACTGGAATCTGAATTCCTTCCGGACACATATGAGACATATTGGACGGCCACTCCCCCACAGCTTATGGACAAGATGCGTGCCAACTACCGACGTTTCTGGAATGCAGAACGGCTTGCCAAGGCAAAGGCTCTGGGATTGTCTCCGTTGCAAGTCGAGACGCTTGCCTCTATTGTAGAAGAGGAATCAAACCGCGCCGACGAACGCGGCAAAATTGCCCGGCTTTACCTCAACAGGCTTGCAAAGGGGATGAAACTGCAGGCAGATCCAACTGTAAAGTTTGCAACAGGTGACTTTGCAGCCCGACGGATCACCTCTGCTATGCTTGCCACGCAATCGCCATATAACACATATGTAGTGAATGGGCTACCTCCGGGCATCATTCGTCTGCCCGAGGCCAGAACCATCGATCAGGTACTTGATGCACCGCGCCATAGTTTTATCTATATGTGCGCCAAAGCGGATGGTTCCGGATATCACGATTTCACATCCGACTATCAGACGCACCTGAAAAACGCCCGCGCCTTCCGCCAATACGCCTACGGGAAATAGCAACCGCAAATAGGCTGGAGAAACATTCGGACAGCACTTGACCATCGGGATACAAACGAGGGCATATCAGTTTAATTTGATACGCCCTCGTTTCACATTATTTCGTTATATATCATGCTACTGGCGGAGGAGTGCCGGGAGCGGCCGCAACGGATGTTGCGGAGCCTCCGTTTGCACGCGGACGAGGCAGAGTGAAAACGAATTCCAGTCCTCCGCCGCGACGGTTGCGCACAGTAATCGAACCGCCCATTGTTATTATACTGCTCTTGACAATTGCCAGACCGAGACCGGTGCCACCTGCTTTGCGCGAACGGCCGGAATCGACACGGTAGAAACGATCAAACAGATGCGCGATATGTTCCTGACTGACACCTGTTCCATTATCGTAGAAGGAGAATGTGAAATAACGGTTGTTACGTCCGATCAGCTCTATGCCCATCTGCGTTCCCTGCGAATATGCAGCAGAGTTCTTTATAAGGTTCTGAAGAATTGAATTAAGCAATCCTTCGTTGCCCATCACATTGCACTCGGTCGGGATATTAAAGCGGAAGTCCATTCCATGTATAAGTCCGGAGCGCATCACATCATCGGCAAGATTGAAAATCATGCTATGGAAATCTATTTCCTTAATGGGAATATTTCCACCAGATTCGTCGAGACGGGTCATTGTGGACAGGTCATTGAGCATGCTGACGAGCCGTTCCACGTTCACCTTCGTCTTCTCAAGGAAATGTACGCGGTCTTTCTCGGGCATATCGGGCTGACTAAGCATCATCTCGACATATGCACGTATGATTCCAATCGGGGTTTTAAGCTCATGGGATATATTATCCGTAAGCATTTTTTTCATGTTGTTCTTGTCCTGAGTGGCTTTCAGGGCAATCACATGCTCGCGTTCGCGACGCACATTGGCCTGCATACGGGAATTGTATATTGCGACTATCTGACGCGAGATCTCTCCTATTTCGTCTGACGGGAAATCGCCCATGGGGATAAAGTCCTTATCGGCGGCAGCCCTCTGGGCGAAATCATGCAGAAGGGTAACGTTGCGGGCCTGGTGACTTGTGGATATATATGCGAGCAATGTTCCTATAGCGCCGACTGTAAGAATAAAAATCCACATGATAGGATCTACCGATGTAGCCTTTTCGAGCTCGGCTGATTTAGGAACGGCCACTCTGATATCCAGTGCGCCATCGGCTGTATAACGGCTCGAGTAATAATAGAGTTTGTTGCGATCCTTGCCAAGATCATGTTCCATGAGCCTCAACAGCCTGGTGCCGTCGGACTGGGTAACACGAGCATGCTCGAAAGCCGCCTGAGGAGCAGTATATCTGCCGTCGCCAACACTGGCCACGACCTTATTAGTAGCGCGATCGTAGACCCTTATCACCATTTGACTCAGATAAGTATCCTCAAGATAGTCTTTGACAAAGCGTACGGTCTCGTCAAGGTCGTTGATGGAGGTCTGGGCATCGGCGATGCAGGCTGCCGCCAAATCTATTCGCTCCACGATGGTTTCACGACGTGACTTGCGTTCCTCGCGCACAACAAGGTATGCGAATCCGAGAATAACGAACCATATACAGCCGGCTGCAGTGAAAAAAAGCCTGAGCTTATATTTCGATTTTCGCTTCATCAGGCAAAAATTATTGAAGATTAGAGTTCTATGCGTGAATCAGTTTACTTCCGCTTTAAAACCATATCCAAATCCGAGGCGTGTCACAATATTGTCGCCGTACGGTCCGAGCTTTTTACGCAGACGGGCTACGTTGGTATCAATCGAGCGGTTGGTAACCTGCGCATCCCATACCTGATTCATAATCTCCGCACGCGAGTGGATCCTCTCCCGGTGGGTAAGGAAGAAGAGAAGCAGATCGAATTCCGTTTTGGTAAGACCAATGTCATTGCCTCCGATATAGCATGCTTTCTCATTGCGGTCAAGACGCAATGTCT
The DNA here is from genome assembly GCA_964509345.1 of uncultured Alistipes sp. GTDB lineage: Bacteria > Bacteroidota > Bacteroidia > Bacteroidales > Muribaculaceae > UBA7173. The sequence goes on from CAZDWY010000035.1 coordinate 11,982, forward strand.
TGAATGTTATATCGGGTTCATAGTTAGTCTTGACAACCGGCTGGGGCTGACGTATGCCAATCGGGGTAATGGACTGAGTACGACGCAGCACGGCACGAACGCGGGCAATGACTTCACCGATATTGAACGGTTTCTTGATATAGTCATCTGCTCCGATATTAAGCCCCATCACCATATCGTCCTCACCGTCGAGTGCGGAGCAGAAGATAATAGGCACATTTTCAATTACAGGATTATTACGCACCCTTTTTGCAAAGTCATATCCGCTGAGACGCTCCATCATTATATCCACAATCATGAGATTGTAGACCGACAGATCGTAGCCCAGCGCAGTTTCAGCGCTGTCGGCGGTGTCTACCTCATAGCCCTCCTTTTCGAGATTGTATTTCAGAATCTCGCACCAGGACTCTTCATCGTCAATAACTAAAATTCGAACTCTCATAACTCTTTTATAATGTATATTTTTAAACTCCAGAAATATTGGATGATATTTTATTGAAAACTAAAGCTTTATATGTGCGTTACGAGGGGAAGAGGCATGCCTGCTCCCATCCTGACGCTCATTATCCACATTTTCGGGTATAAAGGTAGGAATTTTTAACAACGTTAACGGCTCTATAAATGTTAAACAACGTTAAACAGACGGTTTTCCCGAACAAACTAACCGCAGCAACGTTCTAAAGGTATAATTACTATATTTGCACTGTGTTTTTTCATGGTATTAGATTTAAGGTTAAAGATAAAGTAACATCGGCTGTCGCGAGACAGCCGATGTTGTTATATTACCTGTGCCAGACAGAGCCGGATCGGGAAAGATACCATGAATCAGAACTTCTGCATGTCGACAAGATGCTTGTAATATCCGTCGAGCGCGATAAGTTCGTCATGAGTACCTTTCTCAACGATGCGTCCTTCATGAAGCACACATATGATGTCGGCATTGCGTATTGTCGATAACCTATGGGCTATCACGAGGGTGGTACGGCCCTCCATGAGACGGTCGAGAGCTTCCTGCACCAGCTTTTCACTTTCAGAATCGAGCGCCGAAGTGGCCTCATCGAGAATAAGCAAAGGCGGATTTTTCAGAATAGCTCTGGCTATAGACACACGCTGGCGCTGACCGCCGGAAAGGCGACATCCGCGATCCCCGATATTCGTATCATAACCGTTTTCTGAAGCCATGATAAAATCGTGAGCGTTGGCTACCTTTGCTGCCCGGATAACGTCATCCATTGTTGCATTATCCACACCGAAAGTTATGTTGTTGTAGAATGTATCATTGAACAGGATCGCTTCCTGGTTGACATTGCCCATGAACGAGCGCAGATCGTGAACACGGAGATCGCGTATATCTACGCCGTCCACTTTAATCTGACCTTTCTGAACATCGTAGAAGCGGGGCAGCAGGTCGGCCATAGTCGATTTACCTGAGCCGGACTGACCGACAAGAGCGACTGTGGCTCCCGCCGGGACGTCGAGGCTCACTTGATGTAGCACTTCATTGTCGCCGTAAGCAAAGGTGACGTCGTCGTAAGTTATATGTCCCTTCAATTCCTTGATTTCCTTTGGATGAGCGGGATCCTTGATTGGATTTTCAGCTCCGAGAATCTTATCCACGCGATCCATTGATGCCAGTCCCTTCTGAATGGCGTACATTGCCTTGCTAAGATCTTTCGCTGGGTTGATGAGCGAATAAAATATCGTCATATAGAAAATAAAGTCGGCGGCATCGATATGTGCGTCACCACCAAGGATCAGGGTCCCGCCGAACCAGAGCACTATAGCAACTGCGCAGGTTCCGAGGAATTCGCTCATGGGATGAGCCAGAGCCTGACGGCGAGCGATCCTGTTTGAAAGACGGTAGAATTCCTGATTCTCGCGGTGAAATCTATCCTCCACTTTCCTTTCGGCATTAAACGCCTTGATGATGCGCAGTCCGCCGAGACATTCCTCTATATTCGACATCAACACTCCCCATTGATTCTGCTGGGCCAGCGACTGGCGCTTGAGTGCTTTCCCGACACGCCCCATGACCAGACCGGCAAGCGGCAACAATATGAGTACAAACACAGTGAGCTTCCATGAAAGCATCACCATGATGGTAAGGTAAACGATGATGGCGATAGGGTTCTTGAACATCATATCGAGCGACTGCATGATGGAATTTTCTATTTCCGCCACATCGCCACTCATGCGCGCCATCACATCGCCTTTACGCGCTTCTGTAAAAAATGATATGGGGAGCCGCAGCATTTTATCGAACACATAGTTGCGGATATCACGCACTATGCCAGATCGCATAGGAATGATGATGTAAGAACAGAGGTAAGTCACACCGACTTTCAACCCCGTAAGTATCACCAGCGCTCCTGCAAGTCCTGCAAGCGCCAATGTCGGACCGGCAGTTTCTATTACCTGCTGAACATAGTAATAGAAATTATTCATGACTACATCCTTAGCATGATCCCAATCCCAGGGCATGTAGACATAATGGGCAGTTTCATCCACGCGGAAAAGCATCTTCAGGATCGGCACGATCAGGAAGAATGAAACCACTGTTAAAACCGACGCAAGTATATTGAAGAAGATGTTCAGAAAAACATACTTCTTGTATGGAGGCACGAAACGCCTAATAATCAATATGAAATCTTTCATTTGCACTGTGACTGCCTTTTTGCGTGTGCAGTCGTCTGCAAAGATACGATTTTTTTTTCAGTCTCGGTTCATGCGTGCATGACCATTCCGTCTGCATACTTGTCATCCGAATACAAATGAGGGTGTATCAGTTCATTTTGACACACCCTCATGCGTTATCCACTCTTTTACCCTCTGATTTCGCAGACTGGGATCTTAAATTTTCACCAGCTCCATGCCACGGCGGATTGCCGCTTCATTGACAGGGATGAGATGATGGTGACGTTCGGGAAGGGCTTTCCTGAGACCCCGTACTACTGCCTCTACGGGTACATCGGGGCGCATCTTCAACAGAGCTCCGAGCAAAATCATGTTATAACTCTTAGCCTGCCCCATCTCAATAGTCGCCTCCATTGCATCGACGGGGACAACGGTGATATCTGTGCGGGTCGGCGCACGATGGATGCCATATGGATCGTATATAAACACTCCCCCGGGCTTAACCTTGCTTTCAAATTTATCAAGACTTTGCTGGTTGAGGATCACGGCTGTGTCAAACTTATCGAGTACCGGCGATGATATGGACTCATCACTGAGAATAACTGTCACATTCGCGGTTCCTCCACGCTGCTCAGGACCGTAAGATGGCATCCATGTTACCTCAAGATCATTTTCAAGGGCTGCATATGCGAGTATCTTGCCCATGGAGAGCACACCTTGTCCGCCGAATCCGGCTATGATAATTTCATCTTTCATGGGTCATTCTGTTTTATCGGTGTCCTTGATATCGCCCAGCGGATAGTGGGCGAACATATTTTCAGCCATCCACTTATTCGCTTTGTCCGGAGTCATTTTCCATCCGGAAGAACAAGTGGAGACAATCTCTACGAAGGAAGTTCCCTTCTTGTCGCGGGCGTTGATGAAGGCTTTTTTAAGAGCAGCCTTTGCCTTACGCACTGCAGCAGTAGTGTGCACCGCCTGACGGGTTACATAACATGTACCATCCAGAAGGCTCACTACGTTGGCCACACGCAACGGGAAGCCGTTGAGATCGACACGGCGACCATAGGGAGTGGTGGCTGTCTTGGCACCCTCGAGGGTGCATGGAGACATCTGGCCGCCGGTCATACCGTAGATACCATTATTAATAAGAATTATGACTATGTTCTCGCCTCGGGTACATGCGTGAATTGTCTCAGCGGTACCGATAGCCGCCAGATCGCCATCACCCTGATAGGTAAACACCACATTATCGGGATTCAAGCGGTTGGCTGCAGTGGCGACTGCAGGTGCACGACCGTGAGCGGCCTCAATCCAGTCGCAGTCAATATAGTTATAGGCAAATACCGCACATCCGACAGGAGCAACACCTATTGCCTTATCCTCCAGACCAAGTTCATCTATGACTTCCGCCACGAGTTTGTGAACCACACCGTGGGAACAGCCCGGGCAGTAGTGCATGATATTTTCGTTGAGCAAGCGGGGACGGCTGTAGACCTTATTCTCCGGCTTGATAATATCTTCGCGTTTCATTATGAAAAGAGCTTACTTGTTTATGAAATCTTTTTTCAGAGCATCAAGTACTTCGTCGGGATTGGGAACGATTCCTCCCATACGTCCGAAATGACGAACGGGTACCTTGTCGGATACCGCGATGCGTACGTCCTCAATCATCTGACCGGCGTTTAGCTCCACACAGAGTATACCCTTTACGTTGCGGGCAGCCTCTCGGATTGCATCATAAGGGAAGGGCCAGAGAGTGATGGGGCGGATAAGTCCTATCTTGATTCCATCTTTCCGCGCATCCTCTATTGCCTTGAGACAGATACGTGCGATAGACCCGAAGGCTACGATCAGATAGTCGGCATCCTCGGTATAACGGGCTTCATAACGCACCTCATTCTTCTCAATCTCGGCATATGTGCGTTGGAAACGCTCGTTATTCTTCTCCATCACAGCGGAGTCGAGCTCAAGAGATGTTATGACGTTGCTCGGACGACCATCCTTTCGCCCATTGGCAGCCCAGGGACATTGCTGGCGGACCTCCTCTTCAGTGCGACGCTTACGCTGAGGCGGAAGCACTACTTTTTCCATCATCTGACCGACCACGCCATCAGCAAGAATCATTGAAGGAGTGCGATACTTGAAGGCGAGATCGAATCCAAGTCCTACAAAATCTGCCATCTCCTGAACGGTGGATGGCGCAAGAACTATCAGATGATAGTCACCGTGACCTCCTCCTTTGGTAGCCTGAAAATAATCGGATTGCGATGGGTGGATGGTACCCAGACCGGGACCGCCACGCATTACATTTACTATAAGGGCTGGCAGTTCCGAGGCGGCAAGATAGGAAATACCCTCCTGCATAAGGCTCACACCAGGCGACGAGCTGGAGGTCATCACAGCCTTTCCTGTGGCGGCTCCGCCATATACCATATTAATGGAAGCCACCTCGCTTTCAGCCTGAAGCACCACCATTCCTGTGGTTTCCCACGGCATGAGCGCCTCAAGGGTTTCAAGCACTTCACTCTGGGGGGTGATAGGATAACCGAAATAGCCGTCTGCGCCATATCGGATGGCAGCATGGGCTATGGCCTCATTCCCCTTCATCAGTTTTATTTCATCTTTCATAAGTTGAGGAAATTAGAAGTTGAGAAGTCGAGAAGCGCTCACTTCTCCATTACTTTATATACTTCAATACATGCATCAGGACACACCATAGCACATGCAGCGCATCCGATGCAGGCATCTTCATTAGCAGGATACGCAAAGTGATAGCCTCTGTCGTTCACCTCCTTCGGCTGGAGGGAAAGCACACCGCAAGGGCATGCGACCACACAAAGGTCGCACCCTTTGCACCGGTCTCTGTCGATGGTAACCGCACCGTGGATTTTAGCCATTTGGTAATAGATTATAATGTAAATTAATGATACGTAAGCCCCACACGACCTCAACAGGTACGTATGCGCCCCTTTCCAAATCACAAAGTTAGCATTTATTTTTTTCTTTGCAACTAAATAGAAAAATTAATAGCATATTTTTTTACTCCCGTGCCTTGAGGAGTGTCTGGCGAAAAAAAATTTTGTATGAATCAAATTATTTGCGTAATTTCGCAAAATAACTGTGATGGCATGTCACTGCTTCCAGACACCGCAATAACGGGTATATCCGTGTGATATGGTGTCCATAAATATTAACTAAAAAACCACTTTTTATATTAAATAACAATTTGCGATTACTATTACCCATTACCATGAAACCATTCGTTCTTTTGTTATGTTCTGCTGCCGCTCTGTCCGGTATGGCAGCTGACAAGCTGACTGGTACACCGATAGGCACAGAGCAATGTATCAACTACGATACCGGCCAACCCTCCACAACGGTTCATACCGTAGACAATCTCTTTGACGGAGATCTGGACACATATTTCGCAACATATCAACGCTCATACACATGGGGCGGTCTTGACCTTGGCACTCCCCACGTGATCGAACGCGTAGGATGGGCTCCGCGAAACGATTACTGGGAGGGTCCGGCACGCGTAAAAATGGCAGTTATCCAAGGCGCGAACTCACCCGACTGGCTCGACGCCGTTCCTCTTTACCTTATCACTGAGGACGGAGTTGTAAACCAGATGACCTATGCCGACATAAACTGCTCCAAGGGGTTCCGTTATGTCCGCTATGTATCGCCTTCCGACAAACGTTGCAATCTGGCTGAGCTTGAATTTTATGGTCACGAGGGAGAGGGCGACGAAAGTAAAATGTATCAGTTCACCAATAACCCGACGGTTATTGTGAATACTGTTGATGCCCAGGAACCGTTCGACAAGGTCACCAATATCACCTGCAACATTATAATGCTCGACAACAACACATTCAATGTGTCAGCACCGGGCACTATCCGCGAACGCGGAAACTCTTCACGCCAGCACAAGAAGAAACCCTGGCGTATCAAATTCGACAAAAAGCAGAATGTTCTCGATGCCCCTGCAAAAGCCAAGAAATGGACTCTGATTAACAACCACAGCGACATGACGCTGCTCCGCAATGTGCTCGCGTTCGAGATCTCCCGCCGTATGGGGTTAGCTTTCAGTCCATATTGCCGTCCCGTCGATGTGGTGCTTAACGGCGAGTTCAAAGGATGCTATCAGTTGACTGATCAGGTCGAGGCAAAAGAGGGACGTATTCCGGTTACAGAAATGGAACCAACCGATATTTCAGGAGAAGCCCTTACAGGTGGTTATCATTTTGAAATAGACTCATACGCAAATGAGGAGCCGGCAGGCACTTGGTTCACTACTGAAAAAGCCAATCTACCGGTTACTATCAAGAGCCCCGACGATGGCGGCATGCCTCAGCAGTTCGACTACATCCGTGACTATGTGAACAAATTCACAGAACTCGTCATGTCGCGGACATTCGACAAAGAAGAAACCGGCTATCGTCAAGTTCTTGACCTCGACTCTTATCTGCGCTACTTCATATGTGAGGAGATTTTTGGAAATGCCGACTGCATCTGGAGCGTGCACATGTATAAGGAACGTGGCGACGACCTTATCCATACCGGGCCGGTATGGGATTCCGAACTTGCTTTCGACAATGACAGCCGTGTATATCCATCAAACAATCTGCGTCAATTCGTCACTACAGCCGGCCGGGGACCTATCGCAGGTGGGCTCCTCAACTTACACAAGCGAATCTTCACTCGCGATTCAAAGGCGTGTACCCTCCGCGACCATATTTATTCCGTAGCACGCAACGAAAACGATCTTACCGGTGAATCACTCTGCGAATTCATCGACTATTGGGCCGACCAGATCAAGGCATCCGCAGAGCTCAATTTCAAACGTTGGGATGTTCTCGGAAAAATAATATTCACCAACCCACGGCGTGAATACTCGTTCGAGGAAGCTATCGGAAACCTTAAGACATACATATCTTCCCGTATAGAATGGCTGGATGATCCCCAATATCTGAATTGGGATCCGGAGGCATCCTCTTCTATTATCACAACTGAAGCTGACGGCATCGGAAATCTGGAAGACGCGCTGATAATATCCGGTCGGCGTATCAGCATCGAAGGGAACAGCGCATTCGCTATCTACACCACTGATGGACGCCTATGTTTTGAAGGAACCGGAACCACTGCTGAACTTACACCGGGGATCTATATCGTAACTGCCGAAGGCAATTCAGCAAAAGTGGCGATTAAGTAACAGTTGATTTGAGGGTAGAACCTCAGAGAAGTCATATACCATACATTTGCCAACAAGAATAATTTTCATTATTTTTGTTGGCAAATTTCATTATCACCATTACAGACAACATAACCATGAACGACTGCAGAAAAAAAATTATTGCAATAGCAGCTTTCACAGCTATTGCCGCAGCCCCCGGATATGCGATTTGGACTCCTGACTCCGGGAAGTATTATGAGATCCGGACCGCCAACGGTCTCGTGATCGACAATCAGGACAGCGCTGATCCGAATGCTTCAATATTCATAGCCAAACCTACCGAAGGGAATACCGGTCAGATCTGGAAATTCATTCCTGTTGACGATCAGGAGAATGTATATTACATTATCAGTCCGGTAACCGGCATGGCAATTGACAATAGCGGTAAGGGGAAAGCGGAATGCAAAGTGCTGCTATGGCCATACTCTCCCGGCAACCAGAACCAATATTGGCGTGTAAGCGACGGTAATGGTGGCGCTGTCATACTCACCTCAGCTAACACCGGCTACAACCTCGCCACAACCGAGGGCTCTCCATTCGGTGAGCCAGTCCACCATATGCCCCCCGTCGACGGTGCCACGTCACAACAATGGAAAATACTTCCTTCCGTAACCAAAGTAAAGCAAGAGGCATTCCGCACCTCAAGCGATAAAGAGTGGGAAAACGAACGGATATTCGCCATCAACAAAGAGCCGGGGCAGGCGACTTTTATCCCCTATGCCAATGCTGACGAAATGAAAAAAGACCCGGCATACGACCATCCGTGGGAACGCACAAATTCGAGCCGTTTCATGCTTCTAAACGGCAAATGGAAATTCAATTGGGAAAAGCAACCCGACGACCGCCCCGCAGACTTCTATCGTCCGGGATACAACGTATCGGGGTGGGATGAGATCACTGTTCCCGCCAACTGGGAGATGGAAGGATACGGTACACCCATTTACACAAACATTACCTATCCGTTCCGCAATAATCCCCCCTTCATAGAACCACAGAACGGATATACGGTTGTCGATGAGCCTAACGCCGTAGGATCATATCGCCGCGATTTCACTCTTCCGGCCGACTGGAAAGACAAAGAGATCTTCCTTCACTTCAATGGGGTATACAGCGCCATGTACGTATGGGTGAACGGTAAGAAAGTAGGCTATAGTCAGGGAGCAAACAATGATGCCCGTTTCGATGTCACAAAATATGTTCATCCTGGTAAGAATACTATCGCAGTTGAAGTTTACCGCTGGTCGGACGGCAGCTACCTTGAAGATCAGGATATGTTCCGCCTGAGCGGTATCCATCGCGACGTATACCTTGTGGCCACTCCGAAGATACAGCTTCGCGACATGTATCTCACCTCATCACTCTCCGACAAACTCGACAACGCCACACTTAACGTGCAGGGTAAAATCAGGAATCACACAAATAAACAAGGAGAAGCGTCGCTGCGGGTTTCCGTACTCGACAACTCCGGTAAACAAGTAGCACAGTTCACGACTCCGGCGACAGCCGTGGCTGCCGGGAATGAGACTGTCGTCAACGGTAATGCCTCCATAGCTGCTCCAGCTCTATGGACTGCGGAAACACCCAATCTCTATACCATAAACCTCGAACTTCTTGACAAGAATGGTAATGTCACTGAGGCGACAAGCCAGAAATATGGATTCCGGAAAATAGAGGTCCGCGACAACAAAGTATACATCAACGGCAAACGCGTTCTGTTCAAAGGCGCTGACCGCCACGACACCCATCCAAAATACGGCAAAGCGGTTCCAGTCGAAAGCATGATAGAGGACATTCTTCTTTTCAAGCGCCACAATCTGAACACTGTCCGCACGAGCCACTATCCCAACGATCCACGCATGTATGCCCTCTACGATTACTACGGTCTATATGTAATGGATGAGGCAGACCAGGAATGTCATGGCAACCATTCAATCACTAATAAACCATCGTGGGAAGGTGCATATGTAGACCGAGCCGTCCGCATGGTTGAGCGCGACAAGAATCATCCGTCGGTAATCTTCTGGTCGCTTGGCAACGAATCTGGAGGGGGATCGAATATCACAGCTGAATATAATGCAGTCAAAGCTCTTGACGACCGTCTCATCCACTATGAAGGCATGAACGATCAGGCCGATATGGATTCCCGCATGTATCCTTCGATTGAAAGCATGATCGAGCAGGACCGTCAGAACCGCGGCAAGCCATTCTTCCTCTGCGAATATGCGCATGCCATGGGTAACGCTATCGGTAACCTTGAAGAATACTGGGACTATATCGAAAATCATTCCGAACGCATGATCGGAGGTTGTATCTGGGATTGGGTGGACCAGGGCCTCAACAAGCAGGGTGAGCCTGAAGATCACTTCTTCTTCGGAGGATCATTCGGAGATACTCCGAACGACAACGAATTCTGTGTCAATGGTATCATCACCCCCGACCGTCGAGTAACGCCCAAACTTCTTGAAGTCAAGAAAGTTTATCAGTATGTCGGGATCTCGATGCCCTCTCCGGACAGCGTACGCCTGACCAATAAATATATCGCACTCAATCTCGATGACTTCGAACTGGGTTGCAAACTATATGTAAACGGCAATGAAGTTGCAGCAACCACTCTCCGCATCCCCTCTACTCTTCCTGGCGAAAGCTGCACTCTTCCCCTCCCTTTCAATGCAGAGATGTCCACCGAGGGAGAAACGTTTGTAAATTTTGAGGTAATAATGCTCGAACCTACCAACTGGGCTGAAGCCGGCCACGTGGTGGCAACCGAACAGATTGCTCTCAACACCGTAGAGAACGAGCCGCAATATTTCGACCCGACCGACGCATCGGTAAAACCACTGAAAACATATCTTGAGGCACGCCGATATCTGCATATAGAGAATGACGCGCTCCGCGCTAAATTCGACCGACAGAACGGCAAACTCATATCGCTGCGTGTAAACGGGAAAGAGATGATCCACGGCATGCAAGGTCCGGCGTTCAACTGGTATCGCTCGATCAACAATGACGAACGACGCTGGATCGATACGCCTACCGAAGTTAAAGAATTCGAATGGAGCCAGACACCCGACGGTAAATCAGTTAAAGTTGTAACGGAACTTTCAACAGCGGTTGGCAACGATACCGTACCCCATACCATCACATATACCCTCTATGGCAACGGTATGGTAGATGTCGATGCATCCTTCACTCCTTCGGAAGGATCCAATATGCCACGCCTGGGTCTTCAGACCTTCCTCGCCCATGATCTCGAAAATGTTGAATGGTATGGACGCGGTCCGATAGAAAACTATCAGGATCGTAAGAACGCAGCTTTCGTAGGACGCTACCGCACCACAGTCGACAATATGAAGGAGCACTACGTGCGCGCACAAAGCATGGGTGGACGCACAGATGTACGATGGCTTTCACTGACCGACAATAACGGTAAAGGCGTGAAGATTACTCCCCGCGGTACCCTTGACTTCTCTGCACTCCATTACACTGATCCCGACCTCTGGGCGGTTAAATACGGTCACGACATAGACAAGGTGCGCCGCGCCGAAGTCGTGTTGAACCTTGACTGCATCCAACGCGGTCTTGGAAATGCAAGCTGTGGTCCCGGTCCGAGACCTTATTACAATATCAAGGGGGGAGATACTTACAGCTACTCCTTCCGCATCGAACCCGAAGGATTCTGATATATGTCCCAAGTGGGACCACCCCAAAGCGAAAGCAACGCGCGCAAGAATCCCGGAAATCGTTGATTTCCGGGATTCTTTCTTTTTGTCCTCCACCGCAAAATCCGGCAAAACAGAGGCGACAATGACCGGATTTAGTCCGCTACATCACAGAGATTACCCTATTACGTATCTGAAAAGCAATATGTTTCACAACATATTCTTTTGGCTGCTCAAGAATTATTTATAACTTTGCAAATAACATCAAGAAATTGTCCCATGTCAACAGAAATAATAGATAAAGAAACAGAACGCATTAACAGGTTAAAAGTAGTATTAGC
>CAZDWY010000036.1:0-23818 GCA_964509345.1 uncultured Alistipes sp.
TCATATAACAAATTGCACCCCAAAAGTTATACAAAAAACTTTTGGGGTGCAATTTGTTATATGACACGCCCACACAGCATATTGTGTTTCTGTCAAGACCAGACGAAGCGGTCATAGCAAGACGCATCGCCTCACCTGAATTTTATTTCAGCACAAATTTAGAATTTGTCCGGTTGCCCGCTGCATCAATAGCCGTCACCACATAGATACCTGGTTCTATATCAGCTAACGACAGAGTTCCACGCTCTACCGCTGACTTCACATTCTGACCGTAAATAGAATGCACCTCTATACTTTTGGCACTGCTCCCATCCGCTGTCATAAGCGAACGTGAAATCGCATCGAAAACAATCCCACTCTCCTCCCCTGAAAAAGTTGAAAGTCCCGACATCACTCTGTTGTCACGTATGTCGCAAACCTCTTCCGGTGTAAGCAGACCCTTGTAAAAATACAGCTCATCGATCTTTCCGTTCCAGTAATCCTTATTAGCCTTGTGACCGCCGATGCGGAAACCACCTATGCATGCCTCGAAAGCGTTTGCATCCGCAATCGCATCACACTTGCCGTCGACATAAAAAGTCACCGTACGGTCACCTGGATTACATACCGCTGCCACATGCTGCCATACACCCCGCTGGAAAGCACCTGCAGTAGATTTATTATGACGGTTACCAAGAAAATTCACATAATAAAAATTCGGCTCCCCGCCTTCAACAGGCTGCTCTATGCGGGTATAAAGAGTAATACGGCCTGTTCCCTGATTGTCTTTCTGGGCAAGAATAACTTGATCGCGGAAATAGGCGCCACCTTCCTGCGCTCCGCTTGTTGGAAGAGCAGTCTCGTCGTCATATACCCATGCGCATACAGAATATTGTGTATTCTGACTGTTCACAATACCGGGATGACTAAAATCCACATACTGACCATTACCATTGAGTTTCAGAGCCTCGCCATATTTGCCCTCTGCAAAGTCATACCCATGGGGATCAAGCTCATACTTATGATCTGAGGCATCCTCCAGGCTCCCGTCAAACGGATAGTAGAACACCAGCTCCTTCTCCGTATCAGGCATTTCATCAGGAACATTAAGCCCTACACGTCTTGCCCAGGCATTCCAAAGACCTCGGAGCTCACGCATCTTTTCAGGATATTGCGCTGCTACATTGGTAGTTTCCGAATAATCGTTTTCCAGATTGAACAGCTCCCACCCGCCGGTGGTTAAAGCTGTCATTTTCCAGTTACCTACGCGGACAGCCTTCCCGTTTTCGTGTTCCCAGAACATAGTACGCTCCGAATCCCAGTTTTCTCCATTTACAAGTGGCACAATACTCCGTGCTTCCGGAGCCATAGGAGTGATGCTATGCCCATTATATGTTTCAGGATATTCAGCCCCTGCAAGTTCCAGACAGGTTGGCATCATGTCTATGAAATGACAAGGCTCCTTTACGATGCTCCCCTTCTCAGCCTTCATCCCCTCCGGCCAATGAACGATTGTCGGAGCTGCTGTACCCCCATGGAACGATTCACGTTTCCAATAACGGAAAGGTGTGTTTACCGCACCTGCCCATCCCGTACCGAGATAATTGTAAGTAAGTTCATCGCCCGGAACAGCTGCATTATGCGTTACCATCTGCCCGTCGCGGGTGCGGTCGTGGCGGTCAAACTCACCGATTGTGTAATTCTCCGACGAGGCACCGTTGTCGGAAGTGAAGATAATAATGGTATTATCATATTCGCCGGTAGCTTTAAGCTTTTCAAGAATCTTGCCTACTCCCTGGTCCACACAATCAATCATAGCCGCGTGTACCTCCATATTGGCAGCCTGTAAAGCTTTGTCACCCTCCTTCTCCCAGGCACGGCCTGATTCGTTGCGGCATACAGGAACCTCTTCTTTATCTATCAGTCCCAGTTCAACCATACGGTTATAGCGGTTCTCACGCATCACATCCCAACCCTGATCATATTTGCCCTTGTATTTAGCTATATCTTCAGGTTTTGCGTGGAGCGGCCAGTGAGGGGCGTTATATGAAACATACATGAAAAACGGCTCCTCTTTCCGTGACAGGTCATCAATCATGTCAATCGCCTTCTCCGTGACGAAATCTGTCGAATAAAAGTTGTCTGGAATGGCCTCGGTATATATTGCCTCCTCGTTATGAACGAGCGAAAACGGATCGAAATGGTTTACGACACCCCATATTGTACCCCAATGCTCCTCGAAACCGCGGTTGCAGGGATACGTGTCCTTTGGCGCGAATTCACGGTTATCGAATGTACTCTGATGCGACAGCCATTTCATCTGGTCATCGCAGTTGCCTATACCTTGTGTGAGCGAAAGATGCCACTTGCCGCTCATTGCAGTGTGATAACCGGCCTCACGAAGAACCTCCGGAATTGTCACACACTCGCGGTTCAGGCTCAGCCCCATTCCGGTAATACCTGCCTGATGGGCATACAGACCCGTAAGAAGCGACGCACGCGACGGACAACTGCGGCCTGAATTAAAGAACTGGGTGAACCGGACACCGTTCGCCGCAAGACCGTCAAGATTGGGACTCTCTATTTCACCACCGAAACAGCCCAGATCCGAATAGCCCATATCATCTACTACGATGAGCATGATGTTCGGACGCTTGGTCTCTTCCTGAGCCGCGGCGCAGAACGGCAGCAGTGCGGTCGCCGACATCATAAGTTTAGAGGAATTAAATCTATTCATAATAGAAATAATAGTAATTCTGGTTATTAAAAAATAAAAAACTTTGTATTCTGAGTGGTTTAATTGAAAAACAGCTTTTCTGCAATAAATAACTTATTGGGAGTTATTGAGCAAATTTAGTAAAAATAAATGAATTTTTACCCCTAAGGAAAATAAAAAAAGAACTATCTTTGTAACACATCCATGAACAAACCACTTACGACAATGAATTTATCACATTACCGGAAGCTTTTCTTTAGCGCGCTACTTCTTATGTTAGCCGCATCAAGTTACTCACAGACTCCCGATAACCCGTTTTATTTCACTTGCGAGCCATATCTGCAATGCACAGGCGACGGAGAGATAACCGTCGTATGGGGAACAAACGACAAAGCTGTAAGCTGGGTGGAAGTCGCCCCTGAAGACGGCACCCACTTCTATTCCGAAAAACGCCCGCAATATTTCGACACTAATTTCGGACGCAAACGCGTCGGAACCCTCCACAGGGTTAAAGTAAAAGACCTGACCCCCGGTGCGACATACCGCTACCGGATATATTCCCAGGAAGTTACCAAAGAGGAAGACCGCGACACACGCTACGGGCGTGTAATAGCCAACAAGGTATATCAGGCTGAGCCATATCGTATGCGCGTTCCCGATCTGGGTAAAAACTCCATACATTTCGCCATGGTCAACGATATACACCAGCGTCCCGACCTACTCGCCGATCTATACCACCAACTCGATTCCGCGAATCTGGACTTTATCATATTTAATGGCGACATGGTCAACAAAATGGACAGCATCCCAATGATGTATACCACAATACTTAACCGTGCCTCCGAACTCTTTGCACGCACAACCCCATTTTACATGGCTCGGGGAAATCACGAAACCCGCGGAAACAGTTCAGAATCATTCACTACTCTTTTCCCCACTCCCACCGGACAACCGTTCTACGCATTTACTGCAGGTCCAATCCGATTCATCGTACTCGATGCAGGAGAAGACAAACCTGATAATGACATTGAATACTGCGGTCTCGCTGATTTCGACAGATACCGTAGTGAAGAGGTCGACTGGCTCCGCCAACAGGTTGAAAACCCGGAATGGAAAAACGCAACTTACCGTATTGTCCTAATCCATGTCCCCCTGCGGCCCGGAGGTTGGCATGGAGAAATAGATCTTGCCGAAAAGTTCCTTCCAGTTCTCAACAATGCCGGCGTGGATATGATGCTCAGCGGGCACTACCACACCCATGAATATTTCGAGAAAGGAACTGAAGGGCGCGATTTTCCACTATTCATCAACTCCGACCGTCATCTGCTTGATATAGTTGCAGATCCGGAGTCACTGACGATGAAAGCCACCGACCGCGACGGAAAACCGGTGCAGACTGTAAAGCTGACACCGAAAAAATAAAACTGTCATCATAAACATCTCTTTCAATACAACCACCCCGGCGAACCATACCTTCCGCCGAGGTGTTTAATTTACGTGAAAGATTTGGAATTAAATATAAGAATCGCGCAGATAAGGGATCTCTCCCTGCACAGCGCTGTTAATCGGTGGGAGCTCATGCGTTACGACGGATCTCCTGTCACAGTAGCCTTACGGTCAAGATTTCATGCAGTTCCGGCGAAGCATTCCATTGCTCTGATTGTAACAGCAAGCTATTATTACTATCGGTCGCAGCTGCGCCATAACCTTGTCGAATATCCGGTCGAGGTTACATTCGAGATAGATCCTTACAGCTCCCTGACAGCCGATAATGAAGGAGAAATAGAACTTCCTCCAAGAGTTATGACACTGATGTACAGTGTAACTATCGGAGCGCTAAGAGGAATGCTCGCACAGAAAACAGCCAATACCATCTTGCGCGATTATCCGCTTCCCATTGTAAATGTCTCCGAACTTGTTAGCAGACACATCTACGGCACACCCGCTCCTGACCGAGCCATACCGTTAGTCGATTATATCTACAATTAATTCATTAACGTATACCACGATGAAAAAGACCGTTTCAGTACTCCTCGCGTTTATTTATGCCGGACTGCTCACATTATCAGCCTGGAACGTACCCGACGAGACGCTCCACTATAGTGTACGGTTCAAATGGGGACTTATCGACGCTAATGTCGGAGTAGCAAAACTCCAGACATACAATATTCCATCTACAGGTAAATTCATTGCAACCCTTTCAGGTAAATCAGTAGATCTGCTCGGACACTATTATGCTGCCAACGACACTATTGTCGGATCAATAATGTCTGATGCCGTCAAACTTGATTCTACCCAGCAAATAGACCGGGAACACGGCGAATTTGCCATAGAAACAGTCACTGGAACCGCAGCCTATGAACCTAAGATCGGTTCAGAGATCGAACAGCTTCCCGATGGTAAATATCTTCATTCGCGGGTCAGCAATTACGGATCCGGACTCACCATCGACCTGCTGGGAGTATTCTACTACATGCGCCAGATTGACTACGGAGATTACAACAACGGACAGAAATTCCATATCGATATTACCAACGGAGGAGAGGTTGAAGCACTCGATATTACATATACCGGTAAGGAAGACCTTGGACAACTTGGTGAAGCATACCATATTTCATTGACATTTACAGCTCAGTCAACCGGACAATCCGACAGTATGCAAGTCTGGATATCAACCGATGCTGAAAGAACACCCCTTATAATAAACGGATCGCTGTCGGTAGGTCATATCGAATGCCACTTCCTTGATTCAGATCCACTTTCAACTTCTCCTGAAACCGGCAGTTGACCGTTTGCACGGATCCGTTATTTTCCACACACACTCAGCTCCGGTTAAACCATCGGGGCTGAACGCCGTCTAAACTGACATGAAACTCAAACGAATTATATCCACAGCTCTATCACTCGCAATACTCCTACCGGTATTGGCAGCTGAAACATGGAAAGTCCCTAAAGAAACCGTAACGTACGACGTAATGTACAAATGGGGACTTATAAATAAAAAAGCCGGGAGCGCAACAATACAGACATTCACCGACAACTCTCCAAAGGAATTCCGAGCGATCCTGACAGCAGCATCAGCCCCATGGGCTGACAAATTCTTCCTCGTGCGAGATACACTGAAAGGAACAATCAATAAGGAAACTTTCTTCCCTTCATATTATGAAAAAATATCACATGAGGGAGGAGCCTTCGACCACGATATACTGAATTATACACGCTCAGGAAATACGGTAACAGCACAAGCCAACATGTGGCGCAAGCGTAAGAAGGAAACAGAAATCCGTCGAATCGACGACATGACCCATACGGCGGAAGGACTCACCATGGATATGCTGAGCGCCTTCTATTACATGCGTCAGATTCCATACTCAACTATGCAGAAAGGGGAATCAGTAACTCTTAATGTATTTTCAGGTAAGAAAAAAGAGATACTCACCATCCACTATCAGGGAACCGAAGATGTGGAACTCGACAAAAAGAAATATCCTGCGTACCACATCACGTTCACCTTCACGACAGCCGGAGGCAAGACAAGCTCCGACAATATGGATGCATGGATATCCACTGCTCCGGAGCGTATCCCACTGCTTCTTGAAGGGAAACTACCTGTCGGCAAAGTTCGTGCGCTCTATTCAGGCACACTTAAGTAAATTTAATTCTTACCGATTTTTTCGTATCTTTGTGGTACTAACCATATATACCACTTGGAAATGAAAAAAATTTCATCCCTTTTATCAGCACTTGTTATTGCAACGGAACTGATATCGGCAGCCATTGCGCCCGCCCCACTTTTCCGCGATCCGGTAACCGACGGAGCTGCCGATCCATGTGTGGTTTTCAACCGCAATACAAAAGAATGGTGGATGCTATATACGCAGCGGCGCGCCAACAGCGAGACAGCCGGAGTAGCTTACTGTTACGGAAATCCTATCGGAGTGGCATCCAGCGACGATGGCGGCGCAACGTGGGTGTACCGTGGCACTCTTGATCTTGACTTCGAACCGGGTCACAACACTTTCTGGGCACCTGATGTAGTCTGGGATGGAGAAAAATACCACATGTACGTTTCTTATATAAAGGGAGTACGCACAAATTGGGGCGGTCAGGCTGTGATGATGCACTATACAAGCCCCGACCTGTGGAACTGGACTTTCCAGGGATCATGCAATCTACCTAAGAATAATATTATCGACGCTACCCTGCTTCAGAAACCCGACGGAGAGTGGCGGATGTGGTATAAATGGGATAGCAAAACCTGTCATGCCGACAGTAAGGATCTATCAAACTGGGAAGGACCGGAAACACCCGACATTTCCGACCGCCCTCACGAAGGAGCAAAAGCTTTCCGATTCAAAGACAAATACTGGATCATTGTCGACGAATGGCACGGAATGGCCGTCCACTCATCCGACGACCTTGAAAACTGGACACGTCAGGAACCAATGTTGCTCGACTATCCTTCGACACGCAGTGACGATTACCCCACCGGAGCACACGGCGATGTAGTTGTAGCCGGAGACCGAGCCTGGATCTTCTACTTTACCCATCCCGGACGCGAAGCCCACACGCGCGACCACCAGAATGAAATTGGCAATATCTCCTACGAACTCCGTCGCTCATCAATTCAGGTAGCGGAACTCGAGCTCACTCCGGAAGGTATTCTCACCACAAAAGACCGCAATCTCCCTGTTGACATCCACCTCCCGGCAGAACTATAATGGATTTCAGAACTGAACAGCCAGGAGTGTATATCAAAACCTGATACACCCTCATATATATATATGCGGATGGTCAGGGGGCGTCCGAATGTCGATAGCGACTACCCAGATGAGCCATTATGACATACCCTCCTCCTCATCGCGTTCTATCTCCGCCAGAAGCTCCGGGAAAGGTAGAATATGGCGCACATTCTGCTCGATACGTTTGCGACGCCAGCATTTGCGGCATACTGCAATGTACCGGTCGTCACCACCTATCTCTACCTGCTCACCTTCGCTCACTATATCGCCATCGGCATCAATACGTGCATTGACAATAGTCTTATGACCGCACGAACAGGTCGACTTGATCTCATCAATCGTATCGGCGATCTCAAACAGACGTCTCGAGCCCTCGAATAGGTTAGTCTTAAAGTCAGTCCGCAGACCATAGCATATCACATTGCTGCCGAAGTCATCTACAACCCGCGACAACTGATCGACCTGCGCGGCCGTAAGGAACTGAGCCTCGTCAACAAGAAACCAATCCACTATGGAATTGATCCCCTTGAAGTAATCTTTGGCATACTGATAGAGATCTGTGTCGGGATAGATCCAGCCACACTCCCGTTCTATACCGATGCGCGATTTTATCACATTTTTATTATCGCGGGTGTCTATAACCGGTTTCAGACATAAAAAACGCATCTTCCGCTCCTCGAAATTGTAAGCGGTAGTCAGAAGAAGGGCAGTCTTAGCCGATCCCATTGTCCCATAACGGAAATAAAGTTTGCCTTTGCGGTTCAATGTATTATGTTTTAAAGTAAGTCCCGGAATAATTATCCTGCTCCCGGCAACCAAAGTTAGGAAAGATTTCCGGTCCCTGCAAGCATCTCCACTCCGAAAATTTCAACATTCCAAAACCTATTCCAAGGTAAATTCAACAGTTTTTTCAGTTCGCCACGACGGAAGGAAGAAACCGAGGCAATGATTGCCCTGCCACATCCATCCTCCGCTCGAATTGTTGCCGATAGCCATGATATAATCGAACATATCACGGCTTATCTGCTGGACCATTACCGTCACTTCGTCACCATAGCGCAGAGCCGTTTCGCCATCCTCTTCATCAAGGTCTTTGCGTGAAGTCATGAAAGCGATCTTCACCACTCCATCAACGGCCATGGCATCGGTCGTAGCCTGCCACATATACGCTTCCCCATTCCTCAGTAGTCTAATCCAGTAGCAACTGTTGTCATCATCAGGATTATCCATAAACTCAACCTGAAGCACCGCCACATAATCATATGGCATCTTTATCCAGTCGAATTGTGCTGAAACAATTGATGCACCCCCATACATCACACCGTCTGCCACATATATTTCACCATTACGCTCTATGATCATACGGTATTTATCTCCGGTCACGCCAGGAAGCGGAGATCGGTATATACCCGATCTGTCTGCTTCAAGTACTGTCCATTCATCCCTGTCCAGGTTATATAACGTCACCTCGGCGTCCTTCAGATGGCGTCGATCCATAGGTTCATCCATTGGAGTTGTCAACGTCAACGTCACTTCCGCACCTTTCTGCGACAGATATGCCTCAGCTACCGGTATGGGCTCTATGTCATGGTATGAGAAATCAATCTCTTTCTTGCACGACCCACACAGGACTGTTATAAGCGACAGAGCTGCAATGATATATTCTGTTTTCATAACGGACAACCTTAATATCAGAATTTAAGGGTATAGGAAAGGGAGGGGACCAGACCGAATAGCGCCTGCTTTACAGCGCGTGTGCCCGAGGGGTTGTCCGGATCATCCTCAAAATATATTATATAGGGATTATATCGGCAGTAAAGGTTGTAGACCCCGAAATTCCACTCATACGTCAATTTATTACCGGTATGTGTATAGGTCGCCGAAACATCAAGTCTGTGAGTGGGAGGGGTTTTGTAGCTGTTGCGCGCCGAATAATAATATATGGTTGTGCCCCCGAGTTCATATTTCACGTCAGGAGCTGTAAGAGGATGCCCTGACGAATAGATCCATGTGGCAGAAGCCTTCCATCTGTCGTTAAAATTATAGATTCCGACTACAGACAGATCATTTCTGCGGTCATTGACAGCGTTGTACCACCTTCCCCCGTTTATCCCCGGAATACAGGTCTGCGTATGCGACAAAGTGTAAGCAATCCACCCCGTAAGATGCCCGGAGTTTTTCCTGAACATAAACTCAGCTCCGTAACTACGTCCCTTCCCTCCGAGAATGATCGCATCGAGATTCACCTGCGAGAACATCGAGCAGCCGTCGCGGTAATCGTAAACATTATTGATACTTTTATAATAGCCTTCTACCGACCAATCGAAATCACCCTCACGGCTCATTCCGGAGTAACCGATGCCATATTGGATACACTCCTCCGGTTTTATGTCGGCTGATGTTATCGCGAATCTGTCGAATGGAAAACTTGTGGAACTCGTGCGCACTGAATGAAGATCCTGCGTAAGTATGCCGACCCCCGCTTTCAGATTATGCAGTTCCGACAGATTATATTTCACACTGACGCGAGGTTCGAGATTGAAATAATTACGCGTATGAACATTAGGCGCCTCCTTATCGCCTGTCGCATCATAACGCTGAAACTTTACGCTCCCGGGAACTGTAAACAGACGGCCGCGGATGCCTGCGGCGACCTCTGTCCTACCTCCGATTCTTCCCAAATAATCAATCCATAACGCATTATTCCACCCAGAGCGTATGTCATACTGCCTCAAGCCGTTGGTTAACATATCTCCACTCTTCACATCAATGAATTCGCTCCTGTACCCGAACTGCAGCGAATGATCATCGTTCACTATCCATCGTAATTTCTCGGTAAACGAGCCATGGTGAACATACTGCCTGACCTCCTGATCCGTATCAAGCAGCGTCATAACCATTCGCGGGGAGAATGAGGTGAAGGCTCCCGAAGTTGTTAATACCAGATTATCACCGCGGCGCGCCTGCCAGTTCACTCCCACACCGGTATTGCCCCAGTACATTCCCATCACTTTCTTTATCGCCATGTTGTCGCGCCCGGTAATAAAAGCCACATCCACCAAATCCCTTGATGTAGCCTGATACCTTACCTTTGCGGTTATATCGTAGAAATTCATTACTGTACCGCGATATTCCGGAACCATCTGGACAAACATATCCGCATACGAGCGGCGCGCTGTCACCGCCATGGAAAGCTTGTCTTTAACTATAGGACCGGAACAATTAGCCTTCGCCATAAGAATCCCTATAGTTGCCCCTGCATGCCACCCCTCCATATCACCGGGAGCGAGCGAAGTCTGAAGCACCGACGCGGTTGCGCCTCCGAATTCCGGTGGAACCGCCCCTTTGTAAAGTGTCGCGCTACCTATAGCTACATCATTGAATGTCGAGAAAATACCCATTACATGGGAAGGATTGAACAGCGTGATTCCATCCATAAGCATAAGGTTCTGCGACGCGTTGCCACCCCTTACCTCGAAGCCTCCCCCACCATCACCCTCACCATGGACCCCGGGCATCAAAGCAAGCGACTTTACGATATCGGCTTCCCCGAAAAAAGCGGGCATCGATTTGAGAGTGGAAAGCTCAAGCCGCTCCTCGCCGAGATTTACCTTCTCGAGACGCACACGTGCGGCCTGACCTGAGACTACAACCTCATTCAGAAGTTGCTCCGGGATGCTGTCACCGGGAGCCCGAGCGCTCAGACCGAAAGCTGCAAATACTGATAAACAAGTATTTAAAATTCGTGTTACTTTCATTTGCCGGATACTGTTATCCATACAAAGTTAGTACATTTTCATCTATGTTCAAAGGACGAATTTTCCTATAAGGCGAAAACTTTGTATCTTTGCATATAAAACAAAGCATTTAACGATGGTAGACAAGGAAGCAAACCGCTTTTCCTCCCTCTCCGACCCGTGGGACCGCGAACATCTCTGGCATCCATATACATCTGCAATAGATCCTCTCCCGACATATAAGGTTATCGGTGCGTCCGGCAACAGGATAACTCTGTCTGACGGTACAGAACTCATCGATGGGATGTCGTCGTGGTGGGC
The DNA here is from genome assembly GCA_964509345.1 of uncultured Alistipes sp. Classification (GTDB taxonomy): domain Bacteria; phylum Bacteroidota; class Bacteroidia; order Bacteroidales; family Muribaculaceae; genus UBA7173. The sequence goes on from CAZDWY010000036.1 coordinate 11,496, forward strand.
GGCGATTCACGGCTACAATCATCAGGAAATCAATAAAGCTGCAAAAGCGCAGATCGACCGCATGAGCCATGTGATGTTCGGTGGCTTCACCCATGAACCGGCTATCGAACTCGGAAAACTCCTCCTTGAGATGGCTCCTCCGTCTATGCATAATATTTTTTATGCAGATTCCGGTTCGGTTGCTGTAGAGGTCGCAATGAAAATGGCAGTACAGGGTGCTATAAGCCGCTCTGGATCACACAAGAAAACTAATTTTGCAACCATACGGTCAGGCTACCACGGCGACACATGGAACGCGATGAGCGTATGCGATCCGGTCACAGGGATGCATGGCGCATTCGGCGCAGCCCTTCCGGTGCGCTACTTTGTGCCGCAGCCACGTTCGCGCTTCGGTGGAGAGTGGGATAAACAAGAAATTGAACCTCTTACACAACTACTTGAGCAAAAGGCTGATGAAATAGCTGCTGTAATTCTCGAGCCGATAGTTCAAGGTGCAGGAGGAATGTGGTTCTACCATCCGCAATATCTAAGGGAAGCCCGCAAGCTTTGTGACAAATATGGCATTTATCTGATATTCGACGAAATAGCTACAGGATTTTGGCGCACAGGGCGTTGTTTCGCATGGGAACACGCAAGTGTAGAGCCCGATATTATGTGTGTCGGCAAAGGTCTCACCGCCGGATATCTCACTTTGAGCGCTGTACTTACTACGGAAGAAGTTGCCCGTACGATTTCCGAGGGTGAAGCGGGAGTGCTCATGCATGGTCCTACCTTCATGGCTAATCCTCTCGCATGCGCGGTTGCGCACGCGTCGCTTCAGCTGCTCAGCAAGCAACCCATGTCAAAGATATTGTCGAACATGGAAAAACGCCTTGAGGAAGGACTTGCGCCTGCCCGTGAACTCACTGATATGGTGGAGAATGTGAGAGTGCTCGGCTCTATCGGCGTTATCGAGGTAAACCAACCTGTAGACGTGGGGCGTTTTCAAAAGGAGTGTGTGCGCCGCGGAATATGGATACGTCCGTTCGGACGTAACGTCTATGTAATGCCACCATACATCACAAGTGATGAGGACATTGCTACGCTCACTAATGAGATGACCGAAATAATACGCTCCGGAAAATGGATATAAGAAAGCACCTGCGACAACTCCACGAGGAAGGTAACTACAGGGAAATACCTACAGTTACCCCATTGACACTCACCGACTACTCCACAAACGACTATATGGGGCTGGCAGCAGACTCCACTCTTCAGGAAAAGTTCTTCGCTGATCCGATTTCTGCGACAGTACCTCTTACCTCATCGGCTGCAAGACTTCTGGCTCCCAGACAGATAGAATATACTGATCTGGAAGTGTTTATGTCGTTGCTATATAAAAAACGCCGGGGAGGCGACACAGCCGCTCTCCTGTTCAACAGCGGCTACCATGCCAATACCGGACTGATTTCGGCTATAGCCGACCGCGATACACTTATAATTGCTGATAAACTGGTGCATGCCAGCATCATAGATGGCATAATACTTTCCCGTGCCCCGTTCCGGCGCTTCCGCCACAACGATTTCAACCATCTTGAAGAGATTCTTCAGTCTACAGCTAACGACTATAAATCAGTACTGGTGGTTGTTGAGAGCGTCTACAGCATGGATGGAGATATGGCTGATATAGAACGTCTTATCGAGCTTAAGCGTAAATATCCAAATGTCATTCTTTATGTTGACGAAGCCCATGCCTTCGGTGTCTTAGGCCCGAAGGGTCTCGGACTGGCAGCCGGAAGTTCAGCTCCCGGAGAGATAGACATTGTCGTGGGCACTTTCGGAAAAGCGGCAGCCTCAACGGGAGCTTTCGCTATTGTAAGCAGGGATATGCGTGATTATCTGGTAAATACAGCCAGAAGTTTTATATACTCCACCGCTTTGCCACCACTGAACGTAGCCTGGACACGCTTCACAGTAGGAAATCTGATTCAGAAAGATAATCGCCGTGAACATCTGCAACGCCTTGGCGTTCAGTTAAGCGAGATATTGTCGAAATACAGTGATCAGCCAACGGTTCCATCTCATATTCAGCCCCTTATAGTAGGCGATCCCAAAAAAGCGGTTGATCTGTCGCGCCAGTTGCTGTCGCGCTACGGCATCAAGGCACTTCCGATCCGCAAACCTACAGTTCCGGCAGGAACTGAAAGACTAAGATTTTCGCTCTCTTCCGCCATGATTCCCAGGGAGTTGGACACTCTAGACAAAGCCCTGCATGAACTGATGTAACTCTACGCAGAAATATTTTTCACCTTCTGTGGCGGAATGTGGTTTATAGTTAGATTTATCATAGATGACTACGGAATATATTGTGCATGAGGGATTTACGCGCCTGATACTCATCTTCTCGGGATGGGGAATGGATGCGCGCCCGTTCATGAATCTGAGAAAACAGGGATATGACATTCTTATTCTCTCGGACTACACCGGATATAGTGATGATAATGAGGACTATAAAACGCTTATACCGCATCTTGAGAGATATACGGAAATAGTGGTGTTCGCGTGGTCATTCGGCGTAAGGATAGCCACGACACTGTTGGAACGCCTTCCCGACACCCTTCCGATTACCCGTCGGGTGGCTCTAAACGGTACTCCGACCCATGTCCACGACCTGCGCGGGATACCCTCCGCGACCTTCCGGGGTACCCTTGCGGGGCTTTCGGAAATGACGGTCCGGAAGTTTCACCGGAGGATGTTCTCCACCGCCGCTGACTACTCGGTTTTTACCCGGAATGCTCCCGACCGATCGTTGAAGAGTCTGATATCGGAACTGGAAACTTTCGCATCGCTTCCACCGGTTGTAAATACCTCGGTATGGGATATAGCAATAGTCTCAGGAGCCGACAGGATTTTTCCGGTGGATAATCAGTTGCGCTGTTGGGATGGGGGTGAGACTATCGTAATGGAAGATGCGCCTCATTTTCCGGATATGCAGCAGCTAATCGATCGGTTTGTAGTCGACAAACAGCTCGTAGCCCATAGATTCGCTGAAGCGAAAGACACATATGGTTCGCATGCAACAGTTCAACATACCGTAGCAGCAGAATTATGGGAGCAGACCATACCGTTTTTAAGCGAGATGGTGCACATTGGCACACGTAGAGTGCTTGAGATCGGTGTCGGCGACGGAACGCTCACGCGGTTGTATAGCGACTTTTTCGCCAATGACGATGTAACTCTTTGGGATATAGCCAATATAACAATTCCGGAAGATGCGCCCCCGGCATCGAAACTACGGGTATGCGATGCGGAGACCACTATTGACAGCGAACCGGATGAAAGTTACGATGTAATACTCTCAGCCTCAACAATACAGTGGTTCCACTCCCCCGGACGCTTCATCCGCCATCTGGAAAGGGTGCTGACTCCAGGTGGTATAGCTGCCATAGCCCTTTACGGAAAGGGTACATTCAAGGAGATTGAGGCAGCTACTGCCCGTAGCCTGAACTATCAGAACTTAGATCAGCTCACGATGGCAGCCTCGGAGAGTGGAATGGAAACGGTATATTCAGCCGAAGCAACCTCGACGGTCACTTTCCCTGCCGTTACCGATCTTCTGCGACATCTGAAATTTACCGGGGTCAATTCGCTTGGCAACGGCAGTTCTAAAGATGCCTTAAGGCTGATGCGGCATTATCCGTTACAATCCAATGGATCAGCGCCACTTACCTACCATTCTCTCTACCTCATTCTTAAAAAACTGACAACAATTAGCAAATAATGAATCAAGCATATTTTATCAGCGGAATAGACACAGACGCCGGCAAAACCTACTGTACGGCATGGCTGGCGCAGAAACTGATGGGTGAAGGCTACTCGGTAGTCACACAGAAGTTTATCCAGACCGGGTGTAAGGATAGTTCGGAGGATATCGAAGCCCACCGGCGCCTGACGGGTCAGCCGATGCTTCCGGAAGACCTGGACGGAACAACAGCTCCCCTGATTTACAGCCATCCTTGCTCTCCACAACTTGCAGCACGGATTGACGGGCGCAACATACCTCTTGAAGTAATCGACAACTCGACAGCAATACTTCTTGAGAGATACGACCGTGTACTTATAGAGGGAGCCGGCGGCCTGATGGTTCCTATTACCGATACGATGTTCACCATCGATTATGTCGCCTCACGCAACCTGCCGCTCATACTGGTTGTTCACGGCGGTCTTGGTTCCATCAATCATATAGTGCTATCGCTTGAAGCAATAAAAAAACGAGGGATTGCCCTCCACAGCATCCTATACAACAAGTATTTCGACAGTGATGCGCTGATAGCCGCCGATACCCACGGATTCATAGAGCGGTATCTGAATCGCGAGTTCCCTGGCACCCCCATATATGATGTGCCTGCCATGAAACAATAGCCGGAGCTTCTCTGTTTTAATTATTTTAAACAGAGGAAAGTCATTTGAAATTCCTAACTTTGTAACACAAAATCAATAGAAGAGAATCAGAGATGCTCAGCATTTCAAAACAGCAGCTTGTGGAACTTCCCGAGGTAAAGTATCCCGGGAAAGTGATTCTTGTGGATTCCGCAGCCAAAAGCAAAAGCGCCCTCACCTACCTCAACAAAATGAAACAGGTAGGTTTCGATACAGAGACCCGTCCATCATTCCAGAAATTCCGCCACTACAACGTAAGCCTGATGCAAATTTCGGCAGCCGACGAATGCTTTCTGTTCAGGCTCAAACATATAGGGTCGTTAGATCCGCTCGTGAAATTTCTGGAACGCCCCGATATTCAGAAAATCGGCCTTTCGATCAAGGACGATTTCCATAGTCTGGCAAAACTCACCGAGATAAACCCAGGAGGTTTTGTAGAGCTTCAGTCGTTTGTAAAAGACTATGAAATAGCCGATAACAGCCTCCAACGCATATTCGGCATCATATTCGGTCAACGCATATCCAAGAATCAGCGCCTTACCAACTGGGAAGCCCAGGAACTGACGGTCAGCCAACAGAACTATGCCGCAATCGATGCCTGGGCATGCCAGCAGATATACAATCATCTTGTAGCAGGCAAATTCGATCCGTCGCTTTCCCCCTATGTGCTCGAAGAAGCCGCCGAAGATTGCCAGGTAGCAAAACCACATTGATTTTCAACCACTAAGCGGAATTAAAATACAATTACGCTAATACAATGAAGCGAAAAATGAATACAACATTTTTTATTATCGGATGTTGCAATATCGCTATTGGATTCAGTTCTTTCAAAAATAAGGGGAGAAAGAACAATCTTGTCGCTTATCTGAATTTAATTCTCGGAACGTTACTGATAATCTTTAGCTTTACCATCTTCAAGAATGGCAATTAACTCTCCTTCATAATCAGAACCATTCTGCCAGCACCTTCGGCATCTGGATCCAACATAGGGGGTGTCTGCGATTTTTGACACACCCCCATCTTTTTGTTTCAATATATTAATATGGGGTAATTAATCTTAAAAGTAAAAGGTGGAGGGTGACCGAACGAAGTATAGTACGTATTTTTGCGTATGAGTTACGGATAGGTTTATGGTAGCGCTGAGAATTACAGGAATACTGCTGATGCTTGTATCCGGCATCTTCTATATTGCCGGACAAAACCGTCGGGTGACAGTTGCTGATTCGCTTACACGATCAGGCTTGCCGAATGCCTCGGTGTTCAACCACCGGGGCTCATTCATAGGGACAAGCGATAACGCAGGTACGATAACTTGTGCATCAGATACCGACTATCCTATAACTATCAGATATATTGGATATTGGGAGAAGACTGCCGATATAGCTGATGGAGATACAATATTTCTACACGAAAATATCACCGAACTCCCGGAAGTTTCGATAGAAAGGAAGAATCAGAAAATGCTCCATATTTTAGCCTATGTCAGAGAATACTCGACTTTGGCAAGCTATACGGATACGGTAACCATGTTTCGCGAAAAGATGGTGGATTTCATGCTTCCCAACGATGACAAAACAAGCTTCAAGGGATGGAACTCTCCCCGGATACTTAATTCGAAGTCGTACTATCAGTTTACCAATGCCAACGGACTTGACAGCGTAAGCGACCGGTGTAATCAACATTTCACATGGTCTGACTGGTTAGGGATCTCACCTGAAATATCATTACCGGAAAGACTGGTCGCAATCGATAGCGGCACAGACACGGTGGCAGGCAAGTACACACCTCTCGAAATATGGGTGAAGAATCGAGACAAAGTAACGGTGGATGTGAATGTGATTGCCGATACCTCAAGCACGAAGTGGGTGCCCACGATTGCCTCTTTTTTTCAAAAAAACAATATTGATTTCGATAATTTCCGTCTACGCCTCAAGTATGCGAATGTGGCAGGCGACAAAACCGGCGCAAATGATCTCACGGGTTATTCCTTCAATGTGGAATCACGTGGAAGAGGACATAACATGTTTATGTTCAACCGTCACGAGGAGCCTTTTTTTGTCAACACTTATACCGAAGTATATATTTTTGACAAGGAGCATATAACGGTTAAAGAAGCTAAGAAATGGGAAAAACGGAAATTTAACCCAAGTGAAATCGAAATATCAGAACCGGCAGAGGCTCCGGCTCTCCAACCTGCAACATTAGCTCTTATAGATCGTGTTAACAACATCAACACTGATGACGTTCGACTACATCTGATTCCAGACCAGAATCTGATAAACAGAAATGCAAGAAAGGGTAATTTCAGTATCGGTAAGCGAGCACTCGACATGCTGAAACAGCTAACAGGTATATCATCGTACAGATCCCAAAAAAACACAGAACGGCATTGGCGAGAGTTCCGCAATGAGAATATAAAAAGGAACAAACCACGGGAATCAGGAAGTCAGGAATAGTATTCTTCAACGCGACAGAGCAAGATGTCCCTATCTCCGATTACTGACGGATGCCGGTGACTTCTCTTCATTATAATAAAACGCTCCTTTGTGTCCTGAGAATTTCCACCATTAAAATTGCTGCGGGCTGACCTTGTTGCGATGGGCCATGATTGTCTTCATGTTTTTATGCGCCCATTTGGTGAGTTGCAGAATTATGGGAACGAGAGACTTACCGGTTTGAGTGAGGGAGTATTCCACCCGTGGAGGCACTTCCTGATAAAGTTTTCTCTCAACCAACCCGTCAGCCTCAAGGGTACGTAATGTAGAGGATAACACCCGAGAGGATATATCAGGGATTTTCCTTCCCAATTCATTATATCGTATCGGTTCATTCTCGCTAAGGACAAGTATTACCAGGAGTGCCCATTTGTTGCCGAAGCGCGCGACCACATTCCTTACCGGACAGATCTCGATTATCGAATTAAGCTGCTCTTTTTTTCTCATAAACGAAACAGTTTTGGCTTACTTACAAAAGTAGCTTAAATTTCGGAAGTATCCAAATATTCAGCATATAGTTTTTTTTAAAATAAAATATACCCATGTAAATATCTGACACTTAGCAAAAGCGATAAAAATGTTACTTAGGAACAAAAACATAACCTATTGGTTATTAAAACATAATGTATTACTTTTGTGTTATATGTAGGTCATAAAGTTCTTATACACAATATGTGTTGACAGTACTTTCTAATAATTTTCACGACTTACTGTGAGATTAGTTTAACCCAATAAAACGCAAGAGAAATGAAACGTATCAACAATGGTGCTGTAAAGCACACCGCTCAGGCTTATTTCAATAACAACGCCGAAACTGAGAAGCCCTCGGGAGCATGCGGCTCTGCATGTGGCGCAGGCGATGAAAAGCCCGAACCCAAACCTGCAGCATGCGGCTCAGCCTGCGGTGCCGCCGAGAAATAACTGAATCAACAATAAATATACACGGTTTCAATTTCAGTATAGAACTCTGAATTGGAACCGTGTATATTTAAGTAAGTCATGAAAATTATTACGGATAATATACAATAATTCCCACGACTTACTTATAATTATAACGGACCGGAAACTGATGGATTACTTTGCGTTTCAGTGGCATATAACCGACAGCTGCGACCAACGTTGCGAACATTGCTATATATTTTCTGAAGGACATCCACACCTGATTGAGATGCCTCTCGAAAAAGCGAGAGAGGTCGTGAACCAATGTGTGGAAATGTGTGAAAAGATGGGGAGATTGCCCTACTTCTATATCACGGGAGGCGATCCTATCCTCCACCGGGAGTTCTGGACAATCCTTTCACTGCTTAAAGAGAAAAACATCCCGTTCACGATTCTCGGCAATCCCTTTCACATTACCGACGATGTATGCCGCAAACTGAAATCGATGGGATGTGAGAAGTATCAGCTGTCGATCGACGGAATGAGGGATACCCACGATGCGATACGTAAGCCCGGATCGTTCGACACGACGATAGAGAAGATTGACATTCTGAAACGCAACGGGATACGTGTGGCGGTGATGACCACAGTGTCGGGCACAAACATATATGAGATTCCCGAAATAATAGACCTCGTGGTGGAAAAGGGGGTAAACGTATTTGCTTTCGGCCGGTATTGCCCGACCTCGGAGGAGAAATCAACCCACATTTCCCCAGAGGAATACCGCGATTTTCTTGAACGTATATGGCATAAATTTAAACAGCACAAAGATTCCAGCACAATATTTAATCTAAAAGACCATCTGTGGACACTGTTCCTATACGAGAATGGGTTGTTCAAGATTCCGGAGGATAGCGATCCGGAGGCGATCTACGACGGATGTCATTGCGGCGACTGCCACTTCACCATCAAGCCCGACGGCAATGTGATGGCATGCCGCCGATTTGAGAGTGTTGTCGGAAATATGTTCAGGAAACCGATATACGAAATATGGCGCGGGGATGAGATGGAGGAGTTCAGACTTTACGATCGCTTTGAGAAATGCTCGAAATGCGAACTCTTGCGCTTCTGCCGTGGCTGTCCGGCGGTAGCTTTCGGTTACCACAGATCGTTTTATGCTCCCGATCCACAATGCTGGAAACAAATAAGCGAGGAATAACATCAATAACGGATGAAAGCTGTAGTATTGACCGGACCGTGTGCGGCGGAAGAAATTAAGTTAAGCGATATCGCGCTCCCGGAGGTTCGACCCGGTTGGGTGTTAGTGCGTGTAAAGGCGTTCGGAATCAATCATTCCGAAGTATTGCTGCGCCGGTTTGAAATCGCACAGGATTACATTACCAAACCTATTATACCCGGAATAGAATGCGTGGGAGAAGTTGCGGATCCTTCCGACAGCCATTTTATCAAAGGTGAGCGTGTCATGGCTCTGATGGGAGGGATGGGGCGCAGCTTCAACGGAAGTTATGCGGAATACACCCTTCTGCCGGTCAGCCACGTTTTTCCGGTAAAGAGCACCCTTGACTGGGACGAACTGGCAGCCATTCCCGAAACCTTCTATACAGCTTACGGATCGCTTTCGATATCCCTGCAATTAAACGAGAGAGATCTTCTCCTGATAAGGGGTGGAACATCTACTGTAGGGTTGGCAGCATTGCAGCTTGCAAAGGCTGCGGGTGCCAAAGTTGTCTGCACAACAAGAAATGAACGCAAAGCCGCATTGCTGAATGGTTACGGGGCCGACGATGTAGTGCTCGAAGGGGAAGATTTCCGCAAGAGATTTCTGGAAAAATATCCTGCGGGAGCTACGAAGGTGCTTGAACTTATAGGCGCATCAACGTTGAACGATTCGTTGAGACTGACAGCTTGCCACGGTATAGTATGCCATACAGGTCTTTTAGGCGGTGTATACGGTCTTAAGAATTTCGATCCTATAAAAGATATACCTTCAGGTGTATATCTCACAGGTTTTTACAGCAACCGCCCGACGCAAACAGAGATTGACGCTATGATGTCGATAATCGAGAAGCATCACATTCACCCGATTACAGCAAAGAAATTTACGTTGGAAAATATTGCGGATGCACACCTACTCGCCGAGAAACGCGGACAGACAGGGAAAATTGTGGTGGGAATATAGTAGACCGGAGAAAAACCACGTTTTATCCCTAAATTAATTCCACAACCTATTAAATTAATAAGCAACCCTCAGACAATTAATTGTCTGAGGGTTGCTTATTAGCGATCCATACTATGTACTCCACTGAATCAATCTACCCGATTAATCGTTCGGATACAGCGGTTATTGCGGTCAAGCACATAGAATGTCTCGGTAGTCTCATCATAGGCAAGACCGGTAACATCGCGAAAACGAGCCTGCGTAAGATTGTCACCATCTTCATTTCCCCAAAAATTATAATCATCAAGCCTGATGTGACCGGCAAAGGTACGCACCATACCGGACGGAGTTATATAACGCACGCTAAAATTATCACTGTCGGTGAAATAATAATCATACTCCTCAGGCAATCCCTCATATCCGGGATTTTTCACAAATACACCTTGATATGGACGAGCGACCCGGGCAACTCCTCCAAATCCATCCATCCAGTTCCTATTCCCGATTTCACCAGCCACAAGATATGGCGTAGTGAAGCGCTTGTTTTTCCAATCATAATCTGTACGGAGGATACAGTTTCGATTGATATAGTTTATATATGCATAGTCACCACTGGGGTGAATAGTGATATTGTATTCAGAAGATGGGTAAGACATATGGAAAATTTTTTCGAAACAATCGTCGCCAATATATCCGGTCCAGCTGACAGTTGTGGAAGTATTTTCCTCTATAACTTCACCATTAATATGTTTGAAGTACTTCTCAATATCGAGGCGGAAGAGCTCACCGTTCATATATGAATTAAAGTAAACCTCACCGTTAACCGGGTGAACCGCAACACCATTACACTGTCGGTAAGCTGCAAGCACCGCAGTCGGGCTTTCATCATTAAATGTCCCGTCGTCATTACGTTGAACAATCCAGAGACTTGGTGTCTCAAAACCGTTGTCATTGCTGTCCTGCGAAACAATCATATATTTGCCGTCAAGCGTAAATGATGCATTACGCAGACGTTTGTTCCCGAATTTATGCTGTGACATCAGAAGTGTATGAGTTTGCTTCTCAAGATCAATTTCCACGATTTTATTCCCAAAGCCGAAACCATCCTGAATACAATAGAGCCGATTTGGATAGAGGGGATCAAACACAAGGGATCCTTCAGTCATAAAACCAGATGTAACATCAAAATTCCCGTAGTTTTCACCCTGATCATCATTTTCATTCCTGAACCCACATAGAGTTGCGACAACAGCCTCGGATACACTGGCAGCAACGAATGCGGAGTTTGAAAAATCGCTTTCAATTCGGTCTATTACAGATTTAACACGATAATAACCTATATCGTGAAGAGGCGTTGTATCAATATAAGTATTCTCGGTCAGATTATCTGCAAGAAGCGTAAACTCCACCCCATCCGAAGATCTGTAGAGATCATATGTCGCATTTTCAACCGGGCTCCATGTAATAATAACTGTTGAACCCGAGTTGTATGATGCGTCAATATCAACCGGTGCAGGAACAGGATCTTTTACTTCAATATAATCTATTTCAGATATGGCATATTTCTGAACAACTTTCCCACCGCTAAATATATACACGACTTTATCAGATTGCGCGGAAGCGACAAGAGTAATAATGGATATAAGTACGCCTACAGTGGCTATCAAATATTTTTTCGTTTTCATAGATTTTATTTTATAAATTTTATTTTTTGAATATCATTCTCACCCACAGCAACGGCAACATACAAACCGTCTGGAAGAGAGACGAGCGGAACACAGTCTCCATCGCGCATCACAGTCTGATATACCAAAGTTCCATACACTGTGGAAATCTCTACATTGAAAACAGTATTTTTTGCAGCCGTCAATGTCAGGGAAGATGTGGGTCTATCATAATGAAAACTGACGTCAGGTGATACCGAAACATCACCGAGGGCTCCTGCCTGCCTGTAATCAAAAGCGATGCGGTAGTAATCGGAGTAGCGGAGCCTTTGTTTCCCGCGAGGTGCCCTATAATCGGAAACATTCATAAATGTATCCTCAAAGGCTATTCGATTGAATTGTTCCAAATCGAACACAAGTTCCTGACCTGTATCTCCAGAGAAAATTAAACTTACCCGCCCCTCATCAGCCGCCGCTTCAGCTGAGATTAGGAAGCATGTAGCAACCATGAGATTGAGAATCTTTTTCATTGCTTGGTTCATCACCTCAGGGCTCACTCAAAGGTTTTATAAGAAAGGTGATAATAAAAAAGAAGTGCGTGAGAGCCGTACCTGTTGCCCGTTCAGCAATCGGAGGCTCTGGTATTGCCCATCACTGTAGAACGAGCAAACTTGCAGAAGCCTCACG
>CAZDWY010000037.1:0-23238 GCA_964509345.1 uncultured Alistipes sp.
ATGAAAAGCGATGCAGGGTGCCGTAGGAGCGAATGTTGGAGTTGCGGAATGGCGTTCGGATAAATAATTGATTTTTAGGATATAAGAAAGGTGGAGTTTCCCAAGTGGGACATATTAACGTGAGAGCGGCGCATCTCCCACGCGGGGATGCGCCGTCTCGTTGTTTACTTGTTTCTATGTAGTCTCTTCGTTCAGTGGCATCCTATGTTAGATGCATTTGGTTCTGGCGAGAGATTTTTCTTAAGGAGTTTATCAATAGCGTGATATGCCTTAATTTACTAATATATTGCAGTGAAGGGAATTATTTGTCAACGATCAGAGTGAGAACACCTGTAGAATCGTAGCAAACCTGGTCAAAAACAGGATCAGCCACATCAAGTCTGTAACCCGCTGAATCGTGGTGAACAGCTTCTACACAACTCTTGAAACCATTGTGATCGAGCAGATGATACAGTTTACCGGGCACTACAGCCTTGAGAAGCACCGGAGCCAGAGAATAGTTATCAGGAGCGCTGATCTCCATTATGTTGCCCTTTGCATCAAACTCCATCTCGATGCCGTCGGCGAGTGCTATCTCGAAATCACCTGATGTATACTCCTTCTCACATTTTACAACAGCATGTCCGTCGCAATGTTTCTGGAGAAATTTACGGGCTTTAGAAGGTATTTTACTATAATCCACGCTACCTGAAACTACAGGACCGATCCCCGTAAAACCTTCTGGCATTTCAGGTATAGCAGTTCTCGGAGCGATATACTCATATACTGACTGAGCGTTCAACTGGATAGGAGAGGAAAAGGCTATTGCTGCCGATACCAAAGCGGTGGTAATAAAACTTCTGATTGCGGTTGACTTTTTCATCGCTTCAAGGAATTATTTGATGAATTACTTTTTTTATTTTACTTTTCCGGAAATAACCGGGATCTTTTTCGGTGGGAGAATCAATCGTCCCCTTTCTGATATTGAAACGATTTTGTAACACATTTGGTTCAGCGTCGTCACAGTAAAAAATAAAAAATGACCGTTCAATCAGCTATCTCAAAAGGCTTATGTCGCTAATTTCCAATTAATTTCAAACGCAAATAACTATGATAAAAAAAAGCTACTGTCACAAACAGATTGTAACAATCCACTTAATAACTTCCTCCCGACTCATGGTCTAACAAATATCGTTTGGCCGATAAACCACCGGCATAACCAGTCAGAGAACCGTCTGCGCCTATTACACGATGGCATGGAATAAACACCGATAGCCGATTGGCACCGATAGCAGCTGCTACGCCACGGACCGCACGAGGAGAACCGATCCTTTTTGCTACCGTACCGTAGCTCTGCGTATAGCCATATGGAATCGTGAGCAGCTCCGCCCATACCCGACGCTGAAACTCCGTTCCGGCTAACTCCAATGGAACAGAGAACACCTGCCTAACTCCACTGAAATATTCATCGAGCTGCATTGTTGCCTGAGCCAGAATCGGAGAAGATTGATTCTCTTCCATAATGAATGGTTTTGCACGAAACAGACCACGGAGATTACGCGTAGAGCTGTCGCGTGGCTCCCCGGAATTATCATTTACAACCCAGTCGGCAACCATAAGAGCGCTGGCAGTAGCCGCCAGCAACAAGGCTCCGCACGGCGACTGATAGCGCTCCCAATAAAGAGTATACTGGTTATCTTTGATCATTTTGTTTATCTCCAGTCAGATAGTACGGCCAGGATAAGCCTCAAGAGCATGACGAAGAACCTCGATGGCCTCCTTCAGATCTTCACGTGATAATACATAGGCAATGCGCACCTCATCTTTCCCCATTCCGGGAGTTGTATAGAAACCGGAAGCCGGAGCCATAAACACAGTTTTCCCTCCATATGAAAATTCCTCAAGACACCACGCGCAGAATTTATCGGCATCGTCGACCGGAAGACGTGCAACCGTATAAAAGGCCCCCATCGGAATCGGGGAATAAACTCCGGGGATCTTGTTGAGCTCATCGATCAGAAACTTTCTCCTGTCCACATACTCGTTGTAAGTCTCAAGCATGTACTCTCTGGGAGTTTCGATGGAAGCCTCAGCCACTATCTGTCCTAAAAGAGGAGGACTAAGACGCGCCTGGCAGAATTTCATAATATTCTTTTTTAACTCGGGATGCTTTGTAATAAGAGCACCTACGCGGATTCCACACTCGTTGTAGCGCTTCGAAACCGAATCGATAAGTACAACTTGCTCTTCGATGCCGGGAAGGTGGAAAGCTGATATATAAGGAGCTCCGGTATAGCAGAACTCACGGTAAACCTCGTCGGAAAACAGGAACAGATCATGTTTCTTCACCAGATCGCGGAGTTGGAGCATCTCTTTCATCGAATAAAGATATCCGGTCGGATTATTGGGATTGCATATAAGAATCCCCCTTGTGCGCGGGGTGATAAGTTCCTCAAACTTCTCAAGCGGAGGGAGGGCGAACCCTTCATCGATCGAAGAAGGTATTGTAACGATCTTCGCTCCGGCAGAGATTGCAAAAGCCATATAATTGGCATATGCTGGTTCTGGAACTATAATCTCATCGCCCGGATCAAGACAAGCCAAGAAAGCGAACAGAACCGCTTCGGAACCTCCGGTTGTAACAATGATATCCTCTACATCAACATCAATGTTGTAGGTCTTATAATAGTTTCTCAATTTCTTACGAAGCGAGAGCAGACCCTCCGAGGGACTGTATTCCAGCACGGGGCGGTCAATGGTGCGGACAGCTTCTATACCCTGCGGTGGCGTAGGTATATCTGGCTGACCTATGTTGAGATGATAAACTTTCACACCGCGTTCCTTTGCTTTGTTGGCAAGCGGAACCAGACGGCGTATGGGGGATGCGGGCATCACTGTACCTCGCTGGGAAACCTGTGGCATATCAAAAAACAATCAAAAAACAAGGGGTTGCATAACAACATACCGTTGCAGCAACACCCTTCAAAGTTACAAACTATTTTTGAAATATCAGTTATAATCTACCTCGCATGCCAAACGGGTAACCTTCTCAAAATTCATATGTCTTTACCAGCAACTCACAAACTATGTTGGAACCCAAACTCTCAAAGAGCGTTGATAAGCCCCTCCTTCAGTTTGGAGTGATCGCGGAAATCGGGATGGGCAACAGTCTTTCCGGACCGGTCCACAAGAATGTAGAAGGGAATCCCATCCACATTGAAACGCTCCCGGATGAAAGATTTCTGATGATCGTTCAGACGATAATGGAGCCCTCGTATTTCAGGAATCATCTCCATGTACTTTCCGATAGGGGAAGAGTCGTCAGCTATATAAATCCATACGATATCATCACTGCTTAGTTCGCTGTCTTTCAACGGTTCAGTAGCTTTAATCGCCCCACGGCACGGCATACACCAGGTGTTCCACAGATCAACGAGCACAACCTTACCCTTATGAGGTGCTATAATCGCGTCAAAAATCTCTTCATCAGCAACTTGAGGAGTCGGGGTCAGAAACTCCGAATTACTGAAACGATCCGCTTCGGCTTTGGCACAACTCATCAGAGTATCGCATATCGCAGCAAAAGCCGGATTACTCAACGTAAGCAGTGAATCGCGGTCAGATGCACTGAGCATACCTTTCCAGGCGTCGACACTCATCCTATACAGCATATTCATTCCTTTGTTGAAATCACCCGAAGCTCTGTATTTACTCCAGTCGAATTCGCCTACGGCAGCTCCCGCATATATGATCTTCGGATCAGAAACATCAAATAGCTTTGCTATCGCAGCATAATGCTCATCTGTAAATTGAGCCGGAATAGAATCGTCGGGTACCTTACGTATATCATATGAATAATTCTCATTACAGAACTGATTCTTAAGTATCATACGGTAATCTTTTGCGATTGTAAGAACATCGTTCTGCAACTCATAGAGTTTTATCTCCTTTATCATTTCCGGATAATCGCCGTTCTGAATAGAATCAGCATAAGCCATGTAGTTTTCGGTAAGCATACTGACAATATCATCGGCACTTATGCGGTAGTCGAACAACCCATAGGTATAAGGGCGAATCCTGAATTTTGAATCGGATTTCGCATACAAACGGTTCAGATCAGAATACGCACCGGTGGAATACATACCGCCGCCGATTTTATGAGCGACAGGACGATGATACATCGCCAGATATCCTGTACATCTGCAATCGACATATATATCATGGACCACTCCCGGCTCGAGCCATCCTGAAGCACATACAATGTTTTTCGCAACCACATGTGCGCGTGCCGGACCAATGAGAGTAAGGGTTAGCGTAGCATTACCGTTTTCGTCAAACTTCAGCTCTTCATAGGGCTGAGTCGCGTCTATGTTATCGACCACAAGAGCCCACTCATCCGGAGCCGCCGGATTACATTCCAGTAAATGTATGTTGATTGTGGCAGCGCCAGCTGTCAGAACAGGGTCGGGCAGCGGTCCATCTTCCGGAGACTTCTGTAATTCCTTGGGCAATCCGGCCGGCAACCCTTCTCCACCTTTACCGGTAAGATCAACACCCCATAGTTTAAAGGCACCGGGAGCATCACCCTCGATGAAATCGAAGCTGTGTGCCGTCAATGGGAGCGGTTCAAAAGAGAGTGTGAACGAAATCTCTCCGCTCTCAGGCATATATGTCTCTGCTCCAAGCTCTATCCCATCAGCATTTAAAAGACTGTATGTCTTGTCATCACATATCAGCACAGTCTCAGGAACAATTTTTATCCACATTCCGGGACGAAAATATGCATTCATATGCAACGTTGTCACGGTGTCTGTAAGATCAACCCGCGCAATATCGAGTGTAGATGAAGTGGCTTGGGCGATGAAGGGAAACTCCACGCTCTTCTCCTTCGGGGCACAGCCGGCGCACATTGCTAAAATTAAGTAGGCCACGGAGAGGACACGAACTAAACTTTTCATATAAAGGGAATACATAAGAGCTTGAATTTATCGGATAATAACTTTTGCTGACATAGCGCCCGCACGCACGAAATATATACCGGATAAAAGCGGAATTGCCGAATAGTTCTCTCCACAGAAGGAAGCGACAGTCAGTCCTTCAGCGGAGAAGACTGTTACGTGGCATCCCTCGGCATTACGCACTAACAACGATCCGGCAGAAGCTTCGATACTGATTCTCCCACTTTCTCCGGTTACTGATTCCACCCCTGCCTGGCTTACAGACACCCCATTGGACAGACGCGATTCACCCTTATCATAGATGGCTGTGACATGATAGGTATGTTCACCTGCTGCTGGAACATCATAATCGACATACTCGGCCGATGTGACCGGAACCGGATTAATGCACACACCATCGCGATACACATTGTAACCTACAACGGCAAGCTGGTCGGACATAGCGGCTGGAGTATAGGTGATATCGTCGATAAAGAGCGCGAACTGGTCGGGCGATGTGCATCGTACTGCAAAATATTTTGTTCCCTCCGGCAACTCGGCTGCATAGCGGGTCCACTCATAGGGAATGTCCTCGAAGGCAGCTACAAGAACAAAATCTGCTGGATCAGGACTTCCGGTAGAGTACAGAATCTCGAATGATTCATTGACATAGTTAATGTTCGATCCCCTGCGACGGGCCCACAACGAAATTTCCTGTGCCCCGCCACTTAGCAACGGCGAGATAAGCCAGTCGTCGTTATGCTCACCTGCACAGCATACCGATGCCAGATATTTATGGCTCGATTCTCCACGGGATGAGAAATTAGGATCATCGCTGAAATTGGTATTATCCACCAGAATATACGCAAACGGATCGCCTGCATGAGGCATATTATCTATTCCGAGACCATAGGTACCGCGCCCATCGACATCGACTAGCGTCCACTGTCCGAGATCGTCGATCGTAAAGGAGTCATAGTTTTCGAAATCCTCAGTCATTGGTTCCGGGACGGCAGTGGATAAATCAATTGGGTTCCAGCTTAGTTTAACACCTTCTGCGGTAACTTCCGCCGACAGTCCGCTGACAGTCGGGAAGGATGGTTTCATCACAATAGTCTGCGCATCGGCAGATATGTTATCGGATGGATCTGCGTCGTCGCTCCATTCCACCTCAGCATGATATACGGGCGAATCGGAATAGAACAGTGTAGGTGTAGCCTCAAATGTAACTGTTGAGGAAGCAAATGGCTCCAGCGGGTCACCAATTAATGTGGCTACCGCTTCACCATCGCGATAAAGTGTAACTTTATACCCCTCGGCTTTCTCCATACCGGCATTGCGTAATCCTACAGATACAGCCTGCTTCTCGTCCAGACGCATTTTTTCAGGTACATGAATTGAGGTCACCGCGATATTATGAAGCTCACCGCTACGTATGCTCAAATTATCAAGCAACACATGCCCGGCAAGCCCGTCGCCGGCCTCATATGAAAAGACATATTGGATTGTGTTACCTGCATATGGACGAAGATCGACGCAAGCTTCGGTCCAGCCGTTACCCTCTGCAAGCGGAAATACAGCTTCAGTCGGAGCCATATCACCATCACGAGAAACGACAGTTACTTTCAATTCATTCTCACAGGGAACGGAATAATAATAGAACGAGAAGAGGGGGTAGGGATCAGAAAGTCTCACCTTCTGAGATACAAGAGTAAAGCTATCGCCGGGTTGAGTGGGAGCGAACTCTGCATAACAATGATCATCGTCCTGCGATCCTGGATTGATGCCCGTTATCTGCCATTGACCGCCGGTTCCAGCCGGGATAGTCAGATCCCAGGCAGATGAAGTATCGGCAAACGAATCGCCATAAGGCATCGGTGTAGGAGAGCCGACAATCGTCCACGGACATGAAGCACAATCAAGAAACATCATCACTCCCGCTTTATTGACAGCGCCCACAAAATATTTTATCTGCAACTGACCGCTGTCGGCGGCAATCGCACGGAACGACACCTCCGTATCGGTCAGATCCTCTATCAGCGGAACGCCCCAGATCGAATAGACAGTATAGGTGACATCAGAACTGTTAAGAGGATAACCGAGACAGTCGACAGTTGCCGGACTCCAGCTTAGGGTAACCATGCCGTCGAGTTCCGGCTCTACAAGCGCAACGTTTTCAACCGGACCGGGTATATTCACACCTACAAAAGTCGACATTTTCGCCGAAAGACCGGCGCCATCTGCATTATATCCTCTCACTTCATAGGTGTGTTCCCCTTCAGAAGGAGTGCTGTCATGGCAAGTCATTTCCGCCCCGATTTCAGGATTATCGTAACGGGCTATCTCCTGGCCATCACGCGTCACCGCTACATAGTCAAGCGTCTTGAGCGGTTCTCCGTTAATAGTTTCCGCGGGTGACGTGAAAGATATATCCGCGGCCAATGCTCCCGAGCGATCGGCTACAACTTTCAGCTCCGCAGGGGCTCCGGGGGAGGTCATGGCCACCCCTGCCGCAATATTGATGTTATCCAGAAAAAGTGTCGCCATGTCGGGAGAACTGCAACCATGGAACCCCACGTAATAATCACCGGTAGTCTCAACAATAATATTTACAGTGCGGACCTGAAAGCTTTTGCTGGTGATGTCGAACGGCTCTATAAGAACTGTTTTCATAGCCTTTGAATCGGGCGAGGATCCGATGTATACCCCCAGTCTTTCAGGATAGCTTTCAGAGGCACATGCAACGGAAAACTCCATCGGGTAACGCAACCCTGCCTCCAGGTGAAGCGGAGGCGTTATAAGCCAGTCGTTCATTGCCTTGGAGGAATTGAACTCCACGCGAGCATGGAGCTCACTGTCGACAATCCACGTATTACCGTCCTTGTTAAGGTCAATTACGGTAAACTTGTCAAGAGAGGATGTCCGGTCTGAAAAATCCTCACTGAAGGGGGGAATGATGGCATCAACGGAATCTGCGCCCCGCATATCCATACATGGAAACAGGGACAATAACACTCCTAAATTAAACAGATATCTGTTCATATCGCTGTATTTTTTCAATTAAAGTCTGTAGAGATGTATGGGACAAAGATAACAAAAAAAGGTGGTACTATTTGCTTAATAATCCATAAATCGTTAACTTTGAGGACTGAAATGCCAGACTACTGAAATGGATGATAATATAAAGGAACCGCTTGACGCGGTAAAACTCATAAAGCTCCCCCGCATACATGACCCACGCGGGAATCTGACTTTCGTTGAAAGCGGCTCACAGATCCCTTTTGAACTTCACCGGGCATATTGGATATATGACGTACCTGCAGGTGAGGAACGCGGAGGCCACTCACATCATGCCATGTGGCAGATTCTGATTGCAGTGGGAGGCAGTTTCAATGTCAATGTTTGCGACGGCACAAACTGGCGCACCTTCACTCTCAACCGGCCGTTCGAGGGAATTCTGATTCCACCCGGCATATGGCGCACTCTCGACAACTTCTCGTCGGGAGGAGTATGTCTCTCGCTGGTTTCCACAAAATTTGAGGAAGCCGATTACATACGCGATTTCGAGGAGTTCAAGTCCAGTTGCAAAAGAAAAAGAAAGTAACCGCACGCAATCGGGTACCATAGATTTATCAACAGAAATAGCCCTGTCTCACAGTCATGTCTACTAAAAAATATGAATTTCTAAGTCTCGGAACAGTCAACGCCCCTTATCTCCCCGCTCTGGAAGCGGCGGTAACCGGAGTTCTTCGCAGCGGACGCTACATTGGCGGTTCTGAAGTAGCGGATTTCGAACAGAAACTCTCTGCCATATGCGGGAGCACACATGCTGTCGGGGTAAGCAACGGTCTTGACGCTCTCCGGCTGATACTCAGAGGATATATCGAAACCGGAACATTCTCGGAAGGAGACGAAATTATAGTACCAGCGAATACATACATCGCATCGGTACTTGCCATTTCTGATGCGAAACTTACGCCCGTTCTGGTTGATGCAGACGAAGCTACAAGCAACCTCGACACGGTCAAAGCGCTTGCCGCCATCACTCCCCGGACAAAAGGAATAATGCCCGTTCATCTCTATGGCAGAGTATGTTGGGACAGTAATCTCCAACAGGCTGCCACCGACCTCGGACTGAAAATAATCGAAGACAATGCCCAGGCCATCGGTGCCCGCTCCCCCATTGCCGGTCTGAATGGAAGTCACACTACCGGAAGTCTTGGTCATGCGGCAGCTTTCAGCTTCTACCCGACAAAAAATATCGGAGCGCTTGGCGATGCCGGGGCTGTCACTACCTCAGACGCTCAATTGGCTGAAGCGGTACGCGCATTGGCAAATTACGGAAGCGATACCCGTTATCACAACATATATCAAGGTTTCAACTGCCGCCTCGACCCGATACAGGCTGCAATTCTGAGCGTCAAACTCGACTTTCTTGAACAGGAAAACAACCGCCGACGCGAACTCGCCGGCATATATGGAATCCACATCACCAATCCGGCTATCCGGCTGCCACGTAACGACGGAGAAGCTTGCGTATGGCATCAATATGTAGTCCATACTCCTGACAGGAAACGCTTCACAGATTATCTCGATGCTAACGGCATAGGATGGGACATGCATTACGCTGTTCCCCCTCATCTGCAACCATGCTATAGTGGCGAGAATAATGGTGGACTACTCATACCCGCTCCCCTCCATGTAACGGAACGTCTTGCAACGGAATGTATCAGCCTACCCATTTCGGCTTGCACATCCGCTGACGACGCAAAAGAGATTTCCGATACAATAAACTTGTTTAGTGTTTTTTAACACATGAAAATCGATATCTATCGGCGAATTGCCATTGAACATTTTGCAAACTCGCAAAAAACATGTAACTTTGCACAGAAATTCCGGATGCATTTTTAAATTCCAATTCAGAATATTAAAACGAATACGAAGCATCGCCGCGAGGTGCCCGCTGCGCATACGCGCATCCGGAAACAAAGATGAATGTAAGTAAGATATAATCTCTACACGTAAATTTCTGATTTTACAGAAGTTTGTTTAGAATCACAAATCATGCCTTTTGGCTTTAATCCATAGTTACCTGTGAAGGAGACAATGGATTTTTTTATTTTAAACCTCCTACATAAATCCATCTTCGCTTCGCTGCCTGCAAAGTTGTTCTCTTGAATAAATTCATCAACAAAATTTTTTAGAAATAAATCATCTCACTGGGCGAACCAATCATCAATCCAAAAAGTTATATCTACAAACAAGCACTATTATTTACTGCCACAATTTAGTTAACACGGTTAAGGTCACGCAGCCCGAGCCACAATTTATTTACCACTCTAATTACTTCATCTTATGAACGAAAATTTACTTACCACCCGTCAGGTGAAGTTGGCAAGACTGGGAAGAAACGCCCTGATGCTTTCAATGTTCGCCATTTCAATGGTTCTTCCATTCGTAATCTGAATTAAAGTTAAACGCCGCCCCTGCGAGCCAAGGTACACAAACCAAAGCACAGGGGCGGATGTTATATAGACACAATCATGGACAATATCGAAACGCTCTGTCCTCTGTTGAGATTATATCTTATATTACTGCAAATAAAAAATATACTGAAAATTAAATAATAAAAACTAATAACTATATGGAACGTAAAATTTCGCTTAGCGACGTGCGCAAAGCCGTTGATGAAGCTTATGAAATGGTTAAATCAGTAAAAGAAGGTGAAATAGATCCCCGCAACGAAGGAGCTGATGCCCGTCAGATGGGTATCACCGTAGTACTCGCCGATGGAACCGTCATCAACAAAGGTGATACCGATGTTCAGGTTCCGATGGGATCGATAGTCCGTGTACCGCTTTCATCCATCCTGTTTTCTCAGAATAGCCGGGACGAGGTAGTGAAAAAGTCCGGACAATGTCCTTGCCACAAACTTCCCCATAAGCCACACAATCTCCCTGTAAGCGCCCACACCGTACGTGCATTTTCTGCCGTTGAACCTACCGGTGATCCGGAGTCAAAATGGAACATTTATGAGAACCGCATGATCGACCTTATGGGTAGCGCACCTCAGCTCAATACCAAGGTTTACGCAGACGTAAAGAAAGAGATTGAAGCCGACGGAACCGCCGATCGCCTGGCTGCAGACGGATATTACCTTTATGACGATGCCAAAATTGCGCTCGATCTGGCTGCCAAGGCTGAATCAATGACAGCCTCGACCGCGCAGCTCGCGATGATGGGCGCAACTATAGCAGCCGACGGTGTAAACCCCTCTACCGGCAAGATCGTATTCGACGGCGAGATCGCAAAATATATCGTTGCCCTGATGGCTGCCAAAGGACCCCACAAGATGAACGGGCCCTGGCTTGTGACAACCGGCCTACCCGCGAAAGCAAGCTTCGGCGGCACAATTCTCGGTGTATATCCCGGCGTTATGGCAATAGCTGCCTACGGTGCCGAACTCAATCCTGCACGAGTAAGCGTAAAGGCCGCCCGCGCCATACGCCATATCATGCAGAAACTTGATCTGAGCGTATTCGGTTCGGCAAACGTATCGATCGTAAAAGACTGATCAATGATCCGGAAGCATTCAGCTTTCATTAATAACAGATGAAATTAATTGCCCTGGCGTCATTTGATGACACCAGGGCAATTTTTGATTTTTCAGTATTCAGGAAGGGAATCAGTCCTTCTTGACTACGCGACGCTCCTTGATGCGGGCTTTCTTTCCGGTAAGATTGCGGAGATAGTAAAGCTTGGCACGACGAACTTTACCGTACTTGTTAACTACGATAGAGTCGATGAACGGAGATTCAATGGGGAAGATACGCTCAACACCGATGTTGTCGCTCATCTTGCGAACGGTGAAACGCTTTTTGTTACCCTCGCCATTGATGCGGATAACCACACCGCGGTACTGCTGGATACGCTCTTTGTTACCCTCTTTGATACGATAAGCGACAGTAATTGTGTCACCGGGACCGAATTCGGGAAACTGTTTGCCGGTAGCGAAAGCCTCTTCGGCAACTTTGATTAAATCCATGATTAAATTAAAGCTTTAAATTTAACAACAGTCGCAATATACGCGGGCAGCCTTGTCCCGCCAGAGATTACGAAATCGGGTACAAAGTTACGGATTTTTATCCAATACCACAACTATATGTCAGAATCTTTTCTAACAAAAATCAGAGAATCAGCTCAAACAGACATAATAAACAAAAGTTTTTGTAACTTTGCATGCCGATGAGGATCCGCAGGGCTTGTCTCTACCGTTCCTTTCCCATGAATTACAAACAATTATCCATCTTTTTTTGCTAACGACACGAATAAATGAGAAAATGGCGAGTGGAAGATAGCGCCGAGCTATACAATATCAACGGCTGGGGCCGTCAGTATTTTTCCATCAATGACAAAGGGAACGTCACCGTCACCCCTCGTCCGGGTCTGGCACCGGTCGACATCCGCGAGGTTCTCGATGAACTGCAGGTAAAGGACATTACCGCACCAGTACTCCTCCGTTTTCCTGACATACTTGATAATCGTGTCGAGAAAATATCAAACTGCTTTGCCCAGGCATCTGAACAATATGGCTACAAAGCGAATAATTTCATAGTCTACCCCATCAAGGTAAACCAGATGCGGCCGGTAGTGGAAGAAATCGTCAGCCACGGCAAAAAATTCAACATCGGTCTTGAAGCGGGCTCGAAACCTGAGCTTCATGCCATTCTCGCCACAAATATTGATGAGAACGCTCTCATTGTATGCAACGGCTACAAAGATGAGGACTATGTAGAGCTCGCCCTGCTCGCCCATAAGATGGGGCGACGTATCATACTTGTAGTGGAGAAACTCAACGAGCTTCGCATAATCAATTCCGTGGCACGCCGTCTGAACACAACCCCCGATATCGGTATCCGAATCAAGCTCGCGAACTCCGGATCCGGCAAATGGGAGGAATCGGGAGGCGACTCCTCGAAATTCGGTCTCAACTCGTCGGAACTTCTCGAAGCTATCGACTTCCTTCAGAAACAAGGCATGACCGGATGGCTCAAACTGATACATTTCCATATCGGAAGCCAGATCACAAAGATACGACGGATCAAGAACGCCCTGCGCGAAGCGATGCAATTCTACGTTCAGCTCTCCAAGCTCGGATTCGGCATCGATTTCGTTGATATTGGAGGAGGTCTCGGAGTTGACTATGACGGCACCCGTTCAAGCGCAAGCGAAAGCTCCATGAACTACTCAATTCAGGAGTATGCCAACGACGCTATATACTCTATTGTTGACGCATGCGAGAAGAACAACCTTCCACAGCCAAACATAGTAACCGAGAGCGGACGTTCGCTTACGGCGCACCACTCGGTACTCATACTCGAGGTGCTTGAGACCACTACCCTTCCCACATGGCGCGACGATGAGGAGCTACAGGGCGACGAGCATGAGCTGGTAAAGGAACTTTACGACATATGGGACAGGCTCGACCAGCAGCGCATATTCGAGAGCTGGCACGATGCCCTTCAGATACGCGAGGAAGTTCTCGACATGTTCTCACTCGGAATAATAGATCTACGCAACCGCGCTCTCGCTGAAAAACTTTTCTGGGAGATAGCGCGTGAGGTCGGCAAACTCGGGGCGCAGATGAAACATCCGCCCGAGGAACTCCGCAAGGTTTCAAAAATGCTTCCTGACAAATACTTCTGTAACTTCTCCCTGTTCCAGTCATTGCCGGACTCATGGGCTATTGACCAGGTATTTCCGGTTATACCCATCTCACGCCTAAACGAGAAACCGACCCGCACCGCGACACTTCAGGACATGACCTGCGACAGCGACGGCAAAATAGTCACCTTTATTTCACCTCAGGGCACATCAGGATCCCTCCCAGTACATCCGCTCAAACCGGGCGAACCTTATTACATAGGAATATTCCTCGTAGGAGCATATCAGGAAATTCTCGGCGACATGCATAACCTGTTCGGCGATACGAATGCTGTTCACATATCATGTTACAAAGACCATTACGAGATCGACCGGGTAATTGACGGGGAAACGGTAGCTGAGGTGCTTGACTATGTCCAATACAATCCCAAGAGACTTGTCCGTAATGTAGAGACATGGGTAACAAAAGCGATGAAAGACGGGCGTATCACTCCCGAAGAGGGTCGTGAATTCCTATCAAACTACCGTTCCGGACTTTACGGATACACCTACCTTGAAAAGGAGTAATGGCGCGATACTTCATGAATCTGGCCTATCTCGGGCGTAATTTTCACGGATGGCAGCGGCAACCGAATGCAGTTTCCGTGCAGGAAAAACTCGAGACAGCGCTCTCCACCGTTACCCGTACGGAGGTTGCAGTCACCGGTGCCGGACGCACAGATGCCGGAGTAAACGCATCCACTATGATTGCCCACTTCGACCTGCCTCAGCCAATTGCGGATGAACCGAGAATGGTTCGCGCTGTCAACGCAATTGTCGGACCGGATATCGCACTACGTTGGATCAGAGAAGTGCATCCCGACGCTCACGCGCGTTTCGACGCCACATCGCGCACGTACCATTATTATGCCCATACCGGACGTAATCCTTTTTCAGGCGGTCTTTCGTGGCAGGCACCGGAAAACCTCGACTTCGACGCAATGAATCATGCAGCGAAGATTCTGACAGAAATATCAGACTTCACATCGTTCGCAAAACTGCACACCGATGCAAAAACAAACATCTGTCATGTAACGACAGCACGCTGGCGACGACCAATGCCTGGCGAAAGAGTTCCGGGGGCAGCCACATGGGTGTTCGAAATCACCGCCGACCGCTTCCTGCGCAACATGGTTCGCGCCGTAGTGGGGACACTCGTTGATGTAGGACGTGGAAAAATCGACGAAAAAGCATTCCGCAACATAATAGATAGGAAAGATCGCTGCGCTGCCGGCACCTCAATGCCCGGCGAACCACTTTTTCTCCACGCTATAACCTATCCCTATATATGAGGAATAGAGGTTCCGAGACCTTTTTAAGTACATATTTCGCCAATTATGGAAATTTTTCTCCAATTATTGCCGATTATTCGGAGAAATTTCGTAATTTTGCGCCGTAAAATAAGCATACCCCGAATGATTGAAGCATTTTTCCGATGTTTTATGATGTTATTGGGAGAAAAATGCTTACCTTTGCACCACCAAAACAAGAACATTCAAACATAAAAAAACTATTTATCATGTCAGAAATCGCATCTCGTGTTAAAGCCATCATCGTTGACAAATTAGGCGTAGACGAAAACCAAGTGACTGAAACCGCAGCATTCACCACAGATCTCGGCGCTGATAGCCTCGACACCGTTGAGCTCATCATGGAGTTCGAGAAGGAATTCGGCATCACTATCCCCGATGACAAGGCTGAAGGTATCGCTACTGTAGGCGACGCTATCGCTTACATCGAGGCAGCCGAGAAATAATCTCGCCTCTTCAACACGTAAGATCCCATACAGCCCCGGTAAATCCGGGGCTACTTTTACTCTCCTCCCCCAAGATTTCGACGTCAATTCTATCACTCTACAGACACAACATGGAACTTAAAAGAGTAGTCATAACAGGTATCGGAGCCCTCACTCCCCTGGGCAACGATGTTGCCACCACATGGGAAAACGCCCTTAAAGGCGTTAGCGGTGCCGGTCCTATTACACACTTCGACGCTTCGCTGTTCAAAACACAGTTCGCATGTGAAGTAAAAGGCTTCAACGCCGCCGACCACTTCGACCGTAAGAAACTGCGCCAGCTCGACCTCTACGCACAATATGCCATTGTTGCAGCCCGCCAGGCTGTTGAAGACTCTGGCATCGAAAAGGAGGAGAACCTCAACCGTAACCGCGTGGGCGTAATTGTAGCTGCCGGCATCGGCGGTCTCCATACTTTCGAAGAGGAGGCCGGCTACTATGCAATGAACAAAGAAGCAGGTCCTAAATATAACCCCTTCTTCATTCCCAAGATGATTGCCGACATAGCTTCCGGTCACATCTCGATGGAATACTCATACCACGGACCTAACTTCGGTGTAGTATCAGCTTGCGCATCATCAAACAACGCTATCATCGACTCCTTCAACCTTATCCGCCTCGGCAAAGCCGACGTTATGGTTACCGGAGGAGCTGAGGCTGCGGTTTATCCTGCCGGTGTGGGCGGCTTCAACTCAATGCACGCGCTTTCTACCCGCAACGACTCTCCCGAAACAGCTTCACGCCCATTCAGCAAGAGCCGCGACGGATTCGTTATCGGTGAAGGCTCAACAGTTCTCATCCTTGAAGAACTGGAACACGCCCTTGCGCGCGGCGCAAAAATCTACGCGGAAGTTGCCGGCGGCGGTATGTCGGCCGACGCATACCACCTTACAGCCACCCATCCCGAAGGTCTCGGCGCAATCCTCTCGATGGAGAACGCTCTCGAGGATGCCAACATGAAACCCGAAGATATCGATTACATCAACGTTCACGGAACCTCTACCCCTGTAGGCGATATCTCCGAGGTAAAAGCAATCCAGCAGGTATTCGGCGACAATGTAAAGAACATCAACATCAGCTCTACCAAGTCAATGACCGGCCATCTTCTCGGTGCTACCGGCGCGATGGAAGCGATGTTCTGCGCACTGGCCGTACAGAACGACATCGTACCTCCCACCATCAACCATGAGGAGGGGGATGAAGATGAAGAAATCGATTATACTCTTAACTTCACCTTCAACAAAGCTCAGGAACGTCCCGTACGCGCTGCGCTTAGCAACTCGTTCGGTTTCGGTGGCCACAACGCCACAGTTATCGTGAAAAAATTCGAGAAATAACTATAGTTTTCCGATATTGAAAGCGGCTGTATCCCATCAGGTACAGCCGCTTTTGATATATAAAATCCGCTATAGTCAAGCTTAGCGCCAGAAAGCTAAGCGTCGGCAAGTTCCCGTAGCAGCATATGAGTAAACTCATAGTTTTTTATTCCCCAGCGCGGAGCAAGGAGAAGATCAGAGGGAGCCGAGGATGTGAACCGCTCTATTGCTATCGAAGGATTAATCCCAGCAATTATCCTTACGATATCCTTACACAACGAGATATATTCATCAGGAGTGAAGAGTGTCGCGGAAGCGAGCCTCCCGTCAACAAAATCTTTCGCCATCCGTGTGCCGCGTATAATCTGCAACTGATGAAACTTCAGTGTCGAAAGTGGCAGTAAGGCAGCCCTGCTGACTGTTTCGAGCATCATATCGCGTGTTTCCCCCGGCAATCCCATAATAAAATGAAGTCCTGCGGGAATCCGGGCTGCTACAGTCATCTTCACAGCCTCTACTGTCTGTTGCCATGTATGGCAACGGTTCACAGTCTCAAGAGTGGAATCATGCGAACTCTCCGCTCCATATTCCATAAAAACAGGCTTACCGATTGACTTCAGATCATCCAGAAAATGCCTGTCAACGCAATCCGGGCGTGTGCCTATAATCAATCCATCAACCTTATCTACTGCCAGCGCCTCCCGATATAATTCCAGAATAGCGTTCCGGTCACCATGCGTACTTGTATAGCTCTGGAAATAGGCAAGATACCTCATTGACGGATACTTTCTGGCGAAGAAACGTTTTCCTTCTTCAAGCTGCCGTGTAACGGACCCAAGTCGCAATCTATCCTCAAGAGGAGAAAACGACGCATTGTTACAATACGTACACCCTCCGCGCCCCACAGTCCCATCGCGGTTCGGACAGGTAAAACCCGCATCCACAGTCAGTTTCTGCATTTTCCCCGGAAAATATTCCGCAAGAAAATCGGCATAATCGCGGTAAAACTTATTCATCCATTCATTTCGCTAAATACTTTGCGGCTTCGGCGGAACGGCTGCTCTCATCAGAATCGCATCGTAAACAGTCATGGCTGCCATCGCCTCCACAACGGGTAAAATACGCAGAAGAATACACGGATCATGTCTGCCGGTAGGTGTATATTCTACTGTTTTTCCCTCATCGTCAATACATTTCAAAGATTGGGCGATAGTAG
This sequence comes from uncultured Alistipes sp., assembly GCA_964509345.1. GTDB lineage: Bacteria > Bacteroidota > Bacteroidia > Bacteroidales > Muribaculaceae > UBA7173. The sequence goes on from CAZDWY010000037.1 coordinate 17,947, forward strand.
GAGTCGGTTTCACCGCTACATAAAACTCAACAGGCATACCATTTGACATGCCCCCCTGAATTCCACCTGAATAATTCTCCGGACATACAGGTTGCCCCTGCTGGCCGATATCGAATCTGTCTGACACCTCACTACCATATTTTTCACACCCATTGAATCCCATTCCGAATTCAATTCCTTTCACAGCGCCAATCGAAAGCATTGCACCGGCGAGAAGCTGATCGAGCTTTCCGAACACGGGATCGCCGAGACCCGGTTGAAGACCGGCAACCGTACATGAAACCTTACCTCCGACACTGTCACACTTCATCCGGGCTTCATTGATTATCGATGCAATTTCTTCATCCGACGGATTCTCACGTCCGGCGATTGAACTTATATGAGCGTTCACCGTCACCCCCTGTGCGGCAAGAAGCTGCCGCGCAAAAGCCCCTCCAACCACGCGACTGACTGTCTCGCGTCCGGAAGAACGCCCCCCCCCGCGCCAGTCGCGAACACCATATCGGTGGTTCCATGCAAAATCAGCATGCGACGGACGACAGATATGTTTCAACTCATTGTAATCCTTGCTGCGCGCATCATTGTTACGGATAACGAAACCTACCGGAGTTCCAAGCGACATCACTATATCACTTTCCGGTGTCAAAGCCGACAGCGCGCCTGTAGCCGGATCCCAGGTCATCAGACCCGACAGGAATTCCGCATGGTCAGGTTCCTTACGTTGTGTGGTAAGCAACGAACTTCCCGGCGCACGGCGGGCAAGCTGTTGCGCCACTTCGGTGAGACTGAAAACCGCCCCGGGAGGAAGACCATCGATAACACCTCCCAGTGCCGGAGCATGTGATTCACCAAAAGTGGTTAACTTGAAAATATTTCCAAATGTATTCATTCCGCAATCAGGTCTGTTACTTCAGCTCCAACATAATCAATGAGCGCCCCGGGAGCAATGCGGAGCTGCATCCCCCTTACTCCAGCGCTTACAAATATTTCAGAAAAACCGAGAGCTGTATAGTGAAAGAAAGTAGGAAATGGCTTCTTCATACCTATCGGGCAGCATCCCCCTCTGATATAACCGGTCAGCGGCAGCAGATCCTTCATCGGAATAAGTTCAGCCTTCTTCGCACCGGCAGCTTTGGCAGCTTTCTTTAGATCGACTTCCGCATCACCCGGAACGACACACACAAAATATCCTGCTGCATTCGAAGCTGCCGAATTCCTACCGGGATATTCACCTTTGAGCACGATTGTCTTGAACACACATTTTATATCCTCCCCGAGCTGTTCCGCCACATGAGTAGCTGCCAGATCGTTTTCATCGACTTCATATGTTACAAGTCCATAGGGAATTGACGCTTTATCGAGCAAGCGCGCCACATTGGTTTTCTGATGCTGTTTGTCCTTACCCATACGATTCTTTTCCACAAAAGTATCAAAAAGCGCCGGGTTCGCCAAATATTCAGGGCATACCCTACGTTATCAAAATGTTAAAATACCATTCAACAGATGAGAATCGTAGAAGTTGCTGCCGCAATTATCGAGCAGAAAGGGCGTTTTTTTATCACACAGCGAGCCACGGGCGAATTCGCCGGCTTATGGGAGTTTCCGGGTGGAAAGATCGAACCGGGAGAGTCTCCGGAGCAGGCTCTCGTCCGGGAAATTCACGAGGAACTTTCTGCACGGATCGCCATTGACAGGCATGTGACTACAGTAGACTACGACTACCCTGCTTTCCATCTCAGGATGCATTGCTTCCTGTGTTCGCTCCCACGCGATGAAAAACCTCATCTGAACGTGCACAACGCTGCCCGATGGGTAACACCCGCCGAAGCATCCGATATGGAATTCCTTCCTGCTGATAACGGTATTATCTCATCGCTACATACCCTGACAAAAAACGGCATCTGACGATTTTGCATATTTTAACCATAAAAACATCAACCCCTGCCGAACAAAAAAATATCGGCGCGGGTTATAATTATACACGTAGCAACTATTTTAGATTTTTATGAAAGGGATTATAGGATTTATAATGGTGATAGCAGCCATGTATCCTCCATACAGTAATGCGCGGGGGATACATGTCGTTTCGCCCGTACGTGTGGCAGCCCCTGCCACAGGGGGTGCTGATCCTCAGAAAGAAGCGGCCAAAGCTGCGAAAAAAGCAAAAAAAGAGGCAGAGAAGAAAGCCCGGAAAAACAAGAAAAAGAAAAATGCCATACCCGACGGAGCCATTAACTCAACCACCGCGTTGGCAGACACTCTCGCCATATGCTCACCGTTTTATGCCGATGTCACATACGACGTGACATTGCCAATGACTTCGGATGAGATTACCTATACACTGAAAATAGCTTCATCCGATGCGAAGACCGACAATCTATCCCCTGCCGATTATCTTATAGACTGGACCCTTAGCCATAATGGTTCGGACAGCAACGGTTTTCTTGCATATTTCAACGGCAACCATTACCGTTACCGTGACCACAGACTTCAGGAATACCATTATGCCGAAGATCCAACCCCTTTCACAGCTCAACACGGAGGGGTGCAGACAAACGGACAGTTCGTGGAGCTAATACCTCAAATGATAGCCGAACAGTTACGCGACATCGCGTCCGACACCAATTTCACTACTACATTTACCCCCGATACCATATCGGATGGCATAAATTGTGTGGCTCTGACCGCTACACAAATTGTCAACGGCGAGACCGGAAGAATATTCACTTTGGCTGCCGACCGTTTTTCAGGCCGGCCTGTAGCAATCAAGATCCAATATAATCCAGGCAAGATAAGCGAGCAGACCGTAACTGCGAAATACAGCTACAGCGAGGAACCGCTCCTGACTACTGCCACGTCTGAAGAACAGCTTGAGAACCTCTATCCGGAGATTTTCACTAAGTACCGCGACAGAGGCAACCGCATAGAACATATGCGCGGACTGCCGCTTCCATCCTTCTCCCTCCCCACCCTCGATGGAACCCGGTTCACTCACGAAAAGGATGAGCCGCTTGGAAAGCCTACTGTAATAGCAATTATCGATCCGGCAGCCGACAACGCAGCCGAAACTGTATCAGCCCTGCGCAAAGCCATCAGAGAGGCAGACCGCCAGGCATCGCTTGTGCTCGCATTTACAGAAAGCAACCTCGACGTAGCGACAGAACTTACAGGCGGCTCCCAGGCAGATGAGACTGTTGCCGTTTCCGCCCATAGCCTCGCACGCAACTGTGGAACAGCCATATTCCCGACGATTCTGATAGCAGAATCATCAGGAAAAGTCAGCAATGTCATTCTTGGATTCAACAACAACCTCCCCCAGGATGTTATACAATCGTTAGCGCTTGTATATTGAAACCTCGCGCACGACATTAAGTTGAATCGAAACCGCCGCTTCCCGATGCACAACCGTCCATCAGTTGCCGACGGTCTAAAACCACCAAAAATATGGAAACTATCTACTTCAAAGGAACCCCCTGTCACACCTACGGTAAAGTTCCGGCCGTCGGCGAAAAAGCCCCATGTTTCACCCTTGTTACCCCTGAACTCAAAGAGGTGACATGCGACGACTTCCATGGCAAGCGTATTGTTCTGAACGTCTTTCCCAGCCTTGATACCCCAGTCTGCGCCGCTTCGGTTCGCCGCTTCAACGAGGCTGTCTCAAAGCTCGACAATACAGTAGTACTATGCGTGTCAATGGATCTTCCGTTTGCAGCCGGTCGCTTCTGCGAAACCGAAGGACTAAAAGCTGTGATTCCCGCATCAGCTTTCCGTTCGCCTATGTTTGCCGAAAATTATGGGCTCCAGCTCGTCGACGGTCCTCTGGCCGGTCTTCTTGCACGCGCTGTGATAATTATCGATACCGACAGAAAGATCATATACCGCGATCTTGTTGAAGAGATCACCGACGAACCACGTTACGATGAAGCTATAGACGTACTCCGCCGCTGATCCGCTTTTCGTAACACATACCTCAACAACAACGGCAATGCGTCAATTTTGACGCATTGCCGTTGTTGTTAGGCTTCTATAGAGATGAGAAACTGGAGCTACCGGTTGATGAGTATTTTATGTGCTTCGTCGCCATGTCTGATGATATATACTCCCGGCCTTAGCGCCTCGGTAGAATCGCCGATATATTCTCCTGCCACGGTATATATCTCCACCGGCGTATCTACATTACACTCAACCGAATCTACCTCCGGATTACTAATTCCAGTAACGTCATATTCCACTATTTTCCCATATACGTTCCATACCGGATCCTGCATGTAGGCATCCAGAGAACCGATCGGTACATAGAGGGTGATATTCTCATAATTCAACGTCTCTGTGCCCCAATCTCCCAACGGTTTCTCCATACTGATAGGTGTCGCGCTGCGGGCATAAATCCTTTCTACGTTTGGACATTTATTGAATATCTCGTAGGAAAAATCCCATTCTACTGTTCTTGGAAGAACAATTGTTTTCAACGATGGCAGATTTCCAAAAGAGTATAGCATTATATCGCAAACTTCTTCAGGAAAATCAATTTTTTCCACTTTGGGCAAATCGCGAAAAACACCAAATTTAAAATATTTCAACCCATTGAAATCAATTGTCTCAAGATTCTGCATGTCGGAAAATGCATAGTCCCAGAGAAATAAATTTTCTCCCGGTGGCAGCTTAAGGTGTCTTACCCCTAATCCTCTGAAGCTCATCTCCTCTATTCTCTGCAGGCTGTTAGGAAACTCTATAGATGTGAGATTTTCCAGACCCATAAAGCAACCATAGCCTATTGTTTCCAGTTTGTCATTGAAAATAACCTCCTCGATCTCATCGTCATAGAAGTTAAAATAATCAATAAAGATGAGTGATTCCGGTAAAATAACTTTTTTGAACGGACATAAACCGTCTGCAAATATACATTCTCCTATCTCCGTCACGGTATATTTTATACCGTCATATTCTATTACAGAAGGTATTTCAAGAACCTTATCCTCGTTTATAAGAGATTCCACCCCATTTTCCAGGCCGTAAAGTCTGACATTATGTGAAGAATCACCTTCGGCAGATATCACCTCCCAGCCATATCCTTCGGCATAGAACCTCATATTCTCTCCTAAAGCCGACATGTTTATCAAACCTATCAGCAACCATAAAGATAGTATCCGCATAATTATCAATGATTAATTGGTTCAGGAGCAAAGGTAAGAAAAATAAAAAAGTTATGCAAATTAATTAAATGAATAAATTACTATAATACACGGCTCTTTCATTTAAAAATACTTGACAGATTTGAAAAAGCCTCTATTT
>CAZDWY010000038.1:0-23107 GCA_964509345.1 uncultured Alistipes sp.
GTTAAGAAGTGGAGAAGTAAAGAAGTTAAGAGCAAGAGAGCAGAAGAAAATAGGTGTCATGTTGTCATTATGTCAATATGTCAAAAGAAAAGAAGTTGAGAATAAGATGAGGGTGCTCCTGCTCTCACGCTCTTCTGCTCTTAACTTCTTTACTTCTCCACTTCTTAACTTCTACCCTCCCCATACAAAATGCCAGCGGAAAGCCTTGAAATTAAAAAAAATGCAAAAAAGATTGGAATAATGTTTGCAGAATGAGAAAAAAGCCCTACATTTGCAACGTGTTAAAAAAATATGCTGTAAAACAGTTCCCCGTTAGTTCAAAACCTCTCAAATCTTACTATTTGTAAGCACTATTTTTTAAAACCCTTGCAAATTCAAATTAAAACCTGAACCGCGAGGCTCGCTGAGGACTAAACGAAAGTTTTATAGGCTATTTCTAAGGAAAATTAATCTCTTTAACCACATTAATATTAAAATCAGCATGAAGAAATTCTACACATTGATTCTTGCCACAGCCGTAGCTTTCGCAGCATCGGCAACCGCTCCGCAGACCCTCGTTCCACTGGCGGAACTCAACAACAGCAAAGCTATTCCCGCAAAGCAGAAAGCTGAGACAACATTAAGCTTAAAAAAGCTCGCTAAAAGCCAGGCTAATAAAATCGGTGTCAAGGTTGACATCGAAGATCTTGAGGGCGAATACGAGTGGACATATACCAGCGCCCTTGGTGAAGGTGGTTATGGTGCATCAACTGCTAAAATTGATATCGTAGATGCAGATGCCGGCTCTGTAACAGTTACTTTGGCCGATGCCTTTGTTCTTGAAGGAACATTTACCAACGGAAAACTATCGCTTGCTCCGGGTCAGGACCTTGGCTACAACAACTATAATCAGATGCAGGTTTACTTCTATCACTGGCGTTGGAACGACGACGGTCAGGGCAACTATCCATCGGAAGAGCCTCTTGTTGGAACAGCAAAATACGATGACAATGATATGGTAGAGATCACTTACGATGCTTACGATATCCTTCTCATCGGAAACGAGAATAAAGGCTTTTTTGTAGCAGCCTACAACAACACAATGGCTCCCGAATCCGAATGGGTTGATGTCTTGATGCCCGAGGAGGGTTGGGTGAAATATTCAACCAGTACCTTTACTGACGGCTGGCAACTCAGCGGCTATGGGGTAGATCCAGCAGAAATGCCCTACGATGTTGTTGTTGAGAAGAATACATCTGCTGATTATGAGGGTGTAGAATTATTCCGTATTGTAAATCCTTACGGGTCCAACACTCCTCTCTACAAGTACAATTCTGATCCTAACGATGGCAAAGGATACATCTTATTCTCTACAATGATACCCAATTTCGTTATGGCAATGCCGTTGACATATTCCGGTCTTGAAGACGAATACGGCACATACCTTAACTTTAACCTTGAAGGATATGGGTATATTTTCGGTGACGAACTGTTCCCTGATAATCCAAATTGGACACTACAGGACATTATTGATGCATTCGAACTCGAAGAGGTTTCCACCTATGAGAATAACCTCGTAACATTCCATAATTGCTATTTCGCAGACATGCTGGATCCGTATGAACCGTTAATCTGGCAAAACCAAGCAGGTCAACCAATCATCTATCCTTCCACACTCACCCTTCCCGCTACCGGCGATGAGAATGGTGTTGCCGGCGTAAACGCTGACCTTGACGGCACCGTTAAGTATTACAACCTTCAGGGTATACAGGTAGAGAACCCCGGCAACGGTATCTACATCAAGCAGGAAGGCGGCAAGACATTCAAAGTGCGTGTTATCCGCTAAATATCTGACAACATCAGCTGCTACGGCTGTTAACCAATAGAAAAATGCCTTCCCCACATTCGGGGAGGGCATTTTTCATATTCACTGCAAAGGAAGTTTTCTTCATAAAGAGTAAAAAGAGCCGTGTGGGGTTTTTAAAACGGGGAAAAAGCCTTACTTTTGTAATATTAAAGAAACTCCATCAAAAAATATCAAAATCAGTATGAAGAAATTCTACACACTGTTTCTTGCCATAGTAACCGCTTTCGCCGCATGCGCTGAGGCGCAGCTGAGATTGGTTCCGCTCTCAGAGGTGAACCACTGCAAAGAAGCGTCCTCTACAGCGAAAACCGGAAAGCCATTCAACCTCAGCAACCTTTCCAAGAGACTGAGCAGCCGCGCGGATGGCGCCATAGCTTTGGAAGAGCTTGAAGGCGAATATGAGTGGAACTACACCAGCATGCTCGGTAACGGCAGCTACGGCGCCGGTTTCGCGAAAATCGAGATAAAGGATGCTGATGACGGTATAATAGCCCTTACCCTCAGCGACACTTTCACTATCGAAGGGAAATATACCGACGGGGAGATCTCCTTTGCAGCCAATCAATATCTCGGCTATAACAGCACTTATAAAATTGACGTATATTTCTACCACATGCGTTGGAATGAAGACAGCAAAGGTAAATATAACGTCGATGAACCTATGGTGGCATCTGTTGAATATAGTTACGAAGGTGCAGTAAAATTAGATTTCGATCCGTTCGACATCATCGTAATCGGCAACCACAGCGCCGGCTACTTCATCGGTGCCTACTCCAATGAGATGCTACCCCCTTCTGAATGGTACGACCCCATCATGCCCGAGGAAGGTTGGGAAAAATATTCTACAAGCACATTCACTGACGGATGGCAGATCGGCGCCTACGGCAAAGATCCCGCCGATTTCCCTTACGACGTCATAGTGGAAAAAAACACATCGCCATACTACGAGAATGTAAAATTCTACCGCATCGTCAACCCATATGGCCCCGGAACTCCTCTGTTCAAGTACAACCAGGATCAGAACGGAGGAAAGGGCTACATCCTGTTCACGCTGCTGATGCCAGACTTTGTCATGGCTATGCCACTGACATACTCAGGTCTGGAAGATGCCGAAGGAGCATATCTCAACTGCAACCTCGAGGGCTACGGATATTACTTCGTCTACGACCTGTTTCCCGACAAACCTGACTGGACAATTCAGGACATCATTGATTTATACGGGCTTGAAAACATTTCCAACTACGAGAACAACGTTGTTACTTTCTACAATTGTGTGTTCGGAACCAAACGTGAGCCGTTCAAGACCGTTACCTGGACCGACAAAAACGGACCTATCAACTACCCGGCGACCCTCACCCTCCCTGCCACTGGAGAGAATGATGGTGTCGACAACGTAAACGCCGATTTTGACGGAACAGTAAGATACTTCAACCTGCAGGGTCTCCCGGTAGAGAATCCCGGCAACGGCATCTACATCAAGCAGGAGGGCGGCAAAACCTTCAAAGTGCGCGTCGTCCGCTGACTTCACACCTCACCCACCCCAAAAACACCATGTCATGAAAAAACTGATACTGCCGCTGCTGGCGCTCATTGCGGCTATGCCACTGATGCGGAGCGCAGAAAAAGAACCGGTTGATTATGTGAACCCGTATATCGGAAATATCAGCCATATGCTTGTGCCGACATTCGCCACCATACAGCTGCCCCACAGCATGATGCGCATATATCCGGCGCGACATGACTATACCACCGAACTTATGAACGGGCTGCCCGTGATTGTCACCAACCACAGGGAGCGGTCGGCATTCAGCATCTCTCCGTGGCAGACACCACCAAAGCGTCCCGTAGCTCAGCTTACATGGGATCAGGAGCGGATTACCCCTTACTCATGGGACGTGGAACTCAACGACAACACCATGCGCGCGCAGCTCGCCGTGGACCATCAGAGCGCCATCTATGAACTGACATTCTACGACACTGAAAAGCCTGTATATCTCACCATCAATTCCGAAAACGGAGCCATGTGGGAGGAAAAGTCAAAACTCATAATGGGATATCAGGCACTCGACGAGCGCACCAAAGTATATCTCGCCATCGAACTTGCTGAGAAGCCAACCTCAGTGGGAGCGCTCCGGCGGGGGGAAATCACCGATGCCACCGGCGACGAGGGGCACAACGCATGCATGGTCGTTGAATATCCTGCCGGCACCGGAAGTGTCAGCCTCCGCTACGGCGTATCGTTCATCAGCACCGAACAGGCATACCGCAACCTTCAGCGCGAACAACCTGGCGACTTCAACCGCAAAGGTGTGGCACAGGCAGGGCGCGACGAATGGAACCGCACACTATCCAACATCACCGTAACCGGAGGAACCGACGATCAGAAAACCGTTCTCTACACTTCATACTACCGCACATTCGAGCGCCCGGTATGTCTCAGCGAGGATGGACGGTACTACAGCGCTTTCGACGGTGAAGTGCATCCAGACAACGGACATCAGTTCTACTCCGACGACTGGATCTGGGATACTTACCGCGCCGCCCACCCCCTGCGCGCGCTTATCGATCCTACGAAAGAGGAAGACATCATAGAATCGTATCTGCGCATGGCTGAGCAGATGGGCACGGAATGGATGCCCACATTCCCTGAAATCACCGGCGACACCCGCCGCATGAATTCCAACCACGGCGTGGCTATGGTTGCCGACGCGCTCTACAAAGGACTCAACGTCGACGCTGAGCGAGCCTACCTCTACTGCTGCAAGGGGATCGAGGAGAAGACACTCGCCCCATGGAGCGGCGCACCCGCAAGCGATATCGACCGTTTCTATAAAGAACATGGCTATATCCCGGCTCTGCGCGAGGGGGAGGAGGAGACCGATCCGGTAGTAACCGGCTTCGAAAAGCGTCAGCCTGTAGCCGTCACACTCGGGACCGCCTACGACCAGTGGTGTCTGAGCCGGATAGCCTCTTTCCTCGGGAAAAAGGAGGATGCCGACAGATATCTCGGTCTCAGCTACAATTACCGTAACCTTTGGAATCCTGACACAAAGTTTTTCCACCCCAAAGACAAAGAGGGAAATTTCATCGAACCGTTCGACTACCGCTTCAGTGGCGGCATAGGAGCGCGCGAGGCATACGACGAGAATAACGGATGGACATACCGGTGGGACGTGCAGCATAATTTCGCCGACCTGTGCAATCTGATGGGAGGCCGCGATGAACTGATCAGGAACCTCGACCGCACTTTCGCCGAGCCGATGGGACGGGGCAAACGTGAATTCTACGAACAGCTGCCCGACCAGACCGGCAATATCGGCCAGTTCACCATGGCAAACGAACCCTCGCTCCACATACCATACATTTACAACTACGCCGGCGCTCCATGGAAGACACAGAAGCGCATCCGCCAGTGTCTCGACACATGGTTCCGCAACGACCTGATGGGAATCCCCGGCGATGAGGATGGCGGCGGTCTGACGAGCTTCGTAGTGTTTTCGTCGCTCGGATTCTACCCCGTAACCCCCGGATTGCCCGTCTACAACATCGGCAGCCCCCTTTTCAGCGACATAAGCGTGAAAGTTCCCGGTGGAAAAACATTCAGGATCCTCGCCGAGGATTGCTCCGATGAGAACAAATACATCCAGAGCGCGACCCTCAACGGGCAACCGCTCGACAAACCATGGATCACCCACGATGATATAGTGAACGGCGGCACCCTGCAACTGAAAATGGGACGCCACCCCAACCGGCAGTGGGGAGCGGCGCCAGAGGCAGCTCCACCATCGGCAGAATAAACCATATTAGTATTATCATGCGCTCCGACAACAGCGAGGAAATTTTTCCTATAGTAGACGAAAAGGGCAGCGTCGTTGGCTCTGCCACACGCGGCGAGTGCCACAGCGGATCGAAACTGCTTCATCCTGTGGTTCACCTTCACGTATTTGACCACGACGGAAGGCTATATCTGCAAAAGCGCCCGGACTGGAAGGATATTCAGCCCGGAAAATGGGATACAGCCGTAGGCGGACATGTCGATTTCGGGGAAACCATCCCCGACGCCCTGCGCCGGGAAGCGCGTGAAGAACTTGGGCTCACCGATTTCAAGCCTCAAGCGATATGCTCATATGTTTTTGAATCGGAACGTGAACGTGAACTCGTCAACGTTTTCAGCACTATAATTGACACATTCCCCCTCCCGAGCGACGAACTCGACGACGGGCGATTCTGGAGCCGCGGGGAGATACTTCAATCTATCGGAAAAAATATTTTTACCCCTAATTTCGAAACCGAATACATCCGCATATTCGGCTGAGTTGAGCTTCTTATTCCGATGACATTGGTGACATAAAGACATAAAAAAACGAGAAATTGCCGTCACGGTAACCTCTCGCTAAATAATAAACCAATCATTATCACATTTCTTGCAATGGAAAAAGTAATTTTGCTATTTACTATTAAAACACATGGCGGCGAGAATGGTTCGCATGAGCGGTATTTTTTCTGAAAAAATTTTTCCGACGGATAAAAATTCAGGGCATGGAGTTGCACAACTTACAGCGTTTGGCTATCTTTGTGGATGAGGGGACGCTCCCGGTTATACTATTTTAACCGGCCAGGGAAACAGTTTTGCCCATCCTCCTTTTAACTTTGCATCAGAAAAATAAAAAAATTCTACATAATGGAAAAGACTCCCAAATCGAAGAAAACCACGATCAAGAAGGTCGACAAAAACATAGATCCCAAGGAGGCAAAAGCCAACGCCCTCGCACAGGCTCTGGGAAATATCGAAAAGAACTTCGGCAAAGGTGCCATAATGAAACTCGGCGACGAGGTGACGGAGAAAGTCGACGTAATCTCAAGCGGCTCCATAGGTCTGAACTACGCCCTCGGCGTCGGCGGCTATCCCAAAGGCCGTATCATTGAGATCTACGGCCCGGAATCGTCAGGTAAGACAACACTTGCCATACACGCTATCGCCGAGGCTCAGAAAAAGGGAGGCGTTGCTGCAATCATCGATGCCGAGCATGCCTTCGACCGCTTCTATGCTGAAAAACTCGGCGTGGATGTCAACAGTCTTCTCATCGCCCAGCCCGACAACGGCGAGCAAGCTCTCGAAATTGCTGACCAGCTTATCCGCTCGGCAGCAATCGACATTCTCGTTGTCGACTCCGTGGCGGCTCTCACACCTAAAAGCGAAATCGAAGGTGACATGGGCGACCGCAATGTAGGTCTGCAGGCGCGCCTTATGTCACAGGCGATGCGTAAGCTCACCGGTACTATCGCCCGCACCAACACCGTATGTATCTTCATCAATCAGCTGCGCGACAAAATCGGAGGAATGTCGTTCGGTCCGTCGGAAACCACCACCGGTGGAAACGCGCTCAAATTCTACGCTTCAGTGCGCGTGGACATCCGCCCCGGAACCTCTATCAAAGATGGTGACGACGTATTCGGCAAGCGCGCCAAAGTGAAGGTTGTCAAAAACAAAGTGGCTCCACCCTTCAAGCGCTGCGAATTCGACCTCATGTTCGGCGAAGGTATTTCTAAATCTGGTGAGATAGTGGATCTCGGAGTAGAATACGGCATCATCAACAAGAGTGGCTCCTGGTTCAGCTATAACGGCTCCAAACTTGCCCAGGGACGAGATGCAGCCAAAGCTGTGATACTCGACAACCCCGAACTTGCCGATGAACTGGAAGCCAAAATCATGGAAGCCCTCAACGGCGGGAAACCGGAAAATGACGAGAAATCATCTTCAAAGGAATCATCCAAGACCGCTAAGAAATCATCCGGCAAAGCATCAAAGAGCAGCGATGATGAAGAAACTCCGGAGATCGACGAGCTCGACTTCGATCCCGATTTCGACGACGATGATGATGACTTCACTCTCGACGAGGATATGTAGGTCGAGAAGTAAAGAAGTTAAGAAGATAAGAAGCTGAGAAAGAATAGCTCATACAATGGAAACAGGCACCCGATCAGATTCCGGTGCCTGTTTCTATTGTAAATAATAAGATTCGATAGAGAAGGTATATAAGATATATACGTAATATATGGTAAGAGATGAACTAATCTTGCTCAGCTTCTTATCTTCTTAACTTCTTTACTTCTAACTTCAACACAACACCTCACCCAGCGTCGGGTGGGAGTGGATTGTGCGGGATATGGCGGAAGCGGGAAGGCGCTGCGAAAGGGCAAGTGCAGCCTCCGCGATCAGGTCTGCCGCATGGGGACCGACTATCTGGCAACCGAGCAACAGACCGCTCTCCGGATCGGATATCAGTTTTACCACACCCTCAGGCTCACCCATGGCGAGAGCCTTTCCATTAGTGCGGAATGTACGTTTTTTAACTTCGCAGACCTGCCCGGCTGCGCGACATTGCTCCTCCGTGAGCCCGACCATAGCACATTCAGGAACAGTAAATACAGCAGATGGCACAACTGACAGATCAACATCATCACCCATCACCATCTTAGCCTGTGCGGAGGCGGCATGCGCGAGCAAACAAATGCCGTTGCAGTCGCCGATAGCATACACACCGGGCACAGAAGTCTCGAAGCGGGCATCAACCACCACGCCGCGGCGCCCTACACCAATACCAGCCTCTTCAAGTCCTGCAGGAAGAACCGCCCGGCGTCCAACCGCCATAAGCACATATTCAGCCTCCACGGCGGCAGTTTTCCCTTTCCTCATAAACTCAACCCTCTTCATAACACCTTCCCCCTGCCGGATAGCACTCACTTCCGCCTCGGTATGAATCTCGACGCCGCGCCTCTTCAAGGCAGTCCGGAGCTGTTTGGCCACATCCTTATCGAACATCGGAAGTATCTCCTTGCAATATTCCATTACCGTAACCTCCACACCGAAGGCAGCGAAGATAGAGGCGAATTCCATTCCTATCACTCCACCCCCAATGATGGCAAGTGAACGCGGCAATACCTCAAGATCGAGTAAGGCAGTAGAGGTCACGGCTAAGTCAGCACCCTCGATCGGGAGCATCGCCGACCGCGAACCCGTTGCAATTATAATCTTCGGTGCCGTATAGAGTTCGCCGGCAGCCTCTACCGTATGCGCACCGGCGAATGATGCATCGGCATATAAGATGTCCACACCGGCACATACATCCTCCACTGCCATGCGCAGCTGCGCGACAACGGCATTTTTACGTTCTACCACGCGCGCCATCTCCACATGCACGCTACCCTCGGGAAGTTCCACACCGAATGCCGCAGCCTCTGCAACATCGGCAGCCACCTGCGCCGACCGGCAGAAACATTTAGTCGGGATACATCCACGGTTCAGGCATGTGCCACCAAGGTGGCTTTTTTCAATCAGAAGGGTTTTCAACCCTTTGGCGGTGCCAAGTGCGGCAGCTTCGTAGCCGCCCGGACCGCCACCTATTACAATTAGATCGTAAGTGAGCATAGTTAGAAGTAAAGAAGGAAAGAAGGAAAGAAGGGTAGAAGTTAAGAGCAGGAGAGCAGAAGAAAATAAATGTCATGATGTCACTATGACAAATTGACAAGAAGGGAAGAAGTTAATAAGTTAAGAATAAGAGGGGTTGCTCTTGCTCTCCTGCTCTTAACTTCTTAACGTCTTTACTTCTCTTCTTCTTTTCTTCCTAACTCATCTGATCGTAAGTCACCACCGGATTGAGGGCGGCAGCCGTATCGTCGGGGTGAGTGACGGGGGTATTGTGAGGAGCGTTGACGACAGTTTCGGGCGTTTCGCGCGCCTCGCGGGCAATGTCGTGCATCACAGCGATGAAATCGTCAAGTGTCTCCTTGCTCTCGGTCTCAGTGGGCTCTATCATCAGCGACTCGTGGAAGAGCAGCGGAAAATAGATCGTAGGCGCATGATAACCATGGTCGAGAAGTCTTTTGGCCACATTAAGGGTAGTGACTCCGGTGCTCTTGTCACGCAAGCCGTCGAACACGAACTCATGTTTGCATACCCCTTCAATCGGAAGAAGATAATCGTCTTTAAGCGCCTCTTTCACATAGTTGGCATTGAGCGTGGCAAGCGGACCCGCTTCCATCAATCCCTCGCTACCGAGCGAGAGAATATAGGAGAGGGCACGCGCCTGAACTGCGAAATTGCCCAGCGTAGCCGACACACTTCCGAGAGCGTCGGGCGAATAGTCCAGTGCCAGCGATCCATCTTCGCGCTCTACCACGCGGGGCGACGGCAGGAACTGCTCAAGCCCTGCGCGCACACCGACCGGACCTGCGCCGGGTCCACCGCCACCGTGGGGGGTAGAGAAAGTTTTGTGAAGGTTGATGTGCATCACGTCGAATCCCATATCGCCCGGACGGGCAGCCCCAAGCATCGGGTTCAGATTCGCGCCATCGTAATACATAAGTCCACCGGCCTCATGCACCAGACGTGCAATCTCAGGTATGTTCCGTTCGAAAATACCGAGAGTATTTGGGTTTGTCATCATCATGCCCGCCACAGTATCGTCGAGCAACGGACGGAGCGCCTCCACATCCACTGTGCCGTCCGGAAGGCTCTTCACCTCCACGACTTCCAGTCCGGCAACAGCTGCGGATGCCGGATTGGTTCCATGGGCAGAATCAGGTACAATCACCTTACGGCGGCGTGTATCGCCGCGCGAATCGTGGTAGGCACGGATCACCATCAGTCCCGTCAATTCGCCGTGGGCGCCAGCGAACGGATTAAGCGTGAACTCAGCCATGCCACCTATCTCAGAAAGCGCCAGCTGCAGATCGCGATACAGCCTCAGACGCCCCTGCGAGGCATAATCTGGAGTGGCGGGATGGGCACCGGTGAAACCGCGATGGGCAGCCATCTCCTCGTTGATCTTCGGATTATACTTCATGGTACACGATCCTAGAGGATAGAATCCCGTATCGACGCCGAAGTTGTTGGTCGACATATTGTTGTAGTGGCGCACCACAGTGAGCTCATCGCACTCCGGAAGCTCGATAGCAGCGGTCCGGAGCAACTGCTGCGGAATCTCAGGCGCCTTCTCACCTTTACCCTCTGACAGATCGCATTCACCTATATGGCTCGCCGGAAGACGATAGCCTCTACGACCCGGACGCGAAAGCTCAAACACCAGTTTACCGTATATCTCTCTATTCATAACATTCCAAATTACAAAGGGTTAAAGATTCCGATATACATTCACAAGACTATTGACATCCTCTTTGGTCTGCATCTCTGTGCAAGCCATGAGCAACCGGTTGCCGCCACATTTTATGCCCGGCAGGATACCCTGGGCAAGCGCATCTGAAATGAAACGGTCGATATCGACCTCCGGGTCAAACTCAAGCAGAAACTCGTTGAGGAACGGCTTGTCGGGGAAAGCAAGCCGGCAATGACCCTCGGCAGTCATCTCTTGCAGAAGATAGAGAGCGGTCTGATGGCCGCGCCACGCCACCTCGCGGAGCCCTGCAGCCCCGAGAAGGCTCATATAAACCGCTACATAGAGGGTCATCAGCCCCTGGTTCGAGCAGATGTTCGAGGTAGCTTTGTCGCGACGGATATGCTGTTCACGCGCCTGAAGTGTGAGCACAAAGGCGCGCCGCCCTTCCGAGTCGGTAGTCGCACCGACGATTCGTCCCGGCATTTTGCGCATGAGCGCCTTGGTAGCACATAGATATCCCAGATAGGGTCCGCCGTAGCTCAAGGGTATGCCAAGGCTCTGTGCATCACCGCAAGCAATGTCAGCTCCCCACTCGCCGGGGGTGCGGAGTGTAGCCAAGTCGGCAGCCACACAGTTGAGGATCAGCAGCGCCTTACGGGCATGAACCGTATCGGCAACTCCTGTGAAATCCTCGATGATGCCATATCGGTTGGGCTGTGGAAGAATCACACCTGCCACATCCGCATTTGCCTCGAGAAGTTCAGCCATATGATTAAGATCGGTGACACCATCGCATTCGCGGATAGTGTCGATCTCAACGCCGTGATAGCGAGCATATGTGCGAACCACCCTCATCACACCCTCATTGAGTGTTGCAGAAACCAATACACGGCGCCGCTTGCGCCCTGCCGCCACAGCCATCATCATGGCCTCGGCGGTTGCCGTAGTTCCGTCGTACATCGACGCATTCGAGATCTCCAGCCCGGTAAGACGGCTCATCATCGTCTGATACTCGAAGATATACTGAAGAGTGCCCTGCGAAATCTCGGGCTGATAGGGGGTATAGGCGGTGAGGAACTCAGACCGCCCGACAATCGACGCCACCGCCGCCGGTGAATAATGGTCGTAATATCCCCCTCCGGCAAAACATGCACGCACGGGAATGTTGAGGTCGGCAAGACGGTCGAACTCCGCGCGCACCTCGGTGTCGCTCAACTGTTGTGGAAGGCGATAGGGCTCCTTGAGCATCAGTTCGGGAGGCACATCGCTATAAAGTTCGCGGAGCTCTTTGAGCCCGCAGGCTGCGAGCATTGCCTCGGTTTCCTGAGGCGTATGCGGAAAATATCTGTGCATTGGAAAGAAGTTGAGAATGTGAGAAGACAGGAAGTCGGATAAGAGGGGGGCAGGAGCTATACTCCACCCGTTGACAAAATCCGTAATAAGCTATCGGCAATCACTCGTTGATGAAGGCTTTGTAGGCAGCTTCATCCATGAGGTCGTCGAGCTGGGCGGGATCGGCAATGCGTATTTTTACAATCCAGTTAGCCATCGGATCACGGTTAACAGCACGAGGATCACTTTCAAGTGTCTCATTGATCTCTACAACCTCACCGCTGACTGGGGCTATAAGATCTGAGGCAGCCTTTACGCTCTCTATTGCGCCGAAATCCTCGCCAGCTTCCAGTTCGTCGCCAACTTCAGGCATATCCACATATACCACATTGCCGAGCTGCTTCTGAGCATAATCAGAGATTCCGACAAAACCATATTCGCCTTCAACGCGAATATATTCATGAGTTTCCGAGTACTTGATCATAATTATTGTAATTTTAGATATCCATTATTGATTAAAAAAATTAAGAGAGGGGATTTTACTGTTTGTATGATTTTTTATAGAATCTCTTCTTCACCACAGTGCAGGGGAAGGTTTTGCGGCGTATGCGCACCTGAAGGGGCGTTCCCAATGCTGCATAACGGGCATCGACAAGCGCCATTGCCACACTCTTGTCAACCGATATGGCACGGTAGCCGGTGGTGACATTACCTATCACGCTACCCTCCTGATCAAGCACCTCATAGCCGTGGCGCGGGATAGCCTTATCCTCGAGCTCGAGCCCAACGACTTTCTGATGCGTTCCGTCTGCCTTCTGATCAGCAATAACATCGCGCCCTACGAAGAACGGCTTGTCAAGTTTCACGAACATCGACAGACCGGCCTCTACAGGGGTGATCTCATCTGTAAGCTCGTCGCCATAAAGCGGGAGCCCTACCTCGAAGCGGAGGGTGTCGCGACAGCCGAGCCCGCAGGGGGCACACTGCCCCGACGCCATGAGGGCATCCCATATGGCGATTATCACCTCGTCGGTGGCATATATTTCGAAACCATCCTCGCCGGTATATCCCGTGCGGCTTACCAATACTGGGGCACCGCGGAAATCTGTTTCCTTAAAGGTATAGAATGCAAGGTCGGAACATGCAATGCCCAGCACCTCTTCCATCACCTTCTCGGCCTGCGGACCCTGCACGGCAAGCTCCGAGGTCACCTCGCTGATGAATTCAACATCAACCTTGAAAAAACCATCTCCGTCGGGACGCAGCGAATTCATACGCTCCTCGATCCACCGCTCATCCTTGTCGATATTCGAGGCGTTGACAACCAGAAGATAGCGGTTGGCATTGAAACGATACACCAGCAGATCGTCGACCGTGCCACCCTCTTCGTTAAGCATCATGCCGTAAAGGCACTGACCGTCGGCAGCAGCCTCCACATCGTTGGTGAAGATATAGTTTACAAACTCGGTGGCATCCTCTCCGGTGACGATGATCTCGCCCATATGCGACACATCGAACACACCGCAGCGCTCGCGCACCGCCTTGTGTTCATCCTCGATCGAGGAATACTGAATCGGCATGTCGAACCCGGCGAAAGGGCTCATGATAGCTCCGAGCGCCACATGGCGGTCATGGAGACAGGTTTTCTGCATTTCTTCCACAGTTCTATGGTATTAATTCGTTATTACAGTTCAGGTTGCCGCTTCCAGTATCATGTCGGCAAGCTGGTCGGCCCGCAGATTGGGTATGAGACCGGCAATGTTTATTGTGCCCAGACGGCTCATGAGTGCATCGCGGGTGAGCTCACACCCCGACAGCGGCGCCAGCAGATGGCGGTCGATATCCCCGAGCAGAAAGAAATCGCCTGCCAGATCAATATATTCGATGCGGGGAGTCACATCGGAGGTTGCGGACAGATCAACTTTAAACTCCCCTACACCCTCAACCCTGCGCGATGGCAACTGCTTCCCATTGTGGCGTCCGCCTGCAATCCAGCTTTCTTCATAATATGGAGCCGCAATAGCCTCTATGGCGTCTATATCAGCCTGATTCAGCTCAAGCACACTGTCGCAGAGCGTGGCGCGCACGAAATCTTTGAACTCCCCGATCCCGATGGACGAATGCTCACGGATGGTTGTAACCCGCGAGCGCACCGACTCCACCCCCTTGGCTTTCATCTTCACCTCTGACGGGGTAAGCGCAGCAGTCATGGCAGGAAGATCGGCATCATAGAGCATCGTTCCGTGAACTATGGCGCGGCTTTCCGGCGCGTGTGTGAAACGGTCGGTGAGATTTATATGATAGAACGCATAGCCGCTTACCTTCCGGTCGTCGATCATTATGTCGTTCCGACCAGTAGTATGCGCTCCGGCTATCCCCATATCACGAAGCATACTGGCCACAATCTCGGTAAAATCGCTGAAAGTTACCGTCACCGATGAGCAAGTGGTGATATGACTGAACATTATGTTGTTGCTGTCGGCATAAACACACCCTCCACCGCTTTTGCGGCGATAGGTGGCTATCCCATTTTCCCGGCAATAGGCGGTGTTCACCTCCGCATCCATCTGCTGGTTCCGCCCGAATATCACCGTAGGCTCCACCTGCCACATGAAGAAATACTCCCCTTCGAAATTACGGGCAAGATATTCCTCCATCGCCAGATAGAACGGTAGTCTGCGGGGCTTGCCGTCGGCAGATTCAGGCAATTGGGCATATATCATGGTATATTTAGATTTAATGAATCATGCAATCCGTCTCCCAAAGTTAGAAACTCTTCGCCAACTTCCCAAATATTTTAGCTGAAAGATTAGCTGCCGTTGGGTATCTGCGCCGAAATATGTACCTTTGCACGTAAATGACTCAGGACGATTTCGACATACACAACAGCGCCGCCGAACGCGACGGCGACTACGAGCGCGCCCTGCGCCCGGGGCGCTTCGAGGCGTTCGCCGGTCAGGAAAAGATCGTGGAAAACCTGCGCGTATTCGTGCAGGCTGCCCGCATGCGCGGCGAGCCTCTCGACCACCTGCTGCTCCACGGACCTCCAGGATTAGGAAAAACTACCCTCTCGGCTATCATAGCAAACGAACTTGGAGTAGGCTTCAAGGTAACCTCCGGACCCGTGCTTGACAAGCCCGGCGACCTCGCCGGAATACTGACCTCGCTCGATGAGAACGATGTGCTATTCATCGACGAGATCCACCGCCTGAGCCACACCGTGGAGGAATACCTCTACTCCGCCATGGAGGACTACCGCATCGACATCATGATCGACAAGGGCCCCGGCGCGCGCTCCGTGCAGCTGACCCTCTCACCCTTCACCCTGGTAGGAGCCACTACCCGCAGCGGTCTGCTGACCCCTCCGTTGCGCGCGCGCTTCGGCATCGACTGCCACCTGGAGTATTACGACCATGAGGTGCTGGAGCGCATCATCCTCCGCTCGGCACGCCTACTCGGAGTGGAATGTACCGGCACGGCAGCCCACGAGATAGCCCTCCGTTCACGTGGCACCCCCCGAATAGCCAACGCCCTGCTGCGCCGAGTGCGCGACTTCGCCCAGGTGAAGGGTACAGGTAACATCGACGTGGAGATAGCCCGCTACAGTCTTGAGGCGCTCAACATCGACCGCTATGGGCTCAACGATATCGACAACAAACTCCTCCGCACGGTCATCACCAAGTTCAAGGGTGGACCCGTCGGGCTGTCGACAATAGCCACAGCCATGGGCGAGGATCCCGGAACGATCGAGGATGTCTACGAACCGTTCCTCATCAAAGAGGGATTCCTCAAACGCACTCCACGCGGACGCGAGGTCACCGACCTCGCCTGGCATCACCTCGGCTTCGAATCGCCCGGAATAGGACTCTTTGGCAATTAGTAATTAGGAATTATTAATTAGTAATTGGCAAGCCAGGGAATAAAAGGCGGCAAACGGCGCGCCAAAGCGCTAACGCATATTAAATAAAATCTAAGAAAGGGAAATCTGTCAGCAGAGATCGAAGCAACAGAGATCCAAGGAAAGGGTAATCCAGGAAACGGAGATCCAAGGAAATCGAAAATTACTAATTAATAATCACCATTTACTAATTGATTAAGTCGCTTTTTAAAGATACGGCAATCTACGGAGTGAGCAGCATCGTCGGAAGGTTTCTCAACTGGTGCCTGGTGCCGATGTATACCTACTGCTTCACCGAGGCGCAGTATGGTGTGGTTACAAATATCTACGCCTATGTAGCGGTGGTGCTCATAATCCTCACCTACGGAATGGAGACCGGCTTCTTCCGCTTTGCCAACCACGACCGCTGGACGAGCCCGGGACAGGTCTATACCACCGCACTCTGCTCGCTGGGAGCCTCATCTACCCTCTTTATCATAGCGGGATGCCTGATTTCGCCAATCCTTGCCCGGTGGCTCGACTGCGGCGCCCATCCCTCGTTTGTGTGGATGATGGTGATAACGGTAGGCGTCGATGCCTACACATCCATCCCCTTCGCCTACCTGCGCTACCGCAACCGTGCCGTGAGGTTCGCCACACTCAAACTCATCAATATAGCCCTCAACATAGGGTTTAACCTCTTCTTCATACTCCTCTGCCCCATGATCTGGCGCACCAATCCGGAATGGATAGGATGGTTCTATAACCCCGCGTTCGGTGTGGGCTACATCTTTGCCGCCAACCTCATAAGCTCGCTGGTTATTCTCCTGCTGCTCACTCCCGAGATTCTCGCCGAGCGCTACGACTTTTCCGGCAAACTGCTGCGCGAGATGCTCCGCTACTCCTATCCCCTGCTGATACTCGGCATCGCCGGAGTGATGAACCAGACCATCGACAAAATCCTCTTCCCGGTTCTCGCCTCAGATAAAGCGGAAGCCATGACAGAGCTCGGCATCTACGGCGCTAACTACAAAGTGGCGATCGTGATGGTGATGTTCATCCAGGCATTCCGCTTCGCCTACGAGCCCTTCATCTTCTCGCAGAACCGCAAGCAGGGCAACGACACCAAAGCCGGCTATGTGGCTGCCATGAAGTGGTTCATAATCTTCGGATTGTTCATATTTTTAGGGGTGATGTATTTCCTACCATGGCTCAGATATTTTATCTCGCCGAAATATTTCGCCGGTCTGAGAGTGGTGCCTATAGTGATGATGGCGGAGTTTTTCTTCGGAATTTTCTTCAATCTCTCGCTCTGGTATAAGCTCACCGACCGCACCATATGGGGCACATGGTTCTCCCTGACAGGTCTGGCGGTGACCGTGGTCCTCAACGTGGCGTTCGTACCCCTCTACGGCTACATGGCGTGTGCGTGGGCAGCCTTCTGCAGCTACGGCGTGATGATGGTGGCGAGCTACCTTGTCGGTCAGCGCTACTATCCCGTCAACTACGGCATTCCGCGGCTTGCAGCTTGGTTCCTTTTAGCAATGCTCCTATGGGGTGTCTCCTGCCTGCTCACCACCTCCAACCTCTTCATCGACTTTCCTGTGCGCCTGATGCTCCTGCTTGTGTATGTGGGAGTGGTAGTGAAAATAGAAGTCAAGAAGTTGAGAAGTAGAGAAGTAAAACAATAATACATCCGCCTGAACATTATCCGGTTCCCGATATTCTCTCTTCATTTCTTCCCTTCCAACATATAAACTATTCTTGCTCAACTTCTTTACTTCTCAACTTCTCAACTTTTTCTTCCCCCATGACCCTCACCTTCCTATGCACAAACGACCGGCTCGGCGGCGCTGCCGTCGTTACATACCGGCTGATGGAGGCTCTCGCCGAAGCGGGAGTCAACGCCCGCATGGTGGTAGCCAACAAAAGCGCAGCCTCGCCACGGGTAGCACAGGTAGCCCGGTGGCGTTACCGCATGGCGTTCATTGCCGAAAGGCTCGAGATACTCCTGCGTTCGGGCTTCCGCCGGCGTGATCTATGGAAAGTTGACACAGCCCGTTTCGGATGCGGCATCACCCGTCACCCCTGGGTGCGCGATGCCGATGTGATAGTATTGTCGTGGGTAAACCAGGGATTGGTGTCGCTCGCCGATATCCGCAAGCTTCACCGCATGGGGAAACGGATCGTATGGACGATGCACGACATGTGGTGCGCCACCGGCATATGCCATCACAGCACAGATTGCAACCGTTTCGAACACCAGTGCGGATGCTGTCCTTATCTCGGCGCCCGCACCGCCGCCGACCTCTCACGCGCAATCCATAGCCGCAAACAGGCGCTCTATGCCGATGTTCCCATCACTTTCGTGGCGGTAAGCAGCTGGCTTGCTGAGGTATGTCGCCGTAGCTCGTTGCTGGGAAATGCGCGCTTGGAGGTGATACCCAACGCTTTCCCCGTCGACCGCTACCTCACTGAACCTACAGTCAGCCGCGCCGATCTCGGGCTTCCGGCAGAGGGGCGCCTTATAGTCTTCGCCGCCGCGCGCCTCGACGATCCCATAAAGAACCTACCCCTCGCGGTCGATTCTCTCAACCATCTGGCCGACCTGTGCGCAGCCAACGGCTCACCCCTCCCCACCGCCATCTTCTGCGGCGCTCTCCGCAACCCCTCGGCACTCTCCGGGCTCCGGCTCCCGTACCGCCATCTCGGCTCCATAGCCGACCCTACACGCATGGCCCAGATATTCGCCCATGCATCGATAGTTCTCTCCACATCGCTACGCGAAACCCTTCCCGGTACCCTCATAGAAGGGATGGCGGCAGGCGCTACCCCCGTAACTACCGGCATCGGAGGACAAGCCGACATAATTGACCACGGCATCGACGGCTACATTGCCCCCGACTTCTCCCCCGCTACCCTCGCCGACCTCCTCGGCCGCGCCCTCAGCGCCCCCTTCCCCCGCGAGGCACAACACCTCGCCACCGCCCGCCGCTTTTCCGCCCCCACCATCGTCCGCCGGATGATGGAAGTTATAGAAGAATAGAAGTTGAGAAGTTGAGAAGTTAAGAGCACAAGAGCAAAGCTGTTATGGGGGAGTGGTATCCACAATCGGCAAGTCTCAGAATTGCACCCATCCGATAGCTTCAGCTTTTTCCGCTCTCCTGCTCTTCTGCTCAAAATTGGCGCATTCACCAGGTATCGACCGTATTCTCAACATGCCGCATACGGGAAAAACACAGCCTTCCGGAAGGGGATTCCGGAAGGCTGTGGCATATTGAAGCACACCATTAAAAGCCCGGGACACACGTTGATACATATGCCCGGGCTTTGGATTTATTCGCCTGCTTGCCGCAGGCATGTTACTGCAAAATTGGTTATCAGCTACTGATCACTCATCATGGACAAGACGGATATGCACCGCGTCTGAGCCGGAGGGATCAGGACCGCCGGCCCACTCAGTTCCGGGACCCCATACCAGTCCTAAGCCATTCTCATTCTCCTCAGATACTGCCATATCAAGAGTATAGAAATTTATATCCAGCGCTTTCGGACCCTCAAACCAGTAATAGGTACCTTCCGACATCCACAGATCGTAAAATAACGGATGATATTGTACCGGATATTCTGTCACACCAAGGGTATTTTTGGTAGATGGATACCAGGTGTATCTGTTGGCATACTGAATAACACCCCCCTGTCCGGCTGGGAGACGATTGTAGCGATCCATCGATGAATATTGTTTGAACCTGCCGTATCCTGATGCCGCAATCGGGAGGAAAATCTGGGTACCGGTGCTTTCGTCACAGACTATTACACCTCTCATTCCGCGCCCGCTGTTGTGATTGTCGGGTGTCGCTCCATAAACCAAGTTTACATCCTCAAGTGTTTCTTCTGCATCGTCTCCATAAAGCACACCGAAACCATATACCGTGGAAAGACGGGGATTCTCCGTTGTACCTACTATATTTTCCCAATCCTCCGGTTTCGGAAGACGGCAGTTCTCTATAATCTTTCCGTTTACATTTACTTTAAATGTGCCCCAGGATGTATCAGTTGTCCTTATATCATCCCATTTCATAGTCTCAGTGGCTGTACCCGATTTAGCTATGAGGAAATCACGGGTCATACCGTTTTTATGAAATTGGTCTAATGTATTGGAGCGTGCATCTATCGGATACTGACGGTTATATCTGCGGAAATACGCGCCCTCAACCTCCGGATCCGCAGCTTCCTCAGCTATGGTGCCATTGTATCCTCCTGTCCGCAGATTGTTCGTATGCCACATGACATTGCTGCCATAGAACGACACCGGATCATATCCCTGTCTCACAAATATTGTATGCACACAGGTATTATTGTTGTAATACACACGTATTATACCGCCTCGCGTCTCCGTTGTGGTCGAAGCCGGCTTATACCAGAAATCAATTATATTATCATCGCCAAAGGGATCACGGACACCGGTTATCGAGCCATCCGGATTGAACTGCGACTCATTCTCCGTGGGGTATATCTGCACCCAGCTTTTACAGTTGTCATCAACCTCCACGCGCCAGGTGCCATCCGATACCAGATTCTCAAATTTCGGAGCTTGCTGATACGGAAGGATTTTCAACTGGACATGGAATTTCTCCGGATTGGAAGCTTCTCTCCAGATGGCTTTCGGATTGAGCACCCGTCGCCCTTGGATAATGGTGAATACTTTGCTTACCTCAACTATCTCACCACTGCTCTTTTTGATTTCCGCAATGATTTTTACTTTAGACTCACGATTATAGGCAGCATAGGGATTATTGCCCGAGTAGGCGGTCTGGGAAACCATTACACGCGCACGCGTAAAAAGCGGAATCTCGATATTATATTCATTTCCTGATCTTTCAATAGAGTAATCCCCATCCACAGCGTCTGCATGTTTTCCGGTGGGCGAGACATCATAAACCCTCCATCCTCGATTATTTTCCTCATAATAGGTTTTATTATAAGTATATGTCACACCTGCATTTGGGTTGTATGTATCATCTTTACTTCCATCCGGATTGGTTGAGGGCCACACACCGAACTGTGCCACTGACGTTTTGCGAAGTGATAGAAATCCGTTCCAGGGTCCCGGATCATTCACATCGTTTGTCGGCCAATATACCTTTCCGCCAAGAGCGGCGGCGGCGGCAATATCTGCATCGGTGACTTCACCGTTCCTCGGTGCCCAACTGCTTTTGGTTGTTTCGTCAACCGGAATTTCCGCTCTCAGAGAGATCAACTCACCTCCTACAATTTTAATAGGATAGTTCATTGTCTGATTATACAGGTAGGAGATGTAATATGGCTCCCGGGCGAGAATCTCAGGCTCCTGGTTGTAGACAATATGCCAGTCGTTGTTGTTGGCGTTGTGCTTGAGCTTCAGGGTCAGCTTGAAATGGTGGTTACGCTGGGCATCGTAGTTGGTGGTAACGTTCTTGCCGAGCATGAAGCGGTAGATTATCAGACCCTCGCTCGCCCCATCCTTGGGGTAGTTCGGATCCTGGCCGGCATAGGGTTTTCCGTCGTTCTTGTAATATCCTATCACCTCCACGTATGTTCCTGCGATTTTGCTATCCTTGTAGCCGTCGCTTATGGGATTGTTCCCGTCAGGATACATAGGTGTTTCCGGGTTGGGACCCTGTACGGCTGGCCACACCTGCGTCTTCAGCTGTCCCTCACCCTGCATGTTTTCGTAGAAGAACAGCGATTGCGGGGAGTTCTGCGCATGCGCCGCTTCCGCAGAGCGGGGATAGGACAGTTCATCGGTCACCACATTGAATGCGTCGTCAGCCCCGGCGCCCTCGGCTTCATCTATGTCGAGTTTCTGCCCCTGCTCAATAAGGTGGGCGGGGCTGGTATTGTCTTTACCGAGAAAACACATGTCCGGTATATCCTTCACCTGTATGGATTTAATCCATACCTGTACCCCGGGGTACAGCTCCGATCCGTCGACAAGCACGGTCACCTTCGAGGCGGCACGCTTGATCCACGAATGGAGCGCCATCTGCGGCTTGTTTATCGTCAATGACGGAGCCTCAAACCCCTCGCTCTTCTGCTTATCCTGAAGGGTGAAGTAGCCGAACATCTGATTGTTGGCAGGTATATCAGATTTTTGCCAGTCAAGTGGGATTTTCTTGAGATTCTCAGCATTATTTAGCTGCTCGTCGGTATAATTATAGGGTTCCTCCATGAGATCATTCATATTGGCAACCACATATATGCGATACTTCCCATATGGAAGTCTGTCGAGGGTGAAACTGGCTTTCGGGGTAGTTTCCTCGGCCTGATGCGCGGTGTTTTCTCCGGCTACGTTATGATAAGGGGAGTCTTCCGCCGGAATATAGTCGGAAGGCATCGCGGTGTTATCGCTCCAGGTCAGCCCCATCTCCTTGATCTCGGCATACGTCACACGACGGATCAGCTCATCTTCAGCTTCATTGTAGATAAACAGGCAGAAGTTGTCGATATGCTGTATGTCGTTGCCGTTGGCACGCGATGCCGGATAAGTGCCGGTTACAGGGCTAAAGGTGAGCTCGACGGAGATACGGGCTTCACCTTCCCCTACCGGTTCGTCGGTGAAGATCTCGTCGATACACCCGGCTGTACCTGTCAGCAGGAGCAGGGCGGTAAGTATATATAGCAGTCGATTTTTCATCGCATCTCGATAATGGATTGGTAATGTTTTTTACGGAGATTACACGCTCTTATGTCACAGTCCGAAAACAGGATCGAGCCATACTCCGACGTAGGGCATGAGGGTCACCTCGCACTTTACCTCGGTTCCGCTCAGTTTAATATTAACCTTGACATGGGTGTTGCGTGGAAGCGACGGAAGATTCGTGAGGGGCAAGTTATCGAAACGGTACTCATCTCCTTCTCCGTCGGTGAGTGTTACGCTTACGGAGTATGGGTTGC
>CAZDWY010000039.1:0-22865 GCA_964509345.1 uncultured Alistipes sp.
AATATATAAAAAAGCACTATCTTTGGAAAAATTTAATATTTATGAGACGATTTTTCACAATATTACTGACGGCTCTGGCTGTTGCAACCGTCCAGGCGACCACCCCGATATCACCCTACGCCTTCCAGGGAGGGAAAGTACATATTTCGGGCCGTGTCACCTCCCCGGACTCAACCGCCACAATCCCCGACATGTTTCTCATACGCACGGAAAATATATTTGACCGTATGGACATGAACCACATTGTGGAGATTGATGCTGACGGTTACTTTGCGACAGATGTGGAGTTACCCCATCCGATAATTACAAACGGTATTTTAGATGATCTCCTGCTTATACCAGGTGATACCATCAGTATGTCGTGTGATGTGGGAACAAAACACATGGAAATCGAAGGATCGGAAGCCGCAATCCGGTACAATGAACTATGTCACACAACTGATATCAAAGAACTCCTCAACGACCTTCCGCTGGCATATTTCCTGAAATTGGATTCACGTGAGGAATTACAGCAATATATCGACACGCTCACCTCACGAATCGACCGATACATGATATCACATCCTGCCGACACTGCACAGACCGATCCAGGCATACGGATAGCTGAAGAGTTGAGCCGTATAAAGCCGGTGGCATATGCCCTGCTCAACATATATGAATTAACCATGAGGCATAAAGACACTAAATACATTGCCAGTTTCGATAAAGAAACCGCGGAGACAACCCTCACCGAGAACCCCGATTACATGCCACTCGACCTTACCGGGGTGAGCAAACTGATATGTAGCCATCCAGAATCTCTGGTTGACAATCCGGTTCTGTTCATCGTCGATCCGTATGCCAAAATTCTCATCAACCGCATAGAATATGAAGAATACCTACCGCTGATGCTTGCTTTATCGTTTACGCATAATCCGACTGAAATAGCTGAAGCATCCCTGCGCGAGAAACTCCGACAGATAAGCGATACCCACGGTTATCCACCCGAAAGCGTGCTTACCCAGATATGTCTGTGCCGTAACTTTTTTAACAACTACAAATTAAAGACACCCGGAGTTTGGTTCAACGACAGCACAGGAACACGCGCCGAGGAGTTCATAAGCACCGTAATGCCATTGCTCACCAATCCCGTTGCAGCCCGAAATATCGCCCATGCCTACCGCGAGATGGTAAAGAATACAGAAAGTGGAAACCTGACAGACACAAACCCTATTCCACCGACGCTCGCCAAACTCATAGAGCCCTATGAAGGATACGCTTTGTTCGTTGATTTCTGGAGCATGGGGTGCGGTCCGTGCCGCATGGGAATGTTAAGACAGCGCGACGACGTGACCTATTTCGCCGACAAGCCTGTGAAATTTCTCTATATCTCCTACGACTCCGAGACAGCCAAGGCAGAAGAGTGGCTTGCTGAAAATAAAATCGGCGGTGAGCATATCTTTATTCCCTATTCCGACTGGCAGCGCCTGGAAGGTGAACTGAATTTCTCAGGCATACCCTTTACCCTGCTGATCGACAGCAAACATTCCTTCTACAAAGAATCAAATTCCATGAGTTACCGCGAAAATATTGAATCAATCCTTCAATAACCGGCCTACATTATGAAAAGATACATAATGGCAGTATTAGCCAACATTGCGCTTGCAGTCGTCATGCAGGCTAACTGTTTATTCGATCCCTATTCCTATCAGGGGGGCAAGCTGCTTATATCAGGTACGATAGCATGTTCCGATACCACCTCCACCATCCCAAGCCTGCTCCAGTTTCCGATCAGCAATCTTCTGACCGGAACACACATGAACCAAATGGTGGAGGTCGACGAAAATGGCAAATTTTCCGGTGAGCTGACCCTCCCTCACCCGGTCACGTTAAACGTAGACAGATTCGGAGAAATTCTTATGCTCCCGGGCGATACACTGTCGCTCTGGACAGACACCGCCACCGGCGAAGTGAGGATGGAAGGTTCGGATGGAGCCATCAGATATCACCGTGACAGAATAGGCAACAAAAACCTTATAATCAAGAATCTTCACAGTATTCAAGAGATTGCATCAGATTTTACACGCGAAGAGATTCAGGAACTTTTCGATACCGTGGCAGCCGGGATCGATAGGTATCTGGCATCGCATCCTGCCGACACCACTATACGAAACCGCGGCGAACGGTTCGCCGATGAAATAATAAGGCTCTCACCTGTCAGCAATGCCCTTAACTACATATATACGATCGCAGATATATACGGCGACAGGAAATTCACCCGAACCGCCGATGCCAGCGGCAAAGTGCAGATGACATTCAACCGCGATTTTGTGCCACTTGACTTCTCGGCAGTCACAGAGACCGTTAATAAGTATCCCTCTGATATCACCTGTAATCCGGCCCTGCTTCTGGCTGACCGTATATCAGACCAGTTGATTATGAGAATTGAATTGCAGCATTATGGTATCGGGCTCAGTGTAGTCGGAAAGATGTTCGATATAAAGGATGAGATCTCCATCAATTCTGATTCGGCATGCGCATTAAGCAGACCTTTCGTTCTACCACGCGATTACTCTCCGGCGATCCATAATCTGCAGGTTTCAACCATCGGCACCCCTTACACAATGGCTGATGAATACCGCATATTGTTTGACAGAATCGTCGACGCACATGGCTACGATATCACCACTCTTCTGGGACAGATCTGCCTCAGCCGCCACATAATGAACCATTATTTTCCTGACGACAAGCAAAAAATATGGCTTGATGGCGACAGGATGGAAGGATTTATGGCGGCAGTTCTACCTCTTTTCACTGATCAGACAATCCTGCGGCAGCTCATTCACGCCTATCGGGAATTCGTAAAAGAAACCGATATCACCGCCGTAAACGTCAAAACCATCACCCCCACACTCGAAAAAATCATAGCGCCGTATGAAGGGGAGGCACTGTTCGTGGATTTCTGGGGATTCGGCTGCGGGCCATGCCGCGCAGGAATGCTCCGGCAGCGTGAAACCGTTGCCGATTTTGCAAACCGTCCCATAAGGTTTCTATATATCGCTCAGGACGACAGCGACCGGATCAAATGCGAAAAATGGATGGCAGAGAACAATATAGGAGGCGAACACATTTTTATAGCCCCCGATGATTGGAAACGCCTTGAGACCGAGCTAAATTTTAATGCTATTCCATTTAAGATTCTGATTGACAGATCCCATTCTACCTATCACAATCCTAAAGAAGTACTCACACAAGATGAAATGGGCAACCTTCTCGAAGCTATAATCTCAGGTGGTTGAGAGGCCGGCGCTCACGCGGTTATTCGGCAACCTCGTGGCGCAGAGGATAATGGTTGCGGAGGACCTCGAAAGCTGAGGGATCGCGTCGGAGAGCCTCTGTATCGGCAAGCGGATCGTAAGAGGCGACAACACGCTCGACAAACGGCATCGTTAGATTGTAGGGAGGGGGAACAATCGGCGATAACGCTTCCGGCTCCACTCCGGCGAACCGGCGCAGCGCGGCGACACACGACGCTGTTGCCCTCTGTTTCCCTTCAATGGAATATCCGGCGATATGAGGGGTGGCGACAGCTGCCAGTTCAAGTAGTTCCGGTGAAATAGCGGGCTCACCCTCCCAGCAGTCAACCACTGCCGCAGAGACAACACCATCGCGGATGGCCGCCACAAGCGCAGGGGTATCGACAACCGGTCCGCGGGCGGCATTGATGAAAATCGGCTCCCTCTCGAGCTTGCCGAAGAATCCGGCATCAGCAATGTGAAATGTGCGGTCGTCACCCTCGCGGGTAAGAGGAGTATGGAAAGTGACTATATCTGTCTCACTGGCAATCCGGTCGAGCGATACGAACGGTTCGCTTCCGGCATCAGATGGATTAGCAGGATCCCATCCACCTTCCTGTCGCTCCCGGGGAGGATCACATGCAAGCACTTTCGCCCCTAAACGACGCGCCCAGCGGGCAACGATGCTCCCCACATGTCCAAGCCCTACGATACCGATAACCGCACTCTCGGCAGTGTCCCTGAGCCGCAGAACCGAACTCCACACATACTGTGCCACTGCGGGTGCATTGCATCCGGGACAGCTGTGAACCTCTATACCTTGAGCCCTGCACCACGACAGGTCAATGTGATCGGTTCCTATAGTTGCTGTGGCAACAAACCTTACGGACGATCCCTCAAGCAGCGGCGCACCGCAGCGGGTGCGTGTACGCACTATCAGCGCATCGGCATCGGCCACAGCCTCGCGGGTAATCTTTTCAGGCTCGAGACGCACGACCTCGCCCAGATCATCAAGGCGACTGCCGACGTAAGGGATATGGGATTCCACAATTATTTTCATGACACTACAGGTTTACACACCACACATATATCGCTGCATACATGAAGGCTATCAGCACCAGAGGGATATACGTGCGTCGCTGGCGGCGATAAGTAAAGAAATGACCGATCTGATATGCTGCCAACACATTCAGCAGCGGTATGTAAAAAGTGAAATTGCTGAAATTGATTACGGCAAACAACGCCGTGACGCAGAACAGAATTGTAAGAAAACCGTTGAAAGCCCTCACACGGGAGTTGTAGCTCAGGATTTTCAGAATATTCAGCACGGCGAAAATAATGCCGAGCGCAACGGTGAGCCCGGTGGCTACAACAGTCTGAACCATATCCGTGGTGTCGAACTGCGACCACGCCGGAGTGAGAAGCGACGACAGAGGGGTCTGGAGAAGCGTCTGAGGCTCGACAATCCCGAAGCCTAAGAGAATCCACACCGGAGTGACAAGACCCAGCAGAGCGGCTAAAAACGTGCGCATTCCGAACACACGCATCTGCATGCATCCGATCAGGAATACCGGCACATAAAACAGACACGCTATCTGGGTCATGGAGGCAGCCCCGAGAATACAGAAAATAAGGAATACCCTACGCTGCCCCACGGGATCGGTATAGACAGAAAAAAGCAGCCCAATACAAAGCAGTCCCACAAGCGACAGCATCGACCCGCCGTAAAATTGACCCAATACCGACGGGATGGCAATCTGCATCACAAGAAACATCGTAGCCACCAGTGAAGTAAGGCTCCGAAGCACATTGAAGTGGCGGTTAATGAAAACCGTAAGCAGCGCGACTACGTATGTGACACCGATGCTCACATATGCCGTTACAGGCGAGAACGGGAACCACAGGTTGGCGCTGGGCAATCCCCACCCTTGATTCCCCTCCATAGGCACTACCGCACCCGTCTGCCATGCGAAAAGCGAACAGAGGGCCGCCACGACCATCATCAATGCCGTGGCACCCCTCTGATGCAGGAATGCGGTAAGGTCTTTTTCAGTCAGCATACTGATCGCATAGGTCGAGACCTATATCCTGACGGAAATATGCCCCTTCGTAATCTATATAGGCTGTAGCGTTGTAGCTTGCGTTAAGAGCGTCGGGAATATTGTTGCCATAAGATGTGAGTGCGATAACGCGGCCGCCGGAAGTGACGAGACGCCCCTTCTCGTCGCGCTTTGTGCCGGCATGGAAGGGGATAGTGTCGGGGAGTTCGCCGCTGGCTGCGATATCCTCCACACCGGTAATCTCGAGCCCCTTGGCATAAACACCGGGGTAACCGCCCGAAACCATCATTACGGTAACGGCTGTACGGGGATCGATCTCAAGGGGAAGATCTCCGAGATCGCCCTCGGCTGCAGCCTTCATAAGCTCTACCATATCCGATTTGATGCGTGGCATGACAACCTCGGTCTCCGGATCGCCCATGCGAACGTTGTATTCGATCACCATCGGTTCGCCATCTACATTGATGAGACCGAAGAAGATGAATCCGCAGTAGTCGATACCGCGTTGCTGAAGACCGTTGATAGTGGGCTTGATGATGCGTTCCTCAACCTTATCCATAAAAGTCTTGTCGGCGAACGGAACAGGGCTCACAGCGCCCATACCACCTGTGTTCAGCCCCGTATCACCCTCACCAATGCGTTTGTAGTCTTTTGCCACTGGAAGAATGCGGTAACCACCGTTACCGTCTGTAAGCACGAACACCGAGCATTCTATACCTTTGAGGAACTCTTCGATTACTACGGTTGAAGAACTTGTGCCGAACATACCTGAAAGCATCTCCCTGAGCTCATGTTTGGCTTCGGCGAGAGTGTCGAGAATAAGCACACCCTTACCGGCTGCCAGACCGTCGGCTTTCAGCACGTATGGAGGCTTGAGAGTTTCGAGGAAACTATAACCATCTTCAAGGTTATCGATAGTAAAAGAGCGGTAGCGGGCAGTGGGGATACCGAACTCCATCATGAATTCTTTAGCGAAATCCTTGCTTCCTTCAAGAAGGGCGCCTTCGCGGGAAGGACCTACTACGAGCAGCGAGGGGATACGGTCGTGGAAATAGTCGGTGATACCGGCGACCAATGGATCTTCATTGCCCACTACGAGCATTTTTATACCATTCTCCTTGATGAAAGTCTTGAGTTCGGAGAAATATAGCGGATTGATCGCGACATTGGTTCCATAAGCGGCAGTACCACCGTTACCGGGGGCAATGTATAGTTTCGTACAGAGGGGGCTCTGAGAAATTTTCCAGGCGAGGGCACATTCACGTCCACCGGAACCAAGAAGCAAGATATTCATATTTGAGAAGTTAAGAAGTTGAGAAGTTGAGAAGTTAAGAAATTAAGAACGGGAGAGCAGGAGATTAGACTTATTGGTCTAACCGGCTAATTATTTTTGCGCTTACGCATCGGCGATAGGGATGGCTGCTTGCCGGTGATGCTGCGGAGAGCCTCTTCGCTGCGACGGGCTGCGAGCGGATTCTCGCTCGGTTCGCGTGGTTCGAAGGGTTCGCTGCGACGGAAATCTTTCCGGTTGGCATATGGTCTGGCGTCGCGATCGGGACGCCGCTGAGCAAACCGCTCGCCAGCCTTTCCTCCCGGGCGGTAGCGCTCTTCAAGTTTGTTGCGCGGTTCTTTAGCCTTGTTTTCACGACGCTCGCGTCGCTTGTCGGAAAAGTCGCGTTCACCCTTGCGGGGAGCTCCGTCGCGACGGAACTCGCGGCGTGCCTTTCCTAATTCCTTGCGTTTTTCAGCACGTTTGTCAGCTTTCTTGTCATCAAGCTCACGCAGGCGGTTACCATCGCGGCGGAAACTCTTGTAGTCACCCTCGAAGATGATATATTCACGAAGTTCACACTCTATAGAGCCATTGAGGATAGGGAGCTTTACGCTTGGAGCGAGACCTATTTTGTTGACAAATTCGTTTTTGGCAGCGATAATCCAGGCATGATAGCCTTTGAAAATGTTTTTCAGCTTACTTCCGATAAGGGAATAAAGCTCTTCCATATTCTCCGATGTGATACGCTCGCCGTAAGGAGGATTGGTTATCAGCACACCATCTGCCGGAGCGTCGAACCATTCGCTGAGCGGTTTCACCTGCAGGTCGATCATACGACCCACACCGGCGCTCTTGATATTGCGCGCGGCAATTTCCACAGCCTTGGGAGATATATCGGCGCCATATATTTTGAAATTGAATTCGCGCTCTGCCGAATCGTCGTTGTATAGACGGTCGAAGAGCTCTGAATTGAAGTCTTTCCAGTTTTCGAATGAGTAGTGTTTGCGATACACCCCCGGATTGATATTTGCCGCGATAAGGGCAGCCTCTATGAGGAATGTTCCCGAGCCGCACATTGGGTCGACAAGCGGACAGTCACCGCGCCAACCGCTGCGGAGTATTATACCTGCGGCGAGCACTTCGTTGATCGGGGCCTCGGTCTGCGCCACCCGGTAGCCGCGTTTGTGGAGACTTTCGCCAGAAGAATCGAGCGACAAAGTAACATTTTCCCCCGAGATATGCACATTGATCATCACATCGGCATCCTGCAGACGCACACCGGGACGCTTGTCCTCGCCGTAGCGGTCCTTGAACCAGTCGACAATGGCATCTTTAACGCGATAGGTGACAAAACGCGAATGGGTGAACTCATCGCTGTATGCCACGGTATCGATGGAAAATGTGCTCCCTACCGACATAAGTTCGCCCCAGTTGAATTCCTTTGCGTATTCGTAGAGCTCGTCGGTGTTACGGGCGGTGAATTTGTAGATCGGTTTGAGGATGCGCAAGGCAGTGCGGCAGCAGAGGTTTGCCTTATAGAGCATCTCGAGGTCACCTTCGAAGGAGACCATGCGCCGTCCGGGCTCTACATTGACAGCCCCAAGGTTGCGCAGCTCCTCGGCGAGAACATCTTCCAGACCCTGGAAGGTCTTTGCCACCATTTCAAAATTGTCTGTCATTTTATTCACAGCAATTGCGTTAACTGATTCGCCGGCAAATTTACGAATTTTTTTCGAGATTCTACTCCACAGCCCTTGCCTTGATGATATCCTCCTTTGAGATTACCATACGGGGAACTGCTTCATCGGTGAAAGATACGGTTGATATATACATCTCGCGGGGATGAACAGTACCGGGACTGTTGTGGGCATGAAACACGATGCGCAACAGTCCGTCCTTGTCGCGGAACATGGCGCTGTGACCCACACCTTCGAGTCTACCATACTCTTGAGTGACCGGAAACTGGAAAATGGGATTGGCTTCACTCTTAGTCCATGGACCGAGCGGAGAAGGAGCTGTAGCTACTCCGATGCCATACTCCGGACAGGTATAGCCGTTGCCGGAATAGGTCATGTAATAAAGATCGCCATGCCGGATAACAAAGGAGCCCTCGTTCACCCCTTCAAATTCCCAATCCTGGCTGCGCTTGATACATGGACGCAATGTGGAGGGTCGGATAGTCATCAGATCCTCCTCGAGCTCTGCCACCCACACATTGAGCCCGTCGTTGAAACGGTCGAAATAGAGATAGGGAGTTCCATCGGCATCGATGAACAGCGAGTTGTCGATAGCTTTCTCGTCGGTGTACATCGGTCTCATCTCCTGCTGCACGAATGGTCCCAGCGGCGACTTCGCCTCTGCCACACATATGTGCTCGTCAGCTGTATAATACATCAGATAGCGATCGCCCACTTTATAGATTTCAGGCGCCCAGAACCACCGGTCGGCATAGCTATCCTTACGGTCAAGCGCCAGCCCGGCATGCTTCCAGTCTTTCAGATCTGTAGAAGTGTAGACTTCGATCCCACGGTTTCCCATAGTTCCGTAAGCATAATATGTGTCTCCGTCAAGCATTATGAACGGATCGGCGAACTCTACCCCCTTTCTTTCCACTGGTTCCCGATCGGGGGCGCCGGCAGAAAGTTGTGCCGCTGAGCTGATATATATTGCACAAAGGACGATTCTGAAAAGTTTCTTCATTTTTCTGTAGATTTAAGTAATCCACAAAGATAACCATTTCTTTACGAAGCTGCAATATCACACTCCTCACACCGGAGTTGACGTTTTTCAGTGGCGGCTGGGAATGAGGCAAGGGAACCGACACGAACAGGAAGTCTCACCCAAAGAGCATTCGGGACGAGCCGCCAGAGACCGACAAGGATGTTCCACCGCCAGTCGACCACGGCTACACGCCGACGGCTGTTGAGAGCGCGCAGTATACGGTCAACGGCATAGTCAACCGTCATTTCCATCGGATAGCTTTCCGAGGGAGAAAGCAGCGGAGTTCGGATCCAGCCGGGACGTATGTCAGTGAAACGTATATTCAGACGCTGCGATGTGGCAAGCTGATTGAGGGCCCGCAGATATGTCTGCTGGAACTTTTTGGAAGATGAGTACGCTGCCATACACCCGATCCCGTTTGTACCGGCAACAGAAGTGATTGCAGCGATGTGACCGTTGCCGCCACATTCGTCGCGAAAGTAGCGGAACGCGGCATCCACCATTCGGGTAAATCCACCGACATTGGTCTGCATGGTAGCCATCTCTTTCGGAATTTCAAGATCAGGATTGTCATATCCGACTCCGGAAACATGAAAATAGACATCCATCCCACCCATCTTGTCGATAAGGCATGTCATATTTTCCGGGGCATCATCGTCTGTAATATCGATATGCTCCCAGACTACATTACCGGGATATCGCGACGCAAGCGATTTCATCACTTCATCTTTCCGTCCGGCAATGCCAACCGTATTTCCCTCTACGGCAAGCCTTTCCGCCACTTTCAGACCTATGCCAGAGGTAGCACCTGCTATCATTACTCTCCTCATAATCAGAATATTATCTTTTACATGCATTTATTCTATATTAAAAGAACGCAACAGCCTCAACGGTTGTTGCGTTCCAATAATCAAAAAAACCCAAACTTGATAAGAATCTTCTTACCTTTTAATCAGCGAAGAAAACGCAAAGTTGCTGTTATATTTCCGGACACCACCCGGGCAACATAAACCCCTGCCGCCAGGGAACCGGTAGAAACTGTAGAGGCGCCGGTACCCTTATAGCTTGCCCGCGCGACTCCATCAACAGAATATACTGTCAGCGTCCACTCGTTGTCTGTTCCGAGAACTGACAATATACCGGAAGCGGCAGCTGTGAGACGAAGACCGGAGGTTGCCGTAGCGCTCACTGATGCGTCGGGATTCTCCGCACCTATCTGGTCGATGCATACGTAGGCGGGGACGAAATCGAACTTGCTGCTTTCGCGTCCGAGCCGCAGACGGTGAACGGCACCCAACGGAGTCAGATCTACATATTTCCAGTCGGTGACAATCTCTGGTGTCTCGTTAGAATAATCGAAAAGCATCACATCCACTGTGCCTACAACCTCGTTTCCCTCGTTCAAACCCTCTATAATGAGTTTGTAATAATCTTTATCCTCGTGAGTGAAAGCGGGGCAGAAGCCGTCGCCATTGAGAGCCGAATTGAGGAAATAGGCTTCATTGGTAACATACATTCCGGGGATCACCACCCCTTCATCGGCATGGGTCACATATATGCGGGTATCGGCAAAGTCCATGAAACTGACACCGTAGTTGGCACTGCTCTCAGCACCACCGCCCACGGCATTGCGAAACTGGTCTGCCAGACCGTTGAACGAGGTCTCGGTCTCGTTTGCATAGCTGTGACCGCACCAGTAATTCCACTCGGGCAGGTAGGAGTTGGTGAACTGCATCGAACCACTGAAAATGGCATCGAACGCATCGTCCTCTCCAATGAATTCATCGCCGGGATAAGAACTTTCTATAGCCAGGGGCAGGTCGTCGAAAGTAGCGGCTATAAGCTTGGTGGTATTTACAAATACATTAGCTTTTTCTGTTGCGGTCTGCCCGTCGGCAGATGTGACAAACAGGCGGTAGCTTTCGGGGAGCGTAACCGTAACCGATAAGGTGGCATCGGTGCCCACCTCTTCACCTTTACCTGTTACCCAACGATAGGTATATGGTGCCTCGCCACCCTCTACAGTTGAGCTGATGGTGATTGTTGAACCGGCATTAAATACGGGGATATCGCGGTTGTCGCCGTTATCCCAATCAAGAGTCAGCGTAAGTGTATCGGCCGCATTTAAAGATAGAGCAGTCGCCACCGCAAAAAGAGTAAAGATTTTCTTCATAAGTTATTCAATATTGCTGATGTTATTTTCACCGTACACAAAAAGCAGACGGAATACCGTAATAGGTAGATTCCGTCTGCGCAAATATCAGTTTGGGTCTTATGAAGCATTATTCCGGGCTTCCGGCAGCCTCCGGCATTTAGCCGAAAAACCTGCATACGGGAGCAAGAATGTTACGCTGCCTCAATCCTCGGAGACAAACCGAACAGATAGTGAACTCACAAACATGCGTTCCACACAGACGAAACCGATGCCCCGATGAGAGGATCTCACGTTCCGCACGACATAGCAGGCAGGTATTCTGACTTATTCCATTTCCGGTTCCTCACGCCTTCCCGAAGCATATGCTTCAGTGACCGCTCCGCATTTGCGGAACATGGAGAAACCCGGGGCAACCGAATCAACGCCTTTCGGCAGTGAAGCTCAGCATCTCTTCGCAGAGCGGTATACCCGGAACACACAGCAGCGGGACTGTCGGGGATTCTCACCCCGTTCCCTTTTAAAGCTTGCGCTCACCTGATGTCGCGGCAAAGTTACACAAAAAAACAGATTCTGCAAATGCAGGAATCTGTTTTTATTATCTTTTCCGAAAAATCCTGAAGGTATGTCAGAACCACTGCCACACTTCAATTATATTCGGAAAGGGTGTCATCTATCAGATGTCAAAATTTTATCAGTGATGTCACCTCTGCATCGGCCGGAAGAGCAGCGCGACCATTGAGGGAGGTAAGCTCTATGATGAAGTTTACGTAGATTTTCTTGGGATTCATACTTTTTACAAGCTCATAGGCGGCAGCCATTGTTCCGCCGGTAGCGAGCACATCGTCGTGGAGAACTACGACATCATCCTCCGTTATGGCATCGCGGTGAATCTCTATCGTATCCTTACCATATTCCTTATCGTAGGACAACTTCAGGGTATCGGCAGGAAGCTTCCCGGGTTTACGTACAGGCACGAATCCAGCGCCAAGCTCGAATGCAAGAATCGAACCGCCTATAAAGCCACGCGATTCAATCCCGACAACTTTTGTCACCCCTTTGTCGCGGTAAAGCTGCGAGAGGTCCCATCCGATAGAGTGAAGCGCACGGGGATCTTTGAAAGCCGTGGTGAGATCCTTGAACAGAATTCCTTTCTGAGGAAAGTCCTGCACATCGCGAACCTTTGATTTTACATACTCCATAATGAATAGTTTTATGATGTTGTTTTAGTATATTCTATTTCTTAACCCATTGAGACACGGATTGATGCCAGTGTTCCACGTGAAACATTTCTCGCTTGCTCGCTTCTCTATTTATCTTCCGCACAAAAGCAGAAGAATGCTTATATCGGAGGGGGAAACTCCAGGTATTCTCGACGCCTGGGCAACGGTTGCCGGCCGTATACGCTGAAGCTTCTGCCGCGCCTCGGTAGATATGGAACTGATCGTAGAGTAATCAAACCGGTCGCCAAGCTTTATAGCTTCAAGGCGTCTGATTTTATCCGCTATCTGATCCTCACGCCGTATGTACCCCTCATACTTCAATAGAATTTCCGCAGCCTCGACTATCTCCATTCTGCGATCTTCGGGAAGTTCTTCGATCTGTCGCTGGAGCACCGGAATTACAGGAGCGAGCAGCCCTATTGTCAACTGCGGACGTAAGATCAGTGCTTTGAGCTTACAACCTTCTTTGACATGCGTAAGCTCAAAGGGCGTACCAACCCATTGCTCTGCATTGTTTATTTCATCAAAGGCTCGGTTAATATCAACTGCCTTTACAGATTGGGACGAAAGGAAATCAATAAACTTATCGCGCAGACAACGTTTCTCCGTCATTAAATCATACCGTATCTGATCAGCAAGCCCGAAGCTGTAAGCTTTTTCAGTAAGTCTCATATCGGCATCATCCTGACGGAGGAGTATACGGTATTCGGCGCGGGAGGTAAACATTCGATAGGGTTCGTCAACACCTTTTGTCACAAGATCGTCAATCAACACACCGATGTACGCCTCATCACGTCCGAGAACCAAAGGTTCGGGCAAACCGAGAGAATTTACTGCAGCGTTTGCTCCAGCAACAAGTCCTTGCCCTGCAGCCTCCTCATAACCGGTAGTACCATTGATCTGTCCTGCGAAAAAAAGATTACCTACAAGCTTGGTTTCAAGAGTATGTCTAAGCTGAGTCGGATCAAAAAAATCATATTCTATTGCGTATCCGGGCCGATAAATCTGCACATCTTTAAACGCAGGAATGGTCTTCAATGCCTCAAGCTGGATATCCATAGGCAACGATGATGAGAACCCGTTCAGATAATATTCCTGTGTGTCCTCCCCTTCCGGCTCAAGAAAAAGCTGATGTTCATTCTTATCCGCAAAGGTAACAATTTTCGTCTCTATAGATGGGCAGTATCGGGGACCGATACTTTGAATCTGACCATTGTAAAGCGGAGAGTCCGGCAGACCTCGGCGGAGCACATCGTGAGTTTCAGGGTTCGTATAAACCGTATAACACCTGCGCTGACGCAGCTCACGCCTTACTGAGGGGAGGTACGAAAAATGATGAAAATCTTCTTCGAGCTCCTGTGGAACCGTCAGTTCCCAATTAACAGAGCGCCCGTCAATACGCACTGGAGTGCCGGTTTTCATGCGTTCTGCCAAGAAACCAAGTGATTTCAGCTGCTCAGTGATGCCATAAGATGCAGGCTCAGAAATGCGGCCACCTTCCACCATCGTACGGCCTACGTGCATCAGTCCATTGAGAAATGTGCCGTTGGTAAGCACAACCGACTTTGCCCGGAAAGTTGCACCGAGAGCTGTTTTAATGCCCGCCACCCGCATTTGGCAATCACTGACGGGAACACCCTCACCGACAGGGGATGAAGCCGCAGAATGCACCTTCTCAGACGTTTCTTCAAAAATCAGTTCTGTTACTGT
Source organism: uncultured Alistipes sp. (assembly GCA_964509345.1). Lineage (GTDB taxonomy): Bacteria > Bacteroidota > Bacteroidia > Bacteroidales > Muribaculaceae > UBA7173. The sequence continues at coordinate 14,415 of CAZDWY010000039.1, forward strand.
ATCCTGCCAGAGATAGAGATCTGGGGTGTTTTCGAGGATATTGCGCCATAGGGCAGAAAATTTCATCCGGTCGGCCTGAGCGCGCGGACTCCACATTGCAGGCCCCTTCGACCGGTTAAGCATCCTGAACTGAATAGCCGATCTGTCGGTAACGATCCCCATATATCCCCCAAGAGCATCTATCTCCCTTACGATTTGCCCTTTTGCTATTCCTCCCACAGCCGGATTGCAGCTCATCTGTGCAATCTTGTTAAGATCCATGGTGACCAGAAGAGTGGAGGCACCGAGCCGTGCAGAAGCCGCTGCCGCCTCACAGCCGGCATGCCCGGCTCCGACAACTATAACATCGTAATTAAATTTCATTATCTGGCAGAATTGATTGACAGATCATCGTAAACGGCAAGAGCACGATTTTCGTTCTCCTCCATAATCTCACGCTCTCCGGGACCTTTATCGTTTATTCCGCAAAGATGCAGCACACCGTGAATAATCACCCTAAGCAGTTCTGCCTCATAAGCGACATTCTGAAGCTCCGAATTAGATCGCACCGTATCAAGCGAGATGACCATATCGCCACGGAGCAGTTGCCCGCGACAATCATCAAAAGTAATTATATCCGTATAATAGTCATGGTCCAAAAACTCACGGTTTACCCTTAGAATCTCCTCATCGTCACAAAACATGTAGCTCAACGAACCAATGATACGACCGTAGCTCTTCGCCACAGTTTCAATCCATAGTTCAAGAAGAGGATAATCAAGCGCAGGCAATTCCACACCGCGCGAGAACCATTGTATTTTACTATCCATAACCGTGCAAAGTTACGAAAAAAGGATCACCCAAAAAAGATATATGCGGCAAGCACTCCTGCCACAGAACCTGATACATCAGCAAGCAACGCATAGCTCACAGCATAGCGTGTTTTCCTCACACCTACAGAACCGAAATAGACAGCAAGAACATAGAACATCGTATCAGTGCTACCTTGAATTGCAGCACTCACCCTGCTGACAAATGCATCAGCACCATGGGTTGACATCAAATCAACCATCATTCCACGTGACCCGCTGCCGCTCAGAGGTTTCATAAGTGCAGTTGGTAGCGCCTCCACCCATTGAGTATCAAGTCCACAGAGGGCTACAGCAGAAGTTGTTACACGCGTGATATAATCCATAGCGCCCGATGCCCTGAACATACCTATTGCAACCAGAATAGCCACAAGATACGGTATAATGGTAACTGCTGTCTTAAAACCCTCACGCGCACCCTCGATAAAGGCATCATACATATTGATTTTTTTGTATAATCCTGCACAAATAAAAAGAATTATTACACTGAATAGCAGTAGATTAGCAACAAAACCTGAATATCTTTCCACACGTTCGCCATCCATGCCAGAGAACACCCATACTATTGCGGCTATTACAGCGCCCATTCCAAGTAACCATGAAATCAATACGGGATCTGCAAGCCTGATTTTCTGTTTTATACAAAGCGCCACTATCCCTACCAAAGTGGATATGAAAGTTGCAAGGAGAATCGGAAGAAACACATCGGTTGGATTCGCTGCTCCCGCCTGAGCCCTATACATCATTATGCTTATAGGGATAAAACAGAGACCTGACGCATTGAGAATCAGAAACATAATCATGGCATCGGTTGCCGTATCCTTCTCTTTATTCAGTGTCTGAAGTTCCTGCATTGCCTTCAGCCCCAACGGGGTTGCTGCATTGTCAAGACCGAGCATATTGGCTGAAACATTCATGAATATCGAGCCCATGGCAGGATGTCCTTTGGGCACTCCCGGGAAAAGACGGGTAAAAAGCGGCGCAATAATTCTTCCGAAAAGACCTATGACACCAGCTCGCTCACCGATCTTCATCAGCCCGAGCCACAACGATAAGATTCCAGTTAGTCCGAGAGAAATTTCAAAGGCTGTGGCAGCCGAACTGAACGAGGCACTCATTATTCGCGACCATATTTCCAGATCTCCAAAAAATATGGAGCTGACGAGAGCTACGGCAAATGCCACAAGGAAAAATGCTATCCAGATATAATTTAGTACCACTTTATCACGAGCTAAAAAATTTTTACTTCAGAGACTTCCAATCACACCCTTCCACCTCCACAAAAATAATCATTTTCCGAAAAGTGTAGGCTACCCGACAGAAAATATCCTATTTCGCAAAAAATACGAGCTTTCACTATTGACACCTCTCTCCTTGATAATCAAAGAATTAATCCACAATTCCGCAAATTTAAGCTATTGAGATTTTAAAATTCTAACTAACCTGCGACGCTATACATGAAAAAATGCTTGTCAGAGCACTAATTTTCTGTATACACCGAATCATCAGAAACCACTGCGTCACCTAAGAGTACACGAGTGAGAGAAGGAGTGAGAGAATATCGGTCAGAGGCAATATTATATTCCGGAGTAACAAAATCTGCATCCACTCCCCAAAGACCACACTGGAGATCAAAAATAAGATCATTAGAAAAAGATCGGGCAATGTTGCTGCACATATTTTTGACCACGCCAGGATGAGTATCGCGATACTCCGGCGAAAGATACACTGCAAGCGGAATGCGCAATTTCCCGAACCCATCGAATACTGGCGATCTTCGCCGGTCAGGTATATCACCATGATCTGAGAAATAAATCATCCCCTGAAGTCCGAGATGCTTCGAGGCATAGTCGAAAATTTTTTCGAGAACGTAGTCAGTATATCTGATCGAATTACGATATGAAGATATATAACCGTCGCGATCGTCACCGGCAGGAGTAAAATAAGCTGCTTCGTCTGGATAACGGTTTACGTATGTGAAATGCGAGCCCATAAGGTGAAAGACAATGAACTTGTCGGCAGCTGGATCAACACTCTCGAGGAAAGCAGGAAGCTCACCATCGTAATTTTTACGGTTAATGGTCTGCGAGGTCCACTGGGCGCGATCAGCTGTTTCTGCCACAAGGGTGACAGGTGTATCTGAACTACCGATATGGCCCTGGTTGGAAAACCAATATGTTTTCATTCCGAGAATATGGGCAACATCAACCAGCGAGACCGCTTCAGTAAATGCTTTATCACTATACTGATTAACCTCAGTCAAAGCGCGGGTAAGTGTAGGCACCGTCTGGAAGTGACATGAATATGCCTTTGTAAATAGGATCATATCGCCATCAGCAGCCATCCGCGACAGCCAAGGGGTGGTACCGGCATTTTCCGGTTGCGGATTGAAAGCTTCGAGATAGTCACGCGATGCAGATTCGCCGACAACCAGAATCCATGTACGCCCAGAAGAGATGGTTTCACGTGAGACACCACTCCCCTCCCCTGCCTGAACGAAAAAAGAGGAATTGATCCTGATACCTTTTCGGCGCACCATACAGGCGGCAGCATACCCCGCACACTCGCGCTGATGGTCGCGACTCTCAAAGTAGAGCCTCGGCAGTCCAGACCTGCGGAAGGGAGACTGCTTACCCCGGAACATCAATATTGCTAAAGCGAGAACGTAGACGACAAGTCCGAGGCGCCTGGTAATGTTAATCCATACAAGAGGGAGAGGAGAACTGAAATTCCAGTAAAACCATCCCATCAACAAGATTATAATACCCACGAGCCCCGCAATGAGCCACCATCTTGAAAAAGACCGGAGAAACTCAAGAACCTCGTTTGCGTCGGTATCAAGCACCAGTTTCAATCCGTCGTGATCAATGGAGGCTCCGTATATGACGAAATAAAGGATCTGGAAAAGCGCCAGTATAATCATAGCCATCTCTGCAGCCGCGAGAATGCCTGCAGTCACATAATGGCACCCCGGCAAAATAGCCGAAAGCGCAAGATATATACCACAGAGAAAGCCGAACAGATATAAGCCGAACGCAAAGTCCATCCTATTGTCAATTTCCGAACGCTTGCCCCTGTCGGCGACAAAGTCAAGAATCGGGAATGTGAGCCCCCATAATGCGGATATTGCCGCTATGAAGGTCAGACAAAGAGTCCACCTCACCTCTCCCGCCAGAGCAAACGGGAGCACCGCCAGAACAGAGGCAACTCCGAAGCGTGTCAGCTGCTGCCCTTTAGCACTCTTTGAAAGCCCTTTTGAAAGAACGCGATAAAGAACAGTAACGACAACGAACAGCGCCACAGCCGCAAGCAAACATCTGAGGTAGAACATATGAAAAAACAACAAACTTCGGTTAACAAGTGACTTACGTGCAAAGTTAACCAAAATAGTCCGGCCGAGACGGATTAAACCGGAAAATAATCAGTAAATTTGCACCCGCAAACCACACATATATCACACATTAATTTTTTAGATGCGCATAATCACTTCATTATTACTCATAATCACAGCACTCACATCCGTAGCTCAGTCCACTCAGCTGCTGGTTCCCGAACAACCCTCTGCGCCTGTTGGCGCTCCCTCTGATACTATCGTAATAATCCACGCTCCCCAAACCCCATCGCCCGACGACCTCTATGGCGACGAGAGCCTAATTATAGAAAACAACGCTAACGACAGTCTGTCTGTTATAATCGACACAACCGGAATACCTGAATGGCTTCAGCCCGAGAGCCTGAACCGACAGCTGCGGCTGCTCGGCGACAGTTCCCACGACATAGGCATAGCCGAATTTGCAGTTCCGGCTGGAGTGTTCACCGCAGCAGCCCTCTTCGTCCGCACCCCCTGGCTCATCCACTGGCGCGAGGAGGTGCAGAAACATGTATCCCACCACGGCAAGCATAAAACCGGGGTGGACGACTGGATCCAGTATGCCCCCATGGTGGAGGCATATGCCCTGCAATTCTGCGGCTACAAAGGCCAGCATAACCTCCTTGACCGTACCATTCTGCTTGCGATGAGCTACGCCACATTCGGAATAGTGAACAATGTGGCAAAATTCTCTTTCAAGGAGAAACGCCCCGACAGCAACGCACGCAACTCATTCCCCTCCGGACATACCGGCACCACATTCATGGGAGCCGAATACCTCAGGCGCGAATACTGGGAGCGCAACAAGTGGGTGGCGATGTCGGGCTACGCGATAGGAATTGCAGTAGGCTACCTACGCATCCATAATGACCGCCACTGGATAAACGATGTGGTCGGAGGGGCAGCCCTCGGCTATCTGAGCACAACGTTCGCCTACTGGCTTTATCCGAAAATATTCCACAAGCGAACCCGCATGCACCGCGACAATCTTCTTGAACGCGTCGCACCGGTAAAAAAGGCTACCCTTACATGGACCGCAGCTCCGTTCGCTGCTAACGGAGCCTACGGCATAGCTGCCCATCTAACTTTCTGACAAGCGAACCATGGCAACAAGATATAACATAACATTGAACGCACGCTACCCCCAGGCGAGAGAAATCATAGAGACGATCACAGCCAAGGGGCAGCCCGCCGACGCTCCGCTCGTGTATATCGGACGACGTAACACACTTTTTTATATCGAGCCAGGAGCTACATGCGGAGGGGACACGGTCAATCAGCTTCCCTTCCCGGTGAATGTAAAAGCATTCAGAATACCGCCGTTCCCAAATGGTTACGTGTACCGTTTCTTTCGTGCGAGCAAAGCCAAACGTTCATATCTCAACGGAAAGCGTTTGCTTGAAATGGGATTCCTTACCCCTATGCCTATCGGCTACAGCGAAATACATGCAGGCCTACGAATGAAGGGTGACATGGGCATCTGGCTAAAAATGACCCGTAGCTATTATTTTTGCGAGCAACTCCCTTACCCCAATATGCGAGGTTGGGAGCAACGCCCCGATGTGGATGCTCTGATCAAGGCATTCGGAGCCGAGATAGCGCGCATCCACGCCGCCGGGGTCTGGTTTCACGATTTCTCCCCGGGAAATGTTCTGGTTGATACCACCCCAGAGGGGGAATACAGATTCTATTACGTGGATCTGAACCGGATGGATTTTGATATACATGACTCAAATAAACTGATGCAGATGTTCAAAACCATCTCATGGGACGACAAATGGACTGCCCGCGTCGCCGAAGCCTATGCCGAAGCCGCAGGGAAAGATCCCACCGCAACTGTCGCCGAAGCTCTTGATGCCGCCCACACTTGGCGCGACGGCCATGCCCGCAAGGAAGCTCTTAAAAGAATTGTAAAACGGGGATGAATCGTTAGCCTACCTTCCAACGCCGCCACCAGCCATAGAGACGCAACCCTATCCCATTTATCAGATTACCAATGCCGGAGATTGCAGCACCCCGGAGGAGGCGCCTGCTACCATCAATAACATCTCCCCCCGGCAGTCCACCCCCCGGTGCCCCGCTTTTCCCGAACGCTCAGCTCCCCTTTACTCCTGCTCTTCCGTTCTCCCGCTCTTCTGCTCTTAAATCACAATTAATATTAATACATTAATGAAATTTTTGCAATTAAAAAAGGTTTCGTACCTTTCGACCGATAAAAAAAGTGGTGCTAACGTGCCGTTGATTTGATCAATACCAGAAACCGATACGTCACCATACGTATCCATTCCTTACTCTACACACTTGGTAACAAGTGACCGTTGCGTTGAAGCAGGCATTCGCTGCCTGCAGCTCTCAGGCGATATTTCCACAGATACACCGCTTCCCTTCCCCGAAAGCCGTTTGCAGCCCGCTATCCCCGGCTGGAAACTGCTAAACTCACTAACAAATACTAACAACCCCTAATACCATGGACAGAACTAAACTCGACAAGAAAAGTGTTAACCTCAAAATACATAACGGGGAGATCAAAACCATTACATATATTTATGATTGATAAGCACGTATGAATGTTTTGAATAAGATAGCGCTTATATTCACAAGTGCTTTTATGACTTTTATGCCGATGGCTGCTGATGAGACCGTCGAGATAGAGTTGTGTGAGAATCCTGACGAAATAAGTCGGTTCACAGAGGGGCTACACTATGGTCTCAATAACTGGCTTTCACATGAGTTCAAATACCCTCTGGAGGCATGGGAAGCAGATCCTTGTGACGGGGTTATTGCAGATTTGATAATAGGTCGGGACGGTCATGTACTCTTTTATACAGTTCTCGGACCCAGGAAAGAAAAGGGCTTTCATCCAGCATTTCAAAAAGAATTTGAAAGAGTCCTCAAGAAAATGCAATTTTTCCCTGCTTATAAGGATGGCGTGCCGGTTGCTTCGAAATTAAATGTAATAATATCGCTTACCCCGCACTTCGATCAGGGCAGACCTATCCCATTCGGTCTTGAAGGGATTGTTGAAAACGGTTCCAGGGCACTGAAGAAACTGAAAGCTGAGAGAGGTGCCTTCTGCAACAATGATACAGTACTGTTGACGGCGGTTGACAAAGCTTACCGCATGGATGTCTCCAATCCGGTTTATGCAATAGCAAATGCCGGTCTTCACGCAGCGTGCGGAAAAGAGGAACGGTCGGTAGACGTATTGGAAAAATGCTGGGACGAATACCGTGTGCCTGTTGACTTAGGGAATATGGACAGCTATAATGAACATCGTATGTATATGACCGCGCAGGGTTACAGCGGTAAATTTGAAATATGGCTTGCCTTAGCCCGCGCGCTCCACAAAGGACGTATTGCGATAGAAAACTGCGACTCGGCCTATATCGACGCATTGGATCTTATCGATGCCCGGATTATTGACAGAAAATTATATGACGATCCGGAACCATGGAAAACCAGAGATAAGACTATAGAGCGCATTAAACGGTATGAACGTTCGATGGTTAACGAATGGACCAGAGCGGCAGTAGCAGGTCCGGAAACACCTACATGGCAGAAAATTACCCGGCAACATGATATCAACGAACTGAGTGCCGGACTGAGTTACTGGAGCAAACAGGGCATGATAAACAATGCCCAGATTGTTCAGCTTACCAACCTTATAGAAAGCGAGCGTGAGGTCTTGAGAAACGGCAAAAAAGCAACTACGAAAAACGATCTGAATGTTTTCGGGACGAAAGCGTTGACGATATGGCTTCGTGACGGTGACGAGGGGCTGCGCGGTTTCCTCAGCCAGATAAAAAATGGCGATGCGAGCAAGCAACTCAAAAATTATATGGCTAATCTTGAAAAAAACTACGATGAGAACGCCTCGGTGTTGGCCGACCGCAAGGGAGTGATCGAATCACTGGCCTGTCTGGTACCCTCGCAGGGAACCGACGAGGCGGGGTGCCGCGCCTTCTACGAACGCCGCCGCGCCGCCGAGAAGGTCTTCCCCCTCAAGTGGCTCCAAAGCAATTAGTAATTAGTAATTAGCAATTTACAATTAGCAATTTTTAGCAACGATGAGGTAAAGTCGCTCCGTCTAACCTGGCTCTTCCGCTCTTCTGATCTCTAAATCACAATTAATGTTAATGTGTTAATATTTTTTTGTAATTAAAAAAAGATTTCGTATCTTGGCCTAATTGTAAAAAAGTAGGATAAAATCTTTGTAAGTACGTGTAACCTATA
>CAZDWY010000040.1:0-22517 GCA_964509345.1 uncultured Alistipes sp.
GTATTACAGAAAGGGATTGTCCGCAATTGCGGACAATCCCTTTCTGTAATACAATGCAATTTAATAATATAAAAGGGGCGATATACTGTACCATTAAAGAACTTTTCAGTGATTCTTTTTCGCGGTGGTGTGAACTATCTGCAGAATGAGGCGTTGTTAATAGTGAAAGCTGAGCAAAACGAATAGGTCTGAGAAAGCAGACATCCTTATATTACCCAGCTAAGCAAGACTAAAACATTTAACGACTAACAAACTTCTCTATGAACACCGCTCCATTACAAGGAATCAAAGTAGTAGATTTCACTGAGGTTCAATCAGGACCTTCATGTACACAAATGCTCGCATGGCTAGGCGCCGACGTAATCAAGATAGAACGTCCGGGCGTAGGCGATGCAACCCGTAAAGAACTTCAGTTTAACCCCGATCTGCCAAGCTACTACTTTTTGCAGCTTAACAGCGACAAGAAGTCTATCGCTCTTGATGCGAAGACTCCCGACGGTAAGGAGATTCTTACCAAACTGATTGCGGAAGCTGATATTTTTGTAGAGAATCTCCACCCGGGAGCAATGGATAAGCTCGGCTTTAGCTGGGAGGTGGTTCACAAACTCAATCCTAAGTGTATCTACGGTACTATCAAAGGTTTCCCTGTATCGTCGAAGTATAAGGATCTTAAGGCATATGAGCCTATCGCCCAGGTAACTGCAGCCGCAGCCTCAACCACAGGATGGTATGAAGGCACCGATAATATTCCTACCCAGTCGGGTGCAGCCCTTGGCGATTCAAACACCGGTATGCACCTTCTGATAGGTTTGCTCGCAGCTCTTCAGCAGCGTAACCGTACAGGTGAAGGTTGCTATGTATATCAGTCGATGCACAATGCATGCCTGAACCTCTGCCGTATCAAGACCCGTGACCAGCTTACCCTTGATAAGATCGGTTACCTTACACAGTTCCCGCAGTATCCCGATCAGAAATTCGGTGATTGTGTGCCCCGTTCGGGTAATATCGAAGGTGGCGGCGTTCTTGGATGGACGTATAAATGTAAGCCAGCCGGGGATATGGATTCAGAAATTGATGCGAACAACTATGTATACATCATTCTCCAGCGTGGCGCCAAGGATTTTGAGGCAGCATGCAAGGCCATGGGCTTTGAAGATTGGTTGACCAACCCCGATTTCAATACAGCCGATGCCCGCGACCGTCACAAACAGGAAATATATCAGCGTATCGGTGCTTGGACTGCCGATAAGACTAAGTTCGAGGTTACCGAGATTCTCGGTCCTGCCGGAGTTCCTGTCGGTCCTGTTCTCTCAACCAAGGAGATTATGAGCGATGAGACCCTATACGACGGCAACACCCTTGTGAGAATCAATCAGGGTGGTGAAATCGGCGAGTTCGTAACCGTAGGATGTCCGTTCACAATGTCGAATTATCAGCCTACCTATGGACCTGCTCCTGAACTTGGTGGTAATACCGACGATATCCTCAAGGATCTTGGCTATACTCCCGATCAGATAGCATCTTTCGCCAAGAATGGTACTACCGCTCCTCTGGCTAACGGTCAGATGTGATCGGAAACAGAAAAATATATTGAATAAGGCACTGTACCTTCCGGTCAGCGCAAAGTCCCGGAGGGGGCGGAAAAAGTGCTGACCGGCGAATCTTCAAATATAGTTTTTAGTTGTTAGTTTTTGGTTGTCGGCCGAGTTTACTCGGATCCGGGTAACCTCGGCCTGACAACTAAAAACTAACGAATTCCCCTTCGATTCAGGGCGGCGCGATGGGTGCGCCAATTGTTTGCAGACAACTGAAAGTCCCTTCTGATGACCGTCTTGAATCTCAATATAAATTATAGATTATATCATACTTACAACTGAAAAACTATGTCTGAAACAACAAATACATCTGCAACCCAGCCCGTTGCACAAGCAACCGGGGCTGCGCCTCAGCAACAGGGACCGCATTTCCCGGAGCAAGTGACCGGTATGTATATCCTGGCACGTGCACTCAAGGAGGTCGGCATCGACACTATGTATGGTCTGGTAGGTATTCCAGTAACCGAGGCCGCATATATAGCTCAGGGACAAGGTATCCGCTTTGTCGGTTTCCGCCACGAGCAGCAGGCAGGTATGGCAGCCGCTACCCACGGCTTCCTTACACATACACCTGGTGTTCTTCTGACAGTATCGTCACTTGGCTTCATGAATGGTCTGACAGCCACCGCCAACGCCACAATCAACTGTTATCCTATGATTCAGATTTCCGGTGCGTCAGATCCTACTATGGTCGATATGGATATGGGCACTTACGAGCAGCTCGATCAGTTGAATACGGCGCGTCCTCTCGTCAAGGCTGCTTTCCGTTGCTCGCATGCCAAGGATATTCCTTCGGCTGTGGCAAGAGCTTATCGTGCGGCTATCAGCGGGCGCCCCGGTGGTGTATATATTGATATGACAACACCGGCTCTTGGCGAAATAATGGATGCTGCCGAGGCTGAGAAACTTTTCTATAAACCGGTTGACGTTTATTCTCCGGTCGCTCCAACTCAGAGTGCGGTAGACCGTGCGGTTGAAATTCTTACTTCAGCCAAGCGTCCGGCAATACTTTTAGGCAAGGGCGCCGCTTACGCTCAGGTCGACGACAAGATCAAGGAACTTATAGAGACATATAAGATTCCGTATCTGTCGATGTCGATGGCAAAGGGACTGATGCCTGACAACGGTGAATATAGCGCTTTGAGCTGTCGGTCCACCATTATGGAGCAGGCGGATGTCGTAATGGTTATCGGCGCCAGGTTAAACTGGATGCTCCAGTTCGGTCGAGGAAAATGGAATCCTGCGATCAAGTTCATTCAGCTTGATGTAGAGCCGAAAGAGATTGACCGCAACGTGCCTGTAGCAGCTCCTGTTGTTGGTGAAATGGGCGAATCGCTCGACATGATTCTCGCATCGCTCAAGGGCAAGACTATGCAGGCCGATCCTCAATGGCTCGTTTCTCTGCAGGCAGAGTCTAAAGTTAAGAACGCGAAGTTCCAGGCTCGTCTGGCAGATGCGGTAAATGTCAGCCCTATGAATCATTGGAGCGCATTGAGTGCAGCGAAGAAGGTGCTTGAGGCAAATCCCGATGTGATTCTGGTTAACGAGGGTGCAAATACGCTCGACGATACACGTGACACTATAGATATGGTTCTCCCGCGTCACCGCGTTGACTGCGCTACGTGGTCCATCATGGGCATGGGCATGGGATCCGCTATCGGTGCGGCTGTAGCAACCGGCAAGAGTGTTGTCGCAATCGAAGGTGATAGCGCGTTTGGATTCTCCGGAATGGACTTCTCGACTATCTGCCGCTACAAACTCCCCGTGACTGTCTGCATTTTCAACAACGGCGGTATATACAATGGTGTAGGCGAGCCTCTTGAGAAGACAACCGATCCCGCTCCTACCACTCTTGATGTGAATGCGCGTTACGACAAGCTCGGTGAAGCCTTCGGCGCGAAGACATATTATGTAACTACTCCCGATGAATATCAGCAGGCTTTAACCGAGGCTATCGCTTCAAAAGCTCCCTGTCTGATTGACGTTCAGCTTGCCGCTGATGCCGGTAAGGAGAGCGGTCACATAGGCTACCTTAACCCTGCCACTCTGATTCACGTAACAGTCTGATTTTTGAGTGAATCAAATAAATATGTAAAACGATACACGGTGGGGAAGCATCCCTCCGATACTTCCTCGCCGTTACGTTATTTTTACCCACTTAATTTTAATATACTCGCGCATTAGACAGACAACCTTTCTGATTTTCTGGAGCGAGGGACATATGTTTAACTATTTAAATGTAACTATATGCTGCACATTATTTTATACGCGATAGTTCCTATTATCGTAGTGATGCTGGCAGGTTTCATCGCCGGAAAGAAAGGCGCTTTCAACGGCGACAACGCCAAAGCGTTCAATAAGGTTGTGCTCGACTTCGCATTACCGGCAGCCTTGTTTGTTTCAATTGTCGATGCGAGCCGTGAGATGCTTGTGCGTGATATCAAGCTGACTATTATATCAACGGTCGGTATCATGGTATGCTTCATGTTGGTTTACTTCATTTATGCATACTGTTTCAAAGGTAATACCAAGGCCGACGGCGCTATTATGGCGCTCGTCTGTGGTTCGCCAACTATCGGCTTCCTCGGATTTGCTGTTCTGGAGCCTATATTCGGAACAACTCCTTCGGTTGCGCTTGTAGTGGCTATCGTGGGTATCGTGGTTAATGCCATCGGTATTCCTGTTGGTCTGTCATTGCTGAATTCCGCAAACCAGAAGCTTAAACCTCTGGCACCAGGCGAGAAAAAGCCGAGTGCATGGAAACCTGTGATCCACGCTCTTGAACAGCCTGTGGCATGGGCTCCTATCCTTGCTGTAGTATGGGTGGCTTTCGGTCTTCCCTGGCCTGACTGGGCAAGTCCATCATTCGACCTCATCAAGGGAGCAAATGCATCAATGGCGGTATTCGCCGCAGGTGTAACCCTCTCCGCCGTGAAGGTTAATATCAACTGGCAGGCTGTTCTCGGATGTATAATGAAGCTTGTCGTGATGCCGGCGATGGTGCTTATACTGGGTCTTATCTTCAAGATGGATCCGATGAACCTGAAGATGCTTGTTGTGGCGGCTGCTCTTCCCCCTGCTTTCTCAGGTATTATCATCGCAAGCCAGTATGACACATACGTAGCGACCTCTACATCGTCGCTTGCACTTAACGTGATAGCATTCGTGGCTTTCTGTCCGCTCTGGATATGGATTACCGATATGTGTGTTAAAGCTTTCTGATGTCTTTAGATGAAAATATTCTCTCTAACCCTATAGGTTTCAGTTTGAAATCTCTCCATTCAATCTAAATATTTGTGAGACAGAAGCGGGGTGTCGTGACTTGATTGTCAGCGACATCCCGCCTTGTGTTTCATCGTGGCCATGTGTTGATATTCATGCAACCGATCAGAATCATTACGTAGATAGCTAAATAGTGGTTCATGTTAAATAAAACTTAATATGCGCCTTATGTTTCATATATCCGGGAGAAAGTATTAACTTTACTATTTAATAATTATTAAATGGTTGACTGCATGATATTTGAGAATCTTATATATGCAGTAAGGTTATTTATAAGCAGATTTCACTGGAAGATCCATATATGAAGAATTTCAGGATGTTATTACCCGTTGCGTTCGCAATCGGTATGGCAATGCCGTTAAAGGCATCGGCTACGGGTGATGAATTTGTATTTACATATGATTATGACGGTGCGGAACATAACTTGTTCGGGGTGCAACGCAACGTTCAGATTGATGTGGCGATGCTTCTTCAGGAACCGGCGCTTGTTGGCTCAGAAGTTCTTGGTATCAGTGTGGATATCCCTGTCAAGGAGGGGTGTGCATGTGATCCGGTTGCTTCTGCATGGCTTACTACAATTTTGCAGGTCGACGGAGAATTTAATCACCCTGATCTTCAAAAGGTCTGCGGGGAGATAAAAAATTACGGAACTGAATCCGAACCTTGTCTCCGCCTTGATCTTACCTTTTCTGAGCCTTATGAACTGACAGACAAGGGTGTATATGTCGGATACTCCCTCACGGTAACCAATTGTAATGTTCCCGGCAGCGGATGGACAGCGAAGTATCCTGTAGTGACAGTATGTGATATAGATAAACCTCAGAGCTTTATGATCCACTGTACCAAGGGCAGCTCGACACTTCCGCAGAAATATCCGGAGTGGACCGATATAGGCGAGACACTGCACCAGGCGCTTGCCATGCGCGTGATAATGCGCGGAAAGGTCCCGGATATGGCCGCCTCCCTGGAACCGGTTCAGAAGTTGTATGTGGCGCCTGCCACTACCGGAATGGTATATGCTGATCTTAATAATTACGGGACTGCAGCCATTTCCTCGATAGAGTATTCATATACAATTGAAAGTGAAGGTGAGAGTTCTCGGACATTAACGAAAAGGATTGAGATTGATCCACCTGTAAAAGGTCAGTTCGGAGCTTATACTACTATCGATATTCCCTTTGAGGCTCCAGATGCATCAGGGGAGTACTCGATTGAAATTTGTCTGGAGAAGATCAACGGTGTTAGAAACGGTTACTCAGGAACTTCGGTGCTCAATATGGAGGTTGTGCCATTTCTTCCGGTTCATCGCCCGCTTATTGAGGACTATACAGGTTTGTGGTGCAGATATTGCCCGGCGGTTTACGTAGCGTTGAGACAGATGCACGACCGGTATGGTGACGTATTTCTGCCGCTGACATACCATGTAGATGATGCTATGCAGGGTGTAAAAGTCGATGATATGCCGAGCTCATCATACGGAATGCCGAAAGTATATATGGAGAACAGGAGTGAAAGTATTGATTACGATAATCTGGAATATCTTTGGCAGCGTAAGCGTCGTGAGCTTGCGCCTGCTGATATGGATGTGAAACTTTACTGGAATGACGAAAACCATACGGCTTTGCGAGCTGAGGCTACTGTTAAATTTGTGTATGACGATACGGATGCGAATTATATGATTGCATATGCAATGGTTGAGGATGGTATGAGCGATCCCACGTGGCGTCAGACAAATGATTATACGAATGCCGATTTTGAAGGACCATATTGGGATCTGTTTTGTGGGAAAGAGTATCGGGTAAGCGGTCTTGTATTTGACGACGTAGTTGTGAACTTCCCTTCAGCCTCAGGGATAGCAGGTTCGCTCCCTTCAGTAATTTCCGGTGGTGCTGAATATAAACATTCAGGCATTCTTAATCTCAATGAAGCTGTATGTCAATATTCCGCGGGTGTCAATTATGGGAACAGCCTTATTAAAGATCCTGATAAACTACGCATTGTTGCGCTTCTTATTGATGGTAATACGGGAAATGTATGCAATGCAGCGTCTTCAGGTTATTCGGGCGAGGCTACATTGTTCACCGGTAATTCAGGTGCTCAATCGCCATCGGCTGGCGGCGATGATGCGGAAATCCTATTCAGGGAATATTTCACACTCGATGGTATCCCTCAATCTCATGCGAGTGAAAAGGGGATAACTATTGTAGTCACTCATATGTCTGATGGAACTACACGTACGGAAAAGATAGCAGGGTATTGACAATCATAAGAACGAGTAAAGTCCCACATCCGGGTGTTTTAGCGCCTGAGTGTGGGACTTCTCAAAATATTTTGTTTTCCTCTCCAATCTTTCTCATCTGGATGAAGAGATAGTGTGTCTGCGTAATCAGGCGTCCGTGTTGAGAACCGGTTGTGCCGGTTCGTCGCTACATAGAACCACAAGCAGGTTGCCTACGAGCTGTGCCTTGCGCGTTTCATCGAATTTCACGACACCGTCCTGTTCGATTCGGTTTACTGCCATTTTCACCATGCTCACTGCTCCTTCTACTATTTTCTCCCGGGCGGATATTATAGCCGATGCCTGTTGGCGTCGTAACATTACCGCTGCGATTTCAGGAGCGTAGGCGAGATAGTTAAGGCGCGCCTCGACAACTTCCATCCCCGCAATTGCCAGACGTTCGTTGATGGTTCGCTCGAGGAGTTCGTTGATCTCGTCGCCGCCGTCGCGGAGGGTGAGCTCGTTTTCGTCGGTGCCTGTCTGGTCGTAGGCGTAGCGCCCTGTCACCTCGCGTAGTGCGGCATCGCTCTGTATGCGCACGAATTTTTCGAGAGCGGCATTGCTGACTGAGCCTATGCCGGCAGATCCCAGCGATTGCGAGTCGATGTCGAATACGGCGCGGTAGGTATCTTTGATTTTCCAGACCAGCACCATCCCTATCAGTACGGGGTTGCCTATCTTGTCGTTCACTTTGATAGGATCTATGTCCATGTTGCGGATGCGTAGCGAGAGTTTTTTGCGGGTTATGAAGGGATTTACCCAGAAATACCCTGTCTTACGCACCGTGCCGACATATTTTCCGAAAAAGATCATCACGCGTGCCTCATTTGGCTCCTGGGTAAAATAACCGATACAGCCGAGAATGAACACGATAAAGAGAACCCCTGCGATAGGAACGGCTATTTCGGGCGCGCCCTCCAGAAAATTCATCAATACAGCCCCGATTGCGATCGGAATAAGGATAAATGTGAAGAAAAGCATCGCGAAACCTGATATGCAGAGACCTTTGAATGAGCGCTCTTGCTCCTCGGTGAATGTACCGGGATTGTCGGTTCTGTCGTTGTTCATGATTGTAAGTTTAGTATAAAGTTATGAATTGTTAATAGACGGCGTATGTAAATCGTTTCATCACTGATTCGGGAAGTAAAATTAATCATTAAAAAATAAAATCCCAAATAATATTCAATATATTTTTAAGCCCAACGGCGTTGCCTGAAAGTGAGAATTTATTATGCGTGTTTGTACAGATGGTAAGCGCGAGTGGGTGTTTTTCTGTCGGTATAATAAGCACTATGGGGTCTGAGTAGACATATTGATAAATTTTTGCTAAAATTGTTTGCAAAATGTTTGGAGGATATAGGCGCTTTTCATACCTTTGCAATATACATAACGATTGGAGTAAAGTCTGTGGCATTAAAAATGGGTAATAAAGGCGTTTTATAATGGTTGGACTATTAAGATGTGTTTTCATAAATGTCAGGAGCCACAGACAGAATATGGAATATTTACGAAGAAATTCTCTTCATCTGATTTAATATTCCCAGTGGAAGGAGCCAGCGGTTGGTTCCTTCCACTATGTTTGTGTCTGTCATCCCGAATATATTGCGGGCTCACTTCTTCTTCGAAAATTTTATTGCACACATTTTGTTCTTTTGTGCAATCTGATGGAACTGTTATGGTTGATAATGCGTTTTTGAAAGATGGATGTTTTGGAAATGTGTAAGCGATTGTTGACTGAATGGATTTTAAATGTAAAAATGTGAGAGAATTTTTTTTATTTTGTAAGACGATTTTTTGAGGCTAAAATTGTGCATTTTCAAAAAAAATTCGGATATTTGCAAAAAACAAGATTTGGCCATGGAAGAGATCAAGAATTTTGAGCAGGTTTATGACCATCTGAGCAGTTTGCCATCGCGTAAGCGGATAGCTGTTGTGTGCCCCGACGATGAGTGTACCCAGTCAGCTATAACGATGGCTCTTGAAAAAGAACTTGCTGATTTTATTCTTGTTAGTACTGCTTCGGGTTTGCAGTCGCTTCCGGAACGCTTTCTTTCCTGCGATAATCGTGTTAAATTGGTGGAAGCTGCTGATACAGACGCTGCCGCCCGTATTGCTGTAGAGTTCTGTAGGGCTGGAAAAGCCGATATCCTGATGAAGGGGCTTATCAATACCGATAATTTTCTTCGCGCAATCCTTAATAAGGAGTGTGGGCTGTTACCGAAAGGCAGTGTGCTTACACATCTGTCGGTGGCAGAAATGCCGTCATATCACAAACTGCTTTTTTTCAGCGATGTAGCGGTGATCCCGTATCCAACCCTCGCGCAGCGTGAGGCTATGTTGGGTTATGATATAGATACATGCCGCAAATTCGGTATTGCAACCCCTAAGGTTGCGCTCATACATTTTACAGAGAAAGTGAATGAAAAATTCCCTAACTCTGTTGACTATGTCAAACTCGAGGCTATGGCAGATACCGGAAGATTCGGAGATGTTTGTATTGCAGGTCCGATGGATGTTAAGACCGCATGCGATCGTCATAGTGCCGAGGTGAAAGGTATAGAGTCGCCTGTATGCGGCGATGCCGATATATTGATTTTTCCCAATATCGAATCAGGCAATACCTTTTATAAGACCATTACATTATTTGCCGGGGCAACGATAGCCGGAATACTCCAGGGAGCCATATGTCCGGTGATTCTCACCAGCCGGAGCGACAACACTGTCTCAAAGCTTTCGAGCATGGCGATTGCCTGCATAAATGCACTTTAACAGATACAACCAGACTGAACATATGAAAATACTTGCCATAAATCCCGGTTCCACATCTACAAAGATGGCGGTGTATGAGGATACGGTTCCTCTGCTTACACTTACTCTTCGCCATAGTGTGGAGGATCTGGAGCCGTTCCCAAGAGTAATCGACCAGTTCGATTTCCGCAAGAATCTAATTTTAAAGGCTCTCGCAGATAATGGTATCCCGTTTGAGTTCGATGCCGTGATAGGTCGCGGAGGGCTGCTCCGTCCTATTCCCGGCGGGGTATATGAAGTGAATGAGGCTATGATTGCCGATATATATAAGGTGCGTCGCAGCCATGCCTGTAACCTCGGATGCCTTATTGCAAGCGATCTTGCAAAAGAGATCGGATGCAAGGCCTATATAGCCGATCCAGGGGTAGTAGACGAACTTGAAGAAATTGCCCGTGTTACAGGATCGCCCCTGATGCCTCGGGCTACCACATGGCACGCTCTCAACCAGCGTGCAATCGCGCGCCGTTTCGCATCCGAGCAGAGCCGTAAGGCAGGAAGAAAGATGAGATATGAGGATTTCAATCTTATAATATGTCATCTTGGCGGTGGAATATCGATAGGAGCGCATAAGGATGGGAAAGCTATCGATGTCAACAACGCTTTCGACGGAGAGGGACCCTTCTCCCCGGAGCGGGCAGGATCGTTACCTTCAGGATCGCTCATAGATCTATGTTATTCCGGTCGTTACAGCAAGGAAGAACTTAAGAAACGCATAAGCGGCAATGCTGGTCTGGCTGCCCATCTGGGCACGACTCATATCCCCGAGATACTCGAGCGCATTGAAAATGGTGACGATTATGCACGCCTGGTACTGGATGCAATGATCTATCAGATAGCTAAACACATAGCATCGCTCGGACCCGTTTTCTATGGTAAGATCGATGCGATACTGATTACCGGTGGAATAGCTTATTCCGATTATGTGATCTCACGGCTGAAGGAACGTATAGAATATATGGCACCGGTATATATCTATCCCGGTGAGGATGAGCTTGAGGCTCTGGCGCTCAATGCTCTTGGTGCTTTGAATGGCGATCTTCCCGTGCAGGTTTATACGCAAAAAAAAGCTAAACCCCTCCATTGTGCAGAACCTCAGCTTAACTGATGCGCAATATTGGAAAGGAGGGGAAATAAGTTTATAATTTAGAAGCTGGCTCCCGTCCGACAGGAGGAAGCCGCTTTTCATATCGTGATATTATTATGAGTATTCTTTCTCATTCGGAGCTTCTTGCACGCATCGAAAAAATCGGGTGTGATAAAACTTCCATTACATTGCCGCGTCAGGCGGCTCTTGCAATTCTTGCAGGGGCGTTCGTTGCTCTCGGGGGCATTCTGTCGGTATATGTAGGTTTCGGGATCCCGGGAATTGCAACTTCCAATCCTGGATTGCAGAAATTGCTTAGTGGAATTATGTTTCCTGTAGGTCTGTTTCTTATTGTGCTTTTCGGCGGGGAACTGTTCACGGGCAACAATGCTGTGCTTATGCCCGGTTGTTTTCGCGGTCATTTCGGTTTGCTGTCTGTGATAAAAAACTGGATTCTGGTTTGGAGCTTTAATTTTGTTGGTGCTCTGATATTTACCTATCTCTTTGTATATTTCAGCGGTCTCACAGCCTCCGATCCATATCATTCAGCTATCATCAATATTGCTCAGGCAAAAGCCTCGCTTCCGTGGGGAGTGTCATTTGTAAAAGGTATAGCTGCCAACTGGTGTGTCTGTCTGGCGGTATGGCTTTGTCTGATGGTGAATACACTTCCAGCCAAGGCACTTGCGTGTGTTATTCCGGTCGGAGCCTTCGTGGTGCTCGGTTACGAACACTGCATCGCCAATATGTTTTTCATTCCAGCCGGAATGCTCGAGGGTGCTGATGTGGATCTTGCAGGTCTGTTCAACAATCTTCTGCCTGTGACCGTTGGTAATATAGTTGGAGGTGCCCTGCTGGTCGGTGCTCTTTTTTATGTTGTTCATCGTTCGCCGGATTGCCGCGGCACTAAATCAGAATAGTCGGTCACTATCTGACATTTAGTATCTTGTGGGTTTGCAGAGAGAGACGCCATATCGGGTTTGATAGTATATATGCGACAGCGGAAGCTGTTATCCTCCGGTTACGCTCTGTGTCGCGGGTATCGCACGGCTGTATTGTAAGCATGGCTCCGAAAGCAGCTCCCAGATCTGCATTATGTCTTATCCGCTTCTCCTCGGTAACGGATGGAGGAAATGTTTCGGAATGATAAAGCAGTTTGATTTCGTCGATTCGTCGCAGTTTTATAGGGGCATCTTTAGGTGAACAGGTTATGTGGTCCATCAGATCAAGCATGTCATCCGGCAGGTTTATAGTGCCGTTTGTTTCGATCTGGATCTTTTTCCCTGCATGTTTGAGTGCTTCAAGAAGCGTTTTTGTCAGTGTCAGTGTGGGCTCTCCACCAGTAATCACCACATATTCTCCGGCGAAGCGACATACTTCGGCAACTATCTCTTCTTCTGTCATTTCGGTGAAACGTTCGTGGGCGGTATCGCAGAAGGGACAGCGGAGGTTGCATCCCGACAGGCGCACGAATACCGAGGCACACCCTGTGCGGAATCCTTCCCCTTGAAGCGAGTAAAATATCTCGTTTACTTTCATTGTTGTTACTGGCAGTTATAATGTACCTGCAGCGGCAATGTCGGCTACAGAAGCGTTGTCGGATACGTACATCACACTATTACCTTCAGATTCACGCACCGATACCATGAAGCATCCCGACACCTCATCGCATACCCAGCGTGCGATGTTTTCAGCAGTCGGATTCATCGGTAAGATATCGTTGAGATTCGCGTGGTCAAGGCGGTCATGCACCCGCTGTTTTATATGGGTGAAATCCGCAACCATGCCGTCGGCGTTAAGTTGCGCGGCGCGGCAATATACGGTAATAATCCAGTTGTGACCGTGAAGGTTGCTGCATTTGCTTTCATATGAGAGTTCAAGGCGGTGTGAGCCCGCTATCTCCATCCGTTTTTTTATATAATACATTCCGTGTCGTGCTATTCAGATTTATTTGCAAAGTTACGAAATTTTCCGGATCGAGCCGTCCGCGGAGTAGCCGTCATGATATTATGTGTGACGGTCAGTCTTTTTTGATAGGGATGGTGCCGTTATCATGATCACCAGGCGAACTGTCAGATTTTTGCGTCGTGGTGTTGTTTTCATCATCGTTATCGGTTGCGGTGTCACTGTCGGTGGTAATACGCTTTGATATCTTGACCCCGTATGTGTCGGCATTGAAACCGCCTCCGAGAGCCTCATAGAGATTAACCAGCGATTCAAGCGCTTTTCCATGGGTGGCTATGCGTTCCTGTTCGGCTGATAGGAGATTCATCTGTTCCGTCACAACTTCGAGCATAGGGCTCAGTGAGTTTCTGTATTGGTCGAGCGCTACGCTTGCAGCCTGATTGGTATGGCGGATGATGTTGTTTATCTCGTCGAGATACATCAGTGAGAAGTTGTAGCTTGCAAGTGCATTGTCAGTCTCCTGAAAGGCGTTTGCTACCACAAGATTGTAGTTATCGATGGCAAATTGCATCTGTTCGCGTGCATTCGCGAGATTATATTTTCGGGATAGTCCGTCGAATAGAGTCCATGAAAGCGTCGGAGCAATCGAATATGTGAAAGAACGGTCAGTAAAAAGGTCGCCGAGGTTACGAGCCGATGTTCCTATACCCCCTTCGATAGTCAGTGTCGGAAGAAAATCCTTCTTTGCTATGCCGATTTCCGCTGCATACATTGCCAGTTGCTGCTCAGCCTGCACAATATCAGGTCGCCGCCGAAGCAATTCTGCCGGTACGCCTGCTGATACAAGCTGGTAGCAGTCGGGCAGAGGAGCCGGATGCGAAAGTTTCTCGCGGAGGCCTGTACTGAAAGAACCTGTCAGCACTTCGAGCGCGTTGACCGCAGCGTTGATCGAGTATTTATATTTGGGAATAGACGATAAAGTGGTATGATAATTTTCCTGCGCCTGATCGACATCGAGCTTTGATGTGCTCTTTGCTTTGAAACGTGACATTGCTATGTCAACGGTCTGTTTCTGGATTTCGGCGTTAGCTTCCGCGCGCGTCAGCTGCGCCTGGAGGGTTCGGAGATTGAAGTAGGTAGATGCAACTTGTGCACACAAACTCACCATGGTTCCGGCATATTCGGCACGCGACGCGTTATATGCCGCACGTTTGGATTTGACCCCATCGGCGATTTTTCCGAAAAGGTCTATTTCCCAACTGGCATTCAGACCAGCTTCGAATCCCCGTGAGACAGTTGCAGGAGCAAACGGCACGCTCATGGCGCCGCTTTCCTGCTTATCGCTCCACTTTGCGGTCATACCTACCGTAGGATACCATCTGCTTTGAGCCTGTCTCATGGTGTTACGGGCCATTTGGGTGCGGTGCAGAGCCATCGACACATTATAATTATTGCAAAGCGCGAGGGAAATCAGTGAGTCAAGGGTAGTATCATTGAAACTTTTCCACCATACATCGGCGGTTTCCGGAATGTCCTGAGTCATCTCCGGGATATAGTTCCATTTCTCAGGCAACGTGTCCCTGACATCCTCCGGGCGGTCGTTTTTGTCATGTGATGGTACGGCATAGGAAATCATGAAACATCCTACAGTTATTGCAAGCAAAATAAGTCGCTGAGGCATATGTGATTTGATTAGTTTAATCGTTCTTAAACAAACTCTATACATTTAAACAAATTTAAATTTGTTTTTGTTGCCATTCGATCTAACTTTATCTCCAAAAAAAATAGTTATCTTTGCATTTATGAAGCCGATGATAAAATATAGAGTTGGCAATTCCCGGGAGATTGATGCCAGGGCAAATAAGGCCGATTTTGAACTGTCCTCTGAATATGCATTGGAATGCATTGACGAGAATATGTTGTACGAGAGTCTGAGGCGTGGGTTGCCGAACTTGTTTTAAATAGAAACTAATTTGAAAATCAGGGGTTGATCATATACAGATGAAGACTATTGACAGGGAAACCGTTCAGAGAATTATTGACACTGCCGACATTGTGGAGGTGGTGAGCGATTTCGTGAACCTGCGCCGGCGTGGAGCCAACTACATTGGTCTATGCCCGTTTCATAACGAGCGGACACCATCTTTCTCGGTTTCACGTGCCAAGGGCATCTGTAAATGTTTCAGTTGTGGGAAGGGGGGTAGCCCGGTCAACTTCATCATGGAGCATGAGCAACTCAGCTATTGGGATGCGCTGCGTTATCTTGCCCGGAAGTACAATATCGAGATCCAGGAGCATGAGGTTACCGATGCCGAACGTCAGGCAATGTCGGAACGCCAGTCGCTTCTGGAGGTCAACGATTTCGCAATGAAACATTTCGAGCACAACATGCTCGATACTGCCGACGGACGTGATATCGGTCTGGCATATTTCCGTGAGCGCGGCATAAATGAGGCGATGGTGAAGCGCTTCCATCTTGGATACTCTCTTGACCGTCGTGACGATCTGCTGTCGGCAGCCCGAAGAGAGGGATACAACGACGACGCGCTGGTGACCACCGGTCTGTGTGTGCGCACCGATCGTGGCGATCTCTACGACCGCTTCAAAGCCAGGGTGATGTATCCGGTGTTCTCCATTGCTGGAAAAGTTGTGGCATTCGGCGGGCGTACGCTCCGCTCTGATAAGAGTGTGGCGAAATATGTGAATTCACCAGAAAGTATCATCTACAAGAAAAACCGCGAGCTTTACGGACTCTATCAGGCAAAGCAGGCGATTGTCAGGAAGGAGAAATGCATACTTGTCGAGGGATATATGGATGTGATATCCATGCATCAGCAGGGGGTGGAAAATGTCGTTGCTTCTTCAGGAACATCCCTTACCCAGGGGCAGATCAGGCTTATTCACCGCTTTACGGATAATGTAACGGTGATCTACGACAGCGATCCGGCAGGTATCAAGGCTTCTCTCCGCGGCATTGATCTTCTTCTTGCCGAGGGGTTGAATATCAAGGTGCTGCTTCTGCCCGAAGGTGACGATCCGGATTCGTTCGCCCAGAGCCATTCCGCTCAGGAGGTCGAGGATTATCTGGCAGCCAATGAAGTTGATTTTATCAAGTTCAAGACTGATGTGCTTTTGCGCGATGCTGCATCCGACCCGTTGAAACGGTCTGAAGTTCTCAGTGGCATACTTCTCTCTATCGCTCATATTCCGGAAGAGATTAAGCGCAACGTATATATTCAGGAGTGTTCAATGCGTTTCGGAATCGACGAACGAACGCTTCTGCGTCAGGTCAATGTATTTATAACCAAACTCGCCGAGCAGAATGCGAAGCAAGCGGCCAGACAGGTTGCAGCCGAATCGGTAGAGACTGCATCTGAATCCAACAGATCCCAGTCGGCGGGGGAAACGGCTACCGGTACGGTTGTGCCAAATGAAACGCCTGGTGCCGGACAAAACACGGTTGTCAATGACAATGGGTCTGTACCGGCTCTTGACACTACGGTTCAGGCTGCTGTCAACCGTGCGTCCGATCCGTTTGCCGAGGTTCTCGAACCTCTTGAGCGTGCCCTCCTCAGAATGGTGCTTAAATTCGGTATGCTCGACCTCGGTGAGGAATTCGGGCTCTACGACGACGGTGGACATGTAAAAGTTATCGACTATATACGTGAAGACCTTGAAGTAGACAACATTACATTCCGCACACCATTATACGCACGCATGTTTCAGGAAGCACTTGACATCCGCGATACCACATGGGAGGCCGATTATGCGCGTCATCTTGAGATCGCCAAAGAAAATATCGCTAAGCTCGAGAGCGAAGGACGTGAGGAAATCAAACGTACAGCAACAAATCTTGCCGAAATCAATGTTGCCGAGCAGCGGCTCCGCGAGAACTGTGATAATACCTATCGTGTCGACCTTCATGAATTCGCTCAGCATTATTTCGAGAAGATCTTCATATCTCATCCCGACGACGATGTGCGCCGCGGAGCCTCAGATCTGGTGGTTGAGCGTCATCAGCTCAGTAAGATTTATTTTCGGCAGGGGACAAAAATCGAAACTGAGATTGACCGCCTTGACGACCTTGTGCCCCGTGCGCTTGTAGCGTTGAAATACTACATGGGGCGTTGCCGCTTCCATGAGCTTACCCAAAGCATACGTGAGGTGCAGTCGCATCCAGGTTACGACATAGCTGAGATATTCGCACTTATGGAGCAGCAGAAAAAGTGGCATGACTTCTGCACCCGTCTTGCTACTCAGATAGGGGAACGCGTTTATGAACCGTTGCGCTGATTCCGCCTGATTATTGAACGCTGATCTTATATGTCGCGGCATATGAAAAAGAAGATGAGACAGACTCTGTCGTTCCTGCTCGGTGCGTTGCTTATACTGCCTCTATGTTATGTGATATCCGGGTTCGCTATCGAAAATAAGCGACAAGACTATATAGCGCACGGTGGGGGAGCTATCGGCGGATATGCTGTCACCAACTCGCTTGAAGCGGTGGAAAATGCCATAGCCAAAGGGGTAAGATACATTGAGCTCGACCTGAGGCTGACATCGGATGGGAAACCGGTCGCAACCCACGACTGGAATACTTTCCGGCTACAGACCGGATGCGATTCGATATGCAGTGATCTGCCTCCTGACTATGAGACATTCAGCAAAAGCCTTATTTTTGGGAAATATACACCTATGACCTATCAATTGATCGATTCGGTTTTCAAGGTACATGACAACCTCACTCTGGTGACGGATAAAATAACCGATATGGATATCCTTAACCGACATCTTCCCTCGCTCGCCGGCAGGATTATGGTAGAGTGTTTTTCTCAGGCCCAATATGATGAATGTTTACGACGCGGTTTCAAGCCGATGAGATCCTTTCATAATCTTTATCCTGGCGCTGTGAATGTTGTAGCAGATAAAAGCTTGAGATACCGCTATCTGCATTTCATCCCTACACGGTTCGCGTTGTTTTCGAACGGAAAGCTTTCCACAAGCGATGCCGATTCCATATTTCGTTCCGATAACAGGGTGCGGTTCGTGTATGTCGATTTTATTGATTGAGGCTTCTGAAGACTTTTCAAGTAGGAATAGAGAGTAAGAACGATGAGCAGGATTACAACTATTTTACAAGCAGTGGACGTCAGCTGGCGCAGGGTATGGATGGCTCTTTTCCTTGTGTCTGTAGCCGGCATGGCAGATATCCCCTCAACCTTGCTGCTTCCGTTGTCGAAGTTGGGCAACTGGGTGATAGTTTTGCTTATTGCTGCTTTTAAGTCAACTTGTCTGTGGGGTCTTCTTTTACTTTTTTCTATCCGGAAATGTAGGTTCCTGTCGGTTGTAATGTGGGCGCTGACTGGTACATATGCTTTGTTGTGTATTATCAACGGAGCGACATCGCATCTCTATGGGATGGGTATCACTATCAAACTTATGACTGTTGTCGCTCAGACAAACCGTGCAGAGATGATCGAGTTTCTACCGTCCCTTATAACGGCTATAGGTTCTTTGTGTAGCACCGGTTACACATATCTTGCGTTGATAACGGTAATTATTCTCTTTGTCGCATGCCGGTGGGTATCACAAAGATATTTCCTTATTGCCATAGGGTTATCCTCTGTAGCCGGATTACTGTCTTTGGTCATAGTTTCATGCACCCTCGTAGCCGGACGTGCAAACTATTCGATACCTTTGAGGGTTGCCAAATCGGTAATTCAGTCGAATAGGGAGCAGCGTCAGATAATGCGCGAATTAGAAAAAATCGGACAGTTGCCGGATCCGCAGACGGTTGAGAGTTCCCGGCTGACTGATATAATTATGGTTGTGGGAGAGTCTGCCTCGCGTGATCATCTATCGCTTTACGGTTACCCTTTGCAAACCACTCCTCGTCTTGATGCCATGAGCGATAGTCTGGTTATATTTGATGATGTAATAGGCACATCAACACTCACAGCTTTCAATATGAACCGGATACTGACATTCCTTTCCGATCATGATCCTGCAGGCGACTGGTATAAGAAACCGATGTTGTTCAGTCTGCTGAATGAGGCCGGGTATGAGACAGCGTGGATCTCCAACCAGGAGAAGAGCGGAATATGGGGTAACAGTACCGTGGCTATGGTGTCTATGGCTTCCGAGATCCGATTTGTCGGAAGCATCAGTTCTGACGATGCCACCTTGCAGATGTTCGATGAAATACTGCTACCTGAAATAAGCGAAATGCTTAACAGAGGCGATAAAGCAAAGTTCATTGGAGTTCAGATGATGGGCTCCCACATCGAGTACCGGCGACGGTATCCAGGAGATTTCAATATCTTTACATCTGATTCAATCATGAATAACAAGAGTTTAGGGCGATTCTCATTGTCTAA
This sequence comes from uncultured Alistipes sp., assembly GCA_964509345.1. GTDB lineage: Bacteria > Bacteroidota > Bacteroidia > Bacteroidales > Muribaculaceae > UBA7173. The sequence continues at coordinate 19,330 of CAZDWY010000040.1, forward strand.
GGCGCGTGTGCTGTCCCAGTATGACAATTCGATTCTATATACCGATTATATTCTGTCGCAGATTATAGGTATGGCTTCGAGGATGGATCGTCCGACACTCGTAATCTATTTTTCTGATCATGGTGAGAATGTCTATGACGGGGGTGGGGATTATTGCGGACGTGATGAAAGGCATGTAGAGGTCCCCTTTATTATTTATCCGAACATAAAGTTTGTGAGTGATAATCAAGAACTGTTACAACAGTTGAAGGAGTCGAGCGGCAGACCTATGACTACCGCAGAGATAAGTCATCTTATATGCACTCTGACCGGAACAAGATATGCTGCCTATGCAGACTCTCTTGATGTAGTGTCGCCTGCGTTTGCAATAAGACACAGGTATGTCGATGAGAAGCCTTGGAAATACGAGCATTCGTTGTAATACCGTCCTATACAGGATGCGTGACTGGTTATCGGTCGGCTCCGGATTGGGCGCGGAGTAATGCACTTGAAAGAATTTTGGTGTTAAAATGCGGTAGTTACATTATTAATTCGTAAATTTGCCATGACAGTTTGCTTTCACGTGTTGCGTTGAGTGACCATGGAAGTATGCCGTTTCGTCAATATAATGGCGAATTACCTGTATACCATGTAAATAACCCAAACTTTTTATAACCTATCATGGCAGATAATAAAGAAAAACTGTTTGAGCAGTTTCCGCCTGTGAGCTACGACACTTGGAAAGCCAAGGTGGATGCCGATCTCAAAGGGGTGCCTTTTGACAAAAAACTTGTATGGCGCACCAACGAGGGCTTCAATGTTCAGCCGATGTATCGTCGCGAGGATATCGCCGACATGCCGTCGACAGATTCACTTCCCGGAGAATTTCCGTATGTTCGCGGTACCCGCGACAACAATGACTGGCTTACCCGTCAGGAGATTCTTCCTACCGATCCGGCAGAGGCCAATAAGGTAGCTCTCGATGTGCTTGGAAAGGGCGTGAACTCTCTCGGATTTACAGTAAAAGAGCCTACCAAGGCTGTTCTTGCAACTCTTCTGGAAGGTATTGACCTCGAAAAGGTTGAGGTTAACTTCGCAACATGTCCGCGCAAGGCTGTTGAACTCGCTGCAGTTCTCGCAGAATATCTTAAGGAAAAAGGTGTCGAGAAGCAGTTCAAGGGTTCTATTGATTATAATCCTTTCAAGCGCGCCTTCCGTCATGGAACAGAGGTAGACACAACTGCCGTTGCCACCGATGCAAAGGCTATGATCGAGGCACTCGCAGAAGTGCCTGGCGTACGTTGTCTCAGCGTCGATTCGGTTATGTTCTGCAATGCCGGAGCTTACATCTTCCAGGAACTTGGCTATGCTCTGGCGTGGGGTGCAGGTTGGATGACACTTCTAACCGATGCCGGAATGACACCCGATGCAGTTGCTTGTCGTGTGAAGTTCAACATGGGTGTTTCAAGCAACTATTTCATGGAGCTTGCCAAGTTCCGTGCAGCACGCATGATGTGGGCTCAGATTGTAGAGCAATACAAGCCTGAGTGCAAATGCGCATGCAAAATGGTGGCACACGCCGTTACTTCGCGTTTCAATCAGACCATATACGACGCTCATGTGAACCTTCTCCGTAGCCAGACTGAGGCTATGTCGGCAGCTCTCGCGGGGGTTGATTCCATCACGGTAACACCGTTCGATGTACCCTACAAGACACCCGACGAATTCTCAGAACGCATCGCCCGCAATCAGCAGCTCCTTCTCAAGGAGGAAAGCCATCTTGACAAGGTTGTTGACCCTGCAGGTGGTTCCTATTACGTTGAGACACTCACTGTTTCAATTGCAAAAGAAGCTTGGAAACTCTTCCTCGAAGTTGAGGATAAGGGTGGTTTCGCTGCATGCGTTAACTCAGGCGAGATCCAGCAGGCTGTGAACGCATCGGGTGTCAAACGTCATCAGGATATGGCACGCCGCAAAGAGATACTTCTCGGAACAAACCAGTTCCCCAATTTCAACGAATTTGCTGCTCAGAAGATCGAGAACGGTGCAGATCCGTGTGCCAAAGCCGACGGCGAAGGTTGCGGATGTGCCGCTTCCGGCGATGCCGCCAAGGTTCTTTGTACCGATCGTCAGGCAAGCGACTTCGAGGCTCTCCGCCTCGCAACGGAGCATGCCGCCAACCGTCCTAAAGCTTTCATGCTTACAATCGGAAATCTGGCAATGCGTCTTGCCCGTGCACAGTTCTCATCGAACTTCTTCGGCTGTGCAGGTTATGAGATTCTCGACAATATCGGTTTCCAGACCGTTCAGGAAGGTATTGACGCCGCAATGGAAAAAGGTGCGGATATCGTTGTCCTCTGTTCTTCCGACGACGAATACGCACAGTTCGCTCCAGAAGCGTTCAAGCTGCTCGACGGTCGTGCAGAGTTCGTGGTTGCCGGTGCTCCAGCATGCGCGGACGACCTCAAGGCACAGGGCATCGAACATTTCATCCATGTCCGTTCCAACGTGCTCGAAACCTTACAGGAATTTAACAAGCGTCTCCTTAAAAACAATTGAGAAGTAAGCCATGAAACCCGATTTCAAAAATATGAACATCATAGCCGACGCTTTCACAGCGCCGGCGGCCGCCCCCACGGGCAACGGTGAGGATTGGCTCACTCCCGAGCTTATCCCCGTAAAACCGATATATACCAAAGCAGACCTTGAAGGGATGGAGCATCTCGACTATGTAGCCGGTCTTCCCCCCTTCCTGCGTGGCCCGTACAGTGGCATGTATGCCATCCGTCCCTGGACCATCCGTCAGTATGCAGGTTTCTCGACTGCTGCCGAATCAAACGCCTTCTACCGCCGTAACCTTGCGTCGGGTCAGAAGGGTCTGTCAGTAGCGTTCGACCTCGCCACCCACCGTGGCTACGATGCCGACCACAGCCGTGTGGTAGGCGACGTAGGTAAGGCTGGTGTGAGCATCTGCTCTGTAGAGGATATGAAGGTTCTTTTCGATGGAATTCCTCTGAACAAGATGTCTGTGTCTATGACAATGAACGGTGCAGTACTCCCCGTACTCGCCTTCTATATCAACGCAGGTCTTGAGCAGGGTGCCAAGCTCGAAGAGATGGCTGGTACAATCCAGAACGATATCCTCAAGGAATTTATGGTGCGCAACACCTATATTTACCCGCCGGAATTCTCAATGCGCATTATCGCCG
>CAZDWY010000041.1:0-22285 GCA_964509345.1 uncultured Alistipes sp.
GGGTCTCGCGCGACCATGTCTGATATACTTCCCCTGTAACCAGTTCCCCTTCCAGTTCCTTGAATTTGTTGTAGATAGCTTCTTTCTGAAGTTCGAGTATCTTCGACTGAAGGGTCTGGCGGAGTGTCAGGATCGCACGGCGTCCGAAGTCAGCGAAAATGATCTCCTTGGTGTGTTCATCACCGATCTCCACTTCGGGGTCATTGTCGGCGCGGGCGTCGCTGAGCGATATCTCACGGTTGGGATTCTCCACCTCGCCGTCGGGAACTACTGTCAGATTCTGGAAAATCTGAACGTCACCCTTGTCGGGGTTCATAATCACATCGAGGTTCTCGTCGGTACCGAACATTTTTGCCAGCACGTTGCGGAACGATTCCTCGAGCACACTGATCATGGTGGTCTTGTCGATATTTTTCAGTTCTTTGAATATGGCGAACTGTTCCACCATATTTGGAGTTTCCTCTTTCTTGGCCATAGGGTATAAAGAAAAGTGGTAAATTTTGTTTTATTTCATTGCACGAAGATCGGAGAGGGAGACCGGCGGCGGAATCACTTGAAGGATATCAGATATTTCACCGATTTGGCATCATCAAACTTCAGTGTCTCCGGCTGCATCACTGTTACGGGGCGCTTGGCGCCGGGCTCCTTGTATTTCACCGGATACTCGAAAGTAAAGCTGTCGCCGCCAACTGAGGTGAGAACACCCTGCATCTTGCGGCCGTCGCGGGTAAGCACCTCTATGTCGTTGCCGACATTCTTGAGATACTGCCCTCTTACCTTGAAGGGAGCGGTGAGCCCCGCCGAACCTACCTCGAGTTCGTAATCCTCCACATCACGGTCGAAATCCTTCTCGATGGCGCGCGTCACGGCTGCACAGGTGTCAATATCAATACTCGAAGGAGAATCAAGCTCCACCACAATATTGTTGTCGGCCGACACCTTAATATCGACCACAAACAGATCTGTACCTTCGATGGCTTTCTCCACCGAACGTTTCAGAAGATCTTTATCTATCATCTCGCGAAATATTTGTTCCCGCGGCATACTGCCGCCCGAATACGGTCTACATAACAAATGGAGGAAGCCTTTCAGCCTCCTCCGATAACTTCATTGCAAATTTACGGTTTTCTTTCGGTTTGCGCAACTTCAGGCGACACCGAACCATCATTTTCACCTGAGGATGGGCTTTTTTTAACACCAGTCGCCTTATTTTTAATCATATTTAACACATCATGCTGCTTCAGAATCATACTGCTGAGATACACAGTAAACAGCGGAAACATAATGAGCCCCATAAAGGCAAGTATTACAGAAATGATTTTCCCTGCCACAGTAACCGGGGCTACCGAGCTACCGATTGTAGTTATCTCAAGACAGCACCATATGAATGCCTGCCAGAAATCAGTGATATATTCATTGACGGGATGTTCACGCTCAAAGAATATCAGAGCGGCGAAATATGTCGATAGCAACACGATAGACACATAGCTCACGAACAGCCCTGCAAGACGGTTCGATGTGATATATCCAAGCACAATAACAAGGGCAAGCGCTCCGCGGGCAAGAGGAATAAATCTGATAAAATATAACGCATCCGCTCCGAGATTGAGATTATATGCATCGACAATATTCAGGAAAGGGATCGACAGGAAAAGATAAAGCCACCGGTGACGCACGTAACGCCGCCTAAGACCTTCAGGCGTCATGAAAAGTTCAAGGAAAAAGTCGGTGATAAACACTCCGCATACCACCAGCTGAAACGTCATATACGAGCGGCTCTGCAGAAACGGTATTCCCTTGAATGTGTCATAACTTATAAATACTATCAGAAGTATCGACAGCGTCAGCACAACAGCGTGTGCAATCTCAAGGGTCACTTTCTGCCAATTTTCCTTGCTCATGTCCGCATGAAGCCCCTTGCACCCGTTGGCGCCAAGAGCCTTTCTTATACTATTTATCTTAGTAGCCATTGCATTAGGTTTTCTTACATCCCTTGACAATTAGAACAACCGGCATATGCAAACAGTTTTTCACCCCTCACCATCTGAAATATTTCCGCAGGCAACCGCGCACTTATGTGTAGTAACACTACCTGCTGTGTATAAGCACTTTATATACAAAAGACCCTATTTTATCAAGTCATCAAACAAGACCGGGACACAATGTATCTCAAAATTTAACAAATTCTCGCCACTCAGTTGAAATATTTTCAGTAATTTTGCAGAAGAAAAGACACAAATAAAGTTTCAATTAGGTACATGAAAAAACAATTTATTGCAACGCTATTGTGCTGCACAGCCGCTCTACCCCATCTGAGGGCCGTAGATGCCATACTGTGCGGCAGCGTCTATAGCACGACCGATGGTTCATTCACCCCCGGTGTATACGAGATTCCACTAACCGGCTCCGGAACTTTCAAACTTGTCGGAGCCACTGGCGACCGCAAAGCTACAGGTGGCGGTCTGTTTGCCGATGATATTTATTATGTCGGCGACCTCAACAACTCATACACTTATTGGGGGGAAATATCTCTCTATCCCTTCAACCCGCAGGACTGGACCCCGATGCTCAGCTACGGTGTCAGTGTCTCCCCGGCGGCATGCGGTATGGTATCGGGCTACGCCGTCAGCCCAGCGGACGGAACAATTTACGGCTGCGCAACCGACTACGACCGCACAGACTTCTTCCTCTATAAATACCAGCGCGACGACACCGAGTTCGACGAGACCAAAATCGGCAAGCTTACCTCCCATGTAGGCGGCATGGCAGCCGACGCTGAAGGAACACTATATGCCATCGACAAAGATGGAGCGCTCTATTCAATATCATCAGCCGATGCGACGATGACAAAGGTAGGCGACACCGGCCTGACTCCGCTTGTCGACGGCTCTTTCGTGCCCTTCATACATGCGGCATCTACCATCGACACCAAATCAGGTACGATGTATACAGCCGTACTCTCGGCCGGCAACTTGTGCTCTCTTTATAAGGTAAACACCTCTACGGCCGGAGTCACCAAGATCGCTGATTATCCTGCCGGCTACGTAGTGACAGGTCTTTATATGGCTGAAGGTGCGGCAGAACCCGGCGCACCGGCCGCCCCCTTCGATCTCGAAGCCTCATTCGCGCCATCATCGCTCAAGGGTAAGATTTCATTTACCGCCCCGACAGTGACTTACGGAGGGAGCGAACTCAGCGGCAATATTGATTTCACAATCGAGACAGGCGGCAATGTACTGGCTTCCGGAAAAGTATATGCAGGCATAAACCGCAGCGTCGACGTTACGGTTCCCTCGGCAGGTCTTTACGAGTTCAAGGTAGTGCTGTCCAACGCTGCCGGCACCAGCCCTGCCGCAAAGATAAAGCTTGCCGTAGGCTATGCAGCTCCGGCTGCTCCCACGGTTACAGCGGTAAGGGAATATTCAATGGCCCACATCACATGGGACGCCGTCTCTACAACTCCCGAAGGTGATCCCCTCTCGTCTGCCGTAACATACCGCATCGTACGTCACCCCGACGGCAAGGTACTGGAGGAAAGCACTTCTACCACAAGCGTATGGGACTACAACCTTGGCAGCGAACTCATCGCCTATCATTACGGCGTTACAGCCATCTGCAACGACACACCCTCGGAAGAGGGGCTATCGGGCGCTGTGGTTGCCGGATCGGCATCGCTCCCTTACACAATGGCGTTCGAAGACCCCGCCGACATGGACTACTTCAATATCATCGACAGCAACAACGATGACTGCACATGGGACTTTTATTACGGCGAGGTCCGTTCAAAGGCAAGTGACGACCGTGATGGCGACGACTGGCTCATGTCGCCCCCGATGGCAATGCAGGCTGGCAAATACTATATGGTATCGCTTGACGCACGCGTCTATAATCCCGACCTCCCCGGCAAATTCGAGATTTTCCTTGGCGACAGCCCCGAGCCGGAAGCCATGACTTCACCTGTTATCGGCCCTTCAGAAGTACGTTCAGAATCCCTCACCACTTTCCGCGGTCTGGCTGCTCCGGAAGGGTATGGCGACAAATATATCGGCATTCACTCTATTACTGAAGCCGGCAACTGGTGGCTCTTCGCCACTAATTTTGCCGTCAGCGAGCCCTATGAGAGCACTTCCCCCTCAGCGCCGACAGCCTTCACTGCCGTATCGTCGCCTGACGGAACCCAAAAGGTTACCATCACACTTACCGCCCCCCTCACCGACCTCTCAGGCAACACCCTGACAAACCTTGAGACACTCGACGTATACCGCGACGGGACCCTCATCCACACCACTGAAAATCCCACACCCGGACAGACTGTAAGCTTTACCGATGAAGAAGCCGGTGAAGGCAGCCATGTCTATACCGCCACCGCGACTAACTGGAGCGGCCGGGGCCTCGAGGCCATTGCTGCAGGATATGCCGGAATAAACCTGCCCGCAGCCGTTACCGAAGCTGTGGCATACAGTACAGAAGTCCCGGGTGAGGTAATCATAGAGTGGAAACCGGTCACCACCTTCATCGACGGCACACCAATGGATGAATCGCTCGTGACATATTGCATATACACCAACGCAACCGGCTCCGACATGAAGATTCTCGATCAGCTCACCGGCACCAGCGCCAAGTTCCAGATCATGTATCCCACCGAGGAACAGCCGCAGATGTTCATGCAGTTCGGTGTCACCGCCGAGACTGCCGGCGGAGAGAATACAAAAGGGGTACTTACCGAATACGTCGGTCTTGGAGAGCCATACACTCTCCCCTACGAAGATTCATTCCCGGATCTCAAGACCAGCTATCTGTCGATAATGGGTGGCAGCGACCGCTTCGCATACTGGGACAACGCTTCCGACAAGACATTCGAGGAGGTACAGTCGCAGGATGGCGACAACGGCATGCTCGCAATGTTCTCGGAATACATCGGCAGCTGGGCATACTTCCGTACAGGTATCATCGACCTGGCAGACGCAGCCAACCCGATGCTGACCTTCTATGTATTCAATTACTCACTCCCCGACCTGCCCAACAACAACACAATCGAGGTGCAGATTGGCCGGTACGCACGTTTTGAATCTGTAAAGACTATCACCCTTGACGACTTAGGAACCGAAGGATGGCACCGCGTGGAAGTACCTCTGACCGAATACGCCGGTGAGCAGATTCAGATCAATCTGATCGGCACTGTCGACCGCTTCCAGTGGATGCACATCGACAACCTCAAGGTTATGGACCGAACCGAGCATGACATGGCACTGCTGTCGGTTACAATGCCTGAGCGCGTAAAGGCTGGCAACTGCGCCAACATCTCAGTCGATTTCGCGAACATCGGTCTGGCCGACACCGACGAGGTCACCATGCAGCTCCTTCGCGATAACGAGATTATCGACAGCAAGACCTTCACCGAGGTTGCCTCGGATCTTCACCTGAGCCACACATTCCAGCCACTCCATTCGGTAGCCACACCCGAAAGCGTGGTATATCAGGTAGTTCTCTCCTACCCTGCCGACAACAATGCTGCCAACAACAAGTCGGAGCAGACTGAAGTCATAACCATCTATCCGAACTACCCGGCAGTGACGGATCTCACAGCCACATATACCGAGGATAACGACAACGCCATAACACTGTCTTGGAGCACACCCGACCTTACAGCTGACTATGCCGACGATATCACAGAAGGCTTTGAAAGCGCCCGCACATGGTCGTCGAATGTCAACGGCTGGACTATGGTCGATCGCGACGGCAAGTGCATCTACGGCTTCAACTTCTTCGCTCTGCCGGCATTCGCTCCCCAGCCCTCATCGCTCCAGTCGTGGTTCGTATTCGACGACACCTACGAACCGATGGCATCACACTTCTCCGATCCCGGCTACTACAGCGCTCATGGCGGACATCGCTACATAGGCTCAATGGCTGTCACCAACGGCGCTCCTGATTACGTTGAGGAACGTGTCGACGACTGGGCAATCTCGCCTGAGCTCTATGGAGGCGCACAGACTATCTCCTTCTGGGCTAAGTCGATGCTCGCCGACTGCTTCGAGACCGTAGAGGTTCTCTACTCAACAACCGGCACGAATGTGGACGACTTCACAAGCTTAGCTACATTCGACAAGATCCCCTGGACATGGACCCAATATTTCGTCACATTGCCTGCCGGCGCACGCCACTTCGCTATCCGCAACATCAGCCGCGACCAGTATGTTGCCATGATCGACGATGTCAACTTCACACCTGCAGCGGCTGTCGACGATCTTGAGATCAGCGGCTACAACATATACCGCGACGGCAAGCTCGTCACCGACACCCCCGTCACCGACACCCGCTTTGTCGATACTTACGAAGTGGCTCAGGCTCCTGTATACACAGTGACAGCGCTGTACCATAACCGTGGGGAATCCGCCTTCTCCAATCCTGCCACACCGGAACTTACAGGAATTGACGATGCCGTTATGACCAATATCCGCATCTATGCTTCCGCAGGTTGCATCAACGTTATCGGTGCCGAAGCTGCTCAGATCACGGTTTACAGCATCGACGGACGAACTGTCAGCACTCTCACCGCTACCGGCCACGATGCCATTGCCGTAGCTCCGGGCACCTACATCGTAAAGGTAGGCACACGTGTCGACAAGCTCACTGTTCGCTGACAACTGCATTTTCCGGCAGCATCCTCGCCATCCGGATAACAACGATGGTGTGTCAAAAAGATTTGACACACCATCGTTTTATATTACCGATAATGACTTACTTATTACAGAAATTCAGTATTTTTGCAAAACGAATCCCGGTAACCCACCGGATATAAGTCTTTAAATCGCCCGACCCGATGAATTATCTGAAACGAAACCTCCGGTTTATTGTATGCCTCGCAACCATAATAGCGACGGCGGCAGCTACAGGGGGCTACGTAACAGGTAAAAGCTACTTCGTCGACGGATACCATGGCGGCATATACGGTCATTATCCCGTAGAGTGGAAAACCCGGTTCATTGTCGATCAGCTCAATAAGAATCCCGATTGGAAAATCGGCCTGGAAATAGAACCTGAGACATGGGACACCGTCAGCGTACGCACCCCCGAAGCATTCCAGGCGTTCGCATCGCTTCTCTCGCAAGGGCGCATGGAATATACAAACCCAACCTATGCCCAGCCATATCTGTATAACATACAGGGGGAGAGCATCATCCGACAGTTCAGCTACGGGATAGCCTCCCTGCGCCGCCACTTCCCCGGAATTACCTTCACCACTTACGCCGTCGAAGAGCCATGTTTCACTTCAGCCCTGCCGGCGATATTGCAGGGATTCGGCTTCCGATATATCTCGCTGAAATGTCCCGACACATGCTGGGGAGGCTACACGGCAGCTTTCGGAGGGGAAACGGTCAACCTCATCGGACCCGACGGCACGGGGATAACTACCGTACCGCGCTACGCCTGCGAACAACTTGAGCCAGGATCGGTATGGCAGACAACAGCCTGGCGCAACGACCGCGCATACCTCAAGGCATGCCGTCAGGCTGGCATCGGCAATCCGATCGGTATGTGCTACCAGGATGCCGGATGGCGCAACGGTCCATGGCTTGGAAAGAACAACTCCGGATCAGAATATACCTTGTGGAGCGACTATATCTCATCTGTAGCACATGATACCCCACAAGAGAACCACCGCTTCACTCAGGAAGATATACGCGTGAACCTTATGTGGGGAAGCCAGGTACTGCAGCGCATTGCCCGGCAGGTACGCTCCGCTGAAAACGCCCTTATAGTTGCCGAAAAAATGGCAGCCATAGCCATGCTCGACACAACCCTCAAGCCCGACACCACCTACTTCTCCTCTATCGACGAAGCGTGGCGGCAGCTGATGCTTGCCCAACACCATGATTCATGGATAGTTCCATACAACAAACTGTGGAATTACGGCACATGGGCAGATGCCATTGCTCTCTGGACAGATTCGGCTCTACAGAGCGCTGATCAGGAGATTACCAGGGCTGCAGACGCTACAGCCGCAGGTGACACCCCCATGATGAAGGTCTTCAATACAACCTCGCATCCTCGCCACGAAGTTGTAGAAGCAGGTCTCCCACCCGATTTAATCGCATCGGACATCATCATAACCCTTACAGCACCCGACGGGTCAACGGTTCCAACCCGGCGCCTTTCGCGTGACCGCATCAGTTTCCAGGCGGAGGTCCCCCCCTTCGGCTACACGACATATGCCATTACAGAGACTTCCGGCAATTCCGGTGAGGCTCAGAAAACAGACAACCTCCCGACAATTGAAAACGACCGCCTCCGGCTTAACTTCAATCTTGACCGTGGAGGCACCATAAGCAGCCTGCTCCTTAAAGACGGTTCTATGACCGAATTCGCTCCCGCAGACATCTGCCGTTTCGCCCTCGGCGAGCTGCGTGGATTCTTCTACGACGAAGGATGCTTCCGTTCGTCAACAGAAACAAAGGCATCGATAATATCGGTAGAGCGCTCACCGCTCGGAGAAACCATTACCCTCGGCGGAGAAATCGCAGGTAATCCCTTCAGACAGACTTACCGCCTTACCCCTGGGAGCAACCGCATTGACTGCAACCTGCATATCGACTGGCAGGGGAACCCCGGTATCGGAGAATATCGCGAGACGGACTGGCGCAACGACCGCCGCGCCTTTTGCGACGACCGTTTCAAACTCTGCCTGCTACTCCCGTCAGCCTTCAACCCCGGCAGGCTGTGGAAGGACGCACCGTTCGACGTATGTCTGAGCAGTCAGGACTCAACATTCTTCAACCGCTGGAGCGATATACGCCACAACGTGATTCTCAACTGGATAGACACCGCCGATAGTCTCTCCGCACACGGACTTGGACTCATATCGGACCACACTACGAGCTACGTTCACGGTCCGGGTCATCCGGTGGCGCTGACAGTGCAGTATTCCGGTCCAGGATTGTGGGGACCTGACTATGCAATCACCTGTCCCACAGAAATCAACTACGCCATAGTCCCGCATAACGCGGCATACGGAGCCGAAGCTATGGCAACAGAAAGCCAGCTTTTCAACGAACCACTCCAGGCTGTAGTAAGCCCGGGAAGCGGCATCCCTGCAAACCGGTCGATGCTATCGGTCGATGGAGAAGGATATAGGTTAAGCGCCGTCCACCCCGAACTGGACGGAAGTGTGACTGTCCGCATTCACAATACCCATGGTGACAAACCGGCGGCACTTATACCACACATCCCGGTCCGGATAGCAGAAACCGATCTCAATGGCACCCCCTGCGGAGCTTCATATTCCGGCGCTATCAGCGCCACTATCCCACGCAACGGTTTCCGCACCTATTCCCTAACCCCTGAAAAATAATCAAACCAAAATTACACCATGATGAATCTCCTTAAACGTTTCACTTTACTATTCGCCGCAGCGGCAGCCTCCGCCACAACACTCTCCGCACAACAGGTCGCACCTTTCAAGGATGGAGAACGCGCCGTATTTCTGGGCAATTCCATTACCGACGGCGGTCACTATCATTCCTACATATGGCTCTACTACATGACACGTTTCCCTGAGATGCCGATAACCGTTGTAAACGCCGGAATCGGAGGCGACACAGCCTTTGAGATGAACCGCCGTCTCGACAACGACGTCTTCAGCCATGACCCTACAGCGCTCATGGTGACGTTCGGCATGAACGATTCAGGCTACTACGAGCATAACGGCGAAAACGGACGCCAGTTCGCCCGTGAGAAATATGACGAGAGCATACGCAACTTCCGCCATATGGAGCAGCGCCTCAAAGCCCTACCGGACACACGCATCGTTATGGTGGGGACATCCCCCTACGACGAAGAGGCCGCCATCCAGTCGGATTGCTTCCACGGCAAAGCAGCCACGATAGAGCGGATCGTAGCCACCCAGCTTCAAACAGCCACCGACAACGGCTGGGAGCAGATTGACTTCTGCGCCCCCATGACTGCGATAAACCGTGAGCATCAGACCACTGATTCAACCTTTACCCTCTGCGGATCAGATCGTATACACCCCGACAACGACGGTCATATGGTTATGGCATACCTCTTCCTGAAAGCACAGGGATTCACCGGCGCCAAAGTGACGGATGTGGCTATCAACGCCAGCAAGCCGAAAGTGATCCGCGAAGAAAACTGCTCCATCACCGATCTTCGTAAGAACGGCAGTGGCATCACCTTCAACTATCTCGCCAACGCGCTTCCCTATCCTACCGATACCGTAGCCCGCGGCTGGGGCATGAGCCGCCCACAGGCCCGCGCACTCGACATCGTTCCGTTCGTGGAGGAGATGAACCGCGAGATGCTTACCGTCACCGGTCTCAAAGGGGATTACAAACTCACCATTGACGGCGAGGAGATAGGAGTGTGGAGCGCCGACAGCCTCGCAAAAGGTATCAATCTCGCCGAAATAACTCTCACTCCCCAGTATCAGCAGGCACTCACCGTGATGTTCCTCAATGAGCGCCGCTGGGAGATCGAGCGCCAGTTCCGCGAATATGCCTGGGTTCAGAACAACTTTTTCCAGCCGCAAGGACTGCTCAACGCCAACAACCGCCATGCTGTAGAGGTTATGGATCAGCACGTGGAGAGCAACGGATGGCTAAAAGCCATGCGCGACCGCTATTCACAGATGATGCATGAGCCTATGCGCAAAGCGATGGAAGATGAGATGAAGATGCTTGTAGACCGCATTTATACCGTCAACAAGCCGGTTGTCCGTCACTTCGAGCTCCGCAGAATCTGAGAATCAGACACATCACCGAATGTGCATATGCTCAGACGACTATCTATCGGCATAGCAGCGGCAGCTCTATGCATACCGACACTGTCCGCTCAGCAGGTAACTCCATTCAAGGATGGGGAGCGCGCCGTATTTCTGGGCAATTCCATTACCGACGGCGGTCACTATCATTCCTACATATGGCTCTATTACATGACCCGCTTCCCCGGGATGCCGATAACTGTGGTAAACGCCGGCATCAGCGGAGACACCGTCATGGACATGTACCGCCGGCTCGACAACGATGTCTTCAGCCATGACCCCACTGTGCTGATGGTAACTTTCGGCATGAACGACTCCGGATACTCCGGACATGAGGGAGACAACAGCCAGCAGTTCGCCCACGAGAAATACGAAGAGAGCATACGCAACTTCCGGCAGATGGAACAGCGGCTCAAGGCTCTTCCAGACACACGCATCGTGATGGTAGGAACCTCCCCGTTCGACGATGAGGCGGCAATAGAGGCATATAACCTCCACGGCAAAGCCTCAACCATCGAACGCATCGTAGCCACACAGCTCCAGACCGCGGCAGACAACGGATGGGAACAGGTTGACTTCTGCACACCCATGACCACAATCAACCATGACCGTCAGGCAACAGACTCCACATTCACCCTCTGCGGATCAGACCGTATGCATCCCGACAACGACGGCCACATGGTGATGGCTTACCTCTTTCTCAAAGCCCAGGGATTCGCCGGAAACAAAGTCGCCGACATGGCTATAAACGCCAGCAAACCGAGAGTGACACGCCAGGAAAACTGCCAGATCACAGACTTGCGCAAGAACGGGAGTGGCATCGCCTTCAACTACCTTGCCAACTCACTTCCATACCCGACAGATACGGTAGCGCGCGGTTCCGGCATGATTAACCCACAGGCGAAAGCGCTCGAAATCATCCCGTTTACCGAAGAGATGAACCGCGAGATGCTTACCGTCACCGGCCTCAAAGGCGACTATCTCCTCACCATCGACGGGGAGGAGATAGGAGTGTGGAGCGCCGACAGCCTTGCAAAAGGTATCAACCTTGCCGAAATCACCCTGACGCCCCAATATCAGCAATCACTCGCAGTGATGTTCCTAAACGAGCGCCGCCGCGAAATAGAACGTATGTTCCGCCGGTATGCCTGGGTCCAGAACAGCTTTTTCCAGCCGCAAGGACTGCTCAACGCCAACAACCGCCATGCCATAGAGGTTATGGACAGACATATCGACAGCAACGGCGGCCTCCGGACCATGCGCGACACCTACTCCATGATGATGCATGAGCCCATGCGCAAAGCGATGGAAGAGGAAATGAAGATACTCGTCGACCGCATATACACCATCAACAAACCGGAAGTGCGCCGCTTCGAACTCCGCAAAATCTGACAGACTGCCCATACCCGAACGCTTTAAGATCTTGCACCGCAGAGTGTTGAAAAAAACAGCACGGTTAAAACCTCCGATTTATTTGGCTGGTAAAACTTATTTTTAGTATATTTGCCGTGATTAATACCATGACACCGTGCAGGCGTCAGATTATATTGCGTTACCGAGGAGGAATGCGGGAGGCAGTCCCTGGCAGATGATATCAGGATTTCAATTTCGCACGACCCAATTAATTTCACGATCAGCCAAATGTCTGTTTTAGAAAGCTTTTCAACGATTTCACTTGAGGAGATGAAGCAGGTGAAACTGATGAACCGGACCGACACCAAGTTTGTGGCGACCGAGGATCAGCTTATGCGGCTGCTTTCGCTCGCATCGGAGGCATATATGCTTCAGTCCATTGACGGAGAGGTGCTTATGCCATATTACACCCGCTACTACGACACCACCGACTGCGAAATGTACTGCAACCATCTCCACGGGAAACTCACCCGAAACAAAGTGAGAGTGCGCCGCTACGAGGGATCGGGAGTGGAATTTCTTGAAGTAAAACGCAAGAACAACAAGGGACGCACCGACAAAAAGCGCATCCCCTCTGGCGACGGGCTCGCCGACAGCGACAGAGCCGATTTCCTGCTGAAAATGTCGGGATATGAGGCGGAAGCGCTCAAACCACAGATCGAGAACCGATTCTACCGGCTGACGCTCGTGAACCGCAACAAAACTGAACGCCTCACGATCGACACCAAACTTCGCTTCCACAATCTGGTATCAGGAGCCGATTGCGATCTTAGCGGTCTTGTTATCATCGAGCTCAAGCGCGACGGCAGGGTCGCCTCGCCGATCGCCTCGATGCTGCGCGAACTGCGCATCAAGCAATCCGGCTTCAGCAAATATTGCATGGGGATGGCGCTCACCAATCCTGCCCTCCCCTCCAATCGCTTCAAGCCACGCCTACGCATGATCAGCAAGATGCTTGCCCGTTGAGCTCCCGTTTTTCCGACTACAGATAATACAAATACTAACCACATACTAAAAACTGAACAGCAACAATTCCCATGGAAGACATTGAATTACTGGATGCCCCGCTTATCGACACATCCGACATGACCACCCTCCTGCTCCGCTTCGCGTTCAACACCCTGTTCGTAATGATCATCATCGCCGGACTTTATTATCCGAAAAGCCGGCGCCGCGAATATTTCTTCACCTTCGCCCTTATCTCCGTAAGTATCTTCTTCCTGATCTATCTCCTCGGAAGCGTGAAGATAAAGGTAGGATTCGCCCTGGGTCTGTTCGCGATCTTCGGCATAATACGTTACCGAACGGAATCCATGTCGGTGCGCGAGATGACCTATCTGTTCGTAATCATAGCGATATCGGTTATCAACGCCCTTGCCGTAACACTCAGTTTCGCCGAGCTTACCGTTACAAACCTCATATTCACCGGAGTGATCTGGCTGTGCGAGAAGCTTCCATTCACAAACTCATACGAAGAGAAACTCGTGGTTTACGACCGTGTTGACCTGATTGTGCCCGAGAAGCGCGAGGAAATGCTCGAAGACCTCCGCAAACGCCTTGGAATCAACATCGTCACCGTTCAGATCGGCGCAGTCGATTTCCTCCGCGACACAGCGATGGTGAAAATATTTTACCGCGACAACAGCCGCTACGGCGACAACACCGTGAACCGCATGCTCAAACTACCCAAGGAAAACAACTGAAAAACGGATGAGAACAAAACTATTGGCGATACTCGTATGCATCGCGGCGGTCTTCCCCGCCATGGCTCAGGAGCTGTGGACCTCGGCTGCTTTCAAAACCTCTTTCGGGTCACACTGGGGAGCTGATGCCGAAGTGGAATACCGCACCCACAACAAGCTCAGCAGTTCCGAACGCGTCACCTTCGGAGTCAGCGGAGAGTACAAACACCAATACTTCAAGATTGACGCCGGCTACAAATACATGATCGGCCACACCCTTGAGGAGACCACACGCAAGGGCAACGTGATTCCGCCATACTGGATCGGACGCCACCGCTTCTACGCATCGGTGACAGGAAAACTAAAGCTCGGACGCTTCGGTCTGTCGCTGCGCGAACGCTACCAGTTCACCCACCGTCTCGGAAAGTGGGTGCCCAAATACGCCTCCGACAAAGTCACAGCGAAAGACGACGAATGGGTTGCAGCGAAAGACAAACACATGCTCCGCTCGCGCATCGATTGCGACTACAACATCCGCAAGAGCAAATTCACCCCGTTTGCCAGCGTCGAGCTCTACGACAATCTCTCGGAAGGCTTCGCCGTAGAGAAAGTGCGCTACACCATCGGATCAGAATACAAGATCAGCCGCCACAACCGCGTGGAGCTTTTCTACCGCTTTATCCAGGGAGTAGAGGAGGGTACAGGCAACGCTAATGTCATCGGCGTAGGCTATACCTTCAAACTCTGAACAAACATAATTTCATTATTATTTGCATGAAAAAAGCCATCAGCTATCTTTTCCCGCTACTCTCGGCAGGTCTGCTTCTCGCTTCCTGCAGCGAGGACGGTCCTGAGAACAAACCGGAAGGACCTGACTTCAACTCGGAAGGCAATGCGCTCGACAACGGCACTCCACCCTCTTTCAGCCAGACCATACCCATATGGCACGGTGAAAAAGCCACCGATGCCGACCTCGACGCTGTCGGAACCGATCCCGACATCTACCATGAGCTCTCCGGATTCAACCAGAAAGTAACCGTAGAGTTCGCCGGGAAAAACGTTACTGTCACCACCGGAAACCAGCGTATACTCACCTACACCGACGGAGCATATGCCACTGTCGATTTCCAGACCGGCAACGTGAGCGGTGTGGAGATCGTGGTAAAGGGACAGACATCCGACGGAGGTCTGAAAATCTACGGAGCCCATAAATTCCTGCTTACTCTCGACGGAGCCAATATCCGCTCCAACCGTGGACCGGCTATCAACAGCCAGTGTAAGAAGCGAGTATTCGTAAACCTCGCCCAGGGAACCACCAACATGCTCTCCGACTGCACCGAATATACCGCCGACCCCTACTACCGCATCGGCGGATCGGCTGACACCGAAGACCGCAAGGGATGTTTCTTCACCGAAGGCGACATGATCGTCAGCGGCACCGGCGTTCTCGCCGTGCAGGGTCTCAACCGCCACGGAATCGCCGTTGACGGCTATATGGTAATCCGCCCCGGAGCCACAATCGCCGTAACCGAAGCCGCCAAAAACTGCATACACCTCAAGGGTGACGCTGTCGACGACATCGGTCTATGGATGATGGGAGGCTATCTCTACGCCCTGACGGATTCGCCGGCAGGCAAAGCCGTGAAAACCGACCAGAATATCAGGGTCGATGGAGGCAAAATGGTGCTCAACACCACCGGCGACGGCATATTCGACCCGGAAGTAACGGACACCTCGTCGGCAGCATGCCTCAAAGCCGACACCTACGTCGCCATTTCCGGCGGTGACCTCGAGCTCCGCTCAACCGGTAAGGGTGGAAAGGGTATCAACGCCTCCGCCACAATCGACATCACCGGCGGAAAAACCGGAGTATCCTGCACCGGCGAAAAATACATATATTCCGATGCCTTCACAGCATCGTCAAAAGCTGTCAAAGCCGTCGGTCCCATCTCCCTCACCGGCGGATCACTCACCGTTCTCTCTACCGGTAAGAGCGACGGATGCCGCGGCATAGAGACAGATGCCGACATTGACATCGACGGATGCGACGCTACAGTCTACGCCTACGACGATGCCCTCAATGCACCCACCGTCACAGTTTCCGGAACCACCACTCTAAGCGCCTATTCGATAGCCGAAGATGGCATCCGCGCCAAAGAGAGCATCACCATAGCAGGCGGATCAGTGACAGCCGTTGGAGGCTCGGCACCTGCGGGAGGCATCTATTGCAATACTTCGGCAGGATTCACCATCACAGGTGGCACCGTCGTATGCATGGGAGGTTCATACCGCAATGCACCTGCCTCGGTGGCTATGGGTCACCGCCTGTGGACAGGTCTTACCGCTCAGAAGGGTGCAGACCTCACCGTTGCCGACGGTGACGCGTCGCTCTTCACCCTTACGATGCCACGCACTATTGAGGGAGGAGCCATCATGGTAGCCTCATCTGCCATCCCGACGGATGGCATCCTCAACCTCCTGTCGGCCGACGGAACACCCGTGGCAAATCCAGCCGACTGATACCCTCTTCAACACGACAGGCGACCGAACCATAACTGGTTCGGTCGCCTGTCGTTTGGGAAAGCAGAAGATCAAGAGAACATCAGAGCATCAAAGCAGGGGAGCAAAACTATCGGAGTGGGAGGGTATCCCGGAGGGATGCCGATTGTGGACAACCCCGGGCTTCAGCCCGGAGACAATACCCCCCCAAAAAAAATCAGCCTCGGAGAGGCGTCTTGTGATGCATAATGAGAGGATATCATCTGAGAATTCTCCTCATCCACCACAAGACGCCTCTCCGAGGCTAATTTCCTACTTTTTATGACCACCCCGGGCTGAAGCCCGGGCTATCCACAATCGGAAAGTCTCCGACTTGCCCCCATCTTTAGCGCCTTACGGGAATGCAAGGCAGCGGGGATTGTGGCACGCCGAACGGGGCGCTAAACGGGGGAAAGAGCCATCACTAACCACCCATGTCAGCAACACCCCCACTCCAATAGCCTCGCTGCGCACCTGCTCCCATGCTCTTTTGCTCTGCCGCTCTCTCCCCTGCTCTTACCCGCGAATATTCGCATTTGGTTTGTATTTTCGTCTGAAAAATACTAATTTTGTCACTGTCGGGACAACAAAGAGTTGTTGTCCTCGATATTTTTTATAATTAAGCGTGTTTAGCTTAATCCTTTCCACACGAAATCGGCAAAATTTCTAATTATCGAAGGGGACTAAGCAGCCTAAACTGCGCTTCCGTTCGTCGTAAGATCAAGCGACCGACACGGCATGCATTATTTCGGGACAATCATCCCGACACGGCATGCACGTTTTGTTACGCTCATTCATCGGCTGACGCGGGGCTTCAGGCTGAGACCTTCGAGTTGGCGTTTGCCGATGCCAGTGTGGGAGTATCATGCTATGTTCCCCGCGTTTTGTATTACCTGCGAGCTGTTTATTGACTGAAAATCGGGAACTATGTCAACAGCAGACGCATTATTTTCAACAAGCTCCTATGATATCGATAGGTCAGCTGATCAAGGAGGAATTGCAGGCACAGGAACGGACTGTCTCATGGTTTGCCCGTAAACTGCATCTGGACCGCTCTAACGTATACCGGTTATTTCAGAAAAACTCAATCGACACAGATCTGTTGAGTAGAATTTCGATCATTCTCGGGCGCAATTTCTTCGAGATCTTGGCTAACAATCTGACAGACCGTAAAAACCGTTCAGACGACTGAAGAACACATCCTCACTCACCCGGAACAGACAGTCGGCAGAAGAAAGTGCCGACAGGATATGAAGCCACGCATAACTGCAAATACCGCGACACTTTCGAAGTACCTTACGCATCACATATGATAACACGACAAGCCAAAAGTTTAATACAATATTATTAAAAATACACAATCTGTAAAAATCGCGACACATCCGTGTCAAACTCGCAATATCCAAACCGTTCCTATCTCGCCCCAATCAAGTACTTTTGCCGATGATATTCATGCGGCATAACGGATTGTCGCGTCCCGCTGTATCGCGAACAGCTGAATATCGCAATGGACACATATATAATAACGAAGCGAATAAATCATCAAAACAGATAATCAGATAGGAAAAAATCTTTTTATTAACCGTTTAATAAATAATTATTTATGAAGAAAACGTTTCTTAAAGCTACGTTATTCTCACTTTTGCTCGGTGCGGTTCCGGCAGCCATGATGACCAGCTGTCAGGATTACGGCGACGACATCGATAGGCTCAATCAGCGCGATGACACTCTGCAGAAAGAGATTAACGACAAACTCGGCCAGCAGTCCGAGGCTCTCAAGGATCAGGTCAACAAACTTGAGACCGCTCTCAGCCAGCTGAAAAACGACGCTGCCGCTGCCAACGCTGCTGCGCAAGACGCAGCCAACGCTGCTGTTGACGCCAAGAACTCAGCAGTTGACGCACTTGCTGCCGCTGCCAACGCACAGGCAGCCGGCGACGCTGCCGGAGCTGCCGCTGCCGACGCTGCTGCCGCCGCTGCTACCGCTAACGCTGCTGCCGCTGCTGCCAACGCCGAGGCTCTCGCCGCCCAGGCTGCTGCCGCCCAGGCCAAAGCTGATGCCATCGAAGAGGCTAAAAAGCAGGTTGAAGCTCTCAGCGCGACTGTTGATTCTCAGATCAACGCCCTCAAGCAGGAATTCGGCGACAAGTACGACACTGTTGCTGCCGCTGTTGCTGAGGCTGCCACAAAGCAGGAACTCAACGACGCCGTTGCCACTCTCAATCAGGCTATCGCTGATTCGAAACTCACAAAGGGTGAAGTTGAAGAAATGCTTGCTGAATACATTCAGATGATCAACAAGAATACCACCGATATCTCTGCCCTCAGCGGTAAAGTCGACGGTATCGACACAACCCTCAATACACTCGGAACCGATCTTGGCAACGCTAAGAACGACATCTCAGCTCTTCAGACAGAGGTTGGTAAAAACACTACCGACATCGCTGCCAACGCTGCAAGCATCGCTACCGAGACTGCACGCATCAATACAATAGTTGAAACCACCATTCCCGGTCTCGAAACCAGGATTGATGATGTAAACACCGCCCTCGATGCTCAAATCTCGGCTTACAATACTTTCGTAACCCAGACCAACACCCAGCTTGCTGCTCTTGAAACATTCAAGAACAATTACGAAGAGCTGCTTTCAGGTCTCGCCGACGAACTGGAGGGGCTCCACTCTGACATCACAACCCTTACCAACAATCTTCAGAGCCTCAGCTCTACCGTTGCCGGTCTTCAGACCACTCTGACCTCCGTCAACAGCACACTCCAGAGCATCCAGACCACTCTGTCGACCATCAACTCTGATCTGGACGATCTCAAGACACGCATCACAGACGCAGAGACAGCTCTTACCACCGCTCAGGCTGATATAGTGAACAACGCCACCGAGATCACTACTCTCAAGGGCGATGTTGTTACCATCAACACCGAGATCAGCACTATCAACAGTACTCTCGCCGACCTTCAGAGCGACCTGACAAGCCTCGGGACCGAAGTTACTTCCGTCAAGGGTGATATCACTACCATCAACGGTACAATCACCGGCATCCAGACTGACGTTCAGGCTAACACTGCTGCTATCGGCACAATCAATGGTACTCTTACCGCCGTTCAGAACGACATTCTTGCCATCAACAAGGCTCTGAGCACTCTGGCATCTGTCAACGCCAAGCGCCTAACCAGCCTGACACTCGTTCCCACCGCTTACGTAGGTGGCATTCCTACCATCGATTTCTACACAGCTTCGTTCACACCGCTGGGCGCCCTCGACGCAACCACCGGTATCTATGCAGCTGCTTCAGCTACCGCAACTCCTGTAATCGTTACCAACAACGACACTCAGGTTCTCTATCGCATGAACCCCGCCGGTGTCGGTCTCGACGACATCGATGCAGCTAACGTAACCTTCGTTCAGCAGATCGCTACCTCACGCGCTGCGGGCGATGCCGTTGTCAAGGTTGTCGGCGTTGCAAAGAACGCAGAGGGTCAGCTCGTAGTTACCGCTAACAAGGCTGAAGGCGTTACCGGTTCAATCGACAACGCAGGTTCAGCAAACTCCATCTACACCGTAGCTCTCCGCGTGCCTATCGCTGAGAAGAACTACTACACCTGGACTGACGCAGACGGCAAGACCGTTACTGAAGATGCTGCCGACGCAGTTGTTTACTCAGAATTCTGCCGCGTATCAGAGGCTACCTTCACTCCAGAAATCGCTCACGTTGACGACAAGGGTGCTCTTGTAGACCACTTCTCCGACGCTACCATCTGGACAGCATCACCCGCTGTCGCTCCAGTAGCAGAAGTTCCCTTCAGTTATGCTGACGGCGAAGGTTTCGACCTCACTCCGCTCGTGGCAGGCTGCATGCTCGAAGGCACCGGAACTGATGTCAAGCACAATGTAATGACCGCCGAGCAGCTCGCATCATTCGGTTTCTCATTCGAGTACTCTGTTCCTAAGCAGGCATACAATGTTGATGGTGTTAACCAGCAGCTCTATGCAAGCGTAACCGCTGAAGGTATCCTTACTCCTATCAACCCCGCAGCCCAGTCTGCATCAAGCCGCGTAGGTAGGACTCCTATCATCAGCGTTGTTATGAAGTATGGTAATCAGGTTGTTGCTCAGCGCTTCTTCAAGGTTGAATACGTAATCGATATGACTACCGATCCGTTCACAATCGCAGCATTCGAAGAAGACCTCGCTTGCGAAGGATTCGATGCTGAGGTTATGTGGTCTACCTTCATCACAGAAGTAATCAACAAGCTTCCGTTCCCGATGACACCTGCTGAGTTCATCGCTAACTACACCCTCACCGCTGTTGACGGCATCACAGCAAGCCTTGACGCTGTTCCCGCCGCTAACGCTCAGGCTACAACTCCTGTATTCACATGGGCAGTAGCTGTCAGCGACTTCGCTAAGATGGGTGGCAAGAATGTTGACCTCGAGAAGGAACTCACATTCACATCAACCACACTCCCCGAATTCACAGTAACCCTGACCGGTGTTGTTAACTGGCCGACCGCACTGCCTACTCTGGGTACTGCCGACGCAGCATACTGGACCAACGGCACAATGCAGATTCTGCCTCAGGCAATGCCTCAGCCCTACGACGGTACTACCACCGCAGAATACAACACCAACGTATTCTCAGGTCGTCCCGCTCCTTACCTGAACGGTCTGCTTGAGTGCGCCAACTGGGATATCCAGGTTGCAGGCGTAAGTGACAAGAACTTCGCAGCCGGCGCTACCGCTCCGTCTGATGAAGAAGGCGCTTATCAGGTAGTAATGGGTACCGATGTAGCCGCTACCATCTGGGCAGGTGCTGATGATCACGAAGCGTTCGGTCTCGACGCAGCTGATGCCGCAGTCGGTACCACCGTTACTTCGATGTTCTTCAACATCGACAATAACGAAGCAGGTATCGCCCTCGTAGAAGCTGAAGCTACCGTAAACCTTGGCTGGTACATCTACCTCAATGGTACAGAGAATGAAAATGAGTACACTCTCAACAACACCAACCTGCAGATCATCAAACCGCTCAAGAGCGTAAATGCAGGTACTATCGAGCCACTTACTCAGAACTCTTTCGTTCAGAAGCGTGACCTCGCTGAGGGTATGACCATCACCGATTGCTTCAACAATGTATTCACCGAATTCAAGGTTGAAGACGGAGAGGTAACCACCGACAAGACTGATTACGCTACATATTACGACATCCAGTCTGTAGAGTTCAAGAACACCCTTACCATAACCGATGAGGATGGCACCAACGAACGCGACCTCTCTACCCTCAACATGGAGGCTATGGTTACTGAAGATGGCAAGCTTGAATTCACCGGCAGCGGTATCGCTCTCCAGCAGCCGATCGTTCTTAACGTACCTGTAGTAGTAACCCACAAGTGGGGCGTACTCAACAGCAAAGTTACAGTTACAATTAAACCTGGTCTGAACTAATAAAAAGGATTAATTAATTTCGAAAAAGGATTAATTAATATAAGTCAGCAATATAGATCAATAGCTCAAGAGTGAACTAAACTCAAGGGAGGGGCGAGGCAGTGATGCCGCGCCCCTCTGTTGTGTTTACTCCCCCTCCCCTCCAATCCCGAAATGCAAAACACGCCTCCGGCATGTTTCAAAAGCAACCACACTAACATACGCAATCCGCACACATACCGGGGGTATAATTGCTTGCGAAACATGCCAAAGGCATGTCCCTACGACGTCTTTCAAAGCCGTCTGGCGCAAAATACCACTCTTTTCTGCGGCAAACTTTTGCCATTTGCGAAAAAAGCAATATCTTTGCAACGCAAAATACGCCCGGATGGCGGAATCGGTAGACGCGACGGTCTCAAACACCGTTGGGGCAAC
>CAZDWY010000042.1:0-22240 GCA_964509345.1 uncultured Alistipes sp.
ATCGGTAGCGTTGAGCGACGTGCCGCACTTCTCGCACTGGTCGCCGTAGGCGCGGTCGTTGTGGCAGTGGGGGCATTCGCCAGTCACATAGCGGTCGGCGAGAAACTGGTTGGCTTTTTCGTCGTAGAGCTGCATGGAAGTTTTCTCAACGAACTGACCGTTGTCATACAGACGGCGGAAAAATTCCGATGCTGTAGCAGCGTGTATGTCGCTTGTGGTGCGTGAGTATATATCAAACGACACTCCCAGCTCCTCCATCGAATCCTTGATGATGGCGTGGTAGCGGTCAACTATGTCCTGTGGGGTAACCCCTTCGTTCTGGGCTTTTATGGTAATGGGCACTCCATGCTCGTCAGAGCCTCCGATCATCACCACATCTTCCCCTCTTAGGCGGAGGAAGCGGGTATAGATGTCGGCCGGAACATACACTCCGGCGAGGTGTCCGATATGCACGGGACCGTTGGCATACGGAAGGGCTGTAGTGACAAGGGTGCGCTTGAATTTCTTTTCCATTTATCTTCAATCTGTTTAAGTTGCAAAATTACTAAATTCCGCTGAAAATCAAAAGAGCTGCGGCGAGCATACTGGCGGTGCGTACACAAAATTTCATGGCGGTGCATCGGCAGGGGCGTACGGATGCAAATGATGCTGTGTCGCCTCGTCGACACAGCATCATTTAACGGTATATGGACTTAAAAGTCAGCGGTTGAATTTGCGGACTGAGCCATCGGAATATCTTACGATAAAGATGCCGCCGGTAGCCTCGGATGCACTGATCTGCCGTCCGTCGGGAGTGAAATAGGCAACAGGAACGGCGTCTGCCGGAGTTGCGGCTACCTCATCTATGCCGGCAGTCTCGCTGATGTTGAACGAAAGTTCAAGGCCAGGAACTTTTACGGTGAGTATGCCTTCGGCTATTACTTCAGCGTTGTTGTGGCAAACGTTGAGCACCGTGTTGCCATAACGGCCCGAAACGGTGGCCGTCACCCCAGCAGGAGCGTCAACCGTAAACTGCGATCCGTCGTAATAGCTGCTTAATGCGACCTTTACAGGTGTACCGTCGGAGGGTACTGCTATGTCGGTAACCTCCGATGTGAGCCATGGATATTCGCCGACAAGATTGATTGCGAAGCCCGACATAATATCGCCGTATTCATTTGAAATATTGGCGATGCTCGACCAGCTCTTGCGCGGATTCCCCTCGCGGGTGATCGTCTTTTCAAGCCATCCGTGGCAGAGGTATGGATGGGGATATTCGCCGACCATGGGGGAGAAGAACTGAACTCCTTCGCCGTTGAAGCCTGTGACGCGGGCGGCATATGCTACGTTGCTCTGGTCGAGTATCACCGGGGAGTCGAAATTGAACTGAACGGTCAGATAGTCGCTCGATCCGTATTCGTAGGTTATCACATCCGATCCTTTGCATACGGCTGAAGCGATGACAGGAGCGTCCTCGATTACGTAGTCATCTTTCATGGCCAGAATCTCGAGCTTGAATTCGGCTTCTGCAGATATCTTGCCCATGGCCAGAAGGTGTGCCTTGCTGACTACCAGAGGTGAGGCCGATGGATAGATGAAATTGAGGAAAGCATTGAGGGTTACATTGTTCTCCTCGGTGGGATCATCGTCGAAGGTATGACGGGTCCAGAATTCCGAAACTCCCTCTCCACGACCGAATACCGGAATGCTGGCCGAGCCGTTTTCACGACGCGCAAGCACTTCGGTGATACCCTGAGTTACGGGGTCGAACGGCAACAGGCCGAATGTGTCGGTGGTTCCGTCGTCAAATATGACCTCGGTAGATCCTCCGACCTGGATCAGGTTGTATGCCGGTGCGTAGACCGATTCCTTGCATTGCGGGGCGAAAGCTGAAAGTGTGGGGGTGGCAACCAGATTGTGGCGTGTTGTAGCTTCGGTTGCGTAGTTAGGGGCATAGTTAAGGAACAGATAGTCGGGATCGTTATCCGATACAGTCATATCGCCGGTAGAGGGGTCCTGGTAGTTCCATGCGAATGTGGCATCCTCGGGGAATTCTGCCATTCCGAAGGGATCGTTGATCCACATGAGGTCTGCGTTGACAGGAAGCATGGCGATAGGGGTGATGTTTACGGTCCATCCCTGCTCGTTACTGAAACCGTAGAAAAGTGTCTCATATGGTTCGAGATAAGGAACCATTTCTATTGCGGGGTAGTCAACCGCAATATTGTCGATAATTGCAGAGTCGCAATCCGTGCCGTAATAATGGAATGCGATCTGAACGTTTTTCCCTTCATAACCGTCGAGTGATACGGTTATCTGTTCGAGAACGCCGGCGCCTCCAAGCATATCGTAAGCCGTTTTTCCGGCGTTGGCATCCGTCATGCTGTAGATTGCGGTCCACTCTGTGGCTCCCTCCTCGCGGATGAGTACCTTGATGTCGCCCCGCGCCTCGAATTTTGTGAACTCCATCTCGTCGGCATTGTAATATGTCCAGTCGTAATAATACATGCAGGCGGTATACATGTCGAAGCTGAGCGTCATCTGTTCCTCAACTTTGAACACCGGAGAGATCAGTTTCTCGTCTTGAAGCTTACCGGGTCCGGCAACGCTGAGATTTATGTAATATATGCCGTCGGTTGGGGCAGGGAAGTAAACCGTAGGCTGAGCAAAAGCATTCCATTTCTGCTTTGCGGTAAGTTCATCGGGGCTGAGGCTTTCCGTACTCCAGCCGTCAGGAATCCATCCTTCCGAGGTACCGTCGTAAGCCTCGAAGCTTTCAAACAGGGTTGCTGTATGGCTTGCGGCACGGTGTAGCGCCGATTTTTTTATCAACGGATTTATTTTGTTGTTAATGCCAACGGCAGGAGCGGCTTTGCGCACAGGGGTGTCTTTTGCTTGAGCCGGTAGGGTCTCTATAATAGTTTTGTGCACTCTGGGCAGCATCGATACGCTCTGGAAATGCGCATTGTCAGCGGAAACCAACAGCGAAGAGGTGCCGATAGCGAGCGACAGAAGTAAAAACTGCTTCATGTAAAACTGGTTAATTGGAAATTAGATATTATTTCTTAAGAAAATTGAAATGTTTTGCAAAGGTACTTAAAAATAACGCAACCACAAATCGCCTAACGCTTTTTAACTACTGCCGTTCGAATATTCGTATGCAGTGAAAAACAAAAGTAGATGTAATGATAATTTTTATACTTGATTCAGATTAATGAAGATAAATTGTTGTTGATTAAAGTTTTTTTTGTATATTTGCGCAATAGAATATAAATAATCAAGAAATGAGGATATTATGAAAAGTTTATTGAGCATTACATTTTTATTTATGTCTTTTGTTTGTTGCTTGTCTGATGGTTATGCTCAACGGAAGGCAATAGGAGAGACTACCGTATGCAACGCATTGCCGGTCCATACTTGTCATATGAGAAAATGTGTAGATTCAGAATGTGGAAAAAACAGCAGTGAGGAGGCATTCAATTTTGTAAGCACATTCTATCGCGATTATACTGCGCTATACCTGGGTACAGTTGCGCAGATGGATGATAAATTAAAGGAGATGCGTGAGGAAAACTGCTCTCCTTCTCTATTACACCAGATCGAAATTCTTCGTAATCACGCTAATGAGGATGATGCACTTATAAAATCCGGTGTGAGTGGAGAAAATTTTGACCCTCTTATTGCTGGATATGACTTCAGTGAGTATAGTTTTAACAGTCTTAATGTTAAGGAGAAGTCTCCGGAAACGTTCCTTATCACTTACTATAATTCAGAACAGTATCAAACCGAGTTGGTGGTGCGCGTAAGTAAGGATGATAAAGGCTACAGGTTATCCCAGATAGAACAGATTTCAAAAAATTTAATAAATCAGCCTGAGGAATAAGAGGGGGAGGGGGTAAACCAAAAAAACGAGTATGTTGTTGAAATGTTGACGGATTGTACGTGAAGGCAATCATTGCGCAGCATGACGTCGCACGTTTAACGTTTCAGCCCATACATCAGATATGAAAAAGATTTTACTCCCCGCCATTGTTTTGGTTGCCGCCGGATGCACTCTTCCTGCGTTTGCCGCACACGTAACCCCCGAGCAGGCTCTTGAACGCCTTGCCGGTCAGCCTCAGCTTCGCAAACTTGCCCGCAGGACAGCGGATGCAGATGCTAAAAACGTAACAACCGTAGGCAATCTGTATCTATTTGGAAGCCAGGGGAGTTATATGATACTTCCCGCTGACGACCGTGCCTGTCCGTTGCTCGCCTACTCTTCAGATAACGGAGTGGAGGTAGCCGGTAATCCAGAGCTTGCTTACTGGCTCGATTTCTATAACAGTGAGCTTGCATGGATGGCTGAAGCACCGGCTCCGGCAGAGTATGCAGGCGAAAGCGCGTCTGACCGACCGCAGAGAGCTGCGATAGATCCGCTGACGCAAACGGAGTGGAATCAGGAGGCACCCTACAACGAGCTGTGTCCTAAGGTCGACGGGCGCGGAACTGTAACAGGATGTGTGGCTACAGCCATGGCGCAGGTGCTCAAATTCTATAATTATCCTGCAAAAGGCACTGGGAGCCATTCCTACTACTGGGAACCGGGCGATTCTACCCTGAGTTTTGATTTCGGAGCTACCACCTTCGAGTGGGATAAGATGACCGACCGCTACGACAGGGTGAGCACCGCTGAGGCACGCAAGGCTGTGGCAACCCTGATGCTGGCATGTGGCGTAAGTGTCGACATGCACTACGATGTGGGCGACAGCGGAGCGGCTACGATGAAGATGGGCGAGGCGCTTATGGAGTATTTCGGCTACGACCGCGGTCTGTGGATGCCAATGCGCGACTATTACGGACTGTATGATTGGGAGAACATGATATATGGCGAGCTTGCCGAGGGGCGCCCCGTACTCTATTCCGGCTCGGGAACCGGAGGCGGCCACCAGTTTATCTGCGACGGCTACGATGGCGACGGCTATTTCCATTTCAACTGGGGATGGGGAGGCATGAGCAACGGATATTTCCGGCTTACGGCTCTGAATCCTGCTGATCTCGGTGTCGGAGGTGGCGCAGGCGGTTTCAACTCCGGTCAGCAGATCTCGCTTGGTGTCAAGCCTGCCGATGAGGATTCCGAGAGAACCTACATAATGTATTGCACCAACAATTTTATCCCTGTCCAGCAAAAGGTTGTTCTTGGACGAGAGCTCTCTTTCCGCGGCGATTATTATAATTTCAGTCTTTCAGCTCTTCCCGATGAGGCGGCTCTGGGTGTGAAGATTGAGGGAACTGACCATTCCGGCACCCGTTTTGTAAAAGGGTTCGGGATACCCGGCATGGGTCCGCTCTACGGTCACAACGGCATTCATTTCCGCTTTCCGGAGCTTGCTGAGGGTAATTATGTGATTATTCCTGCTTTCTTCGACGGTACGAAATGGCATGAGATTCCGGCTCCGGTAGGGTCCATAGGCAGCTGCGATGCTGTAGTGAAGGATGGAGAGGCTTTCCTTTCCAGCCCGAAAAGCGCTCAGGTCGCAGTGAAGGATATCGACGCTCCGAACAAAATTTATAAAGAAAGAGAGTTTCCGCTTCATTTCACGGTAGTAAATGATAGCAAGTCGGAATATCTCGGACGTGTCACCCCGGTGTTGTATAATTCTGCTGGTACAGAGATGGTGGCGCAGTCGCAATACCGTCCGGTAGATGTTGAGGTAGGTGCTACAGAGCGTATCACCGACTATATCGGCAAGTTTACTGCACTGAAGGGCGAGAATCTGGTTCCAGGTGATTATCTGCTTCTTTTCCACAATGACGAGGGTAAGGCTGTCAGCGACACCGTAGCTGTGACTTTGGAACCGGTTCCGGGTAAGACAGAATTCCATGTCACAGACTTTAAAGTCGGCGAAAAAGAGCCGGTAGCAGACAAATCGGCGGTTAGGTTTACTTATACGCTTATATGCGACGAAGGATATTTTACCGACAGGCTTCATCTATATGTCTTCCCTGGCGACGGTGGCCGCGATGTGGCAAGCGCTATGGGTGAGATGACTTATCTTCCGGCCGGGGAGACAACCGGCGGCACGATAGTTGCCGATCTGTCAGCTCTTGAGAATGGCGAATATCAGGCTGTGCTATACAAAGGTGACGGACGTTGTACCGATTATATACGCTTCCGCCTGGATGATATAACGGGGGTTACAGCTGTCATGACCGATGGTTATGCTGCCGACCACGTGATATATGACCTTCAGGGTGTGCGCCATACCGCGCCGCTCTCTCCGGGCATCTATGTGATAGACGGCCGTAAGGTTGTAGTTGCCGACTGACCCCGTTTTTTTACCAACAGATGTTAATTTTAAGGGTTTTTGGATAAAAAGTGTATGGCGGTTGTTATTATATTGTGTAATTTCGCATCCTAAATGAATGATGGCAGGTTGTTAGCATTGCCATTACAGTTCAGCTATAATACGATTATGAGAAAACTCCCCGCCATATTGGCTTTGGCAGCCGTAGCAACGGCGCTTGTATCGTTTGCCGCCACCCGCAGTTCGAAGGGCGACATATCGCGCAACCTCGACATATTTACCTCCATCTACAAGGCTTTGCAGACAAGCTATGTGGATTCGATCGACGCTGATAAGTCGATGAATACCGCCATAGCTGCGATGCTCGACGAGATTGATCCCTATACAGAGTATATAAGTGAGGCGGATCAGGATGAATTCCTCACCATATCCACCGGAGAATACGGTGGAATCGGCTCATACATAGGTGAGCGCGACGGGAAGGTGTATGTGTCCGAACCGCGTGAGGGTACTCCCTCGCAGAAGTCAGGTCTGAAACCGGGCGACGTGTTCATCAAGATCGATGGTGATTCGGTGAAAGGGATGCACAGTGCCGATGTGAGCAAGCGTCTTAAAGGTCAGGCAGGAACCAAGGTTTCCGTGCAGGTAAAGCGCCCGTACGTAGCCGACAGCATTCTCGATATTGATATAATCCGCGAGAAGATTGAACTTGATCCGGTACCTTACTATGGTGTAGTGAAAGGTGACATAGGTTACATTCAGCTTACAACCTTCAATGAGAAGACTTTCGAGAAAACCCGCGATGCCCTGCTCGATCTCAAGAGCCGCCCTGAGGTGAAGTCGATAGTTCTTGATTTGCGTGGCAACGGTGGCGGTCTGCTTGAAAGTGCCGTGCAGGTTGTCGGACTGTTCGTGCCGAAGGGTACCGAGGTTGTGCGGACCCGCGGCAAGGGGCTGCTCAATGAGAAGATCTACAAAACCACACAGAAACCGGTTGACACCGAGATTCCTCTGGCTGTGCTTGTCAACGGTGGATCCGCATCTGCTGCCGAGATCGTTACGGGTGCGCTCCAGGATCTAGACCGGGCTGTCATTGTTGGTGAACGCAGCTTTGGAAAAGGGCTCGTGCAGAGCACCCGTCAGCTCCCTTACAACGGGTTGCTCAAAGTGACTATCGCTAAGTATTATATACCCTCGGGGCGTCTGATACAGGCTATCGACTACACCCACCGCAATCCCGACGGAACCGTGGCCCGCATCCCCGATAGCCTTACCACCGTATGGCATACCGCCAACGGGCGTGAGGTTCGCGACGGCGGCGGCATCACTCCTGATGTCAAGGTGGAGTATCCCGAAGGGAACCGCCTTGTCTATAATATTGTTCGCGACAACTGGAGCTTCGATTTCGCTAACCGCTATGCAGCCACCCACCCGTCGGTACCTGCTCCGGAAGATTTTGTCATCACCGATACGATATTCAACGAGTTCAAAAGCTTTATCGATCCGGATAATTTCAAATACGACCGCACTTGCGAGCTGATTCTCGACCAGCTTGAGAAGGCATCGAAAACGGAGGGATATCTGAATCCGCAGGTACAGGCGCAACTCGATTCGCTGAAGGTGACGCTAAAGCATGACCTTAACCACGATCTCGACCAGAACCGCCAGACTATCAGCGAATATCTCGCGTCGGAGATTCTGCAGCGGTATTATTATGAGCGTGGCGCGACTATCGAAGCTCTCAAACATGACGCCGATCTCGACAGCGCAGCATCGGTGCTCGGCGATCAGGCGCGTTACCGTAGCCTGCTGTCGCCTCCCAGTAAGTAAGCTGACTGTTAAGAAGGTGTTCTCCACCCTACAATTTTATATCCCATCTATCGAAACATATTCAAGTGACGATCAACGAACTTGAGGGGCTCATGATGACCCCTGCGCGCCGCGACGCCCTTTCGGGAGCCGTGGCGCTTGCCCGAAAAAAGAAACCTGTGGAACTGCGGGGGCTTGCCGGCTCCTCCGCGGCTATGGTGCTTGCGTCGCTCGCCTCGTCGGTGAGGAAGACCGTGGTTGTTGTAGGAGATTCGCTCGACGATGCGGGTTATCTGTTCCACGATCTTTCGAGGCTGCTCGGCGAGGAGGTTGTGGCGCTCTTCCCCTCGGGCTATAAGCGCGATATAAAATACGGGCGCGAGGATCCTCCATCCCAGATCATGCGCATAGAGGCGCTCAACCGCCTTTCCGAGGGGAGCCGTCTGAAAGTGCTGGTAACTTACCCCGAGGCGCTTGCAGAGCGCGTTGCCACTCGCCAGACGCTATCCGACCATACGCTGGTTCTCACCACAGGAGCGGAAATAGACCTTGAGCAGACACAGCGCTGGCTGCGCGATAATGGTTTCAAGGAGGAGGATTACGTGTATGAGCCGGGGCACTTTGCTGTGCGCGGATCCATACTTGATGTGTTCGGCTACTCATCGGAATATCCCTACCGCATCGACCTTTTCGGCGATGAGATAGAAACAATCCGCCCATTCAACATCGAGACACAGTTGTCGGAAAGCAAGGTCGACAGTGTGGCGATTTCCGCCAACGTGTCGGCCGACGATTCCGGCCGGGGCACGAGCCTGATTGAATTCACAGGCAGCTCCACCCTGATAGCTATGCGCGGCAGGGAATTTACCCTTTCGCGCATCCGTGCCATAGCGTCGGCCGATTTCAGCTCGTCGGCGATGATAGCCGAGGAGGGGGATGCCGACGCTA
The DNA here is from genome assembly GCA_964509345.1 of uncultured Alistipes sp. GTDB lineage: Bacteria > Bacteroidota > Bacteroidia > Bacteroidales > Muribaculaceae > UBA7173. Next base: position 9,024 of record CAZDWY010000042.1, read on the forward strand.
TGAAAAATGTTGTGGATCCCGAACGTTTCGAGGCAGCTCTGGCTGCCTGTCCCGTGATAGAATTTTCGGCAGGAGCAGCCCGGGAGCCGGGCACTAATCCCGGAGGTACCTCTGCCGGTGACACTACCGCCGAACTCGATTTCAACTGCACTCCTCAGGGACTTTATCATAAGAATTTCGATCTTATATCGGAGTCGTTCCGCTCGCTGCTCGACGACGGATATAAGATTTATCTGCTTTCCGACAGCGAGAAACAGATAGCGCGTCTTCAGGCGATATTCGCCGAGAGGGGTGACGACATACCGTTCACACCCGTAATCTCGACTTTGCATGAGGGATTTGTGGACCACACTACACGCAACTGTGTGTTCACAGACCATCAGATTTTCGACCGTTTCCACAAATATACTCTCAAATCGGACCGTGCCCGTTCGGGCAAACTCGCCCTATCGCTCAAGGAGCTCAGCGCCATAGAACCGGGCGACTACATAGTGCATGTCGACCACGGTGTGGGGCGATTCGGCGGTCTGCTGCGCACTCAGGTCAACGGCTCCACCCAGGAGATGATAAAACTCATCTACAAGAACAACGACTGCATCTTCGTCAGCATCCATGCTCTCCACAAGCTGGCGAAATACCGCGGAAAGGAGGGGGTGGAACCCACTATCAACAAGCTCGGTTCCGGAGCGTGGAACAAGCTCAAGGAGCGCACCAAGACCAAGCTCAAGGATATAGCCCGCGACCTGATAAAACTTTACGCAGCCCGTAAGGATGAGCTGGGATTCAGTTTCTCACCCGACAGCTACATGCAGCATGAGCTCGAGGCATCGTTCGTCTACGAGGATACCCCTGATCAGCTTGCGGCTACCAATGCGGTGAAAAAGGATATGGAGAGCCCCCGGCCGATGGATCGCCTGATATGCGGTGACGTTGGATTCGGAAAGACTGAGATCGCTATCCGCGCTGCCTTCAAGGCTGCCACCGACGGCAAGCAGGTGGCTGTGCTTGTGCCTACTACTGTACTCGCATATCAGCATTTCAATACGTTCAAAGACCGTCTGGCTGATTTCCCGGTAAGGGTGGAATATCTTTCGCGCGCCCGCACCCCCAAACAGGTCAAGGAGATATTGCGAGATCTGGCAGACGGGAAGATCGATATCCTCATCGGAACCCACCGCATCGTCGGGAAGGATGTTAAGTTCAAGGATCTTGGGCTGCTCGTTGTCGATGAGGAACAGAAATTTGGAGTGGCGGTAAAGGAAAAACTCAAGCAGCTCAAGGTGAATGTCGACACTATCACTATGAGCGCGACCCCCATACCGCGCACTCTACAGTTCTCGCTGATGGGTGCCCGCGACCTGTCGTCGCTTAACACTCCCCCCGCCAACCGCTATCCGATCCTTACGTCGGTCAACACGCTCACCGACGATATACTGTCGGAGGCCGTTAATTTCGAGTTGTCGCGTAATGGACAGGTATTCATTATCAACAACCGCATAGAAGGGCTCTATCAGCTCGAGCAGATGGTGAAGCGGGTTGTGCCCGACGCGCGCACCCTCGTGGCTCACGGACAGCTACCCCCCGAACAGCTTGAGAAGGCCATCATCGATTTCGCCAACCACGACTACGACGTTCTGCTGGCCACAACTATCGTGGAGAGCGGTATAGATATGCCTAACGTGAATACCATAATCGTGAACAACGCCCAGAATTTCGGTCTGTCTGAGCTCCATCAGTTGCGCGGACGCGTAGGGCGCTCGTCGCGCAAGGCGTTCTGCTACCTCATGGTGCCCCCCGGCAATCCCCTTACCCCTGTGGCGCGGCGCCGGCTTCAGGCGATCGAGAGCTTCTCTGACCTCGGAAGCGGCATCCATATCGCCATGCAGGATCTCGATATACGCGGCGCAGGCAACCTGCTCGGTGCCGAGCAGAGTGGCTTCATCGCCGATCTCGGTTACGAGACATACCAGAAGATTCTGAAGGAAGCAGTCACCGAGCTGCGCACGCAGGAGTTTTCCGATACGCTTACCGCTGCCGACAACTCCGGCGAGGAGAAGGAATTTGTGGCCGACTGCGTGATAGAGAGCGATCTCGAACTGCTTCTGCCCGCTCTGTACGTGCCTCAGGAGAGCGAGCGTATCGCCCTCTATCGCGAACTCGATTCAATTGAGCGTGAGACAGATCTGCAGGAGTTTCGCTCGCGCCTGATCGACCGCTTCGGAAAGATTCCGCCTGAAACGGCAGAACTGATCCGTGTGCCCCGTCTGCGACGTCTTGCCCGTCAGCTTGGAATCGAGAAAGTATCGCTCAAGCAGGGGATCATGTATCTCTATTTCGTCGACGACAGCAACAAAGCCTACTACCAGAGCCCATCGTTCGGGCGCCTCATCACCTATCTGCAGCAGAATCCTCAGCGTGTGAAAATCCGCGAGAAAAACGGGCGCCGCTCTTTCGCCATAGCCCATGTTCCCACAGTAGAGACTGCAGTGGAGATCCTGTCCGGTATCACCTCTTTGCCGGTGAGTTGATGTGGATAAGTAGAGAAGTTAAGAGCTGGAGAGTGAGTGAGCGAAAATAGTGTCCATGGGGTGGTTGGAATGCGAAATTGTTTGTAACTTTGCGGGTCCAAACCTTAAACGGACCTGAAAAAGATTTAAACAGATTAAGAGAGATGTCAATCAACGCGCCTAAACTTTGGCTATTCGCCAAAGATTATATCCTGATTGTTTTTGGAATAGTTCTTTATGGGCTTGGTTTCTGCGCATTTATCGCTACGGCGCCTGATAAGGTGGTGATCGGCGGTATGGCCGGGCTCAGTCAGGTGGTGGACATGATAACTTTTGGATTATGGGGTTTCCATGTGCCGTATTCGATAACGATTTTTACGGTTAACATCCTGATGCTTATCCTGGCTTACAAGATTGTAGGGCGCACTTTCGTGATCCGTACTCTTTTCGGTGTCGTGGGAATTTCGAGCGTATTTGCGATATTTCAGCCTTTGTTCACCCAGCCGCCTGTGGAGGGACAAACATTCATGGATATCATTATCGGTGCCGTTCTCTGCGGGCTCGGTATCGGGCTGGTGTTCATCCACAACGGTTCGACGGGGGGGACCGATATCGTGGCGGCAGTGGCATCGAAAAAGAGCAATGTGTCGATCGGTCGTGCCATGATGTATTTCGATCTCAGTATAATAAGCTCGTCGATGTTGCTGAAATTCGTCTTTATTCCGGATTTTGATTTTCAGGCGGCGGTTCCACCCTTGGTTTACGGTCTGATAACGCTGTTCGTGGTGCCGTTCATGGCTGATATGATGATAAATACCAACCGAATGGCGGTTCAATTCACTATCTTCTCTCCAAAGTGGGAGGAGATTGCTACCGCTATCAACAATGAAGCGCAGCGCGGATGTACGGTACTCAATGGTATGGGATGGTATTCCAAACACGAGGTTAAGGTACTTCTGGTGATGTGCCGTAAAATAGAATCGGTCACTATATTCCGCATCATCAAGTCGATAGATAAAGATGCGTTCATCACTCAGGCGCAGGTCAATGGCGTTTACGGCAAAGGTTTTGATGAAATCAAGCTCAAGATGCGTCCATCATCATCTCACAGTCGCGAGCATGAGAAAGCCGATTTGTCGCATCGTCCTGAACCGAGTGCGCGCGTTATCTGACATCGGGGCAACCTCGCTCCGGCTCAGTGAGTAGCGAACCGCATGTTGTGAATGCCTGCACTGAGTTCAACCGGTGTGCCTGCGTCCGGTATCCCCTGCGGCAGTAGGAAAGTAGCAGAGGCTCCCGCAGGAATTTCAAATGTATAATCTATCCCTTCATTTTTGCGTTCCCACCTTACAGCCGCTGTGCCGTAGGGTGTTTCTTTTGTAACCGAAACCCACTCTATCCCTTCCGGAAGTTGAGGATCTATGAAGAAGTGGCGGTATCCTGGGGCTGCGGGATCGGGTAGAATACCCCCAAGCCCTTCATAAAACCAGAGTCCCACGCCGTTGTAGCAGTTGTGGATCCGGCTCCGCTCGCCACTCCAGTATTCCCATGTTGCGGTCGCACCATTGTTTATCATATGGAGATATCCAGGATAGTCGGGCTTACGTAGCATCGATGCCATGAAATCGGGCTGATGCCCGTCGATGGTCCATTGTGTAAGGATCGGCACTCCCATCAGTCCTACCCCGATATGTCCGTTGGTGCGTTCAGCTGACAGCGCGAGCATTTTGTCGCGGACTTTATCGCGGAGGTAACCGGGGGTGACGCCGGTGAGCATCGGGTAGATCATGTCGAGTTGCGATCCGGTGGCATATTCTCCGGTGGAGTAGTCGTAGAAGCGATAGTGAATGTCGGCGTTGAGCTTCTGTCGGCGTTGGTGCCAGCGGGCGGCATCGTCGTCTTTGCCGAGTTCGCGCGCTATACGCTCCATTTTGTCGAGGCAGTCGCTCACCACGCAGTTGCTTACGAGGTCAACCGACTCGCCGTTGCTAGCATCAACCCCGGCGGGTGCAAGCCAGTCGCCGAGATACCACATACGGTTGTGAGTGTCGGGTCAGCGCTACAACAGTCCGTCTTTTGTGTTGGCATCGACATAGCCCATCCATTGCTTCATAAGGGGATAGGTGGTGTTCACTCCCAGAGGAGCTGTGAGATGTTCGGTACGCAGCCTTGCGGGGGCGTCAGGGGTTACGGCTGCGGCATTTGTGACAGCTGAGATGATCGTTCCTGCCACAAGGACGAAATATATACTTGGCTTAGTCATGAAGTAAGACAGCGTTGACGTGGGTAAAAGACGGATTTCAGACGAAGGTTATTTCTTTCCGGTCATAGTGCGGATGAATTCCACTTCTGTAGGGTTCCATGGTGTTCCGTCCGCCCGGAAAATATCGTGGAACCATATTTCGGGTTCTTCTTCCCAGGCAACCTCCTTGCCGTCGACAACTTTGTTCCAGGGATAATTGAAGTTGCATTTTCCGGCTACAAGTCCGAAGTTGATAGCTCCGACGTTATATTTCCTGAATATCGGCATAGCTCCTTCGAAGGTAGATTGCGGGCGGCGGAGGTATTCGGTGCATACCATGGGCCGTTCATATGGGAGGAGCGACTTTATGATGCGTTCCAGCGCTTCAGGCTCGCGGTAGCAATGAAAGGTGAGGACATCGCTGTTTTCAAGCGCGAAGGTCGCCTCCGGCAACTTTGTAGTGAGCATCTTGTCGGGCTGGGTGGAGACCTCGTCCCAGATCGGAGCAGTAAGAGGCTGCGATGGGTTGCACTCTCTGGCCCATGAGAATGTCGCCGACATAAGGGGAACGGAAGTGGTGATACCACGACGCAGGTTCTCAGGCTCATTGTATAGGCACCACATGAGTATGCGATTGTCGCGGGCGTGTGTGCCGATGATGTCCTTTACCATAGTTTCCAGCTCACCCCACTTTTCGGGGTTGTTCGCGTATTCAGCTCCAGGTGTGGTGATCCATTGCGAGTTATGAATTCCCTTTATGCTTTCCGGTTGCTTCCCGAGGCGGGCTTCCTTGCATTTGCCCCCGTTGGTCCAGAATGTTGGCAAAACGCGGATTCCGTGGCTGTCAGCTATCTCAAGAAAGCGGTTGAACCTATCTTTGAATCCTTTCGGATCGGCTGTGTAAACCACGTTGGAAAGGAAAACCCGCACGGTGTTGAACCCGAGGCTCTCTGCCATAGCAAGCTCCTTGTCTATCACTGCGGGATTGAAATCATCTTCCTGCCATGTCTCGATCTGGTTGATGGCGTAGGATGGCACATAGTCGCATCCTGTGATCCATCCCTTGTCTTCGACCCACTGACGGGCTTTTTCACTACTCCAGCGCTCTTTCGCTGTTGCGGTAAGAGTAATTACGCATAATAGCAGAAGTGATAGTTTTTTCATCGGATTTAGTTTTTAAGGTTCATTCCGCGCCCCACTCCCTGTTAGGCTCCGGAGCCATGAAGAGTTCGAGTGTGCCGCCGTGGCTGATATCTTCGAAGTCGAGATAGCATCGGTTGTATTCCTTTCCGTTGAGCAGGGCCCGGTTGATATAGATGTTTTCCGGAGAATTGTCGTGAGCCACCACTGTAAATTTCTCCCCGTCGTAATAATCATGGTCAAGAGTGAATTCTATGCGGTCGAACACGGGGCTGGTGATTTCCATGCGGTTGTCGCCTGGGCATGAGGGGTGAAGCCCGGCGGCGGTCAGTACATACCATGCTGACATCTGTCCGGCATCTTCGTTGCCTACAAGCCCTTCAACGCGGTTGAAATATGCGTCACGGCATATGCGTCGGGTCTGCTCCTGTGTCTTCCAGGGCTCCATGAGGCGGTTGTATAGGAACGGGACGAAGTGAACCGGTTCGTTTGCATGGTTATAGTATGCGTTCCAGGTCATGTCGGCCGGAGTTTTCGCAAACAGTGTGTCGAGCATCTCTACGGCGCGTTCACGGCTTCCGATCAGTGATACCAGTCCGTGAATATCGTGTGGCACAAACCATCCCTGCTGATAGGGGTTGCATTCGATGCATCCGAACCATTCCTGAGTGAGCGATTTTTCCGGATCCCATTGCGCCCACGAGCCGTCGGAATAGCGTGGACAGAACCATCCGGCTTCATGATTGAAGACATTGCGGTAGGCTTGTCCGCGGCGTTCCATACGGTTTGCGAGCTGATCTTCGCCGAGTGCGCGTGCCAGCTGAGCCGCACACCAGTCGGCGTAAGCATATTCGAGCGTATGCGATATGCTAAGCCCCTCGGGAGCGAATCCGAGCTCTGCGGTTCCGAACCGGTTGGAGGTGTTGGCTGCGTAATAGAGTGCCAGAGGTGCATCGAACGTGCGTATACCTTTGGCATATGCATCTGCGATAACCGGGAGTGCGGGGTTGCCGATCATACAGCCGGAATAGGAATTGAGAAGCTCCCACCGTTCGAAATATTCGTTGCCTGTTTCTGATGCCAGATCGATAAGGCTGTTGATCTGGTCGCTGACAACGCGTGGGTTTATGATTGTCTGCAGCGGAAATTGGCTTCGGAACACATCCCAACCGCTGAATACGGTGCGTCGCGAGTAGTTGCCGTTTGAGCTGGCGATACTGTTGTCGCCGGCACGGTAGCGTCCGTCGACATCCGAGCATTTGCGAGGATCGATCATGGTGTGGTAAAGCGATGTGTAAAATACGGTTTTCTCATCGTCCGTTCCACCTTCGATTTTTACTTTGCCGAGTTGGCTGTTCCATTGGTCGAAGGCCTCGGCAGCAACCTGGTCGAAATTTTTCTCCTCAACCTCGGCCATGAAGTTTTTTCGAGCGCCCTCTTCGTCGACATACGACACTCCAACTTTCAGCTCCACCTGCTCACCATCTAAGGTAGGAAATTCGGTAAAGAAACCTATATGTTTGCCGGTCAGTTCCTTCTTGCCTCGGATGATTCGTGAAGTTGCCACACGAGCGAGATATTCAGGTGACTGCACGTCGTTGAGGTGGCGGCTGAGCCCGTCGGGAATGTCGGCGCTCCAGAATCCGTAGCCGGTCATCGGGCGGCTGAACTGACCGTAGAAATAGAGCGTGTAGTTTACTTTTCCGTCGCCGTCGCCCCATCCTCCTCCATCGGGAGTGCAGTGGATCCATCCGGTGAAGGTTGAGTCGTTGATCATGCGGATGTTCTGTTCCACGGCGGAGCCACCCGCGCGGTGTGCCAGGTCAACCTGTATGCGTGCTGTGTCAGCGGCAGGATATGTAAAGCGCATCACACCGCAATGGGGCGTGGCTGTAGTCTCCGCCTTGATGCCGTAGTCGGTGAGGTTGGCGCTGTAATATCCGGCCCGTGCCGTTTCGGTCTTCTTGTCGTAGGCAGAGCGGTAGCCGGTTATGCTTCCGTCCTCTTTCCCCGCGATGGTATGGAAAGTGCCGGTGGTGGGCATTACAAGGAAGTTGCCCATCTCGCCGTACCATCCCACTCCGCTCATCTGCGTGAGTGCGAATCCTTCGATCGTCTCATGCTCGTAGCTGTAGCCGGGAGCATTGTCACCTCCGCTGATTGTGTTGGGGCTGACCTGAACCATGCCGAATGGGGTGGTAGCGCCGGGAAATGTTTTTCCGAGCCCGTGGTATGCTCCGGCTTTGTCAACGTTAGTGCTTGCGCCGATGAACGGGTTTACATAGTCGGCGGGTTGTAGCGATGATGTTTCACCTGAGGTTCCGCAGGATATGGCGATAAGGGCGGTCACCGCCACAAGCGACAGCAGACCGGGGCGTCGTTTCATATTGGGTGTGCAATGATTGGATGTTAAAAAACTTATGGGAAACAGATTATTTACCGGCGCGGAATTTCTGTGCCTGTTCTTTTATGAGAGCCTCGTCGTCGAAGTAGTTGATCTTCATTGCGGCGCGAACTTCGTCGAGTGTTTTTGCTGCAACTGCGCGTGCCTTTTCCGAGCCTTTCTTCAGGATCTCGTAAACGGCGGGAATATCCTGCTCGAACTGTTTGCGGCGCTCGCGGATGGGGGCGAGGGTCTCTTCAAGAACATTGTAAAGGAGCTTCTTTACAGTGCCGTCGCCCAGTCCGCCTCGGGTGTAGTGGTCTTTGAGTGCCTGCAGGTTTTCATATTCGGGAAGATATTTGGCGAAATGAGAGTCGTTGCTGAAAGCATCGAGGTAGATGAACGGACAGTTGCCTTCGAGGTGTCCGGGTGAATCTATGGTGAGGTGTTCGGGGTCGGTATACATGCTGTTAACCTTCTTCTTCACCTCTTTTGGAGTGTCGGAGAGGTAGATGCAGTTGCCGAGCGATTTGCTCATCTTGGCTTTTCCGTCGGTTCCTGGAAGGCGCATGCATACGGCGTTGTCAGGCAGGAGGATTTCCGGCTCCACGAGTGTAGGTCCGTAGATGTTGTTAAAGCGGTTCACTATCTCGCGGGTGAGCTCGATCATTGGTGCCTGATCTTCGCCTGCCGGAACCGTGGTGGCTTTGAAGGCGGTGATATCTGATGCCTGGCTGACGGGGTAGCAGAAGAATCCCACAGGGATAGATTGCTCGAAATTGCGCATCTTAATCTCGGTTTTTACCGTTGGGTTGCGCTGTACGCGGCTCACGGTAACCAGGTTCATGTAGTAGAATGCGAGTTCGCAAAGTTCCGGCACCTGGCTCTGGATGAAGATGGTGGTCTTTTCGGGGTCGAGACCTGCCGACAGATAGTCAAGGGCAACCTCGATGACATTCTGACGCACTTTCTCAGGGTTATCTGCATTGTCTGTAAGCGCTTGTGCATCAGCTATCATTACGAATATTTTGTCGAATTCGCCAAAGTTCTGGAGCTCAACGCGGCGGCGAAGCGAGCCTACGTAGTGACCGACATGAAGCCGACCGGTCGGACGGTCGCCTGTAAGTATGATTTTTTCCATAAATGTCTTCTTGATTTAATTTTATGCAAAGATATGATTTTTTTTTGGGAAATAATAACTATATTTGTCGGTGAAAAAATTCTGCGTTCATAAAACGCTTTCAATTTTAATCTATACGAGCTTCAATAGTCGTAGTTTATAATCTAATCATTAATATTATCGCATGAAAGCAATAAGATCTGCAGCGATGCTTCTTCTGGTATGTGTGGGAGGAAGTATGCTTTTTGCCTCTGCACGCAAGAATAAGGATACGAGAACTCTCTCGCCGTCGGCAGTGGAACAGCCGGCACATTTCGCATACGATACCGTAGCCGGCGACCCTTTGAAAACCCGTATCTATACTCTCCCTAACGGGTTGAAAATATATACTTCAGTCAATAAACGCGAGCCACGCATCCAGACCATTATCGGTGTGCGCGTCGGTGGTAAGAACGATCCGGCTGAGACAACAGGTCTTGCCCACTATTTCGAGCATATGATGTTCAAGGGAACTCCTTCGTTCGGCACTGTTGACTACGCTGCCGAAAAACCAATGCTCGACGAGATAGAGAATCTTTTCGAGATCTATCGCCAGACATCAGACTCGGTTGCCCGCGCGGAGATATATCACCGTATAGATTCGATAAGCTTCGAGGCGTCGAAGCTTGCCATTCCCAACGAGTATGACAAGATGATGGCTGCCATAGGAGCTAACGGTACCAATGCGTTTACTTCGGTGGATATGACCTGCTATGTGGAGGATATTCCCTCCAATGAGCTTGAACGATGGGCCATGGTTGAGAGTGACCGGTTCAAGAATCCTGTATTGCGTGGATTTCATACCGAGCTTGAGACCATTTATGAGGAGAAAAACATGTCGCTCACCAACGATGCGCGCAAGAGCTATGAAAAGATGCTGTCCGTTCTCTTCCCCTCCCATCCTTACGGAACCCAGACAGTTCTGGGCACGCAGACTCATCTGAAGAACCCCTCTATAACCAATATCAAACGCTATCACGACCAGTGGTATGTGCCGAACAATATGATTGTCGCGCTGTCGGGCGATTTCGATCCCGATGAAGCTGTGGCTGTTGTGGAGCGTTACTTCGGCGATATGAAACCCAATGAGAATCTGCGGTATCTCACCGTCAAGCCTGAGGTCCCTTTCGCTGAGCCGGTGCGTGAGGAGGTATGGGGTAACGACGCCGAAAGCGTTCTGGTGGCATGGCGTGTTCCCGGAGCTGCCGCTGAGGATATGCTGGTACTGGAGATGCTCGCCAATGTGCTTGCCAACGGATCGGCAGGTCTGATGGATCTTAACCTGAATCAGGCGCAGAAGGTTCTCAGCTCAGGAGCCTATATCTATGATATGGCTGACCAGGGTGCCTTCATCCTCTCGGGTCGTCCGCTTGAAGGACAGACACTCGAAGAAGTTACGGATCTGATGCTTTCTGAGGTAGACAAGGTCAAAAAAGGGGAGTTCTCCGATGAGCTCCTGGCTGCCATCAAGGCAAACGACCGGCTGGAGTTCGAGCAGGCGATGCTTGAAAATAGCAACCGTGCCCAGATGTTCATAGATGCCTTCATCAACGGCGAGTCGTGGGAACAATGGGTTGCAGACAGGGAACGCCTGAAAAATATCACCAAGAGCGATATCGTCAGAGTAGCGAATAAATATCTCGGTGAGAAGAACTATGCGTCCGTAGCCAAGCGCCAGGGAACTCCGCGCGATGAGCTCAAGATTGCCAAACCGGGTCTTACACCTATCGTGACCAACCGCGACACAGCATCGGTGTTCCTTAATGAACTGGTGAATACCAAGGTAGAGCCGATCGAGCCCCAATTTGTTAATTTCCAGAAGGATCTCACCTCGCTGGAACTTGCAAACGGCACTCAGTTGCTCTACACCCGTAATCCCTATAACGATCTGTTTGATCTGACTTTCGTATATGAGACCGGAAGCTGGGCTGACCGCTATCTGTCGTATGCCGCGTCATATATCAAGCTTATCGGAACGAAAGATATGACGCCGGCCCAGATCCGCGAGGCGTTCTATGGGTTGGCATGCGAATTCTTCGTATCGGTAGGTGCCCGTCGCTCCTACATTGTGCTCCGGGGGCTGGGTGAGAATATGACCAAGGCGCTCCAGCTTCTTGAAAAACTGCTTGCCGAAGCGGTTGCCGATCCGCAGGTTTACAGCGACTTTGTTGACCGTCAGGCTAAAGCCATGAAGGATGCGAAGGCCAACCAGCGGCAGAATCTCAGCCGTCTGACAACATACCTGACTTACGGAGCTGATTACATCAAGGAGCAGACCATCACGGAAGATGAGCTCCGCTCGCTTGATCCCTCACGCCTTACAGCATCACTGCGCGACCTCACATCGCTCACCCACCGCATAATCTATTACGGACCCGATTCCGAGAAGGATGTAGTGGCGGTGCTCGATGCAAACCATGCTTCGGGAGTTGGCCTTAGAGCCCCGGCAGAGTATCGCAAGTGGGAAATGATCCAGCCCGAGGAGACTGTGATATATGTAGCTCCTTACGATGCCAAGCAGTTGTATATGACTATGTTTACAACCGATGGAAAGACGTTTGATCCGGCTAACCATCCTCTGGCAACCGTTTACAACGAGTATTTCGGAGGTTCGATGAACAGCATCGTGTTCCAGGAGATGCGCGAGGCGCGATCGCTCGCCTACTCGTCATATGCCATACTCGTAGAGCCCAATAATCTCGAGATCCCATACTACTATCAGGCGCAGATTGCCACACAGAACGATAAGCTGATCGATGCTACCGATGCCTTCAATCTCATCATCAACGATATGCCGCAAAGCGAAGCAGCCTTTAAAATAGCGAAAGAGGGCATTGAATCGCTTCTGCGCACCAAGCGCATTATCGATGACAATATAGCCTGGGAATATATCCGAGCTCAGGATCGCGGGCTGGCACCGTCGCTCGATGGCAAGGGGAATAACCGTTCGGCAGGGCTCGATCTCGACCGTCAGCTCTTCGAGGCTCTCCCATGCATGACGCTTGACGATCTGGTACGCTATCAGCAGAGCGACATCAAGGGTAAGACCTATACTTACGGCATTCTCGGTAAAATCGAGGATCTCGACATGGATGCCCTCTCACGGATCGGACGTGTAGTAATCCTTACCTCCGAAGATATTTTCGGCTATTGATTCTGCCGGTCACTGTATTCGCAGCGCCGCGAACCATTCCATCCGGAATATCGCGGCGCTGTGTCTTGCCGGATAATGTTAGATAATCTCTGGGTGTCATTTGTGCGACACTGTCAAATTTTTAGGGGCAGGGAGTGGAAATGCGGATGAAAATTCGTACATTTGCGGATGAAAAGGAAGCCGTGTGCATTGACATATCCTGCCGGTGTAGAATGCATGCGGATAGCCATTATGCAGTGAAACTGACGACTAAAATATATTTATTTTAATTAATATGGTAAGCTATAAAGAATTAGGTCTTGTAAACACCCGCGAGATGTTTGCGAAGGCTATCAAGGGCGGTTACGCAATCCCCGCTTTCAACTTCAACAACATGGAGCAGCTTCAGGCCATCATCAAGGCTGCTGCCGAGGAGAAATCTCCCGTTATTCTCCAGGTTTCGAAGGGCGCACGCAACTATGCTAACGCTACTCTGCTCCGCTATATGGCACAGGGCGCTGTGGCATACGCTAAGGAACTTGGCTGGGAGCATCCCCAGATCGTTCTTCACCTTGACCACGGTGACAGCTTCGAGCTTTGCAAGAGCTGTATCGACAACGGTTTCTCTTCTGTGATGATCGACGGTTCACACC
>CAZDWY010000043.1:0-21174 GCA_964509345.1 uncultured Alistipes sp.
TTTTTGGCTGAATCTGAAAAATTCATCCACGGAAGTTTGGCAGTGTCCCAATATTTTTCGTAACTTTACCTTCGGAAAAATATCATTAATTTCAAAGTTCTCTATGGTTGTAGTGAAGCGAGTTTATTTGATTGTTTAACAGATTAGAGGTCTCTGAAATTTTTATTGGACGTTAGTGCAAAAAGTGCAAAAAATCTAAATATCATGAGGATTATGAAATCAGCTATCGCGCTTCTATTAGGCGCAATCTCCTTGCAAGCCTTTGCGGAAGAGATATTTATACTGCCGCTGGGCTATAAAGAGTCCTGGACCGGGCGCACAATATTCAATCCGGATGGTGCGAGTTCCTATCACAGTGTGAACGGTCAGCGGTTGAATCAGTCGTGGCCGAAGTTGTATCAGGCGTCCACTTCCGATACTTATACGGTTTCGCTGCCTCAAGCGTCGTTGAAGGCCAATAACGCCCGTGTTGAGTTCCGCACCCCTATCTCCCTTAAGGCTAACAGCCAATATCGCATCAATGCTATATTGGAGTGCGATACATCATCTGCTTCTGCGACTCTGTATGCCGAAGATCAGAATGGAGGCGACTCCAAGATGTGTACAGTCGCGCTCTCTGCCAACGAGGAGGTTAGTGCAACTTTTGATGTAAATTTTCCTTCCGAGGTTGAAAATCTGTGTATTACGTTCGGTTTTGTCACAAGGTCTGCGGACTCGCATATAAAAATTTCGAACATCGAGATTATCGAAACCTCGACCGGTGAAAATATCTGGGATGGTTCTTCATATTTCAACTACCTTTATTATGTTGACGGCCGGACATCCACACGCCTCCCGGAGATGGGAATCAGCGGACGGAACGAAACACTTTCATGGACTCTTCCTGAATATGACGACTCGGAGTGGGATATCTCTCCGATGCCGTTAGGGAACGCCGGATATGATCCTACTCCGGCAACTATTTGGCCTTCGGGCGATTACACCAACTATTGGATTCGCCGCGACTTTAATCTCGATTCGATTGACTCAACCGCCGAATATAAACTCTACTGTTGCCACGACGACTCTTACGCAATTTATGTAAATGGCACTCTGATTGATACTAATGAGCGTTGGACCGACGGGCCTAATCCGGTGAAGCTTGTAATCCCGACTAACATCTTGCGCGTCGGGAAAAATGTCATAGCTACTTATATCCAACAAAATGTCGGGGGCCATTTCTACGATTGCGGTCTCTCTGCCACGCCTGGCATATACGAGCCCTTCGATGCCGATGCCCATATTTCTCAGCTCATTATCAATGAAGTTACGGTTGCAAATATCGACCGTACGATTGACTATTCCAACAACTATGGCGGATGGATTGAGCTCTATAATCCGAGTGATAAGCGCATTTCTCTCGATTTCATTTATATAAGCGACGAAGCCGAGAACCTGCGCAAATTCCAGATGCCTAAGTATGGAGTAATCAAGCCAGGCGAATATCGCTGTATTTATTTCGACCACAATGCGGAGGATGGAGTATTCGGTCCTGAAGCCAACAAGCAGGTAAACTTCAAGCTGGCCACCGGTGGGGGCACTCTTTACCTTTCTGAAGATGGTGTTACGCCTTTGCTTGAAATCACCTATCCGGCTGCTGTCACCCGATGCTCGTATGCCCGCATTGCTCCCGACTCCGACCGATGGAACTACAATGCGCTTCCTACTCCCAATGAGGCAAACAGTTCTTATTTCGCATCAGAACGCCTTGACGCTCCGGTGATTGATGTCGACTCAAAGTTATTTACAGAACCTTTCGATGTCAATATTGGGATTCCCGCCGGTACCAGGCTTATCTATACGACCGATGGCTCCGCTCCCTCGCTTGACAGCGGTACCGAACTAAGCGATGGAAAATTGCATATCGACAAAACCGGTATCTACCGTTTCTGTCTTGTCTCAGACGATAAGCTTCCATCAGTAGTTGTGACCCGCTCTTACATTTATCGTGACCGCGACTACTATCTCCCAGTTGTATCGGTGTCTACAAATCCAGCCAATCTCTACGACGACTATATCGGCGTGTATGTAGATGGTTGCAATGGGGTGGATGGTCGCAATCACGGTCCTTCGAACATTAACATGGACTGGGAACGCCCTGTCAACTTCGAATACCTTACCCCCGATGGTAAAATGGCGATTAATCAAGAAGTTACGTTTGAATGTTCCGGTGGTTGGAGCCGACATTTCCATCCAACCTCCTTTAAAATCAAAGCCAATAAGATTTATGAGGGACTTAACAGTCTTGACTATCCGTTCTTCTCTGAAAAACAGTACAATAAGTATAAAAATATACTCGTACGAAACGGCGGTAACGACAACGACGGTGCTTGGAAAGGAAGAGTACGCGATGCTATCACCCAGAAGATACTTATAACGAACGGTTTATACATCGACGCGCAGGATTATCAGCCCGCGCATGTATTCTTCAACGGAGAGTATATAGGAATGCTCAATATCCGTGAACCGAACAATAAAATCAACGGTACTGCCAACTACGGCTATGACGACGATATGATGGATGCCTTCGAATACTCCAATGGTTATTTCCAGAAAGAGGGTACACGCGACGCATACGACGAGATGGTAAGCCTTTCGGCAAGTGCCGATAACGATGATGTGTACGATGAAATGCGAAGCCTTATCGATATGGACGCTTACGTCAACTTCATGGCCGCCACCACTTACATAGGTTCAACCGACTGCATCCTTAACAACAACAATATCAAGGGATATCGTGAGTTACCCGACGGCAAATTCCATTTCACTCTCCATGATCAGGATTTCGGTTGGGGTTTTAGCGATGCAGTGGCGCGCTACGACGGTCAGTACTATAACCAATTCCTTGCTCTTTACAATAATCTCAAGACCAACGCCTCGTTCTGTCGCCAGTTTGTTGACAGTTATTGCGTAATCGCCGGCAGCATCTACACCCCCGAACGTATCAATCAAATCGCCGACAGTATCTGCGCTCTTGTTGCTCCGGCACTATCATGGGAGAACCGCGACCCCGTAAACTCTTATAATGAACAGAGCTACAATATGTTGAGCGAGCACAGCCGTAGAGCCCGTATTGATGCGCTGCGCTCGGCCTACGATCTCGGTGAAGGTATGGCCGTAACATTATCAGCCAATATACCTCAGGCTTCCATGATGGTCAATACTCAGCCGGTGCCTGATGCAAAATTCAACGGCACTCTGTTTGCACCGGTTGTGCTCACCGCCGCCGGGCCATCCAATTTTGAGTTCGTAGGGTGGGCACAAGGCACCGAGAGCAACATCGTCACTACCAACAATCAGCTCAAACTGACCGAAGATTTCGATGCCAGCTATATCGCTGTGTTTAAACCGATTTCAGCCCAAAATGGGATGGCGCCCGTTCGTATCAACGAAGTAAGTGCCGACAACGATATATACGTCAACGAACTCATCAAAAAAGATGACTGGATTGAGCTTTACAACACCACCGATGAACCCTTCAATGTAGAAGGCTGCTTCCTGACCGACAACGTTTCCAAACCCAAGAAGTATGAAATAATGCCCGTAGCCGGAACAAACACAGTCATTCCCCCTCACGGCACACTTCTCGTCTGGGCCTCAAAACGCTCCGCTCAAAGCCAGCTCCACGCATCCTTCAAGCTTGAGAATGCCGATGGGTGCACCCTGATGCTAACTGCGCCCGACGAATCCTGGAACGACACGTTTGAATACAACGCGCATACTTCAAAGGAAAGCTACGGCCGCTATCCCGACGGAGCCAATGAAATCTATCGCTTCAGTCACCCCACAATCGATCGTCGCAACCAGCTGACGACTTACGATTTCTCACTCGACGAACTCCCCTTCAGCAGTGTCGACGGTCCTGAGGTTAGCGTCGATTTCAATCGCCAGATTGAGAGCGTTGTGTACTACGACATTGCAGGTCACACAGTAGCTGCTACCGAACCGGGCATTTATATACGAGTGACCCATTTCACCGACGGCACAGCTGTAAGCGAGAAAGTGCTCGTCAAATAGCCTAAGCAATATTTCGAATCCGATACCCCGATGCCGAAGAATCTTTCCCCTTCGGCATCGGTTTCTTATTGCAGGAACTTGATAACATTTATATATGCCTACCCTGAAATATAAAAATCCCAATGTCCACATATTACGCCAGACATTGGGACTTAATGAGGGTGCGCCAAAATCGCAGACGCGCCCTCTAATGGTATCCGGATGGCGAGGGTGCTATCAGAATGGTTCAGATGGTATGAGCTGAGACTGAGGCTGATGGAAGCGATCTGACGATCGTAACCGAAGCCGAATGTCTATTGCGACGATCCAGATGAGCCATTATGACACAACCTCTTTGGGAAAGGATTATTCTCTTATATCATATCGGAGCAGTTCCGCACAGGCTGTGCGGACTTCCTCAATGATTTCCCGGCATCTATCTTCTGAAAGTTTGATTTTCTTGCCGACAGCAATGAAATCAGACAGTCGAGGGTGACCTTTGCCGTTGACGGAAGTAGCGTGTTCACCATTATAGCCGTCAGTGCAAAGAGTAAGATCATATGCCGGAGCAAGTCGCCATTTCCAAACATTCAAGTCATTGTCTCTAAGTACATAGAAACTGAAATTCTTGCAATGGTCATCCTTATTATCCGTGAGATAATTGAACAGCATTCTGCGATACATCTGCTCGACATCTTCACGACTTTGAGTTATATACCCAGTCAGAGCCAATAGATTTGAATAATCCATAAATGGCTCACGGAGAGAAACGCCCATCAATCCTCCGGCAGTAGACGTGTGGATCCGGTTACCGTCATTATCTATATCGAACCGTCGGGATGCGAAATATCGTCCATTTATAAGCCGGAAGTCGGGAACTATGATACCGCAGTTCCGTGCAACCTCATTATAACGTGCTTCCTGCAATCCAATATCTTTCGGATCGTATGTGTGACGGAATTTTACTATCCAGTGTCCTTCAGCATCTGAGAATACTGCTTTTGGTCTGGCACCCCCGCTGTTGCCACTATTATACAGAAGTAGCCCAGCATCATTATCCTGCTGCTCTTTTAGTACTTCAAGTGCAATTTCCTGAAGCCGGTCAAAATCTGTTACGGTTTCCTCATGTTGGAGGTTGATGGAAGGAGAATAGGTCAAGGCACCCATACCATTGTCGCCAACTAATGCAAGTCTATCCAGAGATGACAGGTCAGAATCGTTTATACCATATCGAAGTAAGGCTTTATGGAGAAGATAACGCCCGTAACCATCAGGCAGACTGTCTTCAAAGGCGCCAAAATTTCCGTAAAACGGTTGCGGTCTGGCAATGAATACACCGGGTTTCAACGGCAGTTCAAGCGGTGAAACGCTGAATCCACCTGCAAGCCACGACTTATCATATTCAAAGACATTGAGACGATTATCGGGCGTGAGAGAGAGTATGCCTACTGGTCGCTCATGAAACATAACCTTAAGTTTCTCAGTCTTTTTCATCTCTTCTTATTTTTAGAATAGGCTCTTTTATCTTTGCTTTTCTGACGTATATGGTCAAGTTCCTCCATTGTATCAAACTTAGGAACGGAAAACAGATCCTTTATTTCCGAAGTATAACCAAGTGCCATAGCAAGCTTAACGAGCGACTCAAATGCAATGAACCCCTTCTGTTCAAAGCGTGCCAATGTAGATAAGGGGACGCCCGACAGTTCTGCCATACGTTGCCTGGTGATATTTTTCTCAACTCTGCGCTTGCGAAAATTCCCGGCAACCTGAATCATAATGTCTTCGGCATTATCCAGTGTAAAGCTGTCCAATACAGATAATATGTTGTCTCTATTACCGATTATATTCATAATACTACCAATATCATAGTACAAATATAGTGATTAATCCCGACATATCAAAGCATCAGTGCAATATCAACTGGGCAACAGCATCAAAAATATCCCAGCAATTTAATCAGGTATGGATCTATATCCACAGAGCACCGGAGGTGCTCCGCGGGACATAAAATATTCTGACAGCACCCTCGCCATCCAGATACAAAGAGGGTATGTCATTTTGTCTGACACACCCTCTTCAATCTCATTTCCCAATAAATATTATAAGAAAGTCCTGAAAATTATCACGTATAATGTGTTCAACAGAACTTTATATCATCCGCGGCATCCTTTGACCGATCAGTAGATACGTCCCTCCGGCTCCTCACCCTGATTGTTGCCGGGATAGATGCGGATCATCACTACTCCGTGGGAGGGCACCATTGCAGCGAACTTTTCCTTGGCTTCGTTCTTCCACACATCCTTCTGACGCCAGAGGTCGCGGATAGTCTGCTCGCCGCGTATACCGAAATCGGCGGGGGAAACCACCATGTTGCGCTCGGAATCGCTGTAATTGAAGAGCCCCACCGCCATACTGCCGTCGGCAAGCGGTTTGGCATATACGACACTGTAATCATCTTTAAAGATAGGAACAGCCTGGTAACCGAGTTCATCCTGATGCACGTCGATAATCTCGTTGTTGCGCAAGAGGCTTAAGGTGAAATCATCGAGCTGTGTCATATCGCATCCGAGGAACATGGGTGAGGCGAGAATGCTCCATAGGGATACATGGGTGTACTGCTCGTCGGGGGTAAGACGCGAATGATGCAGCTCGCCGTCCCATCCGACAACCCCGATTACCATCATGTCGGCATCGGCCCAATGACCGGGAACATTATAGGGTGCCCACTTGTCCTGCTGGCGGAAGCCGATGCGGCTCATATTATTCCACGTATCGCGAATGTCGCCTGTTGTGCGGTAGCAGTTGGGATAGCGCGCCCATTTGGGAGCATCGCCAAAATGGGCGGCATTGGACATTCCCAGAAGTATGTCGCGATCCGTATCACGGAGCGCATCGAGCATCTCGCGCAGATAATAGACCTGGTTAGGTGTCCAGTCATATTTAAGGTAATCAACACCCCAGTCGGCCCACTGGCGGGCATCGTTCTTTACAAACGAATATTTGCCGTTGTGGAAATTATAGTAACGTGCGGGCCACGATTCGCCATACGACGGGCAGCTGTCGCGCACAGTCCATTCATACCTGCCCTCGGGGTTATCACTATAACTGCCTACAAAACCGGCATAACTTCCTACCCAAGGGGCCGAATAAAGCCCGAAGCGGAGCCCCTCGGCATGGAGGCTATCGATAAGGCTCTTGATGTCGCTGAACTTTTCAGGATTGGGCTGGATTGCGTTATGACGACCGCCGCGGACACCTTGCCAACCATCATCGACGTTGATATAGCTCCAACCGTAGTTTACAAGATCATTGTCGACCATCGAGCGTGCCGTCTCGCGCACAAGATTCTCATCAATAAGCAATCCCCAGCAGTTCCAGCTGCTCCAGCCCAGAGGAGGAGTGAGCGCTACCTCGTCACCGATCTTTATTGTAAAATCACGCTCAGTTACGCCGAAAGCATTACGGGCGGTCAGTTTTACCTTATAATCACCCTTCTTGCTCGCTTTGCCTGTAATAAGTCCGGTTGTCGGATTCAGCTTGAGTCCTTTCGGCAGCCCTTCGGCAGTAAAGGTCATGGGACGCTCGCCCGTACATGGAATGCGGTACATGAAATCAGAACCGGGACGCGCTCCAAACACTTTGGCACCATTGATACGTGGAGTGCGTGGAGCCGGAGGAGTAAGAATGTAGCGTGTATTGTCGATACGCGGCAGTGTGTCACGCTCTGGGGGACACTGGGCCGACATCTGAAAAATTGTTGTCAGCGCCCAAAATACCGCGATAAGTTTTAAAACATTTCTCATCATCAATATTCCGTATAAGTTTTAAGGTTAATTTTACTATGCAAAGGTACACAAAATGCCCTATAATCACAAACCACACTGCAAATCCGGATACCCGATTCCACCGCACGCCATTACAATGCCGTCATCCATCAAAAATTTGACAAAACGTCAACCGAGATGGGATTTACGGGGCATTTTGCTCCCAAAAAGCGTCATTATCCGCCACATGATGCAAAATATTGTTAAATAGGCAACATTTTTCCTCAAAATACTTGACAGAGCCGTAAAAAGCCCTTACCTTTGCAACGTGTTTTTCATGGTATTAGATTTAAGGTTAACTAAGATTGGTTTGTCGTGAGACAAATCAATTTTTTTGTACTGTTCCCAGCCCCCCTAACACCGGCACATGCACTTAACGCGACAATGCGCCTTACAGAGTTGACCGACAGTCTCAGCAATGCACATTGCCGTAGTGCTTAAGTTCTCACTATTAATGGAATAGAAGAGTGCTCGCTCGAATGGATTAGATCAGAGCATGGAGAGGTAGCGCTGACCTGTGTCGGGGAGTATTGCGACGATAGTTTTTGAGGCATTGGCAGGATCTGCAGCGAGCTTTAATGCCGCGGCGAGAGCGGCACCGGATGAGATACCGGCAAATATACCTTCCTTAGCAGAAAGTTCTTTCATTGTGGAGATAGCTTCCTCGTCTGTAACAGGCATGACTGCATCGACTACCGTTGGATCGTAGTTGTCGGGAATGAATCCAGCGCCGATACCCTGTATCTTATGAGGACCAGGCTGCCCACCTTCCAGTACGGGTGATGATGCGGGTTCGACTGCTACGGCTTTAATGTCCGGGTTGTATTTTTTCAGCGTTCTGGCTGTTCCAGAAAGTGTGCCCCCGGTACCCACTCCTGCCACAATTACATCTACTTCCCCGTCAGTGTCGCGCCAAATCTCTTCGCCTGTGGTCAAGGTATGGATAAGCGGGTTTGCCGGATTATCAAACTGGCTCATAATAACGCTGCCTGGGATTTCTTTCCTAAGCTGCTCAGCTTTCGCAATAGCCCCTTTCATGCCCTCAGCTCCAGGGGTAAGCACGAGTTCAGCCCCCATGGCACGGAGCAGTTGCTTACGTTCGTCGCTCATTGTCTCAGGCATGGTGAGGATTACCTTATAACCTTTCGCGGCACCTATCCATGCCAGCCCGATACCGGTATTACCGCTGGTAGGCTCGATAATGGAAGCGCCAGGTTTCAACTGACCACTTTTTTCAGCAGCTTCAATCATGGCAAGGGCAATGCGGTCCTTTGCACTTCCACCCGGGTTGAAGGCTTCGACTTTCACCAGTACACGCGCTTTCAGGTCACGCTCTTTCTCTATGTTTGAAATCTCTATAAGGGGGGTATTGCCTATGAGTTCGAATGAATTTTTGTGGATATTCATAACTTGTTGGAATTTATATTCAAGATATCTGTGACCGGAAACAATTTTTATCCCGGATCCTTGGTTATTATGCGATTGGAGGCAGTAAATGGTGATTGAATCACTCTGGAATGGGGCGCTACAGATTCGGTGAGCCATACATTACCTCCGATAACTGTATCATGACCTATTGTAACACGTCCAAGAATAGTAGAATTGGCATAAATTGTCACATTGTCTTCAAGAATCGGATGGCGAGGAATATTGACCGGGCGACCTTCCGCATCGAGGGTGAAATTCTTTGCGCCAAGGGTTACACCTTGATACAGGGTGACATGATTACCAATTACACAAGTTTCTCCTATTACTACTCCCGTGCCATGGTCGATTGCGAAATATTCTCCGATCTTTGCTCCCGGATTGATATCGATACCAGTGTTGGAATGTGCGAGTTCGGTGAGTATGCGAGGGAGAACCGGTACATTCAGTTTTACAAGTTCATGCGCCAAACGATAATGAATCATGGCTTCCACAACGGGATAACTGAGTATTATCTCGCAGTAGTCATCAGTAGCCGGATCATTATCGTAAATAGCCTTTACATCGGTGTAGAGCAACCTTTTAAGCTCCGGAAGGCGGTCAATGAGGGAGAGAGCTATCGAAGAACCCGCCGCTTGCCGGCTCCCGGTGTCGCAACCACAGTCCATGGCGGCAAGACATTTTCCAATTTCCATTGATAAGATACGGTAAAGCCTGTCGACGCTCACCATTAACCGGGCGGTTGTCATAGAGCGGCAACCTCGCAATTGATCAAAGAAATCAGGGAATATAATGATGCGCAACTGGTCAACTATGTCACGTAGCGTCTCGATGGATGGTAGAGGACCTTGCCACTTAGGTGTAATTTTTGCGTCGTCGACATTGATCTCCGACAAGCGACCTGCCGCGCGGGTCACGGCAGCCTCAACAGTTTCTGTGATTGGAACATTGGTAAGTGTCATATTTCGAAATCAGATAGTTCACTGGCAATAATTAAACGTATAAATACATTGTCGCGGTTCACAGCATATGAGAAATAATCAGTTATTGACTACCGCTCCAGCAATCCGTACGGAGTATGTTCCCGAGCCGACGGTCGCCGTTACCGTGCCGTTGTCTGACGCCCTGAATTCCGGGACCGGTCCCATACCAACGGAGATCACATCATTTATGGAATTAGCTGGCAAAACGACTGTAGCCCTGCTATTGACCGGCACTGTAAACCGATAAAGCGTGGAGCCATCTTCTTCCATCCTCCATTCCGATGTGATAAGCCCGCGCGGAGAGTCGTATGATCCTCGAGCCCAGGTTAGCCCACCACCGGGACGGGGATGCAGATGGAAATGCTCATAACCGGGATGAGTTTCATCAGGATTTATACCCAATATATTGCGATACATCCATTCCGCCACAGCTCCGAATGCCACATGGTCGAGTGAGTTCATCGACGGGTTCTGGAAACCTACACCAGGAATCCAGGCATCCCACCGTTCCCATACGGTAGTTGCTCCGTTGCGCACTATATAGAGCCACGACGGGAAGCGTGTCGAAGTAAGCAAACCGTAAGCAACATCCTCGCGCCCGAAATCAACCAGTAGCTGCATCATCATAGGCGTTGTGATGAACCCTGTGGACAAACGCATGTCGTATTCTTCAATGCAACGCAAAAGATTGCTGAAAGCAGCCTCACGCAGATGCTCAGGCACAAGATCGTAGAACAGCGCGAGTGAGTATGCACCCTGAGTGTCGCCAGCCACTATTCCGTCAGGTTCCACAAACTCGCGGATAAACACCCGGCGTATCCCATCGGCAAGCTCCTTGTACGTTTCCATATCTCCGGCATGCCCGAGCACCCCGGCGATCTTGGAAAGCATCCGCACGGAGCAGGCAAGGAAAGCCGTTGCAAACATATCGTCGGGTGTGGCGCCACGTGAAGTGGAGAATGTAGGATCGGGAGATCCGGAAACCGTGTTGGCATTCAGCCAGTCGCCATTATGATTATGGCGCACACGCCATACCGAATCGGGGTTCTCCCTGAGAGTTGAAGCCACGTGGGTCTTCATATTCTCATAGAGCGATGCCATCCCCGTGGTGTCGCCATAATTCTCATACATTCTCCATGCAACGATAAAAGGCGCCTCACACCATCCGGGGGCGCCGATCCATCCGTTCCACACTCCGGGGTAGCGTAGCGACGGTATCATGGACATGAACTGACCGTTCGGCGACAGTTCGCCTGCATCACGCATGAATTTCGTATAGAAAGCTCCCATATCCATATTGAATATGGAACTTTGGGCAAATATCTGGATGTCGCCCATGGCTCCGGTGCGCTCGTCGCGCGACGGATTGTCGGTCATGACACCGAACATATTGTTGCGCTGTGTCCATAAGATATTATTGAACAGACGGTTCAGATCTGGATTAGAACATTCGAAACTCCCGGTCTGCCTACCGGCTGAAGATACGGCTTTCGCCTCAATCATATCTTCAGTCAGCTCACCGTCGATGCCGCTCACCTCGGCAAACTGAAATCCATGGTATGTGAATGAGGGATCGAACAGATCGTCCCCTCCCGACAAAACGAACCTATCGGTAGCACGCGCATAGCCGAGGCTCTGGGTATACAACGAGCCGTCGTCGTTGAGCCATTCGCCGTATCTTACAGTGACAGTATCACCCTTCTCCCCTTTTATGAGGAGTGTGCAGTGACCGGCGATATTCTGCCCGAAATCTACCATATAGACATCTTTGTCTTTCCAGATCCTTTTCGGTTTCAGAATGCTATGAACCCTGATCGGTTCGTCGGGCTGCGCCACAAGGCGCGCGGTAATCGCGGAATCGACTGTCGCCGGTTGCCATCCGGTATCATCAAATCCCGGCATTGTCCAGCCATGAGGCATACGGGACATATCAATGGTTTCTCCTCCGAAGTTGTCAGCTTCACGCACATAGCCCTCAGGCTCAATAAGCCATGAACCATCTGTAACTACAGCTAATTCACTGCCGTCGGTCATCATCATGTCAAGGCGGGCTATGAGCCGTCGGTCGGTCGCATAAAATCCACGATGAGGAAAACTCCGCATCCATTTCACCCCGGCGAGACGTCCCAACGCCCAACCATCGGCAAGCGTAGCCGCGATCACGTTTTCACCTTCACGGAGATAAGGAGTCACATCGTATGCCTGATACTGTATGCAATCGTTATAATCGGTCCAGCCCGGTGTCTGGAGGGCATCTCCGACTCTATGTCCATTTATCCATAGTTCATAATAACCCACCGCTGAAGCATAGACTATGCCTTGCTTAACATCACCCTCGAGCGTAAACGAACGCCTGAGCAACGGCGACGGCAGAGTAGGCGGATTTATCCAGCGTTGTGTGTCGAAATCTCCATCGGCATTGTGCCGGCGCACATAATCAAGATATTCACACAAATCACTATCAGGCTTATCGCCGATCCATTCAGCATTCCAGTTCTTCAGCCCACTCCCCCACATAGCACTATAGCTCCAGGGTGATACGTCGCCATGATTGTCCCATACCCTCACTTTCCAATAACAAACACTTCCTTCCCGAGGCGGAATGCCCTCATAGAATATCTGCGACGACGCGGTTGACTGTACTTTTCCGCTGTCCCACAAGTCGCCGACATTACCGGCAAGAGTATCTTCATCGGAAGCCACAAGAATCTGATAGGCACTCTGGGTGATATCATGCCTGCGGATACCAGCTGCAACAATCTTCCATCCGAGCCTCGGAGTATCGGTCGTAACGCACAGCGGGTTCTCCAGATACTCACATGTCAGTCTCCCCACTGCTATCGCAGATGATTGTGCAACCGCTGTTGCTGTTGCTGATAAAGAAATCAGAAATATCATTAATTTTTGGATAACGCTCCGGCTTTTCATGGGTAAACAGTTGTATATATTAAATTTACCTGAATTCGGGTAAACATTGTATCTACAAATACGAAACTTGGAACTACAAATATAGTAAAATCTGATTTTTAATCAAAAATACCTGTAAAACTCCCGGGAGCAAGAATCTCAATCCGTGTGTTAAGACGGATTAAAATTAGTTTAAAGGGATGAAAGGCTTGGTGAATACGCGCGTATATCCTATATTTGCATAAAAATTAGCATATTCACTCATGACATTCTCGTTAAAACATTCCTTACTGACAGCAGTATGTATAGCAGCGTGCACTCTATCGGCGTCCGCTGCATTCAATGTACCTTATACCTCTGAACTCGGATCGCCATATGGAATTGATACCGAATGGTACAATACCCGTGGCAACGGTAGCAAAGCGTGGCTTAATATCACCGGCGAGATGAGCGGTGAATGGGGTAACACAGGGTGTACCAACGGTGTGCAGTATGTCTTCTCAGAGACATCGGCAGCTGATGCATGGCTGATATCCCCCGATATCACTCTTGAGGCCGACAAGGACTATTACCTGACCATATGGGTACGCACAGAATTCTCACCTGAGAACTTCCGCGTTACCGTGGCACAGGGTGACACCCCTGCGGCTCAGCGCAACGGAACCGTGCTCATTGACATGAACAACGAAACAGTTCAGGGGCGCTGGAAACGCCTCCGTAAATCATTCCGCGTAGATGAGGGTGGCAACTATAACTTCGGTCTGAACTGCTATAGCAAAGCCAACCAGTTCACACTCTACGTCACAGGCTTCTCGCTGGTAGAGGGTGACGGCACCCATGCCATTGAGGTTATTCCCGCAGCTGAGCCTAAAACAATGCAACTTCCATACCGCTCTACATTCCCCGACGACTGTCTATACTGGTCGGCGATCCGCGGTAGCGCCACAACCGGCAACGCCTCGTGGTATTACGAAGAGTCGGATAACTCATATGCTTTCATCGATCCCGATGAGCAGGAAGACAACTGGCTCGTGTCGCCCGGATTAGAAATAGCAGAGGCAGGCGACTACAAGATATCCGTATCCGCCGAGAGCTACGGCGTGCTCGACTGGTATCTTGGCACTGATCCCGCCGATCCTTCGACCTTTACAATGCCACTTGGGGGCACTTCATACCCCGGAACAACCGGAGCCACACTTGCCACAATCAATGACCCCGGAACCTATTATGTAGGCTTCCATGCCCATGCCGAGAATGGCAGTTCCATGGGCTATGGAGTATATTACCTTAATATGCGTATCGTTAAGGACTGGCCCCAGCCGGTAAGCGACCTTTCCACGACAGTAGATCCCAACGGAGCGATGAAGGTATGGCTCGAATGGACTAACCCGTCGCAGACCCTCAAAGGGAACGATCTGGCAGCGCTCGAAAAGGTAGAGGTATATCGCGATGACGTTCTTGTAGCTACGCTCACCGATATGCTTCCGGGACAGAAAGGCACATACATCGATACAGAAGTGGATCAGCCCGGTCTGCATACCTATCATATTCTTCCTTACAACGAGCTCGGCGCTTCGGAAGAGGATGCCCGTAAAGTTGAGAGCATGTATGTCGGAACCGGAGTTGAGGAGTTCCCCTATGAATGGACAACAGGCTACGACCGCGAAAACTACGAGCAGCTCGCCCGCTGGGTAGCACATAACCCCGACGGTGAAAGCGGACGCGAATGGCATATCGAATATGGATGGCGCTACTCTTGGAATTCATCACGTATTCCGGGAGCTGACAACAACGACTACGTTGCCACCCCCTACATTCATCTGGAGAAAGGCTATTATAAAGTGACTTTCGAGGTTAACGACCGCCATGCGAACTACGATTTCGGATATGTCACCGACCGCGCCGACCTGCCTGGAACGTTTGTTCCTGCCGAAAGCTTCCGCATGTCGGAGATATGGAACAACCACGAGAATTCCGCTGTGATCCGCATAGCAACCGAGGGCGATTACGCCATGGCATGGCACCACGTGGCTGGCACAGCCGAATACTGTGGAATAGAGATCTATTCGATACGCATGGAAAAGGTAAATCCTCTTCCCACTATCGCTACGGAGCTGACAGTGGAGCCTGCGGAAGACTTCTCTCTGAGCGCTACCCTGAACTGGCGCAACCCGGGAATCGACAATGCCGGTTATCCGCTCGATGAGCTTACACGTGTGATCATTCTACGTAATTCCGAACGTATCGCTGACCTTCGTGACGACATAGAGCCGGGAGCCAAGATGGAGTTCGTGGACACTGACATACCGGAGACCGGCGAATATGAATATTCGGTTCAGGTATTCAACGAACATGGCGCAGCACAAGCCCTCCCCGCATCCGTCAAGGTATATATCGGCAAGGGAGCTGCTATTCCCTATCAGGCAGATCTGCAAAGCTGGACACGCCATAACCTTGACCGCGACAACTACGAATGGCAGAATATGGAGAATGGCGGCATCACCTTCTACAGCCGATTCTCTATATCAAACGACTGGGCCGTATCACCATACATATATCTTGAGCCATCAATGGAGTATGACCTGACCGTAACGGCATCGACCATCTCGGAATATGACGTTGAATGGGACATCTGCTCGGCTCCTGTATCTGATCCGGAAGCGATGACACCGGTAGGCACCGTCACAATTCCTGCCGGCGCCAGTGCCGACGAATACACATTCCGCTTATCCACCCGCAACGGCGCAAAAGACGCATTGCCGGCCGGTAACCGCGTATTCGCAGCGCATGCCACAGGAATGGGCACAATACGGCTTCACAGTTTCGCTATCACACAGGCTGAAAACGATGCGATCCAGGTTGCAGGAAGCTATGAAAACGAAGCTATCAGGATCGAAGGCAACATGATCATCCTTCCCGCCGGAACTGAGACAACACGGGTATTCGACACTCAGGGACGCCTCATAGCGACCTTCGCAGGGGATGTTCCTGTAAATGCCGACAGAATCGCGGAGGGGATCTTCTTTGTTGAAGCTTACGGAGCTTACGGAAAAGCACGCGCACGCTTCGCACGCTGATAAGTTGTTCACCATCAATATGAACCGTATGAACAAGAATTTCGCTCCTCATGCGTGGATGCTTCCACAGCCGGTAATGATAATCGGCACATATAATGCCGACGGAACGCCAAACGCCATGAATGCCGCCTGGGGCGGTCAGTGGGATATGAAAGAGATAATGATCTCGATGGGCGCACATGCCACCACCGACAACCTAAACCGCTGCGGCGACTTCACGGTTGCCTTCGCAACTGCCGACACAGTGGTTGCCGCCGATTACGTAGGGCTTGTCAGCGCCCGCAAGCATCCCGACAAAATGCTCGCTACCGGCTGGAAATCAACGAAGGCCGAAAATGTGGAGGCACCCCTGTTCGACTGCTTCCCGCTGACGCTGGAATGCCGTATCAAGGAGAAGCTTTATGAATCGGAGACCGGCTACTATATCATAGCCGAGATAGTGAATATCGTATGCTATGAGCGCTATCTCGCCGAAGATGGTAAGCCCGATGTGGAAAAAATGAAGCTCATCACCTTCGATCCCATTCACAACGGCTACCTCGCCCTCGGATCGCGGATCGCGAATGCCTTTTCCGACGGCAAAAAGCTGAAATAAAACATTAACAACAGCAATTGCGCCACATATCCCGCAGGCATTTCCAGAAGCCATGCAGAGATATGTGGCGCAACTGTTTTTACTAAGTAAGTCATGAAAATTATTACGGATAATATAAAATAATTTCCACGACTTACTTAATTCAATTAAAAAGTGGTTTCATCTGTTGAACATCAGAAAAATGTATTGTTCTCTTACATATTCCCATATAATACACTGCTGATGAATTTATTTACTTTATCCCGATATGAACTTTCGTTATACAGATTTTCGATATAATATTTTGGGATTGAATTGTATCCAAATTTTGCGCCCAGAATTGCACACGCGATCGCGCCATTTGTATCGGCATCTCCACCTTCATTTACGATAGCCAAAAGCCCTTCTTCAAAAGACTTAGCATGCCAATAACACCATATAGCAGCAGCCAGTGTTCTAAGCGTATATCCTATTGAATCCTGTTCGTCTAAATCGAGGGCTGAAATCTCCTCATTTTGATATGCCAAATCAATCCATTCAATTATCCTCTCATCGTATTCTTTAGCGAGAGTTTTGATCTCATCATATGTCAAGTCATAATCATTCCATACAAGATTGTGAATAATTGAGGAAGCAATCACGCAAGACCCAATACAACGAGGGTCGTAATGGGTAAGTTTACAAATTGCCTCGGCTTGCATTACGAAATTGTCGTGAGCAAGTCCAACTACAGATGTTCGCATCAACGCCCCATTCGCCGCACTCCGATGACGGGATAAATCCCACCATAGTTTTGAACACATTTCTGGTTGTTCAACATAATCCGTCATGCACAACACCTTGAATGTATGACCGCCAATGCCCATAGGATCCCCATTAAACCAGTCTTTGAAATTCCGGGCAATCTTAGGAACATTGAATTTTCTGTCCTCAAATGCAGACATGATACACAGCATCATATCGGTATCGTCAGTCCATGCACCTTTCTTCCATCGGCGACGATGGGCATCTTGAATTATCTGATCGTAATGAGACAAGCCGCCTGGATAGTTCTTCACGACCTCCTCCTTGTTCATAAACTCACTCCCTAAGCCAAGAGCATCGCCAACAGCCTGTCCATAAAGACAACCAAACATTTTATCTTCTATCATAAAAATTACAGTATTGATAAATACCCTTAATCTATGTTATTAGCATGAATAACCAACTAACTCCGAT
Organism: uncultured Alistipes sp.; assembly: GCA_964509345.1. Classification (GTDB taxonomy): domain Bacteria; phylum Bacteroidota; class Bacteroidia; order Bacteroidales; family Muribaculaceae; genus UBA7173. The sequence continues at coordinate 18,044 of CAZDWY010000043.1, forward strand.
TATTCACAGTCCTATCCCACCATTTCATTAACTGAATCGACTGATTATTGATATACCTAAACGAAGGTTTCAACATCTCAATTAAATGATTCAAATATGTGATTTTGAATATATAACTACAAAATTCATCCAAACATTTCTTTGTCTTATCACAAAAAGTCTTTACAATGGGTAAATGTAGCAAATACACCGAAAGGGCATGTATTCCTTTATAAATCCAACAAAATACTACTGCTAATAATATACCCGATAAAAAAAATATTGTTTGCCCCCAAAGACTACTCATTGAATCATATGGATGCTGATAGAGTGTATCTGTTAATATCTCGTAATAAGCTAATTTCATTCTTAACCACCTCCCATTTGTAAGACAGATGAATGAAACGCTTGCACATATGCATGATATGGCAAATATTATATTCCATTTCATGAATGAACCATTTAGGCTACACCGAAAGTCTCTTATACTTAAGAGTATGGGAAATGAAATCATTGATATTAATATCAATATAGAGCCCATTGGGAAGAATAAATAATATCCGTAAAAAGTAACTATAGTAAATGGCATTACCAACAAAATGCCCCATACGATAATTGACAAAAAGGGTGATTGACGAAGAAATCGTGTAAACTGCTCCAATTTGGGCGCAATTCTTTTTCTCATCACATAAACTACTCCCCAAAACAATACTACAAATACAAATATCAAGATACCAAGATAAGCTAATGCAGGGAGCAACCAATTCAGGTAGTTATCAAATCGTTCAGCAAAACCGGCAGTCGCACAGGTCATAAGTGCAATAGTTATTCCCGTCATTAAGATTAATGATCTTTTCATATTCTTATGATTTAAGCAAACTGAAATTAAAAAAGAATGTTACTAAATGAATATCATTTCCTTTACTGTGATTGTCAGCCTTAGTACCTTGTTATGTCTCACTAAAAGTGTTACTTGTAGACCAATCGATTTTTTTACCGCGCTCAACTAACAAGAAAGGCTTACTATCACTGCACCTACAAAAGTACATTATCTATTCTGCCATCCAACTATATCTTTTATTGCGAACTCTCAAAAGTATCTCTATAGCCTCATTAAATTCTCCACGCTCACTGAAGAGTTCACCTTTTATAATCAAAGATTTATAGTCGTCGCCCAGCAATTTAATAGCTTTATTTGTTGCATGCTTGAATAACACTGAATCGTCACATCCTTCTGTGACATCTTCTCTACGTTTGAATCTGTCATTATATGACTTAATAAATTCAAGGCAAATAGTTAACATATCTTTATCACTATAACTACCGCATTCCGTAAGTTGAGTATAGGCAACTTTCGCCTCCTCATAGGTCAAGTAATAAAATGTTCCACTGTCAAAATATTTAGATTGACCACACTTTTTCCACTCAGAATACAATGAGTATGATCCGCAATATTCACATTTTTGTATGGGAGAAATCGGAATACTAATGGGATATATTCTTCTTCCATCACTCCACAAGGTTTCGGCACAAATGATATCCAAAGTCAACGCTTGAAGTAGTTCTTTTTTCTCACCGCAATGCGGACACGCGTATAGCTTTGCTCGTCCTGGTGTCATAAATATGAATTATTTTAATAAGTTAGTCGTGGAAATTATTTTACATTATCCGGGAGCATACTTTCTGATGTATTTCGTCCGAAGATGAAGAAGTGTGGGACCCACACGACTGAAGATGAGGGCAAAACACGGCGAAAAGATGCCAAAACATTACTGTATTTTCGAATGTTCATTGCCCTCTGTCCAGCCATGAGTTCGTTGAACATTGGTTCGATCTTGCACAAATGTGAATAGATTTTGCCTATCGCATTGAAACTTCCGAAAAATCCCATTTTATTTAATTAGATATGTTATTTTTACTGTGACGTTATTCTCAGTTTCTGTAAAAATTATCTTTGAGACAGTCCCGTTGTAGACATAGACTTGCAAATGCCTCGCTTACGCTCGTCTTTCAAATGTTACCAACTGAGCTACTGAATCTTACTTAATCAACTAGTTGTATATCGCTTTTACTTTTTCAAATGTGGATTACACGTCAGTTTATACAGACTGTAATTGTTAATAAATATTTATATATTCTCAGGAAAAATCGATGTCTATATAGGATTGGTTATTCTACAATATCAATAGTTGGAATCTGGGCGAACATTAGAGATGTCGTTCCGTATCGTAAAGTGCGAATGTATTTAATATCGGAAACTACTAAAGTTTTTTCCTTTTAGAGCCTCTAAACCTTGTCTCATATATTTGACTTCCTAAATAGTTCAGCCGTACTCCCAGTCCCGTCCACACTCTTATTTTTCTAAAAACAGAGGGATATAGATGCTTTACAACACCATCTTGACTTGCATTTAATATGGGTACTTCTATGTATTGGACAGGGTTGCCATTTATGTCTTTTCCCATATCTCATAATGCGATGAGACTTGTAAAATTAATTGTGAAATAGTGAGTGAAGATTTTTTAACGCTTGGTCCCTGGGGATATCTACCCAATCTATATCTGCAATAATTTCTTCAATATCCAAATTAAAACTTCTCATTAAATTTCCCCTTACAAAGTATTCAATCCCGATATAAGAAGTAGCAGTATATTTTATTTCAAACGATAATCTATATATTCTTTCAAACTGCGGGTTATCGGATAATACGACACCCATCTGTGTGGGTCCCGCAAAACAATTATTGAGAGTACATAACATATAAGTAGCATTATTGTTTTTTAAACTAACGATATATTCTGCAAATAATTTGAAAGCTACCTTTTTCAATAAAAGAGGAGGTAACTCGTTTTGTTTCAGTGTCAAGTTCTGCAGTTCTGCAGAATCAGTTATTTCTCTATATTGTAAATCCTCGCAATTTTTACAATTAGAACATATGGAAATTACTCCGCTTGAGATTTCTATCAATGAATTTTGGTCGGTGTAAATAGTTTCAGACCCTATTAAAAACTTTATAGTGATACCTCCGCATTTCTTACATATTCCAAATGAAATATTCGGGTCTCTAAAATCTCCTAATTGATTGAGGATATGTGAGTGTATTTGTGGAGGAAGACTGACCTCGTTACAACAAAAAAAAGTGAAATTCTTTA
>CAZDWY010000044.1:0-21148 GCA_964509345.1 uncultured Alistipes sp.
TTTTAAAAACTATGTTTTTTAGCATGTTTTGAGCCTCAACTGCCACCTACAGACCAAAACTGACCCTCAAAACAAGGGTACTCGCAACAAAAATAACCAACAACTCATATACAAATTCAACCCGGAATCCCTAAATTTGCACCGAGAATCACAACAAATTTCCTTATGCAATACAACCCAAAAGACATTTTCGACCGTTCCCGATTACTCATGGGAACGGCTACAATGGAGAAAATGCGCAGTAAAAAAATAATAATTTTTGGAATCGGCGGCGTTGGAAGCTGGACTGCAGAAGCGCTCATAAGAACAGGAATCACGAACTTAACAATTGTTGATGCCGACAAAGTGGCAACATCCAATATCAACCGCCAAGTTCCCGCCACGACGCTTACTGTCGGAAAGCCCAAAACCGACACCATGCGGTCTCACCTGCTCACAATAAATCCCGAGGCCACCATCACAGCAATCACAGAAATTTATTCAGCCGACACAGCCGAAAAATTCAACCTCGAAGAATACGACTTCATTATCGACGCAATAGACTCTATCGCAGACAAAGCTCTCCTTATATATAATAGCACCCGAACTCACGGTCCGAAACTTTTTTCCTCAATGGGAGCAGCTTTAAAGCTCGACCCGACAAGAATCCGCACCGGAGAGTTTAATTCCGTCACTGGTTGCCGGCTGGCGGCAGCCCTGCGTCGCCGCTTCAAAAGAACCGGTGCATACCCCAGAAAAAAATTCCGTTGCGTATACTCCGACGAGCTCCTTCCAAACCTCGGAGCATCCGAGGAATCCTCGTCCCACTCCCACGCTGATACCCCTATGAACTTCAACAAAGTGATCACCAACGGATCGCTATGCCACATCACAGCTATATTCGGAATGACACTTGCAGGCATGATCATACAGACAATTGCCCAAGAGAGCTGACACGCCATATCCTGAACCTTATAAAAACGTCCACGCCTGCTTAGTTTGTAAAACAGGCGTGGACATTTTTATTTAAGCAAATCCTCTATGCAGATCAGGGAATAAGATCATATTTGCGGAACACTTTCTGTATCTTTTCAAGAGCAGTCTGAACTTGTTCACGAGTATGGGTTGCCATAAGACTGAAACGGATCAGCGTGTCATGAGGCGCTACAGCCGGACTTACTACAGGATTAACAAAAATACCTTCATCGAAAAGATCACGGGTGATAGCAAACGTCTTGAAATCGTCGCGTATAAAGAGCGGTATAATCGGAGTAGATGTATTTCCTATCTCACAACCCATATTGCGGAACCCTTCGAGAGCAAAATTTGTTATTTCCCAAAGATGCTCCTGACGCTCCGGTTCCGCTTCCATAATATCTATAGCCTTAAGAGCAGCTGCGGTTGAAGCAGGGGTAATGCTGGCAGTAAAGATATATGAGCGCGAGTGATGACGGAGGAAGTTGGTAATCTCCTTATCGGTAGCGATAAAGCCACCCAAAGAAGCAAACGATTTTGAGAATGTACCCATAATGAGATCCACATCCTCTGTAACACCGAAGTGATTGCAAGTTCCACGGCCTCCCTTACCAAAAACGCCAATACCATGAGCCTCATCTACCATAATCTGAGCATCATACTTCTTTGCAAGACGAACCATTTCAGGCAGATTAGCGACATCACCTTCCATCGAGAAGACACCATCGGTAACGATAAGCTTCACTTTATCGGGAGCACATTTCTGAAGTTGCTTTTCAAGCGACTCCATATCATTGTGACGGTATTTCAACGATTGCGAGAAGCTCAGGCGCCGTCCTTCGATAATAGATGCGTGATCCTGCTCGTCCCAAAGGATATAATCCTCGCGACCTGTAAGGCAAGAAACAACACCGAGATTTACCTCGAATCCGGTTGAATAGATCATCACATCCTCTTTACCAATATATTCTGCGATGCGAGCCTCAAGCTGCTTGTGAAGATCAAGAGTTCCATTCAGGAAAGGAGAACCGGCACATCCGGTACCATACTTCCTGATAGCCTCTATCGCAGCTTCTTTGATACGGGGATCCGACACCAGACCCGAGTAACAGTTTGAGCCGAACATCAGCACCTTTTTGCCATTGATTATAACCTCGGGTTCCTGCTCCGAAGATATAGCTCTGAAATACGGATACACTCCAGCAGCCTTTGCCTCCTGAGGAGCGGTGTATTTGGAGAGTTTGGCTTGTAATAGCTTCATACGTTTCCTATTGCTTACTTTAGCATCATATCGACCAGGATTCCGCAAACCCATGCGCACACCCGACGGACACATGCCCAAATCATAGAACTTTACCGGAAGACAGCAGTTCCATCCACTGCCTTCTAAACAGAGTGCAAAATTAGTAATTTTTTGGCAAACTGACACCCCATTTTTCAAAAAAAATAGCACGGGAGCTATAAAACAACTCTATTAAATTCTTTAGAACAGTATTTAAATACCAACATTCGGACAAAACCGATATTCAGCCATACCCTTTCCAGAATTTTACATCCACATATTTATAAAGAAAAAAAATCCCCCTGTAGCCTGAAGCCGCAACAGGGGAACGTTTATAATCAACATCGGCACGATTCCGCAAAGACCGGAACAACGCCTAAGAGTTTGTAAACCTTATTTGGCGGGAGTTTCTTCAACTATCCCTGCAATTTCTGGATCAATGATGATACGTCCGCAGTACTCGCATACTATCACCTTCTTGTGCATCTTTATCTCAAGCTGTTTCTGCGGAGGAATACGGTTGAAGCAACCGCCGCAGGCATTACGCTGGATGCATACCAGACCGAGACCATTACGGGCATTTTTGCGGATACGCTTGAACGCCGACAGAGTACGATCGTCATCTATATGAGCCTCCAGATCCTTTGCCTGCTGACGAAGACGCTCCTCATCCTGACGGGTCTCAGTCACAATCTCATCAAGCTCGGCTTTCTTTTCTGCCAGAATATGCTCATTGTCAGATATTTTCTCTTTTGTAGTCTCGATATCGGCAGTACGGTTCTCAATCTGACGGGTGTATTCGTTGATATGTTTTTCGCAAAGTTCGATTTCAAGGCTCTGGAATTCAACTTCTTTTGTCAGGAGATCGAACTCACGATTGTTGCGAACATTGTCGAGCTGCTCCTTGTAACGCGCTATTTTATTCTGCGCGTCGGAAATTTTCTCCTTTTCCTGAGCAAGTTTATTGCGGAATTCCTCGATTTCAGCGGTGTAGTTGGCGATACGTGTACGAAGACCTTCGAGATTGTCTTCCAGATCCTTTACCTCCAGAGGGAGCTCCCCGCGGATAATCTTTATGCGGTCAATCTCGGTAAGAATAGTCTGAAGCTCGTAAAGCGACCGAAGACGGCTCTCCACTGAGAGGTTCTCGTTTTTAATTTTATCGTTAGCCATTTCTGCTTACAAATATATTATTGGATTTTTTTCTTTCTCTGAGTAACAGACTGCAAAGTTAGGAAATTTTTCTGTGATTACATCGAAAAAAATCTGCTTTGTACACTCTTCTGTCTCGAAATGCCCGGCATCGACCAATACAATATCACGTGCATAGTCGAGAAACTGGTTTAATTTACAGTCGGCAGTGACATAAACATGCGCACCTGCAGCTATAGCCTCCGGCATGAATTCACCGGCAGATCCGCCACACATTGCCACGCGCGACACCGTCGCAGCCCCATCGAAACGCGAAACTTTAAGCGCCTTGCACCCGAATGCATCTTTAACCGATACGAGAAAACGGTCTAAAGACATTGGCGCCGGAAGATTGCCGACAACGCCAAGACCAGTCTGCGCGCCTGCTGACGACGGGACCAACACTTCTACATCTACCAGCCCGAGCCTCTCCGCCATACGCCACGACACACCACCTACAGCGCTGTCTGTAGCCGTATGCGATGAATACACAGTCACACCTCGGCGGATGGCTTCCGCGAGCACACGCTCCGGACGGTTCCGTCCGATAACACACTTTACCCCCCGGAACAATAGTGGATGATGCGACACTATCAGATTACATCCTCTTTCTACCGCCTCATTTACTATCTCCTCCGTCACATCCACACAGAGCAGGACTCCGGAAGCCTCAGCCTCCGGATCCCCTGTCTGGTAGCCGGTATTATCGTAATCTTCCTGAAGCGCCGGAGGAGCAAAACGCTCTATTACGTCTGTTATCTCTTTGATTTTCATCCTCATTATCAGCGATTACGCCTTCTTTTCATCAGGAGCCAGCTCCAACTGAAGTTCGTCGAGCTGCTTCTGATCGAGAGGAGCCGGAGCCTCAAGCATCACGTCGCGACCTGAATTATTCTTCGGGAATGCGATGCAATCGCGTATACTGTCGAGACCTGCGAAAAGCGACACCCAACGATCAAGCCCATAAGCCAGACCGCCATGAGGAGGCGCGCCGAACTTGAACGCATTCATCAGGAATCCAAACTGTTCCTGAGCCTTTTCCGGTGTAAATCCGAGAATCTCAAACATCTTTGCCTGCAACTCGCTATCATGAATACGAATCGAACCGCCACCTACTTCAACGCCGTTGACAACCATGTCGTAGGCATCAGCACGCACAGCCGCCGGATCTGTATCAAGCATCGGAATATCCTCATCCTTAGGATGAGTGAACGGATGGTGCATTGCCATCAGGCGCTGTTCTTCTTCGCTCCACTCAAACATTGGGAAATCAACAACCCACAGACACGCGAACTTATTTTTATCGCGAAGACCCAGACGGTTACCCATCTCAAGACGAAGCTCGCAAAGCTGCTTACGGGTCTTCATCGCATCATCACCACTGAGAATCAGAATCAGATCGCCAGGCTCAGCGCCGAACGCTTCCTTCATCTTCTGAAGTGTATCCTGCGAATAGAATTTATCAACCGACGATTTCACGGTTCCATCCGGTTCCACACGGGCGTAAACCATACCCTTGGCACCGATCTGAGGACGCTTTACGAACTCAGTCAGCTGATCAAGCTGCTTTCTGGTATAACCTGCCGCTCCTTTAGCGCATATACCCCCGATGTAGGCCGCATTGTCAAATACCGAGAAACCGCTCCCTTTCAGAATGTCCATCAGTTCTACAAACTTCATATCGAAGCGTAGATCTGGCTTATCGCTGCCGTAATATTTCATCGCGTCGCTCCACGGCATACGCACGAATGGCTCTGTAAGCTCCACCCCACGCAACTCCTTGAACAGATGTTTCGCCATACCTTCGAAAAGCGATATGACATCTTCCTGCTCTACGAAGCTCATCTCGCAGTCGATCTGTGTGAATTCCGGCTGACGGTCTGCACGCAGATCCTCATCGCGGAAACATTTCACAATCTGGAAATAGCGATCCATGCCAGAAACCATAAGGAGCTGCTTTAGTGTCTGAGGCGACTGCGGAAGAGCATAAAAACAGCCGGGATTCATACGTGAAGGCACAACGAAGTCGCGCGCACCTTCCGGGGTCGACCCTACCAGCATCGGAGTCTCAATCTCCAGAAAACCTTTGCTGTCGAGATAGCGACGCACCTCCATAGTCATACGGTGGCGTAGTTCAAGATTACGACGCACCGGATTGCGGCGCAGATCGAGATAACGGTATTTCATACGAAGATCATCGCCACCGTCGCTCTCATCTTCAATAGTAAAAGGCGGAACTTCCGATGCATTCAGCACCTTAAGCCCAGATGCTATGATCTCAATATCTCCGGTAGGCAGATTTGGATTTTTAGAAGTTCTCTCTGCCACGGTACCGGTAACCTGAACCACATATTCACGCCCAAGATGGTTGGCTTGCTCGCAAAGCGAAGCATCCGTATCGTTATTAAACACTATCTGGGTAATACCGTAACGGTCGCGAAGGTCGAGAAAGGTCATGCCTCCCATTTTGCGCACTCGCTGCACCCACCCGGCAAGAGTGACCTCTTTACCGGCATCAGCAAGGCGGAGTTCACCGCATGTTGTTGTTCTATACATTATTATCTGATTTTTTATTTTCTTTCAATTGGATAATTAACTATTTGCCCACCAACTTGCAAATTTAGCAATTTTTCTGCAAAGAAAAAGGTGGTATGCCTAAATCGTTTGGCACACCACCGCAATTTCAATCTTTTATTACCTATTATTTCTTATTCAGACTTTCATATTCACGAATCTCATCTTTATTTCCATACTATTCATGAATACCATATCCTGATTTCAGGCACAATACCTTCAGCGAATCACAGTCTTCTTTCCATCGCGCACATATATCCCGGGAAGCGCTTTCGAAGGATCCACTTCAACCCCTGACACAGAGTATGTCCGACCACTGTTAAAATCACCTCCGGCAGCTACACATGCCACACCATCTACTACAGGCTCATCTACCTGAATCATCTTTATCAGCCCCCCGGTGGGATGCACTATGTATAGCTGGTGACTGCCGTTATGGTCCACAATATTACCGTCCGGAAACCATCGCGGCGAACCTGGCTCAAAATCATCGGAAAGAACAACTGTGCCCTCTCCATCAGCATTATATTCAGTCACTTTCACATTATCGATATAAGCCTCATCATTCTGTTGCGACGATGAATCTATACGGAATCCGACTTTTCCATAAGTCAGATTACTCGAAAAATCGAGAAATCTGTCGACCATAACATCATCAATATAGGTATCCACAAATCCACCCTTTACCTCTATGAGCATATGTCTGGGAGTATTCTTTATCTGATTTTTGGTAAACTGGCTGAATTCACTGTCATTCCAGTTCAGAGCACCATTGGTAAAGATATGATGACGGATACGAGGCTTGGAACCGTCGAAGATATTCAGAGCCCACATATAGTAATTTCTGTCATCCAGATGACTGAACACATAGCAAAGGTCATCCTCCACAAGCGTCAGATCCGCCTCCATTGTAAACCATACATAATCTCCTATCAGGCGAGACCAAGCATATCGGTCACCTCCCTGTACACCGACCACACGCAGTGAGCCATCATGCAGTTCTCCGCCATAAAACGGATTATCATTCTCAAAATCACACTCCAGCAACACTGTTCCCTCAGGATTAGCAGTCACAGATATATTATCGAACAGCGCTATCTCAAGCCGGTTACCCGATTTATCACTGAAGCCCTGACGGAACCCAAGACCACCGAGAGGAAACTCGCCGTCGCGCATATCTACCAGAACTCCATTGATATAGGTATCGGCATGCTTATCGTTCGTCACAGCAATCTTCAGATGGCAAACTTCTCCCGGAACCACATTCGCCTCAGCAGGAACAGGCACTTCTGCCATGCACGCTGGATTCCCTCCCATCCAACGGTGCGGACGCAGAAGAGGTTTATCCACATTCTCGCAGTTAATCTGCCACATGTAGAAATTTGCCTGATTCTTAACGCCGAAGCACACCCCAGCGCTAAGGCTCTCGATCGTAAAATCCATCTCGATCGTGTAACCATCCTCAGGCTCAGTAGAAGGCTCTACAGCTCCTGTCGGATCCAGGATCGCATTCTCCACCAGGAACATCGACTGCTCAGGGGCAAGCGTAAGGGTGAAAGTCGTCACACCATCACCTCTGGTCAGCTCAACAGGAACAACCGTACCGGTACGCGGATTCATCAACGAGCACTCACCAAGCTCGCCGGCAAGCGTCACCGTGCATGTGCTCATATAGTCATCAATATTACCGAAGTAATATACATTGCCCCCATCTACAACCTTGTGGATATAGTTGAACGGATTCTGCGACGTTGTGAAACGCACATCAAGATCCTCACCGGCAAGAGCTGCCGCCATACTTGCGGCTGTAGGATCAGACACGAACTCTGCACCACCCGTAGCGAGCATCCGCTCTACAGCGGCAGCGACCTCCGCATGAGTTGTCTCCCTGTCGGCGCTCTCACAAGGCAGCTGAGTGGTAAAGATAACCTTCACGCCTGCATTGCACGCCTCCTCGATCTTTTTCAGGTTCCCGGTTGTCAGAGTCTTGCATCCGGGAAGAATCATCACCGAAAAATTCTCCGTATTAACCGTATTATGCATAACAAGCCGGTCACCCTCCACTGAACAACGGTCGTCGATCGCCTCCGGATGAAGATACGTAAAGTCTACACCAAGCTCATCGGTAAGAACACGTGACACCACATTATAGTCTGTCCCGGGAACACTCACGCCACCAGCCATATAGCCCAACGGCCCATCAAGATAATGACCTGCCTGCATAGTGTTGATCGGATAAAGCATCGCGACAGATGCTACATGGCGCCCCGGACGCGCCAACATATAATTCAGACGACTCAAAAAACGGTTGAAGTCAGGTAATGCATCCTTATAGAGAGGATTGCGCCACGACAGTTCCGGAAGGAAAGTTACATCCTGATCATTATACCACACTGCATGCGGAATAAGATGATTTACTCCCTTTGTATATTGCTCGGTAGCTATGCGGTACATTGTCTCTACAGAGATATTACCCATAGCACCATATGTTTCCGACATAACATAGGTTTTATCCCAGTTATTTGCCGACGAAGATACTACCTTATAGAAATGCTCCGCGGGGCGGTCTCCGCCGATCTTGTCGATACCAGGCATAGAGATATGCTTTCCGACAAGCATCAGGTCACCTGATACGCTGCAAGGGTTCACGACCTCTTCCTGATCCTGATGACCGGTAGCAAGAATACCATGTTCTTCCGCCCAGTCACCGATTGTCTTCATAAAACCTTCCGAATAGAGACGTGCATGCAAACCGAAAAGCATGTTGCGGGCAGCCGCGGTCTGCTCACCCATATCATACCACAAAGCAGGATATAGGGTTTCGGGAGAAAAACCGTAGACCTCCTCGAATTTCCTGTTAAAATCGCCGGTCCACATGCGACCCGAGGCTCGATACATCGTCGGCTCGTCGAAGGAAGTCGATTTAACCACGCTCCCGAATGCATCGCTGAAGCGACTGTAATACTGCTGATGCGTATCTTCTACAAACAGCTTCACAGCCTCAGGTGAAAGATAATCCACATTCGGATCACCGTCCTTCACACACTTGAATATCATCAGCGTCCAGCTTCCCTCATCGGGAACCTTCCACTCCAATGCATTGCTTTCATTGATAAACTCGCGCAGGTTGATAACCTCATGCGTCTTTTTGTCAAAGGCTACAACTGCCATAAGCTCCGGTGTCCCGACCGAACGGCGCGAAACAGTACTACCGTTTTTAAGGACGGTCTCCGTTTTATCAAGGCGCTTGATGCAGTGCTCGGGATGATTGTTCTTGAAAGTAGTCACACCCGATCCGTTGATTGCTCCCATGCTGCCGCTGGGAAACCCATATTCATCGTATATCGAGATAGCGCCCCCATGTTCCCGGACTACATCTATCGCTTTCTCATATAGCGAAAAATAGTCATTGGAAAGATAACCCGGGGCGAACGAGCCTCCGAATGGAAGAATGGCACATCCTCCGTAACCATCCGTTGTCAGCATCTGTTCCAGTTGATACACAATCTGATCTTCATTGACAGCCGTATTGTTCCAGAACCATAGTGGAACCGGGCGCCATTTCATTTCCGGAGCCGCGAATTCACCAGCCACATAAGTCTGAGTATGAGCGGAGATCACTAAAGCTGTGGAGACCCCTGTCAATACAGTTAACAGTCTGTTAAGTTTCATGAGAAATATGGTATCTATCGTTTTAAGGAGCTGCCGCATACTCGAATTTCGGTTTTACTTATATATCGTGCTTTGGCAAATTGGCGTTAAAAGCCCATGAGCGGCATTATATATCGCAAAGTTAAGTTTTTTATTTTAATGACACCTAATATAATTCAATCATATTCTGATGATTCTCCATCATTTTTTGATGACTCCCCATCATTGCATCTCCGGTTCCCTATTGCCTATTATATGTGCCCGACATCTCTACCCGAAAGATAAATTAATCGGATATGAGTGCGAAAAAACGGGTGGGAATAGCGGTATTGTTCGATTAATACATTATATTTGCAAAAAAGTTACACATCGCCTGAAAAGAATTAACTATCACACAATGGAGAGAATTGTAGAGTGCGTGCCCAATTTCAGCGAAGGACGCGACATGAAAGTGATTGACAACATTGTAGACGCTATCAAAGAGGTAGAAGGTATCAGAGTTCTCGATGTGGATCCAGGGGAAGCAACGAACCGCACCGTTGTAACTTTCGTCGGATCGCCGGAAGCCGTGACCGAAGCTGCTTTCAGAGGTGTTCGCCGCGCATCGGAACTCATCGACATGCGCAAACACTCCGGAGCCCATCCTCGCATCGGAGCAACCGATGTGCTACCGCTCATACCGGTATCGGGAATCACCCTTGAGGAATGTGCCGCTCTCGCGCGCAAACTCGCCGAAAAAATAGCCACCGAACTCGAAATACCCACATACTGCTACGAAGCTGCCGCCTTCACTCCGGAACGCAAAAATCTTGCAGTAGTCCGCAAAGGAGAATATGAAGGTCTGGCCGAACGCGCCGACAAAGAGGGGGAAGCCCCCGACTTCGGTGCCCGCCCCTTCGACGAAGCTATGGCCCGTAGCGGAGCTACTGTGGTCGGTGCCCGCGACTTCCTTATCGCAGTAAACTTCAACCTCAACACCACTTCTACCAGGCGAGCCAACGCCATTGCATTCGATGTGCGCGAGAAAGGACGCCCGATGCGTCAGGGACCGAAAGTAACCGACAAACCTGTTATCGGCGATGACGGCAAACCGGTCATGGTTCCCGGAACCCTCAAAGGAACAAAAGCCATCGGATGGTATATCGACGAATATGGCATAGCCCAGGTGTCGATGAACATAACCGATATTGCCGCAACACCACTCCACAAGGCGTTCGATGAAGTTTGCCGAGCGGCAGCCGAGCGCGGAGTGCGCGTCACCGGAACAGAAATCGTAGGTTTGGTTCCCCGCCGTACCCTCATCGAAGCGGGCAAATATTTCCTCAAAAAGCAACAGCGCTCAACCGGTATCTCAGAAGATGAAATAATCCGCATGGCTGTAAAGTCGATGGGACTTGACGACTTAAAACCATTCGTATCTTCAGAAAAGGTAATTGAAGACCTCATCGCCCCCCATGCCGGCAAGAGCCTCGTGGATCTCACATGCAAGGGATTCGCTGAGGAGACAGCCAGTGAATCGCCTGCCCCAGGAGGTGGCTCCATATCAGCATACATGGGCGCCCTGGCTGCCGCTCTCGGAACCATGGTAGCCAATCTATCGGCTCATAAACCCGGATGGGACGACCGCTGGGAAACCTTCAGCGATGCAGCAGAAACCGGGCAGACACACCTCCGGGAGCTACTGCGGCTTGTAGATGAAGACACCAGCGCCTTTAACCGCATAATGGATGCCTTCAAACTTCCGAAAGCGACAGATGAGGAGAAAGCTATCCGGGCCAAGGCTATTCAGGATGCTACGCTCTACGCTACCAAGGTTCCATTACGCACAATGAAGGCTGCCCTAGCCGTATTCCCCCTCCTGAAAGAGATGGCATCTGAAGGGAATCCCGCATCGGTAAGCGACGCAGGTGTAGGAGCTCTTGCAGCCCGCAGTGCTGTTCTCGGCGCATGGCTCAATGTCAAGATCAATGCTGCCGGGCTGAAAGACCGGGCCGTAGCAGATGCTATATTATCCGAGGCTGCCGCTATTGCCGCTGAAGCCGAGGATCGCGAACGTGAAGTGATAGAAATTGTAAATTCAAAAATCTGACACAGATATAAGTATATATGACAACCGAAGAATTCCGTATAAAGGTAGCGGAAGGGATACCGGAGCAACTGCCGCAACCGCGCCCATATGACCAGTCGGTCAACCACGCTCCCCGCAGAAAAGATATTCTGACAACTGCGGAGAAAGAGCTGGCTCTTGCCAACGCCCTCCGTTACTTCGATCCGCGTCATCATGCCGAACTCGCACCTGAATTCGCCGACGAACTGCGCCGCTACGGACGCATCTACATGTATCGCTTCCGCCCCGATTATGAGATGAAGGCACGTCCCATCGACCAATACCCTGCTCACTCACGCAAGGCTGCCGCCATTATGATGATGATTCAGAACAATCTCGACCCGCAGGTAGCCCAGCATCCCCACGAACTCATCACCTATGGAGGCAACGGCGCCGTGTTCCAGAACTGGGCACAATACCGCCTCACAATGAAATATCTGTCAGAAATGACCGATGAGCAGACCCTCGTCATGTACTCGGGCCACCCTCTCGGACTGTTTCCCTCGCATCCCTCAGCCCCACGCGTTGTAGTCACAAACGGGATGGTGATTCCCAACTACTCTAAAGCTGACGACTGGGAACGCTTTAACGCCCTCGGAGTAAGCCAGTACGGTCAGATGACCGCCGGATCCTACATGTATATCGGTCCGCAAGGTATCGTTCACGGAACCACCATAACCGTTCTCAACGCAGCCCGTAAACGTCTTTCAGCCGAACGCCCCTCAATTGCAGGGATGCTTTTTGTCACTGCCGGATTAGGAGGCATGTCGGGTGCACAGCCCAAAGCCGGCAACATCGCAGGAGTAGTAAGCATCACCGCTGAAATAAATCCAAAAGCTGTAGAGAAACGCAAGGCTCAGGGATGGGTCGACGAGGTATACACATCGCTCGACGAACTGATACCCCGCGCACGCCGGGCAATAGAGCAGAAAGAGACGGTATCACTCGCCTATCAGGGGAATGTCGTTGATCTGTGGGAAAGATTCGCCGACGAAAACATCCAGGTCGATCTGGGCAGCGACCAGACTTCGCTTCACAATCCCTGGGCGGGAGGATATTACCCCGCAGGGCTCACCTACGAGGAAGCCCAGCGCATGATGGCAGACGAACCCGAACGCTTCCGCGAGGCTGTGCAGCAGTCACTCCGCCGTCAGGTTGCCGCGATCAACCGTCTTACCGACAAAGGTATGTACTTCTTCGACTATGGAAACGCCTTCCTTCTCGAAGCTTCACGCGCAGGCGCAGATGTCATGGGCGCCGACGGTGCATTCCGATACCCATCATACGTTCAGGATATCATGGGACCGCTCTTCTTCGACTACGGATTCGGACCCTTCCGCTGGGTATGCAGCTCCGGCAAACCGGAAGATCTCGCAATTACCGACCGCCTGGCGGCAGAAGTGCTCGAGCAGATGCTCGCCGAAGCGCCCGATGAAATTAAAGGACAGCTCGAGGACAATCTCCATTGGATCCGTAAAGCTGAAGAGAACAGACTGGTAGTTGGCTCACAGGCACGTATACTCTATGCCGACAGCGAAGGGCGCATGCGCATTGCCCGTGCGTTCAACCACGCGATCCGACGCGGAGAGATCTCTGCTCCGGTAGTACTCGGGCGCGACCACCACGACGTTTCAGGAACCGACTCCCCTTACCGCGAGACCTCAAACATCTATGACGGATCAAACCGTACAGCCGACATGGCGGTTCACAACGTTATCGGGGATGCATTCCGCGGCGCCACCTGGGTGTCGATCCACAACGGCGGTGGTGTAGGTTGGGGTGAAGTTATCAACGGCGGCTTCGGCATGGTTATCGACGGTTCGGAGGAATCGGATAAAGCCATTGGCAAAATGCTTCTGTGGGATGTAAACAACGGTATCGCACGCCGTTCATGGGCTCGCAACAAAGGCGCCATCAACGCCATACGTCGCGAAATGGAGCGCACACCTCTACTCCACGTCACACTACCGAACTTTGCCGATCCAACCCTTATCGCATCAGTATTTAAGTAAAAAAAAGAAGTTAAGAAGTAATGCAAGAATAGATTTTCTGCAGGCAAAAGCTTCTTAACTTCTAAACTTCTTAACTTCTAAACTTCTTAACTTCCCAACTTCTATATGCCAACCCACCATATCAGCTCCGAATGGCTTACTATCGACCGTGTGGAGCAAATTATCAAAGAAGAGATGACGCTCCACCTCAGCGAGGACGCCCGACAGAGAATAATCCGTTGCCGGGAATATCTCGACAACAAGATGAAGAATCAGCAAGAACCGATTTACGGCATCACAACCGGTTTCGGCTCCCTCTGCAACATCTCCATCCCCGAGACTAAACTCTCTGAGCTCCAGCGCAATCTCGTAATGTCACATTCATGCAGCATCGGCGAGCGAGTTCCATCGGAAGTTGTGAAAATAATGCTCTTGAACAAGATTCAGTCGCTCAGCTACGGCAACTCGGGCGTTCAACTTGCAACAGTGGAACGCCTCGTTGAGATGTTCAATAGTAATATCCTCCCGCTGGTATACCAACAGGGATCGCTCGGCGCATCGGGCGACCTCGCACCGCTGGCAAATCTCTCACTCCCGCTCATCGGACTTGGCGAGGTAGAGATGGACGGGAAGGTAATAAGCGGAGCCGAAATGCTCGCAACGAAAGGGTGGGAACCCATCGCCCTCGAGTGTAAGGAGGGACTGGCACTGCTCAACGGCACCCAGTTTATGTCGGCATACGGTGTGTGGTGTGTCATCGAAGCTCGCAAATTAAGCCGCTGGGCCGACAAGATTGGAGCCCTCTCGCTTGACGCTTTCGACGGCCGCATCGAACCGTTCCTTCAACAGATTCAGCAGATCCGTCCTCACCGCGGACAGATTCTCACCGGCGAGGCTGTGATGGCTTACCTCAATGGGAGCGAACTCATAACACGACCGAAGAAACATGTTCAGGATCCATATTCATTCCGATGCATGCCACAAGTACACGGCGCATCGAAAGACACCATCGAATATGTCGCATCCGTTATAGAGACCGAGATCAACAGCGTTACCGATAATCCTACCATATTTCCCGATGAAGATCTCGTCATTTCGGCCGGTAACTTCCATGGCGAACCTATCGCCCAACCGATGGACTTCCTGGCTGTAGCCCTGTCGGAACTCGCCAACATATCCGAAAGGCGAACATATAAGCTTATTGCGGGGGTTCGCGGTCTCCCATCGTTTCTTGTAGCAAACCCTGGCGTCAACAGCGGCTTCATGATTCCGCAGTATGCCGCTGCATCGGTTGTAAGCCAGAACAAGGGGCTCTGCTGGCCAGCATCATGCGACTCTATTCCCTCGTCGCAAGGACAGGAAGATCATGTCTCTATGGGCTCGAACGCCGCCACAAAGCTTTACCGCGTCGTTGAAAACACACGCCGCGTACTTGCTATCGAACTTTTCAATGCAGCCCAGGCTCTTGAATTCCGCCGACCGCTGCATACTTCCCCCATACTTGAAGCCATGATCAGTGAATACCGGAAAAACGTGCCATTCATAGAGAACGACACCGTGATGTATCCCTACATAAATGCTTCAGTCCGTTTTATCACCGAGCAACATATCTGAACAATGCCGGTAAAGTTAATCACAAATATTGGAGCGATAGTCGGAGCCGACCGCTCCCCCGCACCATTAAAATCAGGCGCTGCCATGAACAATCTTACCGTTCTGTACGACGCCTGGATAGCAGTCGAGGACGACATCATCATGGATTTCGGTCCAATGTCGGAGCTCGCATCCCGATCGTTCGGTGCCGGTTGCGGGATAACGGATCTCGATGGTCAATGGATATTCCCGTCGTTCTGTGATTCCCATACCCACATCGTCTATGCCGGCGAACGGACAGGAGAGTTCATAGATAAGATCAACGGTCTGAGTTACGAAGAGATCGCATCGCGCGGTGGCGGGATTCTCAACTCAGCCGACCTCCTCCACCACACCTCCGAGGATGAGCTTTTCGCTCAGGCGATGGTCCGCGTCAACGAAATCATCGGCAAAGGGACCGGCGCGCTCGAAATCAAAAGCGGTTACGGTCTCACCACCGCCGACGAGCTGAAAATGCTCCGTGTAATCCGCCGTATTGCTGATGCCACCCCACTTCTCGTGAAATCCACATTCTTAGGAGCACACGCCGTAGGGCGCAAATATGCCGGCCGACAGACTGAATATGTCGATCTTATATGCCGGGAAATGATACCGGAAGTTGGAGCACAAAAACTCGCTGACTACGTGGACGTATTCTGCGACACAGGTTTCTTCACTGTGGATGAAACCGATCGCATACTCGAAGCCGCTGCCCGCTGGGGACTTAAGCCGAAGATCCATGCCAACGAACTTGCAGTGTCGGGGGGAGTACAGGTCGGTGTGCGCCACCATGCCGTATCCGTCGATCATCTTGAACGAACCGGACAGGAGGAAATCGAGATTCTGCGTAATTCCTCAACCATACCTACCATGCTACCGGGGGCGTCATTCTTCCTCGGGATGCCATACGGCAACGCCCGCGGATTCATAAACGAAGGGCTCCCGATAGCCCTCGCCTCTGACTACAATCCGGGATCTTCCCCGTCAGGCGACATGAGGTTTGTGGCAGCTCTTGGGTGCATAAAGATGAAACTGACTCCCGAGCAGGCGTGGAATGCCGTCACTATCAACGGTGCCGCTGCAATGGAACTCAACCATCTTGCAGGCTCAATCACACCGGGCAAAAAAGCTAATTTTTTCACTACCCTCCCACTCTCCTCCCCCGCTTTCCCCTTATACGCCTACTCAACGCCCGTAATATCACATATCTGGCTCGCCGGAGAAAAAATTGGGTAAACCTATTGCACATGATATCATTCATTGGTATCTTTGCGCAGACTTAACGGAGGAATCGTCCTCCTGACGCACAGCTCCGGAGGGAGCTGCAGCGGCGACAAAGAAGTTCATTATAACGTTTTAACTATAAAAAAGTAGAGAATTATGAAGAAGAAATTCATCTGCACCGTATGTGGCTATGTTCACGAAGGTGATGAGGCACCCGAAAAGTGCCCGATGTGCGGCGCTCCCCGCAGCAAATTCAAGGAAGTAGAGGACACCGAAGTGCTCAACTTCGTGACTGAACATGAAATCGGCGTTGCCAAAGGCACCGGCGAAGAGATGATCAAAGACCTCAACAACCACTTCCTCGGCGAATGTACAGAAGTTGGTATGTACCTGGCTATGTCGCGTCAGGCCGACCGCGAGGGTTATCCCGAAATCGCCGAAGCCTTCAAGCGCTATGCATGGGAAGAGGCAGAACATGCATCGAAATTTGCCGAACTTCTTGGCGACATGGTTTGGGACACAAAGACAAACCTCGAGAAGCGTATGATGGCAGAAGCCGGAGCTAACGCCGACAAGATGCGCATCGCAGCCAACGCCAAGAAAGCTAATCTCGACGCTATCCACGACACCGTTCATGAAATGGCGAAAGATGAAGCTCGCCACGGTCGCGGCTTCAAGGGTCTTTATGACCGCTACTTCGGCAAATAATCATATTTTTTGCCTGCAATAAAACCGACGGGACAGCAACCTGCAAAGGCGCTGTCCCGTCGTTGTTCCTTAAAGTGACACCCAAAATATCAGATGGGGTTATCTCACCACCGTCATTTTACCGTTCACCACATACAACCCGGCTGCCAGACCCGCTGTAGCCCCATTACTGCGGAGACAGCGCCCCATGACATCATAAACGCCCCCGCATGCAGTTCCGGCAATTACATCGGTTACCACACCCTCGACGCCCGTTTCTGTCTGCGGCTCCACAAGGAAAAGTCGGAATTCATCGACTTTGAACCATCCGGAATTATCGGTTGTCATTCTCCCGTCGTTTTTCCGGCAGCTTGACCGTATGCCGAGTTTAAGATCTTCACCTTCGCCGACACCCACCCTTACGTGGAGATTACGTAGAACGAAATTATTGTTCTGTCCACCGGCATACCCGCCGTAACTCACATTCTCATCAGGTTCGAGAAGGTTGGTATAGTCTGACTCATATCCATAATACTGAACCTCGCCGTTGGCGAACATGCGGCAGTTATTCTTTTTTGCAACTTCAACCCACAGTTTGCAACGCACTTCGTATACACCTGGTGTCAGCTTTTCTGCCGGCACAGTCTGGGAAAGTTCAAAAAACTCAGGCATAGGCGACGAATTGATCCAGCAAAGGTTATCGCCATGAATATTGGAACCGTCGTTGTTTATGCCATACGACATCTGACCTGAACCGTTTAGCTTCAGTTCACCTTCCGACTCCCATCCATATGGAATGCCACGGTCAACATTTCCGGCGGGGTTAATCTCCCCTGCACGGTTAATCTCAAAATCAGGATTCACAAGCAAGTCAGAGGTAACCTCCATATCGGGCCATGTGACAACCTGGGGGATAATATCAAGCTCTACAAGCTTACGCACCACATTCACCCCCATATACTCTGCGCTGGTGGCATCGAAATGCAAGTGATCCTTCTGAAGGGTCTGCTCCGACATATCGATGAGGTACACATTTGGATCCTCATCAGCGATACGGCGCTGTGCGGCTTCCACATCGGCATTATATTGCAGGCTGCGGTGAGGCACGGTCCCCATTATGAAGGGGAGCTCAAGATAGGCGTCATTGCCGGTGGTTTCCGCAATGAACGCGCGCATATGTGCAATAAGAGCCGACAGATTATCGTGGTAATGGTCAGGTCCATCGAAAGTGGAATCGCTTTCACCCTGATGCCAGAGAATCGCCTTCACGTCATATCCCTCTTCTATAGCTGCAAGGGTATTGTCGACGCACGCCTTGAAGGAGCGTTCAAACGATTTCATGAGCGATTTACCACCGAGGCTCGAGGCCGTCTGAGCATCGTACCACTCCGGGTTGCAACTCCAGAACAGACCGCTGTTTGAATTCGTACACGACGGATCTATGGCTGTTCCGCCGAGGGTTTCCTTCACGACATAGAATTTCCCACCGGTAGCCTCTCCTATGTAATGATATACGAACGCATCGTAGCCGAAGCGGTTTGAGTCTCCACTGACAAGCGTATAGGGTGTATATGTCTCGAAAGCCCCGTCGCGGAAAGTGCGGCCGTCGGCATAACTATACATACAATTACTGAAATCAGCATAATAGGGCACATCGGTATCGGGCACCCTGCCATCGCTGTTCGACTGACCTGCAACCACAAACACCGGCACACGGTCGGCTGCCTTCAGACCATAAACTGCCAACGCCGCTACAGAAAGAGAAAGTAGCGGTCTGACAAAATTACATTTAAACTTCATTTAATGGAAATCATCGGTTATTGAGGACGGATTTCGTATCCGGGAATATCCTTCAGACGCATATTGAACCGTAGCGACGAATAAGGGGGAATATTACCGGCAGCCATATTCCCGTATCCGGACAGATATGGAACGACAACCTGAACCGTATCGCCGACATGCATCTCGAGCATAGCGATGCGCCATCCTTTTATCAGACTGGAAAGCTGCGAAGTAAATATATCATCGGTCAATCCTTCCGAGCTATCGGCGAGATCGCCGGTACTTAGATATAGATCATAGCTGGTAGAGACCCACGAAGTCACGAACGGGGTAAGATTCCCCGCAGTCTCGCTGCGGTCGTTGAACCAATGCATAAGCACATAGCTTCCCTTATCCCAATCCGGTACAATCTTCGTGTAAAACAGATCGCCGTTTTCATCGCGCAGGTTCTCCTGCTCGAGCACCCAGCTCTGGTTGCTTTCGCGCCATTCGCGGTAAGTCTCCCAGTTATCCATGCCTGAGGTCTCGCTACAAGATGTTCCCATGGTAAGGGCAAGCGCCGCAAGAGGTGCATATAAAAGTTTCTTCACTTTTTAGTAGTTTTGTGATTTCAGGATCTGTTAAAACTCAACTTTCGGTGCGCTCTGGGCAGCAGCATCTGCCTCGAACATCTGGCGGGGATCGAAGTTGAATATCGAGGCGAAGATGTTACCCGGGAAACGCAACACTTTACGGTTATATGCCTCCACAGCCTCATTATAGCGGGTACGCTCGGTCGATATACGGTTTTCGGTACCTTCGAGCTGTGCCTGCAGATCAAGGAAATTCTGGTTCGCCTTCAGGTCAGGATAAGCCTCACGCACCGCATTAACATAAATACCGAGGGCACTCTGGAGCTTTTCCTGCGCCTGCTGGAACTGCTTCAGATTCTCCGGAGCGGCAAGGTTCTCCCCGGTTACCTCCTGAGCCTCATTGTATGCCTCGGTAAGCCCGGCGCGTGCGCGCGTTACACTTTCAAGCGTGTTGGCTTCATGCTCGGAATATCCTTTTACGGTAGCCACAAGATTAGGGATAAGATCGGCGCGGCGCTGATACTGGTTCTGAACATTACCCCACTGTTTGTCGACTGTCTGACCTGCATCGACCATACCGTTGTATGAGGAGCATCCGCCCGCGAAAAGAATCACGAGCAGAGCCGCTATAACTATAGCTGTTATTGTACCTTTTTTCATTGTTCTCTGAATATATAATAGATTCTGCACTCTGCGCGAGGCATATATTCTATTCCATTGCGGCTAAGGAGGAAAATCGCCCAGCAGCCGCAACGGAAGTGGATTTGACTGTTTATCCCAGCTTGCGAAGCAGGCTGTTGAGGCTCACGCGGTCATGGATGAGTGAGTGGAGATCCCCGATCTTCACGCGCTTCTGTTCCATAGAGTCGCGCTCACGCAAAGTGACGGTATTGTCTTCCAATGTCTGATGATCCACGGTGATACAGAATGGGGTCCCGATAGCATCCTGACGGCGGTAGCGCTTGCCGATCGAATCCTTCTCCTCATAGTGGGTATTGAAGTCAAACTTGAGGTCGTTGACTATCTCGCGCGCCTTTTCAGGCAGTCCGTCCTTACGCACAAGCGGCATTACCGCACATTTCACCGGTGCCAGAGCTTCGGGAAGATGGAGAACCACGCGGGTCTCGCCACCTTCCAGCTGCTGCTCCTCATATGACGAGCAGAGCACACTCAGGAACATGCGGTCGACACCAATTGAGGTTTCGATTACGTAGGGGATATAGCTTTCGTTAAGCTCGGGATCGAAATACTGGATCTTCTTGCCTGAGAATTTCTCATGCTGCGAGAGGTCGAAGTTTGTGCGTGAGTGGATACCCTCTACCTCCTTGAAGCCGAACGGCATCTGGAACTCGATGTCGGTTGCTGCATTAGCATAGTGAGCGAGCTTCTCGTGGTCGTGGTAGCGGTATTTCTCGTCGCCTAAGCCGAGGGCCTTGTGCCAGCGCAGGCGGGTTTCCTTCCATTTCTTGAACCACTCCAGCTCAGAACCGGGGCGCACGAA
>CAZDWY010000045.1:0-20956 GCA_964509345.1 uncultured Alistipes sp.
GTGAGGAACCCGTAGTGTTCGACAGCGACTGCCGCGAGGGTATCTGCGGCATGTGCTCACTCTATATCAACGGTCATCCCCACGGACCCGTGCAGGGAATCACCACCTGTCAGCTCCACATGCGTAAGTTCCAGAACGAGGAGGAGATCACCATCGAGCCCTGGCGCTCGGCTGCCTTCCCCGTGGTTCGCGACCTTATGGTGAACCGCAACGCGTTCGACCAGATCCAGCAGGCCGGAGGCTACGTAAGCTTTAACTGCGGTGGTGCGCAGGATGCCAACAACCTTCCCATCTCGAAAGAGGTTGCCGACGAGGCGATGGACTCCGCTACCTGCATCGGTTGCGGCGCTTGTGTGGCAGCTTGCAAGAACGGCTCGGCAATGCTCTTTGTCAGCGCCAAGGTAAGCCAGTTCGCACTGCTTCCCCAGGGTCAGGTAGAGCGTGCACGTCGTGCGCGTGCCATGGTACGCAAGATGGATGAACTCGGTTTCGGTAACTGTACGAACACAGGCGCTTGCGCAGCTGAGTGTCCCAAGAACATCTCGCTGAGCAATATCGCACGTCTCAACCGCGAGTTTATCAAGGCAAAACTCGCCGACTGATAATCTCCCACAGATCATAACTTTGTCCTCCCCGCGTGCCCTTGACGGAACACGTGGGGAGGTCTTTGTTTTCACCTTATTTCACTTGTAGTGATTTGGAAAATTGATGAAGGATTGCTATCTTTGTATTCATAAAGCGATAAGTTCGCTGATATAATATGACGATGAAAAACAATAGCTCCGAAGGGAACAGAATCATAAATCTCGGCAACCTGCTGATAGCTCTCGGTTGCCTTATCACACTGGGACTTGCACTGATAAATATTTCCTGCGACGATTCAGGTCTGACTGTCGACGAACGGCTTGCCGAAGCTTCGGAAGCCATCGCCGACCGCGATTATACGCACGCACAGATGATATGCGACAATCTGGCACAGTATGTGGCAGCCTCTGATACTACCGCTATCGACGAGGAGCAGGCCGCGCAGCTTGCCATGCTATTCATGATGCTTTCAGACCAGAGCAACGAGGATGACAATGTGGCTGTAGCTACCCAGTGCATGCGGTTTGCCTACAGTCTGTCGCCCGATTCACTCATTACCTTCTCACAGTCGCTTCCGCTTGACGAACAGCATCATTTCGAACTGCTCCACCGTCTGACCGTAAGCATCGACAATCCTGTCGATCTCGATGATGAGGACTTCTACCATGAAGAACATTGAGCAATTAGCAATTAGTAATTAGTAATTATGGGAACTGACTGGATGAAATCGCTTGAGGCGCTTAAAGCCACCCTTCCGGAAGGGGAGGAGATCACTGTAGCCGGAGAAGAGACTGCCGGAGAAGCCTTCTCCGCCTCATCGCAGCCGCGTCTCGATATAATTCTTGACAAGAAAAACCGAAAAGGTAAAGCCGCCACGATAATCTGCGGCTTCACTTGCGATGACACCGAGGTAGCAGCTGTCGCCACTAAACTCAAGCAGAAATTAGGCACGGGTGGATCTGCCCGCGGAGGTGAGATACTTATTCAGGGCGACAAGCGGACCCAGGTGCTCTCTGCCCTCACAACCCTCGGTTTCAAGGCTCGTGTAATCTGATTACCATCCCCTTTCACTCCCCCGGTAATATTTGCATAAGTCGCTCACCACTACCCCCGGTTTATATCAGTCTGTAACCATCAGGGCTAGTGCGGAAAATTTCAAAAAAAATGCTATCTTTGCATGATTCCCGATATGTGGCAAATCTATTAGAACCAAGGAGAATATGAAAGTTTACCGGATGTACGAGTCGAGCATCAACCAGCGATATGTCGATGATATTGTGGAGGCTCTCCGCGGAGGAGCGGTGATTGTATACCCCACGGATTCCTATTATGCCATAGGATGCGACGCGCTCAATAACCGTGCGGTAGAGCGGGTGTGTAAGATTAAGGACATAAATCCTGCGCGACAGCGTCTCAGCATGGTATGTTCCGGTATATCTCAGGCAAGCGAATACGCCCGCATCAACAACGAGGCCTTCAGGATAATGCGTTCAAATCTTCCCGGACCTTTTACGTTCGTTCTTCCTGCTTCGCCACGTCTTGCCAAGGCTTTCAAGGGTAGGAAAGAAGCAGGGGTGCGTGTGCCGCTCAATGAGATAGCCCGCCGTATCGCCGAGGAGCTCGGCAATCCTGTTGTCAGCACCTCTGCCATCTGGGAGGACGCCGCCCCTGAAGAGCTCGGGATGCCGGAGGAGGTGAAGATTCATTTTGAACATCATGCCGACATATTCATAGACGGGGGAGATGCGTCAGCCCGTCCCACTGCGGTTGTCGATCTCACTGATTCTGCCGATCCGCGTATACTGCGTGAAGGATCGGAGGCTCCGGTTCTCTGATTCCAGATCTTACACTTTTATTTTTTTACCGTTCCAATTATCAGCATTGCTACAGATTCATAAGGCTTCGGCCGGCTCAGGAAAGACATATACACTTACCCGGCAGTATCTCAAACTGCTTCTGGGGGAAAAAATCGCAGATGGGGAGCGTAAAGGTCAATATCGCCTCCGTCCTCTTGGATCATACGGTTACGGCAAGCCTAAGGCGCATGGTTCCATCCTGGCAGTGACATTCACCAACAAAGCCACTGAGGAGATGACCGAGCGCATTATCAACGAACTCGCTACCCTGGCGGGGAGGGTGCCCGGTAAAAAAAGCCCGTATCAGGCAGAGTTTCTGAAGGAGTTTGATACCGATACTGCCACACTCGCAGCTCACGCTATGCGTGCGCTTCAGGATCTTCTGTTCAACTTCTCGTGGTTCAATGTAAGCACAATCGACAGTTTTTTCCAGGGAGTGCTAAATACCTTCACGCGGGAACTTGACCTTTCGCCGACCCACGGTCTTGAGCTTGACGACCGTTATCCTCTTGAAGTGGCTGTAGGGGAGATGCTGTCGTCTATCAGAGTTGACTATGCAAGCCGGGGAGACAAGGAGCGCGACCGCAGTCGCCGCATACTCATGGGGTGGCTCGAGAGATATCTCGCCAATCTGGCGCAGACGGGCGCCGGATTCAATCTTTTTTCGAAAGGCTCCGGGTTATTCAACGATCTGATCGACAGTGTGAAGCTGTTCATGTCGGAGAAATACCGCATGAATGCTGGAACTGTCAACAGTTATCTGGCTGATCAGGAAAGGATTGTTAAATTCGCCCGGTCCATATCGGCTGACAATAATGTCATAGAGTCATTGCGTGAACAGGCGGTTGGATGTGCCCGCCGGCTGCTTGCAACTGAAGATCCTCTTCTCAAAGCCAACGCAATAAAGGCGCTTACAAACGTGGCTGAAGGCAATGTCGATCTCCTTACCGATACATTCCGCGGTAATCTTGACAATCCGATGTATATCTTCAAGTCGCCGACAAAGAAAAATCCTGTCAACGAGAGCAATGTAAGTCTCGCCGGAGAAGTTTTTTCAGCGTTAAGAGCGTATCTTGAGAAAAGCGACCTTTACGGAGCCCTCCGCAAGTGGGTATACTATCTGGGGATGTTCGGTCATGTGCTTCAGTTTCTTGAAGAGTTCCGCCGCGACAACGACACCCTTCTGCTATCTGATACCAATGACCTTCTCCACCGCATCATAGCCGAGGAAGAGACCCCCTTCATCTATGAACGGATGGGAACAGCCATACATCATTATCTGATCGACGAGTTTCAGGACACTTCACTGATGCAATGGGAAAATCTCCGTCCGCTGGTGCTTGAAAGTCTGAGCCATGACAGCGACAATCTCATAATCGGCGATGAAAAGCAGTGTATCTACCGCTTCCGCAACTCCGATCCACGTCTGCTCGGCGACAGAGTCGAGACCCTTGTCCGAAGCCGCTTTGACAATGCCGTTGACCTCCGTGGAGTAAAAATCGAGGAAAACTGCAACTGGCGCAGTGCGCCGCGGGTAGTTCTGTTCAACAACTCGGTGTTTGCAGCTATGGCGAAGCTGGTTTCTGAAGGGCTTGAAACTGACAGTGTCGAACGCACTTACTCCTCGTTGGTGCAGATGTATCCCGAAAAACATGAATCCCTCGCCGGATATGTGAAAGTCTGCTTCACTGCACCCTCTGATGATAGTGATACCCAGGCCGTGAGTGGTGAGGAGGAACCCGATTTCGATTCACGCTATCCTGCGGAACTGAAGTTGCTGAAAGATGAGATAAGCAGGCAGCTATCCGCAGGTTATCGCCCCAAAGATATTGCCGTTCTCGTACGAACCGTAAAATCCGGAAGGTTGATCATCAGCTATCTGATGGATGTTATGGAGAACGATCCCGGATGGACCCACGGACATCTTCAGCTTATGTCGGCTGACTCCATGTCGGTCGGTATGTCGCCTGCGGTAAAATTGATCGTAAACGTGCTCAGGCTGCTCAACGAGCCTGCACTTGCCGAGGATGCTTCCAGCCGCAATGATCTCAACGCTGCCTACCGTCGCTACAGGCTTATACACCGCTTCGAACTGACACGCCATTCAACAGTAGACGATGGCGCTGATGGAGTTGCACGCCCGGTCACCGACAGCGAAGCGCTCGCTGCTGCTGTGGCAGCTACCTCGCCGGAGTTTGCCTCAGGCTCCGATGAATTGCAACAGGCCATAGACCGCGACATAGCTTCTCTCGCAGCTATGGATAGCCCCACGCTGTTGGCTGTGACCGACCGTATAATAGGCAGTTTCCTTTCCGAGGATACCCGGCGTCGCGAGAATGTGTTCATAACGGCGTTCCAGGATCTCGTTCTCGACTTCAGTGAAGATGGGGAAAATTCCGTGGGTGCCTTTCTCGAGTGGTGGGACCGTTCGGGATCGGGATGCCCAGTGCAGTCGCCCGACGGTCTCGATGCCATAAATGTGATGACGATCCATAAGGCGAAGGGGCTGGAATTCAAGTGTGTCCATGTGCCATACTTCAGTTTCGACATGGTGTCGTATCACCGTCCTCCTTATCGCAAAAGTATCTCATGGTTCACCCTCGATCCTGAGCAGTTTCCAGGTATAGATCCCGATGTAATTCCTCCGATGCTCCCGCTGCCTAACATAAAAGATATTCTGGGGCAGCCTGCGTTCGCCGCAGAAGGTCGCGAATGGCTTACTGAGCAGAAAACAGATGCCCTGAATGTAGCTTACGTAGCGCTTACCCGGGCTGTCAACGAACTTTGTGTTTATGTCGACAATTTTTCGGATCGCGGTTTCATTGAAGCCGACAATATCGGGGCTTGCCTCCATGATGCTATCCTGTCACTGACATCCGACAAAATTGCGAAACTTACGGTCACGGAGGGGGGAGAGAAATATGTGGTGCCTCTTGCCGCGAATCTCGTTGAAACTGATGAAATGACCGTTTTCGAGTTCGGTGAGCCTACCGTGGCTTCGTGTGAAGACGGATCTGCCGGAGTTACGGTGTCTGGCAATGCAGATAGGGCAGAGGATACAAACGGTGATATGGAAATAGACAGGATATATGCGGGTGCACTCGATGAGTATTTCGTCAGCGAACGTCCCGAAATCTGTGCTTCCACCGATTATGAGGATCTTGTGGTATTCGATATGGGGAAGGAACGTCACAAAGGCATTTTTCTCCACGATGTGCTCAGCAACGTGCGTAAATTTTCAGATCTCGACCGCGCTTTGGCCGGAAGCGCATACCGCTACCGTATTTCTGCTGCAGAGCGAGAGGAATGCCGTGCTATTCTTGAGACAGCTCTTGCCGATTCACGCGTGGCGGGGTGGTTCGGAGGCTATCTCCGTATGATGACGGAGCGCCCGGTGGTTGATGCATCGGGTATCAGGCGTCCCGACCGTGTCGTATGGATGCCCGACGGAGAGGTTCATGTGATCGACTATAAGTTCGGCGTCCGCCATGATGCTCGCTATCGCCGTCAGGTTGAACGCTACGTGTCGCTGCTGCGCCGTGCGGGGAATCCACGCGTGCGCGGTTTCCTTTGGTACCCCGTGGAAGGGGAGATTGTCGAAGTCTGTTGATTCATGCACAGGATATGAAAGTGGAAGCTCAGACCCGCAAAAGCAAAGTGAACGCCGGAATCATGAAAGTTGCCGGTATGATAGGCAGCCTGCAGATGGTCAACATAGTCTGCAGCGTTGTGCGCGCCAAGCTCATAGCGTTATGGATAGGTCCGGTAGGTGTGGGGCTTTTCGGTGTATTCAACAGCGCTCTCGAAATGATAGCCATGGTAGCGCAGATGGGTATACGTCCGAGCGCGGTTCGCGAGCTCGGAAAGGCTGACCATAGATCTGTGCCGCGGATTGTGGCGGCAGTAAGGCGCACGGCGCTCGCTCTCGGGGCAGCCGGAGCTTTGATAACCCTCTGTTGCTCCCCCCTGCTGAGCCTGATCTCGTTCGGCGACACATCGCGCTGGTGGGGCTTCGCTTGGCTGTCTGTGGCAATATTGCTGATGGCTCTCAACAATGCAGAAGGAGCGGTTTTTCAAGGGTTGCGCAGGTTCCGCAAGCTTGCGCGTTGCTCTATGGTGGGAAGTTTGGGCGGATTTCTGGTGTCGGTACCCCTCTTCTATTGGCTTAGGGTCGACAGTATTGTGCCCTCGATACTGGCTTATGTGGTATGCACATGGCTCGCAATGGGGTTCTATCGCGAGAAGGTTCCCCAGCCGGTTGGTGATTTCTCGCCAAAGGAGAGGTTTGAGATAAGTCGCAGATTGGTGACCTTCGGGGCATACCTTACGGTTATGGGGGTGATGAATTATGGTGTCACATACCTTTTTCTGGCGTATCTCAATGCTGTAAGCGATGAAGCCACGATCGGATATTTTCAGGCGGGCTCAACCTTTGTCAACAGATATTGTACCCTGGTTCTGTCGGCTCTGGCTATGGAATATCTGCCGCGTCTTTCCGCCCATGCCCATTCTCCCCGGAGGTCAGGAATAATGGTGTCGAACCAGATATTTCTCTCAATGATAGCTCTGGCAGGTGTATTGTCGCTTATGGCAGCTCTGTCGCCCGTGATAATAAGATTGTTCTATTCGTCGGAGTTTATGCCGGTGCTTCCGTTTCTGGTGCTTGCCGGTGCTGCAACCATGCTCAAAGGTTTCTCGTGGTGTCTGGGGATGGAGATAATGGCACGCGGCGACGGACGCACATTTTTCATAACCGAGGTGACCTCGGGCATTCTCCACCTTGCGTTGGGCGTCGCTGGTTTCAGGATCGGAGGATTTGTTGGGCTCGGAATAGCTTATGTGGTGTGGTACGCGCTCTATACCGTTATTGTGTGGTATGTGTACCGTTTCCGCTACGGAATGAGACTCTACGGTCCGGTTGGAGGTGTTGTCGCCATGGCGTGCCTGTTTGTTCTTCCTACCGTGGGGCTTGCCCTCGCCGGTCACCCTTATCTGGGGCTCCCCCTTGCAGTCTGCGCCGCCCTTTGGTCGCTCCTGAAGCTGCGAGCCAAGTTTCGCGGAGTCCGTAATTGAAAGAGCGACAGCATGTCTGTAACCCGGCTATTGTATAATCGGTCTGATTTTACTAATTTTGTTCGCTCTATGATAATCTGCCTGCTTTTGCGGACAAATCGTTATACTTTTTCTTTAAAGTCACTAATATTCAAATCTCCTCAAATTAATTCCAATCATTAAGCACTGACCCGATGACCTCCCGATATCTCAGCCCTGTTCTAATCGCTCTGATTTTTGTCGTCGCTCCATTTTATATTGAAGGAAATAGTAGTGTGACATCCTCGGGAAAGACCCTGAGCGAGCAGCTTGCGGCGCCGGAAGCCGAGATGGACAGCGGATTCTATAATGAAGCACTCATACTGCTGCTTGACATGGAGGAGCGTTTTGATCAGTCCGACAGCGGGGTGACCGACAGTATCCGTAGCCGGGTATATATGCTTATCGGGAATATATATCTGGCTTATAATGCGTTCCCGGAAGCGCTTGATTATTATGTGAAATCATTGGAATATACAGGTGAAGACGCCCGTTCTTCGCTTATGATTCTGCAGAACACTACGGTGGCAAGTTGCTTTACGGGAAATCTTGCGCAGGCTGAAGATGCCAGCCGGCGTCTGGCAAAGCTAAATGTCCCCGATTCTCTGATAGATAAGAAACAGAGCGACCTCGCGGTAGGGAGGGCTTATATAGCGAAACATTTCGGTTCTCCCGGCCGAATGGCTACAGAATTCCGGCGCACCCTTGCGATAATTGACAGTGCGCGACTTAACGACCGTGAGAGGGCCACGCCGCTGTCGGAATTGTATGAGTATTACGATCGGATCGGAATGGCGGATTCGGCTCTGTATTATCTGGAAAGATATGATTCCCTTGCACGTGAGTTTCATATTCCGCAGATGATGGCAGACAGTAAACGTGGGCTTATACGAACCTATATCCGTTTGAATGACAGAGAAAATGCATTGTCTGCCTTCGACGATTATTTCGCTGTGATTGATTCGTTGTATAAGCCTCAGATGTTCATTTCGCTGAACAATAAGTTTCACCGTAACAATCTGACAAGGGCCAACGAGAAAATAGAGAAGCTCGAATCGACAGTATATGTTCAGAAAAATATCTTGTTTGCAATAGTGTTCGTAGCCACGCTATTTGCCATCTTCATATTCATGCGTAAACGTATAAATAGTTTCCATAAGGAGTTGTTTATACGTAACAAGGAGATTGTCAGCTTAGAAAATAAGATTCCTCAACCATATATGGATGCCGGCAGACAGAAGGAAATAATGGACAAGATTACGGATGCCATATCTGATCCGGACATTCTCTGTAATCCCGACTTCAGTCTGGAGGCTCTTGCAAAGATGATCGGGTCGAACTCAAAGTATGTGTCGACGGCGATCAATGAATCAACGGGCGGTAACTTCAGGACCTTCATAAACAGTCGACGCATTCATGAGGCGCGCAAGCGTCTCACTCAAGGGAACGGCTATGAGAACCTTACGATCCAGGCCATAGGGGAGAGTGTAGGTTTCCGGTCTCACGCCAATTTTATCAATGCATTCAAGAAAGTTACCGGACTTACTCCTTCGGTATACATGAAAATGCTTCATGAAGATAGTATTAAAAAGTAAGTGAATCTGATTGATTTGATGTAGAATCGTTTGCAAGTTCCTTTCAATACTGGAATCAACAACTATTTATGCCCGTAAAGTCTTTGTTTTGTGGCTTCCGGGTTATAACTTCGCAGTATTCATCCTTTTCATTTGATGGATCCGCAGGTTCTGTCAGTTGAAAGAATTTATCAAACCTACTAACTCAATTAAGTGAACATGAGAAGAATTTTTGTTCTCACAGCCATTTTGTCGCTCTGTGGAGTATATATGATGGCTGCATCTGCCGATCCGGTCAGGGTATTACGACGCGACACCAATGGAGCATATCAGATCTGCAATATGGATCATAATACCATGCAGACCGGCATTCATGAGCCCGGGGTGTCTCTTCAACGTGTGGCTTCACGTGGTGGCAGTTCATCCGATGACGGAGGCGGTTCGTCGGGTGGAGGCAGCTCGTCGTGGGATGATGATTATTTCATGGTGAAATGTTCCTACGAATGGAATCCTGATAAATGGATGATGCAATATATGACGGCTGTCAACGAGACCGGTAGCTACGATGGAGAGTATCATCCCTATGACTACTCCCAGGGTCCCACTCCGGTGCCTGTTAATTTTGCCGAGGTGGAAGTCCCGGCCGGTACATACGATTTTATCGGACAGTTCGTGCATATGAACAGTGCATATCGATACGGCTACGATTATGAGGCGTTTATCATTAAGGAGGGGGTGGAGATCACCGGCGATACAGAGCTTACCTTTGATCCGGAAGAGGCAACCATAGAGATTAAGGTCGTTACATACAACCCCGACGGTTCGGTTTCCGCCCTGTCGAAAGGTACGCTCGTCTCCGAAGATGATTATCAGGTGACGGAAGAGGGTAATATAACCATGGCTCTTATCCAGTCGCAGGTACACCACGATATCTACGGACAGGTACTCGGAAGAATCTATGAGGTTTCCGGCCAGGTGACAGGAGGCGATTTCGGTCTGTATGATGGTTTGACACAGGCAGACTTTCATATCAATCCGGTTTCCGACAAGTATACTTTCCGCCAGCTTCGTCTTATGCCGTCGGCAACCGAGGGTGAGGGCATTCTGGTCGCTGCGGCATGGCAGCGCGGAGCGGTAGCCGGAACAATTTCCAATGATCCCGAAAGCTTCGTTGACTGCTCCCAGAAATTCGTCACATCCCCCGTGGGGGTTGCCAATCCTGTCGGAGCTTCCGCGATTGAATACGGGCTCTATACTCCGGCGATCTTTAACGGAGAGCAGTCGGCTATGACTATAGGTCTGGCAGGCAGGAGCGACAAATGGCTTAAAGCATTATGCAGCGATGCCGCAAATCCCGACAAACCGGTTGGTGGTCTGTATTCTTTACAGGCGCGTTTTACCGATGCGGCTGTTGAGGCTGAAACCGGCTCATCATCGTCAGGAGGTATGCAGGTCTATACCAATATCGGAGCTACGCTCAATCCTTTCGGATCGGAGGAACCTGAATACCTCATGTTTCCAGCCGGCGATTTCCGCTATTGGCCCGGCGGTTATCTTTTCCCGGTCAATCCCTATCCCGGCAACAGCGCCATGGCTGTTCCGTATAAGTCCACATCTCTTTGCAACGGATCGTCGGCACCGTTGCTTACAAGCTATATCAGCGAGGTCTACAGCCCTTATGCCGGATATTCTATCCCCTATTTCAAATATGACTACCTCGGTTCGCTTGGAGAAGAGCGTAACTCCGATGCCGCTGCACTCGGCGTGAAGATGTATACCAACGGCGAGCTCACAGGTGAAGGGGAGGATGCGTTGTTCGAGTGGTCGTTCTTCTACGATCCTGAGAATAATGCTCCGATGAAGGTTGAATTTATAAATGACAACTACGAAGTGGACGGATACAAGGGTGGGAACCGTGCTGAGATATCGTTTGATCTTACCAAGGAAGATCATTATCCTCCCACGCTTACGATGCTCCAGTTCCGCAACGCGGAGGGGGGCGCAGTGCGGGAAGCCGCAACCCCCGATGATCTCACTCTTGTGTTGACAGCCACCGACTATGAAAATATGTTTGGAGAGCCCAACTCATGGGGCTCAAGACCCAACTGGCTTGAATGCTCGGCGCCGGCATCTGTGAAAGCCGAGATATCACCTTATGGAGAGGATCGGTTCTCCGAGATAGCCCTTACGGTCGATCCCGATAAATTCTACAGCCATGGCTTCGGATCATGGTACAGCGGTTCGCTGTCGGGTCTTGACACTCAGAGTACCGACGGATTGTTCGATCTTCGCATTACAGTGGCGGACGAAGCTGGTAACAGTCAGATACAGACGATTTCTGCTGCGGTTAAAGTCAATGCGCTTGCCGGTGTAGATCGTCTTGAGGCGCGCACCGGAATGTCGGCCCGGTTCGATGGCCATCTCCTGAAGATTTCTTCGGAAACTCCTGTCGAGGTTGAGGTATTCGATACTGTAGGTGTTATGGTTAGTCGTTCAACCGCCACATCCTTATCGTTCGGCGATTACGTGTCGGGCACATACATCGTCCGGATTAAGAACGCTGCTGAAACCCTCGTCCTGAAATATATGAACAAATAACTCCTTTAATACACTGTAATATATACATTCCGGGTGAGACAGGCAATTATAGCCGGTCTCACCCGGAATGTTTTGTAGCAAATAGTAGGTGCCTGTATGTTATATCTTTGACTCTACTGGCGAAAGTGTCTGAAGTTTTTATTATCTTTGTAATCAAAAGACGGTTGCGCATATAAAAGGCAGTTAAATGTAATAGTCTATATTTGTTAAAACTAAAAGAACTTTCTGGTGGTCGCAAAAGGTTTAGTCGTTTGTCAATCTAATCGGAAGTTGTTTAATTCTATAATTATGATACGTAATTACGCCCTTGGCTTCATCTCTGATGAAGATATATATGAACACGTAAAGAAAACGGTAGAGGCTTATCGGCGTGAAATCACGCTTGGACAGTTCAATGAAAATATCATAGATCCTATTAAACTTACATTTGATGCCAAAGTCTATGGTAAGACAATCCAACAAGCGGTCGAAGATGAATGTTTCCGGCAGATAGACAAGTCCAATAGCAACCGTATCGGATATTTTCATCAAAATCTTTTCCACTATGCTGGTAACGGTTGGGTTGTGCCTTCTGTCGGTTTCGATGTGGAGAATGATGAATTGCACATATACGTTGAGATAAAGAACAAACACAATACGATGAATTCGGCATCCTCTCAAAAAACTTATATGAAGATGCAGGGTAAGTTGTTGGATGATGATGAAGCGACCTGTTACCTCGTGGAAGTTATTTCCAAACGATCCCGTGATGATGCCTGGCGAGTCTCACTTGACGGCAAACCACGTGAACATAAAAAGATTCGCAGAATGTCAATGGATAAATTTTATGCTCTTGTGTTTGGCGTCGAGGATGCATTTTATAGATTGTGTGCGGCTCTACCTCAAATCATTGAGGATGTGGTAAGCGATAATCCCAGTCTTGCTCTCAAAAACACGGTATACGAAGAACTTACAAAAGAGCATGCGGATATTCTAAGCAGTCTTTACCTCCTTGCTTTTTCAACATATGAGGGATTTGATAAACTCAGTAATAAATGATCGGAGAGACACACATTTCGCTGAATAATTTTGCAGACCTGATGGGGGTCTCGCGCGCTACCGTTGACAAATGGATTGCCAACGGCAGATGTGTTGTCCATCTTGACAAAAATAACAGGAAGTTTTTAATTGCTTCCGAACTCTCTTCTTTCTCTGAAATTTCAGCTATGTTGAATAGTATATGGACAGAAGAGAATGAGGTGGTACCACGGAGAGTCTTTACATCAGTCGAACTCTTTGCCGGAGGTGGAGGACTTGCTTTAGGGATGCATAAAGCTGGTT
The DNA here is from genome assembly GCA_964509345.1 of uncultured Alistipes sp. GTDB lineage: Bacteria > Bacteroidota > Bacteroidia > Bacteroidales > Muribaculaceae > UBA7173. Next base: position 13,025 of record CAZDWY010000045.1, read on the forward strand.
TCAAACATCTGTTGCTTAATGAATTTGACAAAGATGCTTGCGCTACGCTGCAGAAGAATATGCCTGATTGGAATGTAGTTCAAGGAGATATCCATGATATCGATTTTACCCCATATTATGGTAAAGTCGACTTCCTGACGGGAGGATTCCCGTGTCAGGCATTTTCCTATGCCGGTAAACGCCTCGGATTTGAAGAAACCAGAGGCACACTTTTCTTTGAGCTGGCGCGCGCGGTTAAAGAAATTCAACCAAAAGTATTCCTGGCCGAGAATGTAAAGGGACTACTGGAGCATGATAACGGTCGAACCATTGAAACCATCAAATCTGTTATTGCAGAACTCGGTTATACTTTAATTGAGCCCCGGGTACTTCGTGCTATTCTTTATAATGTGCCCCAAAAAAGGGAGCGGCTTATACTCATCGCAATTCGGAATGATATAGCCCCTCTTGTTGAATTTAAATGGCCATCTGTATGCGGAGACATACGGACGCTTCGGGATGCATTCTTTCATGGTGAACTATATGACTGTGACGTTCCCGAAAGTGAAGGACAAAAATATCCGGCTGCAAAGGAACGTGTAATGAAGCTTGTTCCGGAGGGTGGAGATTGGAGAGACTTACCAGATGAAATTGCAAAGGAATATATGAAAGGCAGTTATCATCTCGGTGGTGGTAAGACAGGAATGGCACGCCGTCTCTCTATGGACGAGGCAAGCTTGACTCTTACCTGTGCCCCTGCTCAAAAACAGACTGAGAGGTGTCACCCTATAGAAACCAGACCGTTGACTGTCCGTGAATATGCCCGGATTCAAACGTTTCCCGATAATTGGCAGTTTTGCGGATCTTTGTCGGCAAAATACAAACAGATAGGAAATGCTGTGCCTGTTAATTTAGCTTGGGCAATCGGACGTGCTGTTATGCGTTTGTTCAATCAAATCGATGAAGTAATATCTCAGCCCAATGCTGACAAGGTGTACCTTTCATACCAGCCGGTTAAAAGAATGCACGGTATCTTTGAGGGAATGATATGTGAACCCACAGAGGACTATGCCACTCCTGTCAATAGAAAAAACTGATGGTCAGTCCCATGACACGGTACCGGGAGGAGAGATCCTTAATGGTCTTGGAGCTAATGGAGGAGGGTGTCTCCCGAATGAAAAATAATTAGTATATTTGCAAGTGTTTTTATCCTGCCGATGATAGAAAGAATCGTAATAATAGACAACGCCGATCCGGTGAGCTTTTACGGGGTGAACAACTCCAATATGCATCTCATACGCAACCTGTTTCCCAAACTGCGTATGGCAGCCCGCGGTTCGGTGATAAAAGTAATGGGCGACGATGCCGAGACAGCTGAGTTCGAGAAGAAGATAAAGGAGCTTGAGGCATATTGCGCGCAGTACAACAAACTCACCGAGGATGTTATCCTTGACATCATAAAAGGTAACAAGCCTGCCGACCGCCACTCCGACGGAGGAGTGATAATCTATGGCGTTAACGGCAAGCCTATTTCTGCGCGTACGCCCAATCAGCAGAAGCTCGTGGATGCCTTCCGTAACAACGATCTTACATTCGCGCTTGGACCTGCCGGAACCGGTAAGACATATGTGGCTATCGCCCTTGCAGTAAAGGCGCTCAAGAACCGTGAGGTTAAGAAGATAATCCTCTCGCGCCCCGCCGTGGAGGCCGGCGAAAAACTCGGTTTTCTGCCGGGCGATATGAAAGACAAGATCGATCCATATCTTCAGCCACTCTACGACGCGCTGGAGGATATGATTCCCGCCGTCAAGTTGAAGGAATATATGGAGACGAAGGTAATTCAGATAGCGCCTCTTGCCTTCATGCGTGGTCGTACGCTCAACGATGCCGTTATCGTGCTCGACGAGGCACAGAACACCACCACCCATCAGATCAAGATGTTCCTCACCCGCCTGGGCGTTAACGCCAAGATGATCATTACCGGCGATGCAACGCAGATCGACCTTCCGCGCACCGTCAATTCCGGTCTGATTCAGGCTCTGCGCATCCTTAACGGTATTCAAGGGATTGGAAAGGTAGAGTTCGGAAAGAAAGATATAGTCCGTCATCAGCTGGTTCAGCGTATTGTGGAGGCATATCAGGCCTACGACGAGGAGCAGAAAGCCATAGCCCGCGAAGCGGAAGCCGAGGAGCGGGCCGAGGCCGACGAGCCTGCATCCTGACGGCTGACAGGCTTGATGGACATAGCGTAATGGAATCCTCCGATAATGCCACGCTCATTTCCCGTCAGAGTTTAAATTGCTAATTACTAATTTATAATTACTCATTGAATAAATGGCAACCTTAGTAAAGACCGACTACAATTTCCCGGGTCAGACCGCGGTTTATCACGGCAAAGTCCGCGATGTCTATACCATCAACGATAACCTGCTGGTGATGGTGGCTACCGACCGCATTTCGGCGTTCGATGTCATACTTCCCGAAGGTATTCCCTATAAGGGTCAGGTGCTCAATCAGATCGCTTCTGAATTTCTGGAGGCTACCTCCGATATCGTACCCAACTGGCGCCTTGCCAGCCCAGATCCAATGGTGACCGTAGGTTACCGTTGCGAGGGGTTCCCCGTTGAGATGATTATCCGCGGTTATCTCACCGGTAGCGCATGGCGTGAATATGCAGCCGGCGCCCGCGAACTCTGCGGCGTGAAACTTCCCGATGGCATGCGTGAGAATGAGCGTTTCCCCGAGCCTATCATCACCCCAACTACTAAAGCAGCTGAGGGACACGACGAAAATATCTCGCGTGAGGAGATTATTGCCCAGGGTCTGGTAAGTAAGGAAGACTACGAGCAGATGGAGGCATATACCCGTGCGCTTTTCGCACGTGGCTCCGAGATGGCAGCCCGTAAGGGTCTGATCCTGGTTGATACCAAATATGAGTTCGGCAAGCGTGACGGCAAAGTGATTCTCATAGATGAGATCCATACTCCCGATTCGAGCCGCTATTTCTATGCCGACGGCTATCAGGAGCGCTTCGAGAAAGGTGAACCCCAGCGTCAGCTTTCGAAAGAATTCGTGCGCCAGTGGCTCATCGACCATGGCTTCATGGGTAAAGCCGGTCAGCAGGTGCCAGAGATGACGCCGGAATTCTGCAACGAGGTTTCGGAGCGTTACATAGAGCTTTACGAGCATATCACAGGACGCAAATTCGTCAAAGCTCCCGAAACCGATCTGGAGCAGCGCATAGCCTCGAATGTGGTGAACTGCCTCGATACGCTTTCTCTCTGATCTTAAAAAAATATGAATATGAACCGGAGGGGGATTCAGCGTGAACTCTCCGGTTCATTTTACGAAACTTGCAATGATAGAATCGCCGAGTAATACAACCGGAAATCCAGAAAACGTGAAGCCCTACGACACTTCGCGTCCGAAAACCCAACAGGTGGAGGAAATGTTCGACTCCATCGCTCCAGCCTACGACTTCATGAACCGTGCCATGACTATGGGGATCGACCGTATATGGCGGGCAAAGGCTGTGGCGATGGTGAAAGAAACAGCTCCCCGGAGGGTGCTTGATGTGGCTACCGGCACCGGCGATCTCGCCATAAAACTCGCTAAAGCTATCCCGGGATCCTCAATCACCGGTGTCGATCTGTCGGAAGGGATGCTTGAGATAGGCAGGGGAAAGGTTGCGGAAGCAGGATTGTCAGAGCGCATCGCCCTGATGAAAGCCGACTGTCTGAAGCTTCCGTTTGCCGACGGCAGTTTCGATGCCGTGACGGTGGCATACGGTGTGCGTAACTTCGAGAATCTTGCAGCCGGCTACCGCGAGATGGCCCGCGTTCTCGCACCCGGAGGCATGCTCTGTGTGGTGGAGCTGTCAGTTCCGCAGGGGCGCGTTGTAAATCCGCTATACCGTCTGTATTCCGGAAAGATCATCCCCGCTGTAGGCAAGCTTATAAGCCGCGATTCGGCAGCCTATTCCTATCTGCCCGCTTCTATAGCCGCTATGCCGCAAGGGGAGCGGATGCTCGGCATAATGCGCGACGCCGGGTTGTCGGAAGCTGCTCTCCGTCCGCTTACATTCGGAGCGTGCACTGTCTACACGGCATATAAACGCTAAGTAGTTCATTGAATTTTTTGTCGGCATATTGCCATTGAAACCCCCATTCCTGCCCATGCTTTTGGTCATAACTGCCAAATAGTGGAGAAATATTCCTAAATATTATGTGAAAATATGTTAATGGGGGGGGGTAATTCTTGCGTATGTCACAGAAAATGTCTTCCTTTGCATGTGTGTTTTTCATAGTATTAGATTAAGATAAAGGTTTAAAGGAAAAAGGTCGTCGTGATGACGCCCTTTTTTTATGTATATACCTCTGTTGCACGGAATGTGGCAGGAGGCTGCTGTCGCCCTATGCGCGTCATATCCGCAGAGCAGTAAAAAAGTGCGCTCATTTTACCGTCCAACCCAAAAAAAATGAGTAACTTCGCGGTGCGCCATCAGCGTGTGGACGGTATGCCATACGGATAAGGTTGCGCAAGGCTTACGTAGACAATAATACCACAACACAAATAATATTGTAATTACAAGTTATGAGTAAAGAAAAAAAATTCCTGACATGTGACGGTAATCAGGCTGCTGCGCATATTTCATATATGTTCAGCGAGGTAGCCGCTATTTACCCCATCACACCGTCTTCCACAATGGCGGAATACGTCGACGAGTGGGCGGCAGCAGGTCGCAAGAACATCTTCGGAGAGACAGTGCTCGTGCAGGAGATGCAGTCGGAAGGTGGCGCCGCAGGTGCGGTTCACGGTTCGCTCCAGGCAGGTGCGCTTACCACTACCTACACCGCTTCGCAGGGTCTGCTTCTGATGATTCCCAACATGTATAAGATCGCAGGTGAGCAGCTTCCCTGCGTTTTCCATGTTTCGGCGCGTACACTCGCTTCCCACGCCCTCAGTATCTTCGGTGATCACCAGGATGTGATGTCGGTTCGTCAGACCGGTTTCGCAATGCTCTGCGAAGGCTCTGTTCAGGAAGTCATGGACCTCGCCGGTGTGGCTCACCTCTCGACCATCAAGTCGTCGATCCCCTTCGTTAACTTCTTCGATGGTTTCCGTACCTCGCATGAGATTCAGAAAATCGAGGAGATGGATCAGGACGCTCTTGCTCCGCTGCTCGACCGCGAGGCTCTTGCCCGCTTCCGCGAGCGCGCACTGTCGCCCCAGGCACCCGTTTCGCGCGGTATGGCCGAGAACAGCGACGTCTTCTTCCAGCATCGCGAAGCCTGCAATCCCGCTTACGAACGCGTTCCCGAGGTTGTAGAGGAATACATGCAGAAAATTTCTGAAATCACAGGTCGCAAATACAATCTGTTCAACTACTACGGTGCAGAAGATGCCGACCGCGTAATCATCGCCATGGGTTCTGTCACCCAGGCTGCCCAGGAAGCTATCGACTCACTGCTCGAAAAGGGTGAGAAGGTAGGTCTGGTATCGGTTCATCTCTATCGTCCCTTCTCGGCAAAGCACTTCCTCGCCGCAGTGCCCGCAACTGCAAAGCGTATCGCAGTGCTCGACCGCACCAAGGAGCCCGGCGCCAACGGCGAGCCCCTCTATCTTGACGTAAAGGAATGCTTCTACGGCAAGGAGAATGCCCCCCTCATCGTAGGCGGACGTTACGGTCTGGCATCGAAGGACACCACCCCGGCCCAGATCATCGGCGTGTTCGAAAATCTTGCCCTCCCCATGCCCAAGGATCACTTCACCGTGGGCATCGTCGACGACGTGACTTTCACTTCGCTCCCCCTCCCCGAAGAGGTGGCTCTCGGCGACAAGAGCACACACGAGGCTAAGTTCTACGGTCTCGGTGCCGACGGTACAGTAGGTGCCAACAAGAACTCGATCAAGATCATCGGCGACAACACCAACAAGTATTGCCAGGCATATTTCGCATACGACTCGAAGAAATCGGGCGGTTTCACCTGCTCCCACCTCCGTTTCGGCGACGCTCCCATCCGCTCTACATATCTGGTGAATACCCCCAATTTCGTGGCATGCCACGTTCAGGCATACCTCCACATGTACGACGTGACCCGCGGTCTGCGCGACAACGGCACCTTCCTTCTCAATACAATCTGGGAAGGTGAGGAGCTCGCAAAGAACCTCCCCGCAAAGGTGAAGAAGTATTTCGCCGACCACAACATCACCGTCTACTATATCAACGCTACAAAGATCGCTCAGGAAATAGGTCTGGGCAACCGCACAAATACTATTCTTCAGAGCGCCTTCTTCCGCATCACCGAGGTTATCCCCGTTGATCTGGCTGTAGAGCAGATGAAGAAATTCATCGTCAAGAGCTACGGCAAGAAGGGTCAGGACGTTGTCGACAAGAACTTCGCAGCCGTTGACCGCGGCGGCGAGTACAAGAAGCTCGACGTGGATCCCGCATGGTCGAACCTCACCGTAGAGGCTCCCGCTCCCAACGACGATCCCGAATTCATCAACAAGATCGTACGCCCCATCAACGCTCAGGATGGTGACCTTCTCAAGGTCAGCGATTTCGCAGACCGCGCCGACGGCACATGGGACAACGGCACCGCCGCCTACGAAAAACGTGGCGTGGCAGCCTTCGTTCCCGAGTGGCTCGAGGAAAACTGTATCCAGTGTAACAAGTGTGCGTATGTATGCCCCCACGCTGCCATCCGCCCCTTCGTGCTCGACGCGAAAGAGATGGAAGCTGCTCCCTTCGGCGAAGACGCCACTATACCCGCCATCGGCAAGATGTTCACCGGAATGCGCTTCATGCAGGCTGTCGACGTTCTCGACTGTCTCGGCTGCGGCAACTGTGTTGACGTATGCCCCGGTAAGAAGGGCGTGAAGGCTCTGCAGATGAAGCCTCTCGAAACCCAGCTCGACGTTCAGAAAGAATGGGATTACTGCGTCAAGTCAGTAGCTTCGAAGCAGGAACTCGTCGACGTTGCATCCAACGTGAAGAACAGCCAGTTCGCAACTCCTCTGTTCGAATTCTCCGGAGCATGCTCCGGTTGCGGCGAAACTCCCTACGTCAAGCTCGTAAGCCAGCTGTTCGGCGACCACGAAATGGTAGCAAACGCTACCGGTTGCTCGTCGATCTACTCCGGTTCCGTACCCTCTACCCCCTACACCACCAACTTCCGCGGTCACGGTCCCGCATGGGGTAACTCTCTGTTCGAGGACTTCGCTGAGTTCGGTCTGGGTATGACTATCGCCAACGAGAAGATGCAGATGCGTCTTGCCGATCTCATGCAGCGCGCTACCGAATGCGATAAATGCTCCGACGCAATCAAGGAGCAGGCTCGCAAGTGGCTCGACAACCGCAACGACGCCAAGGCTACCCGCGAGGTATTCGAAACTATCGTGCCCCTCTGCGAGGCTTGCGGCTGCGACATCTGCAACGGCATCATTACCCTGAAGAACTTCATCGTGAAGCGTTCGCAGTGGATCATCGCCGGCGACGGTGCCGCATACGATATCGGTTTCGGCGGTCTTGACCATGTACTCGCATCAGGCAAGAACGTCAACGTTCTCGTGCTCGATACCGAGGTTTACTCCAACACCGGTGGTCAGGCTTCGAAGGCTACTCCGCTCGGCGCTATCGCCAAGTTCGCTGCCGCAGGCAAGCGCATCCGCAAGAAGGATCTCGGTCTGATCGCCACTACCTACGGTTACGTTTACGCCGCGCAGGTAGCAATGGGCGCCGACAATGCGCAGACCCTCAAGGCTCTTCGCGAGGCTGAGGCATACGACGGTCCCTCGATCGTTATCGCATACTCACCCTGTATCAACCACGGTCTGAAATCAGGCATGGGTCGTTCGCAGGATGAGGAGGCTCGTGCAGTTGCATGCGGCTACTGGCATCTCTGGCGCTACAATCCCGCTCTCGAGGAAGAAGGCAAGAACCCCTTCACA
>CAZDWY010000046.1:0-20174 GCA_964509345.1 uncultured Alistipes sp.
GCGGTACATTCTTAATGCTATTTGTGTATGGCCGCAAGTAGTTACTATCCATCCTGTGAATGGATATGCCGCGACATTCCTCCCAGTAGCGGTTAAAGGCTTCTGAAAGAGAATTGCTTTCGTTAAGGACATGAATATAATCGTCCAAGTCCTTTAACGTCTGATGTTGATAATTTTTCAGTTCCATATCAGAATCGGTTTATATCGCGAGGAATCTTTTTGAAGGTAATGTTCATTTTTGCCAACTGTTCACGGCTGATAGTGCAGACATCAGCATATATCACATAGTGGTCGGCTCTTGTAGGCACAATGTTTAATGTTTCGGGGCTCAGCGTTGTAAGCTCGGCAGGCTTATAGTAGAAGAAATATCCGGTTCCGTCTTTGTAATCAAGAAGATATGGATAGTCTTCACTTTTAGGTCTCGAAAGATGCTGACGAGTTTCAGAATAATAAATATATTCCCTGATTTTATCTTCTCCGACATTTTCATTGAGAGTATCTTCATCGGTGAAAAGCTTTTCTCCCAATTCATAGAAGTCGAAACCACCACCAAGTCCAGGCATAATACCGTCGACATCCAGTTCGCCTACCAAGACTATAGAGTTATCCTTTACTGTTGGCTTGGCAACCTTTGTAAAACGCTCCGCATTAGCCTCTCTAAGAGAATTAGCTTCTTCTAAGAACTGAGGAACTTTTGAAAGATTTGTAGATGTCAAAGGCTTACGATATAACTCCTCCTTGACCTTCCCTTTATATGGATAGCCAGCCATAACGCGGCGCACTCGTTCTGCTGTTATATTTTCGGCATAGTCCATAAGCTCAACAAGCACGAACTTGCGGTTCCCTCTGTCTTTTTTGTTTTGAGAAAGGACAGCATGCGCCGTTGAGCCACTGCCTGCAAAGGCATCAAGCACAATCGAATCCTCGTCAGTTGCCACCTGAACAATACGCTCAATGAGTGAAGATGGTTTTGGAGTTTCAAAAGGACTTCGACCTCCGAATATTGCTTTCAGCTCCTTTGTTGCAGCGTCAGTGTGACCCACTTCGGTATAATCCCAAAAGGTAGTAATCAATTTTCCTTCAACGGCTGTAAGATAAGTTTTACGACGAATACCTCCTTGTCCATTCTTTGTGAAATAAAATCTGGGCCATGGACCTGTTTCCAAGACTTTCTGAGCTTTTTCCCGAGATTCTTCAAGCGAATTCTTGAACATTATCGCCTTTACCCCAGGACGCACGATATCAGCAGGAACCCCACATATTTCTGCACGTTTTTCAGTATCATCTAATTCACGGAGCTCATATTCGCACCAACCCTTTAATACGGATAAAATTTCTTCTTGGTCATTAGCCCAATGCCGTCCATTTGTAGGATAGATGAGTTTCCCCGTAAAAGGACTCTGCACGGCGTATACCATTCCTTGATGCGTATTAGCTTCAGGTGCAAATGGGTCACTACTTGTCCAAGAAGCACAATCATTGTCTGGATTTTTATAGCTGTCATCCATGTCTTCATTACGCTCTAAACGATTTGGTAGCCAATCTTTTGACTTACTATAAACGAGGATATGGTCTATTTCGGTGGGAATGCCCTTGGAGTCGTTTCGTGGAGAGTAAGTTTTGTGCCAAATAACGTCTCCTTTAAAACAATTCGCTCCGAAAATATCATCGCAGATGGTTCGCAACCGCGACACCTCATTGTCATCAATCGAGATAAAGATTGCGCCTTTATCTGAAAGCAGCTGACGCAACAGCACAAGGCGCGGATACATCATGCACAGCCATTTGTCGTGGCGAGTAAAATCTTCGCCTTCAGCGCCGACAACTTCACCAAGCCAACGGAGAATATGAGGGTCGTTGACATTGTCATTATAACGCCATTTCTCATTTCCCGTATTGTAGGGTGGATCTATGTAGATACAATCTATTCTACCCTCATATTCAGGAAGAAGTGTCTTCAATGCAACAAGATTATCCCCATGAATTATTTTATTCCCGGTTCCGGATGGTGCAGTACTATCCGGACATTTACTATTAAAGCCATAACGATGCTCCAATACGCGGTAAGGCACATCGGCATGGTGGGTGATAATCTTTTCTTTTCCAATCCAGTTTAATGAGGGCATATTATCAGTTAGTGTTTTAATTAAATTATTTGTCGGTATTCAACAAATCTGTTATACTATTAATTGGGGACTGCTTACCCCAGAAGGAATCCCAAATCCGGTCAATCTGATTTTTTATCTGTCCTGTAATCATTATGAGTGATTATTTATTATTGCTGATTGGGATGAAGTGAAGAAACCTTACCGTTAGTAATTGAAAATGGCGGATGAAATGTGTTACATACCCTATTCATCCTCATCGCGTGATTTTTCTTTAAAGAAGTAGATAGCTTTTTGACGCTCGATCTCTGCTCGTAGCTGTTCGGGTGTCGGCATATAGGGCATATATTTTGACGCAAACAGATGATCGTTATCGTGAAGGACAGAGTAACGTGCGATATCTTCATCTGTGTCTTCGCACAATACGATGCCGATAGTTGGATTGTCTCCCTCGGTGCGTTTCAACTCATCGTACATTCGTACATACATATCCATTTGGCCGATGTCCTGATGCCGGATCTTTGATGTTTTGAGGTCAATCAAGACGTAGCATTTAAGGAATATGTTGTAGAAAACCAAATCAATGTAATAATCCTCTTTTTCTGTGTGGATATGTTGCTGACGCGCCACAAAAGCGAAACCTTTACCAAGTTCGAGGAGGAACTTTTCAAGATTACTTATTATTGCGTGTTCAAGTTCTGATTCTCTGAACGAAGAATCCGCAGTAAAGCCTAAAAATTCTCCAATAACAGGATTTTTGATAAATTCCGTTGGGTCGGGATTTTTGAGTGGAGCGGTCAGTTCGAGCATCTCTTTCTCCACAAGGTCTTTCCGCTGAGATGCAACGATTCGGAAAAAATATTGCGAGCTTACATTGCGTTGGAGGGTGCGTACACTCCAGTTTTGGTGTAACGCTTCTTGCTCGTACCAAGTGCGAGCATCCGCGTTAAGTTCTTGAATCAAAGTCCTATAGTGGCTCCATGAAAGAAGTGTTGTAGATTTTCCACACACTGTGTGGAAAATCTTTGGAAACAATTCATAGAAGTTTGTGAAACTATAAAGATTGGTTTTGGTGAATCCTTTGCCATAATTAGCTGTAAGACGTTTGGAAAGCCCTTTTATAATCGCGGCTCCGTAAGCGGCTCGATCATTACCGTTTAGTTCTTCTTCCGCGATAAGTTTTCCGAGTTCCCAGTTCCTTCTTACCAATGCTTCGTTAATCTGCCGGTAAGCGGTTTCACGAGCCTGTTCAATGACATGGGACGCTCTGGTGTAAAGAGTGTCAAGAGCAGGATTCAATGCGTCGCCAATCTTATCGGGCTTCATATTCTTTGGTTTTGCGGGTTTTACAATATTTTGAGGGTATACGCGAAGTTAATAATAAATGGTGACTTGACAATCGATATCGGTCAAGAAAACATCTTTTATAGCATCATCGGGACTTTTACGATATTTTGTTTATAAAATCATTGGGGGAACAAAGTGGTGAACGGGGATGTTTTAATTAGTGGAGGTTGTGGAGGGGGATCCTGGGGATTGATTTATGGATTTTAAAGAAGAGTATGATTATGGATAGAGATGGATTTGCCGGTCTCGTTGCAGGGAATGAGGCGTACAGGAATATTGTGGAGCGCACCAGTGTGAGGCGCTATTCGGGGGAGCCGGTATCTGAGGGTATGAAAGAGGCGTTGCTGAGGGCTGCCATGAGCGCTCCAAGCGGGGTTAACCGCCAGCCATGGGAATTTGTGGTGGTTGATGACCGCGGTGTACTGGCTGAGCTTGCCGCAGCGCTTCCTTACGCAAAAATGGCGGCTAAGGCGCCGATGGCGATAGTGGTGTGCGGCAACAGCGGGAGGTTTCTTGAGGGGGACGATGCCACGCTGTGGGAGCAGGATCTGTCGGCGGCGTCGGAAAATATTCTTCTCGCGGCGCATGCTCTGGGGTTAGGGGCTGTATGGACATGTCTGTATCCGCATCGCGACAGGATGGAGGCTGCGGGCCGGATACTGGATATTCCCGCCGGGATAATCCCGTTTAATCTGATTCCCGTGGGGTTTCCAGCGGATTCGCATGCTCCAATGGATAAATGGCATGCGGACAGGGTCCATCATAACCGTTACTGATTCCGAAAGGATGTGGTAGGGAATAGAATAGCACCCGATGAGTATATATTAATATAATGTATTTAAAATGAATCTTATAGAAGCAATCAGGGAGCGGCGTTCGGTCCGCAGTTATAATGGCGAGGGATTGACCCAAGCTCAGATAGATGAACTTGAAAAGACTGTCAGTGATGTTGAATCGCCGTTTGGAGGTAATATGACAATCCGTCTTCAGTCGTTCGATTTGAAAGATGGATTCAGACCAAGTACATACGGAATGATCAAGGGTGCTGTAGATTTCTTTCTTTTAGGAATCAAAGATGACAAGCAGTCGGCTCTAACGGCAGGTTTCAAGTTTGAGCAGGTTGTTCTAAAAGCCTGGCAAATGGGTCTGGGCACGTGTTGGATCGCCGCCACTTTCAAAGGCACTGATTTCGACCGTGGCGAATCTTGGCCTGATGGTGAAGAGTTGAAAATTATTTGTCCGGTTGGGGTTGCTGCCAAACAAAGTTTGCGCGAGAAGGCTACCCGGTTGGCTCTCGGAAGCAAGAACCGCAAAGCGTTTGATAAACTTTTTTTCAGCGATAATTTCCTGACACCGTATGACCCGGCAGGTCGATTTGGAGAGGCTCTTGAAATGATGCGGCTTGCGCCGTCATCAACGAACTCCCAGCCATGGAGAGCGCTGGTGTGCGGAGATATGGTACATTTCTACTATGTCCCGAAAAGTCCGGCTTCAGTACTCGACTGTGGTATCGGTCTTTGCCATTTCTTTGAAACGGAAAAATTCAATCAGAAATCAGGCGTGTTCGAAGAGATGGATAATGCTCCTGCTGCTCCTGACAATTGGGTGTACCTTGTTTCTTACAGAGAGACCAGATGACTGTAGATAAGTAGACGCATTTCACATGAAAGTTTCAATGTAAATTTCATGTCTTATTGGTAGCTCTTTAAAAATCGGAGTGACATTTCAGAGAAATCGGAGTGTTACTCCGAAAATTTTGAGCAGTACTCAGAATGTTGCAATTAGATACGAAAAAAGAGAGGATAAATCCTCTCTTTAGCGGAGTGACCGAGATTCGAACTCGGGATACGCTTTTGGCGTATACACGCTTTCCAGGCGTGCCTCTTCAGCCACTCGAGCATCACTCCGTATTATTTTTGTAAAAAAAGAGCGGCGGGTGGGGGCTCTCTCCGGGGTGCAAAATTAGGTGTATTTTTCGAGGTATGCAAATATTCGGTGACCTTTTTTACCGATCGGAGCCAAATATGGGAAACGATGATGAAAAGGAGTGATATAGGTGTAGGGATGTGGTGATTTCGGATATTTATTGCTATTTTTGTTGAATATAAAACTAACGATTTGATGCCGGCTGTCGGTAAGATGTATATATGACTATGTTAGCTGAGAGAGTAGATGCTGAAGAGTTCGCACGGGTGTTTCCAATGGGGGCGTCGCATGTGTATAACTCTGTGGAGTTTGCGGAGCTGAACCGTGGTAAATGTGATGGTATCCATTATCTGATTTTCAGGGATAGCAAAATCCGTAGCGGGATTGTTCTCGGGGAGCGTAACGGAGTGCTGTTATCTCCTTTTTCGGCTCCTTTCGGCGGATTCTGTTTCAACAGCGTTCAGCTTATCGAGACTGTAGATGCTGTTGTGGATGCGCTCGCGAAATATGCCTGTGCAGTGGGCAAACCTGTGGAGATAGCTCTTCCTCCGGAATTCTACGATAAGGCTATGCAGCCTAAAGTGGCTTCTTCGCTTCTTCGCCGGGGCACTCTCCTGTACGCCGACATCAATCATTATTGCGATCTCGAAGGTTTTGCGGGAGAGGAATGGATGCAGGTGGCGGAGCAACGTCTTGGGGCAAAGGCGCGTCCGAGATTCCGCAGGTCGTTTGGTGAAAATTTCCATATGTGTATCCTTGACCGGAATAATCGTCAGGATGTTGAACGGGCATACGCCGTTATAGCCGCGAACCGAGCTGCCAAAGGGTATCCGTTGAGAATGACCTTGGAGGATGTGTGGCGTACGGCTCCGGTGGTGAATGCCGGGTTTTATGTGATGACCCACGAGGGTGCTGACGTTGCAGCCGCTGTGGTATACAATGTGGCTCCGGAAATAATGCAGGTGATATACTGGGGTGATTGCCCGGGTTACGAGCGTCTGCACCCGATGCATCGTTTCGCGCCGGAACTGATGCATGTGTGTGGGGCAGCCGGGGCACGTATTCTTGATATTGGACCGTCGTCTGAAGATGGTATTCCTTCGCCGGGATTGTGTTCCTTTAAGGAGTCGGTAGATTGTCTGCCAACTTTGAAGCCGCGCTTCCGTCTTGTCTGACAGGTATGGATAGCGAACCTTTCGATGCGGAAGGTATATATAGAAATGAAAAGTGTGTTTCTTCACAGAAACACACCTCCCTCATAACCAAAATTCAAGTATATATGTTCTTTTCGTCTAACAAACGTTCTCTTGTATTAATATTGCTATATGCAATCCTAAAGAGATATTAGGATTTTTTCACAATGCAAAATTACTGCTTTCCCATCGTATAACAGCGCAGCTTGGCGTTAAAATATGTTAACGATGATCTTTTTTTATATATGGATTTATTTATCAGCAATATAGCTTGCCGATATTGTCAATATCAATATGATTCGGCTTGAGATGGGAAATCGCCGCTTCGCACGTCGGCAACGTAACTACTTACTGCGGAAGTTATTGTGTCAGACAAGGATGCGTATGTGCGCAGAAATTTAGGTTTGAATCCATCGTTCATTCCGAGCATATCTTGCAAAACGAGTACCTGACCGTCGCATCCGTTCCCGGCACCGATTCCGATTGTCGGTATAGTTAAGGTTTCGCTGACCTGTTTGGCCAACTGTGCCGGTACCTTTTCAAGTACCACGGCGAAACATCCGGCCTCCTGAAGCAGCAGGGCGTCTTTGATCAGCTGGTCAGCCTCTTCTTTAGCTTTGGCGCGAAGACCATAACCACCTAATTGGTTAACTGACTGGGGTGTGAGACCAAGATGTCCCATTACCGGTATGCCTGCGCCGATGATTTTCTTAATGGATGGAATCATGGGTTCCCCACCTTCTATTTTTACGGCTGCCGCGCCGCTTTCCTTGAGGATTCTGACCGCGCTCTTGAGCGCGGTATACTCATCACCATCACAAGTTCCGAATGGCATGTCTACGATCACCAGCGGGCGCGATGCTCCGCGAACAACACATTGCGCGTGATATATCATCTGGTCAAGAGTGATGGGAAGTGTTGTCTGGTAGCCTGCCATCACGTTGGCTGCTGAGTCGCCTACCAGTATTAGGTCGATTCCCGCGCGGTCTACCAGAGTAGCCATGGTGTAGTCGTATGCTGTGATCATGGCGATCTTCTCTCCCTCACGTTTCATCTTGGCAACGGTGGAGGTAGTTACCTTCTTGGGTATATCAATTGTATTGGTTGACATATTTGGTGTTGTTAATTATTAATATGGTGGAGAGAAAATAAAAGGCTTTTCTCCGGCATATTGCGGAGAAGAGCCTTTCATGGGGTTTGTTCATTCGGGACGCATCCGACGTATAGTCTGTTGGTTCAGGCCCCGGCGGGAAAGTCGGTCTTATTTTGCGGCTTGAACGCGTGCGCGGTCAAGGAGCTTGTCTATGTCGATGCTGTGCTGCTGCCCGTAGAGGGGGTAGTTGGTCTTTATCTCCTGAAGCTGTTTTGCTTCCTCGGCGTAGTTTCCTTGTTCGCGGTATACGCGTGCGAGCTTCATGATGAAGTAGGGTGTGTATGCCGGATTGCTGTTGCTGGTGCGGATCGCATCTTTGTATGCGCTTACGGCTTCCGACAGGCGGTCAAGATTTACGAGGCAGTCACCTTTGAGCGAAAGGGCACCGGCGCCGATTATCTCGTCGCGGGTTGAGTATTTCTCGGCATATTTGAGTGCTTCCTCATATTTACCTTCGCGATAGAGGATGATCGCACTTTCGAGAGCTGCGCGGTTGGCGGGCTCATAGCTGCCGTTATCGGCAATATCCATATACTGTTTGAGAGCTATGGAATCGTTGGCCAATGCGAGCTGAAGGTCGGCTGAACCGATGCTGTCGTTATGCTTCTGCATGCCGGGGTTGCGGAAGAAGTAAACGTAGGCGAGTGCCAGAACCACTATGGCAACTACAACCAGCGACCAGGTGACGATTGTCTTGCGGTTATCCTGAACCTTCTGTGTCATAGCGGTAAGCGAATCGTTCAGACCGTCGATACCGGTGGTTTCGGGAGCTTCTTGTTGTTTCTTAGACATGGAATTATGTTCGTTATATTTTTATTATATTCACACTGTTGAGTAATGCAAACGCGTGTGTGCCTGCATTTAGACCGCAAAGTTACTGATTTGGACTTAAACATCAAAAAAAATCGGGTGATATTCTGACTTTTTTGGAAATTATGCATTAACTTTATGTCGCGAATCCCTTCGGGCGACCTCAGTAGCCTTATGATGTGGTTGGCATGTTCTATGCAATCCGTTAGCGGATGAAACCGGATTACCGGAAGATATTTTATATAAATGATGATGTAACTATGGACAAGAAACATATCGGTTTTTCATATGAGTGTCTGCGTCATGATGAGCTTGATGCATCTACGGCTGCTCTGGTACGCCGTGCGATGGAAGCGACGGACCGGAGTTATGCGCCTTACTCTCATTTTCATGTCGGGGCTGCCATTTTGTTATCCGACGGCAATGTCGTGGAAGGGTCAAATCAGGAGAATGTCGCCTATCCATCCGGAACCTGTGCCGAACGGTCGGCCTGTTTCTATGCTCATTCGCAATATCCCGATGCCTCATTTGAAAAAATCGCTATAGCGGCCAGGGGGACCGACGGGGAGTTTGTTGCCTCACCGATAGCTCCGTGTGGCGCATGTCGGCAAGCGCTTCTCGAATATGAGATTCTTGCCGGTCACGCGGTTGAGGTGATTCTCATTGGGCGCGACACCGTATACCGCATACCGTCGGTTGCGGCTCTTCTGCCATTCGCTTTCACTGAATTCTGACATATCTGGGCTTTTTTTCAATATGTCGCGGATATTTTGTAATTTTGCGCACGAAATCAATATATTTACACTTTGGATATAGACCCTTTACCGACAATGGCGGGCTACTTTCAGGAGTGGCTCGCATCCTTCGACTTTACAGCCGTAGCAGCTGTCATAGTCAATAATCCGGCACTCGGAGTGCCCCAGATCGTATCATTGTCTCTGGCTGTGCTCGCTCTTTTAGTGTCGGGCTTTGTCAGCGGCAGCGAGATGGCGTTTTTCTCTATTACCCCACAGCAGGCTGAGGAGCTCGACGAATCATCGCGAAGTGAGGCCATACGCAGGCTGCTCGCCAGTCCCGAGCGGCTTCTTGCTACAATTCTGATTACCAATAATCTGGTAAATGTAACCATCGTTGTGTTGATGAGTTTCGGTCTCTCGGCAGTCTTCGAGCAGATGGAACCTTGGCTTAACTTCTTGCTCCAGACGGTAATCCTTACCTTTTTGATACTCCTTTTCGGGGAGATTCTCCCTAAACTTGTAGCGAATACGAACCCGATGCGGTGGGCGCGTTTCGCTGTCGGTGGACTTGGAGTTCTGATGAAGATGTTCTATCCTCTTTCCTCCGTGATGGTTCGTTCTACAAAGTTCGTAAATAAAGTAGTGACCAAACAGGCCCGCAATATCACTGCCGATGAATTGGGGCAAGCTCTCGAAATGAGTGTGGCGGAAGGTGGGCAGGACAAGCAGATGCTTGAAGGTATATTGCGTTTCGGCGATACGACTGCTTCTGAGATCATGACTCCGAGGGTAGATATAACAGGTCTTGATTACGATATGTCGTTCGGCGATGTTATGAAAGTGGTGCTCGAAAAAGGTTACTCGCGTCTGCCGGTTTTCGGCGATTCGCAGGATGATATAAAGGGAGTGCTCTATGCACGCGACCTGCTTCCGTATGTGGGTGACAAGCCTGAGGCAAAAAGTTTCGAGTGGCAGACACTCATCCGGAAAACCTATTTTGTGCCCGAATCGCGCATGATCGATGATCTGCTTGAGGATTTTCGCCGTCTCAAGCTCCATATAGCAATAGTTGTCGATGAATATGGAGGCACTCAGGGAGTTGTGACGCTTGAGGATGTGCTCGAGGAGATAGTAGGCGATATCAACGACGAATACGACGAGGAAGAGAAAACCTATCGCCGTCTGCCTGACGATACGTATATCTTCGAGGGGAAGACTGTGCTTACAGATTTCTTCAGGGTGACAGGTCTTGATGAGGAGGATTATACCCCCGTGGCAGAAAACTGTGAGACCCTCGCGGGGATGTTGCTCGCCATCAAGGGTGATTTCCCAAAAGAGAAGGAACCGCTTGTCTACGGTCGGTGTCGCTTTCTGATACTTGATATTGAACATCACCGTATCACCTCTGTGCGTGTGAAAGTGATGCCTGATGTCCAGACCTCCTGACTCTCCATTGCTTTAAATAATGCTTATATTTGATGAACAGCCACTCCGGATCTATGCGCTCCCTCTGTCCCGAGGCGGATTGAACGCTGCCCGCACAGCCATATTATCCCTGATAGACGAAGCTTTTCCAGATGAGACACCCGTGTTGAATCATACTCCGGAAGGCGCGCCGCTCCTTACAGGGATCGCCGATAAGACGGCTATATCCATAAGCCATAGCAGCTCGCAGGCAGTGCTGGCGGTCAGGCGCGGAAGTCTGCCGGTCGGCATTGATACCGAGACCGTCGACCGTGATCATCAACTGGCTCGAGTTACTCACAAATATCTTACGTCCGGTCAATATGAGATATGGGGGCGCTCACCATCCACCCGCCTGGTTGCGTGGTGCATAAAAGAAGCAGTTTACAAATATGCGCTCTCACCCGGTCTCCCCTTGGCATCCATCCCTCTTCCCGAGGTCGGCTTTATTCAGTCAGGTTCCGGCTCAATAACGCTTAATGACCGTGATATTACGGTGCGTCTTATCACGGAATGGAATTATTGCGGTCCAATTGTGGCTGCTTGGTGAGATAAACAGGATAGAATTTGCTGAAAATTCAAAAATTATCATTAATTTTGACCTCATCATCCGATATCCCATATCGGTTGTCTTTACAGCAACTACTCTAAACTTAATTCAATACCTAATAGAATAGATGAAACGGATATTTTGGCTCACGCTCCTTGCAATTGTTCTTGGGTTCGGCATGCAGGCACAGGACAATCAGTCACCGAATAAAAAGTATCAGGTTTTCGGCGTTGCATTCTATAATCTAGAGAATCTTTTCGACACGATAAACAACAACGGTACCTATGATCTGGAATATTCTCCCGCAGGTGCAAAGAAATGGAATGGTCTGAAATACCGCAATAAAATTGAGAATCTCGCGCGTGCCATCACTTCGTTCACCACTCCGAGCACTCCCAATGGTCCGGCATTCATAGGAGTCTCAGAGATTGAGAACAGATCCGTTCTGGAAGATCTGGTAAAAGCTATCGACGACCGTCTGCGTTCCGAAGGGAAGGCTCCGTGGAATCTCCGCATCGTACATCATGATTCTCCGGATCGCCGTGGAGTTGATGTCGGCGCTCTATACAACGAGCGGTATTTCAAATTCATGAACGTATCTAACACACCTCTGGTGATCCCTGACAATCCAAAATTCCGTACACGCGACCAGATGTGTGTCACCGGACGCATGGGGGCGGATACAGTAAGCATTATCGTGAACCACTGGCCATCGCGCCTTGGCGGTCAGGAACAGTCGTCCTATCTACGCGAGGCGGCAGCTGATTTGAGCAAGCATATAGCCGATTCCATATGGGCTGAGCGACCTAACGAAGGGGTTATAGTAATGGGCGACCTCAACGACGATCCCTTCGACAAATCGTGTGCGAAAGTGCTCGGGGCGTCTAAAAAAGAAAAAGGAGTGAAACCTCACGGATTTTTCAATCCCTTCTGGGCACTTCTTGACCAGGGTATCGGAACACTCGCATATAACAGTTCCTGGAATCTTTTCGATCAGATCATTGTAAGCGGAACCCTTCTTGAAAGCAACTCAGGCGCCGGTGCGCTTCACTTTACCCGTGCGCTCGTCAACAATTTCGATTTTCTTAAGGACACCGAGGGAACCCGCCAGGGATATCCCCGTCGCACCTTTGCATCAGGAATGTATCTCAATGGATTTTCCGACCATTTCCCGACAGAGGTTCTACTGCGCCGCGAAGTGAAGACCCGTCGCTGACCCTACTTTTCCCCACTCTGATATATGAGCGACAATAACAACCATCCTCTCGGTGAAGCGCCATGGTTTCACGTGATACTGTCAACCGGTTTCGGTGTTGGATTTACACCCGGTGCTCCAGGAACAGCAGCCGCTTTCCTGGCTCTTGTAGTGTGGTATGTGCTTTATCTGTTCCTTGATGTGACAACACTTTTCTTTGTCACTCTTGCCCTTATTGCGGTTACAACCGTAGTCGGAGCATGGACTTCGCGTGTAATGGAACGTTATTGGGGGGAGGATCCACGCACAGTGGTTATCGATGAGTTTATAGGTTCATGGATACCTGCTCTTCTGGCTGCCATTCCCGGCGATAAAGTGTATACCGCCGTACTTGCCTTCATCGGGTTTGGTGCCTTCAGGCTGATCGACATCTTCAAGCCTCTTGGGTGCCGGCGTATGGAGGCAGTACCCAATGGATGGGGGGTTATGCTTGATGATTTTCTTGCCGGGGTGTATGCTTTGGTGGTTGTCGTGATCGTGCAGCTGTGTTACAGCGGGACTGTGGTGACACCTTTCTGATCCGTAATATATTTTAAAGTTCGCTCTTATGATCTATTTTCGCCGCAGGCTGCTGACGGTGGTTGCAGCCACAACCGTAATGTCCGTTTGTTTAGTTAATGCCGAGCAGTGGCGTCCGTTAGGAATAGTAGATTTTACTGATGGATGGATATCCCCTCGTTTTTGCGGAGGAGAAGCTGCTGTTCTTTCAGTCGAGGCTCAGATAAGCGACAATGGTCGCCTCATAAGACTCGTACACCCTTACTCTTCGGGGAGTTTCAGTGTGGTTGCAGGAGAAGATACAACCCATTGGGGTGAGAACCGTGATATCATTATCGATATTTCTGATAAAAATTGGGTTACCCTCCGTTCAGATTCAGAGGCAGTCTGCCTGCCAGAGGGTATATTCGGCGATTCTGAACTGACATTGTGGGTCAACACCCGCGGGCTTTACATGCATGCTCTGGGATATGACCGTGATGCGGTCACGGCGGCCGGAATGAATGCTACCTACACCGATGGAACGATCACTATACCGCAGTGTATGGTATCATTCGGAGCGGAACCTGATTCCTTTACACAGTCAATGGGCGATGTGCCTGTAACATCTGTCGTAGATCTTACCGCTACGGAGCTTACCACTCTCGCTTCGGTGGGTTATGAGGAAGCCGATGCTCCTGTATATTATTATGCCATTGATGGTCAACCGGTTAAGGAAATAAGAACCCCCGGCATCTATCTCCAGTGCCGAGGCTCCTTGGTCTACAAAACTGTAGTCCGATAAACATATATACTTGTTTCTTCCATTTTAGGGCTAAGCCTGCGTCATGCTTAGCCAACCATAAATATTATATATTACATATATACTTGTCTGTTTCAGTATGGGGAAAGTGTGGAGATTCATATCGCTAATTTCAGTTTTGTATGATATCCCGGGAAAACCGGTTGAACCTCTTGCTCATTCTCACGATGCAAAGTTACAAAGCTATCGACCGCAAGACTATTAATTTCTGATTATTAAATATAGAAATTTGGCATTGTGCGAATCTTTTCCTGTCGCGTGATCGGCATCCTCTAAGTATCTGAAAAGAACTGATATATGTGCAATATGAATTGCTTCTTCATACAGGAGTTCAGTTTTTTTCTTTTTAAGATGCGGCCAGTGTCATTATGCCTTTATCCAGCGGTTATTTACGCAGGCTGTCGCGGTATTCTTTTGGTGTAAGACCAATAACTTTGTGGAAACAGTAAGAGAAATAGGCCGGTTGGTCGTAGCCGAGAGTGTATGCTACGTTTTTCACCGGTTCATCTGTCGACATGAGCATATCGGCAGCTTTCTGCATGCGCAGCTGCATGAGATATTGCTGCGCGCTCATATTCATTTTCTGCTTGAAAAGTTTGCGGAAATGAGGGTAGCTTAGTCCGACGTTCGAGGCAATATCCTCTATGCGGAGATTATCAGAGAGGGAGTTGCGCAGTAGTTCGCAAGCCCGGTCAATTTTCTCGTCCTGCTCGGTTATGACTTCTGTGTTGGTAGCGTTTTGCGCAACGTTCCAGACCATGTTCACGAGATAGTTTATAAGCCCTCCGATAAGATTGATATCGGGGTTCTTGTCGGCAATTTCTACAGCTTTGCGGAAGAGTGCGAGAATCTCAGGATTACGTCCTACGCGAAACAATTGTTTGCCGGTAGAGCGTGTGGCGTCCTCCATCCATTCGTTGACGAATTCACCCTTGAAACCGATCCAATATTGTTTCCATCCGGTTTCCGGATCGGGATAATAGCTATGCCATGTCCCGGGAGGAATTACGATCACGGTTCCAGGGTGGAGCGGATACGTTCCGCTTTTCAGGTGGAGGTTGCCTTCCCCTTCAACGAAATACACAATCTGGTATTCCTGCAGCACGCGCCCTTCTTCAGGGTTGAAGTAATAGCCTTCGGGATGGCGCCTGGTTGGGTATGGCTCCTGTGGCGCTATCTCTTCGTATCCTATTGTGGACACGTAGATGCGTTTTTCCTTTTCGGTATTGTTTGGGGTGAAATATTTGATCATTTTTCTATGGTATCGGTATTATCAGTGCTTCCAATGATTTATTCTCCCTGTTCGGGGATTATGAACAGGGAGAAGTTGACCGAACCGTATGCGCGGTGGTCATGGAAGTGGGGCAGATGTGAGAAATCGTGTTTGCGGGAGTGTTCGATAATGAATATCGAGCCGGGGCGGAGCAGCCGTGAGGCGAGTACTTTTCCGGGAATGTCAGCGAATTCCGGCATATCGTAGGGAGGATCAGCGAAAACGATATCATATGAAGCCATCGATGCATCTATAAAACGCAAGGCGTCTCCTTTTACAAGGGTTAGATCATCGGATGCGCCCAGTTCTTTGACGACTTTGCGGATAAAGGCTGCCTGGGTTGAGGCTTTCTCTACGGAGGTTACGTGTGAGCACCCGCGCGAGAGGAATTCGAGTGATATGGCTCCGGTCCCGGCGAATAGATCGAGCGCCGACGGGGTCTCCTGTTCGAAGTCGACAAGATTTTCCAGTACGTTAAATATGTTTTCGCGTGCGAAGTCGGTGGTAGGGCGTGCCGTAATATTTGTGGGCACGTCGAAACGACGCCGTCCGTATTTACCTCGGATTATTCTCATACGCAGTGTTTTTTATGGTTTTGTCAGCAGGCTGGCGTGCAGCAATGGAATTTGATGATGAATTGACGAGCGGACTGATGACGAGTTCAAATGGAGAAGCAAGCGATTCCTTGCCGGCACGGTACATGACTGATGGGAAAAGCGCCGGCATCACAAAGCGCACATAACGGCGTAGCACTGGAGTTACGGCTGCCCGGAGTGTGCGGTCGCCGGCAATTATTATTTCATCAGTGTCGCGGAGTTCAAGCCCTTGGCGTGAGGCGAGTATGTAGTAGATCGCATCCATCGGATCGGCAATGAAGTGGGAACTGACAGCCAAAGGCGTATGCTCTCCCAGAGTTATTATATCGAGGCGTTTGCCTCGCATGTTGACCAAAGTTTTCCCTCGTCGGCGAACAGGGTGTTTCGCTCTGAAATAGCGGCATAATGGTGCCAGTGGATGGTCAATCGTGATACATGGAAATGTTCGCCGCAGAAAGTTGTCGGTGTCGGCAGGTATCTCGAAGCATAGCGCCACTCCCATCTCAGGTATCCGGCTCAGAAGTATTTTCCCCGGACGGCTGCACGGTGGATAGAGCCCTCTGAAGATTTCGGTGGCATCTGTCTCATTGTCGGTATCGGGGATGGGAACCATCCGCAGGGTATCGTAGTATAGCGTAACTTTACCGAAATCATTGAGCAGTTCAGGGTGGTCATAGATAGTGTTTTCAAGTGAGTGTATCTCTTCACCGGGAAGTGCATAGGGCAGTTCCCACTCACTGAAACGTATCGGCTGTCCGGCGGCGGTGGAAAAAGCCAGAGCTGCCAGCTTATCCAAGCCAGCCTCCATGATCAGTTGCCACATCTGTGGCTGATGTATGTCGCTCCAGTATTTATCCACTTCCTGAAATCAGTTTCTTCTTACGTTCTGCATTCCTCCACGGCGGGCGCCGGTATTGCTGTTGCGGTTGGCGTTGTTATATTGCGAGCCATTGCCCCATGCGCCCTGCTCGAAGTAGCTGTCGTCATCGGGATTCTCCTCGTCGTTGTCTTCGTTGCCGTAGTCATATTCACCAGGACGCATGTTTTTCGGTTTGTTACGTTTTATTTCCATGGGCTTCTGCTGGTCTACCGGAGTGTCGAATAGGGCCCAGTCCTGACTAATGTCCCAGTTTTTTCTTAAAGTCAGTTTCTTAGGATAGTAAAAGACGTCTTCCGGCTGGATGGAGTCAGGAAGTATACCTTTATCCCATATTCCGTTGCGATTACGGTCGATGAACGCGCGGGCATAATAGGTGTCGGGATTGACGAAGGTGAATACAACCTCTCCGTTTCGATCTATAGCCCGTGTCTGCACAGGCTTGTCCGACTTGTCGAGAAGTTCTACGACAATTTCGGCAGAGTCCGGTATGAGATGGCGGTCAGTGATTCCGAAAATGATGTTTCCGTAATCCTCGGGTTGCTTTACTGTAAACTCATGTCGGAAATCCTTTATCCATTCGCCGTAGATATTTCTGATAGAGAGAGAATCGGCTGTGAAGGTGTAGCGCGCACCTGGTTCCCAATCCATTTCCAGATTGTATCGCCGTACCATTGTTGTGTCCTGGACCAGGCGTGCACCTTTTGTCTCCACCCAAAGTGTATCTACCGCTTTGAGTAGTCTCCAACCTGCTGAATCTATGAATTCTATAGGTTCTGAAGCTTCAAATGTGACAGGGCGGTTGAGTTCCTGCTCCCTGAGGGTTACCTGTTTGAGTTCGAGAAGTTTTATGGGAGGAGGCAGAGTGTCAGAGCCCTCTTTTTTCTTTTTATCCTCTTTTTTCGGACGGTTTGCACCCTTGAGAAACAGTTTCAGAGTGTCGGTGCGATATGAAAGCTGTTCGAGGGTGTCGGTCTGGAGATAACGGGCAGAGACAAGCAGTGAGTCTTGATTGACGACAAGAGAATCTTTTATCCAGTAGACTATCGAATCAAGCCCTTCGCGAGTTTCTAATACTGACAGATCTGTTAATTTGTAGCCTGCACGCGGTCCGTTGATAACTGTAATGTCTGGCAGAGAGTCTGCCGTAGTCCCGAACTTGAATGTGACACGTCGGTTGTCGGTGCGTTCAAATTCGCGAAGGTACTGCGGCCTGTAATTCTCATTGAACCATGTAAGCAGCAGGTCGTCGGGAAGATAGCGGTAGGCTGTGCGCGCAACGATAGAGTCGGTTCCGTCCGCTGCGATAAGGGTATCGGTTACCTCCACCGGTTCTACGCTCGGGCTTACGGTAAATGAAGAAAATGCGATGTTTTCGGATCTGTCCCAGTGCCAGTCGCGGTTTTTGTCGTCGACAGCGAAGATATGATATGTGCCCGGCTTCAGATTACGGATAGTGAATTGTCCGTATTGGTTGGTTTTGGCTACACGCTCAAATGGCATTTTTGTCAGTGTAGTGTCGGTGAGCTCGGAATATACTCCCACCACCATTCCCTGGGCGGGTTCAAGGGTGCGCGCTTCGAAAACCATGCCGGAAATACGCAGGGTATCGATAGTCGGACCTGTTGAGAAGTCAAGTGCGAATCCGTCGAGTATATTGCCTTCATTGAGGTCGCGGATGGCATCGGAAAAGTCGAATGTATAGGTGGTGTTGGGTTTGAGCGAATCGCGCAGCTCCACTGTCACATGACGCGCGTTCGAACTTACAGCGGGATTCTGTTTCTGAGCCGGGGATATTACGAGCTTGTTTGCTATATCCTCGATCTTTATGTTTTCGTTGAAAAGGATGTCGACCTTGCGGCGATCAACATTTACAGAGCCTGGCGCGGGATTGGATCTTACGAATTCAGGTGGCGTCTCGTCTCGCGGTCCACCTTCCGGACGACCTATCGACGCACATGCCGCCACAGTCAGAGCCAAAGCCCCGATCAACGTCGTACGCATCCAGTCTGCTGCTTTCAATTTTTGTCGGTTTTATATTAATTATGAATGAAATTGCCGTTTACGCTTGTGTAAACGGCAGTCCTATAATCCTGTGATGTTAGAATCTGTACCCCGGAGCAGAATCGAACTGCTATCAAAAGTTTAGGAAACTTCTATTCTATCCGTTGAACTACCGGGGCTCGCTATCGGTCAAGCTTACTGCAAAGTTAAACTAAAAAAACGGTTTCCGCAACTCTCAAGCAAATTTTAATCTGTTCAAAAGGTTGCGCTGCGATAATGGCACGAAAAAGTGGGAAGATTTTGTAGCATGATTGTTATAATAGAAGTATCTTTGTATTTAATATTTCAGAAAGAGAAAATTACAGAATATTATGAATGTCTCTTGTATTTCCGAACATGTGCATTATATCGGTCTGAATGACCGGACGTTGCATAGATTCGAGGCTTTGTGGCCGCTTCCTTATGGGGTGAGCTATAATTCATATCTGGTTACAGGTAAGGATAAAATAGCTGTTATCGACGGTGTCGAGGCGGGTCACGCGTTCCGTCATATGGATCAGATTCTGGAACTGACCGGTGGTCGCCACCCCGATTATCTGGTGATTAATCATATGGAACCGGATCATTCGGGGGCGCTTGAGCTTCTGCGCCGGACTTTCCCGGAAATGGAAATCGCAGGTAACGCGCAGACTCTCGCTATGATCAAAGGATATTATGGTATTGAGGAGCGGTTGCGTCAGGTTAAAGATGGTGAATGTATTGATCTCGGGGGAGGGGTGGAACTGAAGTTTTATCTTACTCCTATGGTTCATTGGCCTGAAACGATGATGACATATGTGGCTGCTGACAAACTATTGTTTTCCGGCGATGCGTTCGGATGTTTCGGCGCGTTAAGTGGTGCTGTAGTCGACAAGGATATGGACGTTGACCGTTATTTTCCTGAAATGGTGCGCTATTACAGTAATATAGTCGGTAAATACGGGCAGCCTGTCCAGGCGGCTTTAAAGAAGCTTTCAGGGCTATCTATCGCAACGGTCTGTCCTACCCACGGACCGGTATGGCATGATAGGCTTGGAGAGGTGATTGATCTGTATGACCGCCTGAGCCGTTACGAACCGCTCGATAACGGCGTAACTATCGTGTATGGTTCAATGTACGGAAATACGGAGATGCTGGCAGAGGAGGCTGCCGCGGCGCTTGCATCCGCTGGGGTAAGAAATATTGCTGTTCACAATGCAGCGGTTTCTGACCTGAGTTTTATACTTGCCGATGTTTTCCGGCATAAAGGGTTGATAATAGCAGCACCGACCTATTCCAATTCGCTTTTCCCGCCTGTGCGCTCTTTGATGGAGGCACTTGAAAATCGTGGAATGAAGAACCGTGTGGTCGGACTGATCGGATCGCACACCTGGGCGCAGCAGGCGTTGAAGGTGATGACCGATTCAATAGATGCGACATCGATGTCGCTCGTTGGCGAACCTGTAAATCTCAAGCATGCTCCCGGAGCGGACAAACGTGCGGAATGTCGTGCGATGGCTGCCGCTCTTGCAGAAGCGTTGGCGTAACATTATTCAATAACAGAGG
>CAZDWY010000047.1:0-19771 GCA_964509345.1 uncultured Alistipes sp.
TTATTGTATCAAGCACAAAGTTTTCATCCGCGGTGCGAAGGGACATCCATTCGCGGGTAGTGTTATAATCTTCCTCGGACATGGTATAGTCGGAGCTGTACTGCATATTTACAGCCGTCTGCACAAACTCAAAGTCAACTATGATCGTTTTGCCCTTTGTATCCTTTGTAAAGAAAGCGTAATAAGGGTGGTCTATGCTTGCTACAACATAGCCGTTGCTTGCAAGCTCAAAATACAGCGAGGAATTGCTCTGATAATAGCCGAACGAGCCGTGCGCGAACAATACCAGAGGACAGTTTGCCGCGCCGCTTTCGGGGTAGTAGAAGTGAATAGGTATCTCACGGTTGGAGCCGTCGTTTTCGTGGGCTTCAAGCCTGCTTTTGTCGATAAGTATTGCCTGCGTTTCCTTTACCTTGTACTGACCGGTTGTTTTAAGTCCGGAATATCCCGTGAAAATAAACGAGGGAAAAAGCGCAAAGCCGATAAGGAAAATGCTCATAACCGCTCCTGCGATCATTTTACCGTTTGTTTTCTCCTTTGCCGTGCCCTTGCGCTTTATAAGATAATTGATACCTGACACAGCAAGACGTATTCCGAGAATAATGACGCAGCCTGTGAATCTCCACTTCTGTCCCGTCACCGGCAAAAGTATTGCAAGCAGCAGGAGTATTAATTCCGCTCCGCTGAAAAGCGCTCTGTTTCTGTACCAAAGGCTTCTGTACTTTGTGCAGCCGAGCACCGTAAGCAATATTTCAACAGCTGCAAAAACCGCAAATAATATAGCTCCCATTTTAAAAACTCCATTGATCTCATTTTGTATTTCAGCTGATGTATTAAGTATACATCAAACCGCAAAAGAAATCAACAGAAAAAAGGCAAAATGCGTTTTTGGGCGGTAAAATGCGAATGCTCTTTATTTGCCGCAGCAGCATTCATGGAACAAAGATCGGTTATCCGTTGTCCCTTAAACGCTGCGGGCACCGCTGCGATATCCACGCCTTGGTTGACAAGCATTAAATAAAAAAGACGCCCGAGGCTGTGTATGCCGTATGCCGTCAGAATGGGTGTGGTTTCCGATAATCCCTGTTCAAAGGTCAAGTTTGAAAGTCAGCGGTAAACCCCTAAGTTTCAGCATACCTTTGGTGCGATAGACTAATTAGCGTAGAGGAAAAGTTTGAAAGTCAGCGGTAAACCCCTATGTTTCGGCATGCCTTTGGTGTGAAAGTCTGATTAACGGAGTGGAAAAGTTTGAAAGTTATAGGGAATCCCCTAAGTTTCAGCGTACCTTTGGTGTGAAATTCTAATTAACGGAGTGGAAAAATGACATTGCAAGGAAAAACAAATTTACATACAGGAGGAAGTGGAAGCAATGCCTCTCCGAAATGGAGGATGAACCGCTTAAATTCAAAGCTTTTTTCTGCCTGACAGCATACAGCGGATTGCGCAGTTGAGTAATGCCCGGTCCGAATGGAAGGGCATTGATTTCGTAAACCATATCATAAGTGTGAAACAAACGTTCAATCGGACAGACGATAGGGGAGTGTACATTTTTGAAACAGTAAAAAATCGGAACCGATCGGGAATCGGCTCCGATTTGCTTTAGTGACCTTTATGTTTTTCCTTGCGTTTTTGCTGTTTCTGTTCAAATCTGCGTTCCCTTTCCTCACGGAGGATCGCACGGGATTTTATGCGGCGTTCTGTTTTTTGCTGCTGCTGTAAAAGCTTTAAGGCTTGCTGAGATTTCGTACCTATGCCGCAGGGGGAAAGCTGCCTGTTTGCCTCCCGCTGCATACGCTTGGGACTGCGGTGAGGTGTTTTTACATTTGCCTCAACCGACGGGCTGCAGGTGAGGCTTGTGTAATTTTTCAATATAAACTCATAAACCTCGCCGTCTGTAGGTTCTGCGCCAAAGGTCACTTTGCAGACTGTCAGCCGCCCGTTTTCGGTTCTTTCAAAAACGCCCACCCAAAAGGGTCCTTCAAAATACACCGTTAATTTTCCGTAAATCTTGTCCATATTTAGTCCTCCTCAAAAAAATGAACAAAGAACGGACGACCGCCTTTATGCAAGGCTGAGGAGGGCTACTTATACCCGAGGGTACTCCCGGACTACCGACCGGGATGTGTTTTTATCTTTGTTGAAAATTGTGCCGCAGAATTGCGCCGTTTACGGCACATAAAAACAGACCGCCCCTCTTTAAAACAGGGGCGGTCTGCCAGTGCGGGTGACAGGACTTGAACCTGCACGTCGGGGACACCAGATCCTAAGTCTGGCGCGTCTGCCAATTCCGCCACACCCGCATTATTTTACTATTATATCACATTTTTTGGAAAATGTCAAGTGATTTTTAAAAGATAATTAATTGCACAGTTGTAAAATATTTACGATGGTATAGCGTAGTGCACTTTGCATAAACCGTGTGTATATATTTTGTGCAATAGGTAGAAATTGCGAAAAGTTGCTGCAATTTGCAAAATGCTATTGACAAATAAAGAATATTGTGATAGAATATTAATAAAGGGGAAGGTGGTTATTGTTATATGTCCGATAGTGCAATATTTGAAATAATGCAAAAATCTCCCGAGTGCCTGAGCCTTCGGGAGACGGTTTTACGGACTATTTTTTCCTGTCAAAGAACAGCACATACACTACTCCTATTCCCACTGCCGCTGCCAGTGCCGAAACTATCACCTTAACGGGCATTGCCACGCTGCCGCTTCGGGCGGGGGAGTCGGTGACGGCGGTTTCGGAAAAGATGTCGGGGTCCTCGGTGATGTAGGATTCCGAAAGAGTTTCGGAAATGCTTGCTGTGCCGCTTTCGGAGCCGTTGTTAACGGTATTGTCGCTGACGGTATTGTCAACGGCGGTAATGCTGCCGGAGCTGACTGCTGTGCTGGTATTTTCGGGGACGCTGCTGTCGGCGGAGGTCATGGTTTCCGAGGGGGCAGTTATGCTCCCGGTCGCCTCTGCAGCGGATGTTATGCTTTCGGAGGCGGTTTCGCTTGTTTGGGTTGGAGTTTCGCTCAGTTCCTCGCTGCCGGACAATATCAGCAGGTACGCCGACAGGGGAGGGGCTTCAAAGGAAATTGTATTGTCCTCACGGGAGTTGAACATTTCCGTGTCACAGGGTATTATTTCCGCATTTTCGTCAATGGTATAGGCGCTTGTTACGGTATAGCTGTAGCGCACGGTTTGCAGGTCTATTTCAAATTCCTGAGGGTTTATGAGATTTTTATTTGTGACGATGACCCTGACGGTCTCGGGATTATCGGAATCGGCTGCGGCGTAAACGGAATTCATGGAGCTGCCGTTGTTTTCCGCCTGGATAAGCTTGCTGCCAAAGACTGAACCGTTTCCGTCGTAATTACTGAAGAGGTTTATTGCCGCTTTCTGGAATGAATAATCGGCGGTCACGGGGGAGAGGCAGGCAAGATAGACCTCCTCTTTGGCGAATGTACCCAGTGCGTCTATCTGAGCGACAGCTCCGCTCATATCGTCTCCGCCGCCGAAATCATATTCGGAAAAGGAAAGCTTTGTGCCGGGATAGTTTATGCGGATGGAGGCTTGCAGGGTGGGGATAAGGGGAGTGAACTGCTTGTTGAGAAGAACGGTGGGACTGTTTTCGGTATAATCCGAATCCCACAGGGTGCGTACCGACTGCATTCTGTAGGCTCTCGCCTCGTCGCCGCTGCCTGTCAGGACAGAAACGCCCATGGGGGTTGTCGCCTCGGTGAAATAGTGCACATCCAGCACGTCCAGCAGCCTTACGCCCGACTCTTCCTCACGCTTTTGCATAGAGGCAAGGTAATAGTCGATAAACCAGGAATATTCCTTGTCTGCGCCGCTCCTGCCCGTCCAGGCGGTCTGGTTGTTAAGGTTGATACAGCCCTGAAGTCCGCTGAGGGACGGGGCGAAAATAAGCGCCTCGCTGTCAATGGTCTTAACCGACGAGGAAAGCTCGGCCGAACGGCTTACAAGCTCCTCGGGAGTCACCTTTTCCAGACCCAGCACCGAAAAGCGCTCTGCCCATCTGTCGGGCTCGCTGTCCAGCAGGTAGCCGTTCATGCCGCCCTCGTTTGCTGATCCGTAGCGGTTCACAAGGTAGCTGACGTATTCGTCGGTGTAGACAAAATTGTCCTTGGTATCGGGCTTATTGAGGTATGTATCCTCTTTTGAGAAAAGCACCTGTTTCCAGCGGGTGTTTCGTGAAAGCTCGTCGGAGCTTACAACTCCGCTGCCGTCCGCTGCGGCATAGCCCATCATCTGCAATGTCAGCAGCCGCAGTGGGGAATGGCCTGTAAGGCTGCG
This sequence comes from uncultured Alistipes sp., assembly GCA_964509345.1. Lineage (GTDB taxonomy): Bacteria > Bacteroidota > Bacteroidia > Bacteroidales > Muribaculaceae > UBA7173. The sequence continues at coordinate 4,309 of CAZDWY010000047.1, forward strand.
GACATAGAGATTATCCGCAAGCTTGCCCGGGGCGTTTTCATCGCCTGCCGAATAGGCTTTTTCGGGGTAGACGATATGACGGTTTTTGCCGTCCGTTCCGCCGTTTGCAAAGTTAGTTTCCCAGTTGTAGGAGGAAATTTCCGCTCCGCTTTGCTTTACCACCGTTGCGGTCACGCCATCCATATCCCCTTTATCGTTGATACCGTAAATATAAGGGCTTATTTCGGAGGCGGTTTTGTCGGGGTAGATCGTGATCGCAGCCGTACTGCTTTCGGGTATGATCTCCCGTTCGTCTGCGCTGACGGTGCATTCGCCCCACCCCGTTGACATTGCTGCTACGGCTGCCGCTGTTACCGCAGATATTAAGGCGGATATTCTTTTTATTTTTTTCATATTTTTGCAGATCACAAGATCACTTCTTTCGGAGGCAAAATGAACAGAGGCAGTAAGCAAGAGCTGTGCAATGCTTCGGCGCAGTTATTTTCTGTATTTTTATTGGAAAATTTTTCCAAAAAAGCTATACTCAAAAGCTTCGTAATTTAATTATACATCATTCCGAAGAAAAAAGCAAGTGAAATTTTTGCCGTAAAAAACGGCTTAGTTCATCAGGGTAAATCCGTAAATCCCTGCCTGTCCCCTGATGCTGAAGGTAAGTTTTGCCATATCCGAACCGCAGTTTACGGGAACGGTGATCTCACGGAATTCATCCGCACGGGGAGAGGGCGGGACTGCGCATTTTCCTATAACATCCCCCTCTGCAATAATTTCGATATGGGCTGTGCCTATGGGAGCGGAGACCTTCAGAAGAATATTTTTGCAGTTTTGCATAGGGCACATTTCAAAGGACGCCGCTCCGCCCCAGTCACCGAAAAGGAGATATCGGCCGTTTTCCGAAACCGAGAAATCCTCCTGTCCGCCCCGACAGTGATCGCAGCGCACTGCGGGAATGAATTCGCCTGTAGGACGTGCGCTTTGTTTGCAGCCTGCAATATGCAGCTTTCGGGACAGCCGCAGGTCCTTGCAGGAGGAGGCGGCAAAAAATTCATACTCGCCCTCAAACAAAAGCATTTCACCCGTCACGCTGTCATAGCGTGTAAGTCTTTCGGCGGATATGGAAAGCCTTACATTAACCGTTTCTCCCGCTTTCACGAACACCCGTTCAAAGCCGCAAAGCCTTATTTCGGGCTTATACGGGCGGTTGGCGGTTTCTTTGTAATATATCTGCACTGCCTCGTCTCCGTCGGTTTCCGAGGTGTTGGAAATGTCAAGGGAGATATTTACAAATTCTCCCGACATTGAAAGTGCGAAACTGCTGTATGCAAATGATGAGTAAGAAAGCCCGTGACCAAAGGGGAAAAGCGGTTCGCCTTTGAAATACATATAGGTGCTTTCGGAAGCTATAATGTCATACTGGGTAATGGGAGGCAGGTCGCTGTCCCTTTTGTACCAGGTCATGGGACACCGTGCGGCGGGGTTGTTGTCCCCGAAAACGGTATCGCAGACCGCATTGCCCAGAGGTGCGCCGCAGTGGCTTGACCACAGGACCGCCGAGGCGTGAGCGGTTTCCTCGGGGATAGCGTAGGGGTAGCTTGAAATGACCGTCAAGATCAGCTTTTCCGACGGCACTGCCATTGCAAGCTTATGCTGATGAGGCGGCAGGGCGAGGGTCTTGCGGTCGTAGCATTCCCTTGCTATCTGCATGGGGTGGTTGCCGCAGCAGAGGATGACTGTATCCGCCTGTGCCGCAAGTTCCTTTAAACGCTCGCTCCCCGGACTTACGGTGACTATTTCAAAAAGGCGGCCTTCATCGGGGCGGCAGGGGGGCTTTGTGGACAGGGCAAGGCTGTCGTTAACATAAACAGCGTCGTCGTGCCATGAGTCAAAATATACATAGCCGTCGGTATGGCGCACCTTGAACCATTCACGGATAAACCAGTCGTATGGAGTGTCGGAAAGGGCTTTGTATTCGCCGTTTTCCTGTAAAAATTTCCCGTTTGAGAGGGACTTGAAATTATATGTATCGTCATCCCAGCAGTGAAGCTCGAATTTTTCCGAATCGCCGATATTATCCGCTGTGAATGCTGCTTTACCGTCCTCGGAAACGGAAAGGAATTTGCCGTTTTTAAGGGACTTAACAGCTACGATATCCCAGCCGTTGTCAAAGAGGATATCCCCCTGTTCTTCAAAGGCTTTCCGCACGCTTACCGCATAGGAGGCTGTGCCCGTGTACCAGTCACGGTAGTTTTCGTCGGCGATAGGTCCTGCGATAAGGAGCTTTTGGGCGGTATTTTTGTTAAGAGGCAGCGCATTGTCATTCTTCAGAAGGCAGACCTGTTCTCTTGCCGCACGGAGATTCAGCGCTCTGTCCTCGGTATTGTCGGGGGTGTGGCTTTCATGGGAATATTTATGCTCGCCGTCAAATTCCCCTAAGCGGAAACGTCCCAGCAGGGAAGCGCCTACGGCCTTGTCGATATCCTCCTCGGTAAGATATCCCTTTTTAAGAGCGTCATGGGCGGCTGCCGCTACGGCTTCGGCATCGTCGGTCATAACGTCAACGCCGTTTTTTATAGCCATAGCAAGTGATTCTCCGTGGCAGGAAGTGAAACGGTGGGCAAGGAGATTCTGGGAAAATGCCCCGCCGTCGGTAACGGCAAAGTCCATGCCCCATTTATCCTTCAGCACACGCTTTATATCGGGGTTAAGGTCGCCGGGGACGCCGCCTATTTTGTTGTATGCCGCCATTGCCGAGTGCGCCCCTCCCTCGGTAAGGGCGGGCTTAAAGGCACGGTAATAATATTCGGCAAGCAGGCGGTTTGTGACATTGGAATTGCCGCTGCCTCGGTTTTCCTCGTTGTTATTGGCGCAGAAGTGCTTCAGGGCGGGCAGGGTGCGCAGGAGTACGCCCGGGTCGGCGGTGGTGCAGCTCATAATGCTTTTGTCCGTGGGTTCGTCCGCACGGGAAGCCCCCGCAAGGCCTATGGTGTATTCCCTTGACATTTCTCCCGCAAGGCAGGTGTCCTCGCCGTATGCTTCCTCGGTGCGCCCCCACAGGGGGTGGCGTTCCATATCCACGGTGGGTCCCCAGAGCATAAGTCTGCCGTGGGGGTCATTGCTATAATAATAGCGTGCGTCCTTGCCTGCGGTTTCGCCGATACTGCGCATAAGCTCTTTGTCAAAGGTGGCTGCCATACCTATGGGCTGAGGGAATACGGTGGATATTTCGGGCTTTTCTCCGTTTTCGCCCCGTGAAATATAGCCTCTGGCTGCCTCGCAGCCAATGTGCCATTCGCCTATTCCCAGCCGCTCCACGGCGTGTTGATTTGATGAGAGCATATATATCTTTTCTTCGGTGGTAAGCTCGGACAACAGGTTTCGGATCCGTTCACGGAGGGTCAGGGATCTGTTACGGAATTTGTATTCAGGCATATTTTTTCGTTCCTTTCAAAGGCAGGATTTTTATATATTATGAGGCAGGAAATTTGCTCTCACCACTGTGCGGGTATTTCCGCTTCGCTTTCGCTATGCCGTATTATCAGCAGCTTCATAAAATTATTTCCTCCGATTCTATACTTTTCGGTGTTCCGGTAATTGGAAATCATCTGTTTTTAAAATAATTATCAAAATATTTTTGCAGCTTTTTCAAAAAACGGGTATCTCCCGCAAGCTCGGCTGCGGCAAGAAAATCCTCACGGTAAATATAAGCTGCCATACGGTTTTTCATCGCCTCACTCAGAAACGGAAGAATTTTTTCCCAGATTATTTTCGGATTTTCCGCACCGCAGGCAATAATTCTTGCTCCCAATTCATAATAGCTTCTTTCAAATTCCGAAATTATATTCTCGTTCTCGTTAAAAACCACCAGGGCTTCATTTGCTTCGCCCTTTTCGATAAGAATTTTAATATAGTCGGTGACCGCAGAAAATCCTTTTCCTTTAAATTCTTCGGGGGATTTTTTAAATGCGCTGTAAATTTCTTTTGCGGCAAATTCTCTGTCGCAGAGGCGGTGAGTATAATATTGGGCTATTGAACCGAAAATTTTAAGATCTGTAAGATCCGATATATTGCTTTTGAATTCATCGGCAAAGCGGAACATCATTTCTTCTTCGCCAAGGTCGCAAAGCAGATATATGCAGTCATCCAATGAAAATTCCGAAAGCGGCTGAGGCGTTAAAATTCGGGGTTCGTAGCCGCAGGAGCAGTCAAAATTTGCATTTTTGGCACGCTCAAAAAGCGGCTTATCCGTTTCCCTGTTATAGGATAACAGCAGGCTTGTAAGTATTTCAAGATTAATGCCGATACCTTGAAAGGAATCATTTTCACGGGCACTGACTTCCTCGATAAATAATTCCCGAACAATATCCTCCTTGTTTTCCGCTTCGTAAGTCTCATAAAAAAGAGCATAGCATAATCTTGTGCGGTTCGGATAGTTTTTGTCGGATATCCCGTTTTCTTCATCTTCTGCGGGGCAGAATATGTAATCGGTTTTGTTGCCGGATATATATTTTTTAATATGCTTTGAATAGCTGTAAATCAAGTCTGTAAGTTCTTGTTTGAATGAATCCTTTGCTATCATTGTTTTGCTCCTTTAAACCGCTCGGAAAAAATTAAATGTGTTTTTCATTTCTTGTAAGCCAATCGTATGCCTCATCTCCATATAATATGTGAGGAGTTTCGGCCGAGCCTATATTTATAGAATCTGTCCATTTTTTTTCAATACTTATTTTTTTAATTGTTGTATTGCGAAAAATACTGCCGCCTAATGATGTTGTGTCTATTTCAACATTGTCAAATATACAGTTGGAAAAATCTGTTGCATTATTTATGTAACACGCTATAAAGCTGACATTTTTAAAATATGCACCTTTGAATACTGCATGATTCAGCTCCGCTCTCAAAAATCTTGTATTTTCAAAATAAGCATTGGAATAATTGTTATATTGGCAATTTATTTTAGTGATATGACAATTCAAAAAGGTCGTTTCCTTGAAATCACTATTACAACAATAGTATCCGTAAAAAAGCTGATCTTCAAATTTCCGTCCGGTAAATAAACAATCACTGAAATTGCTGTCCTCTAAGAACTCTGCCGGTAAATCCCCTGTGCGGTAATCCTCAGAATCATATGAACCGATTTCAAACATATAAATTGCTCCTCTCGTGAATAAAAATATTATGATAATTTCGCCTGTTGATAGATTCACGACAATAACGTCATCACTGTAATGCTGTCGGGGCTATTTGCAAAGTATGTACAGCACAGCCAGAAACAGAACATTCATAAGCGTAAAGCAAAGCATATATTTTCTGCTGTCTGCGCCCTTGCTTCCTGTGTAAATTTTAAAGGAAATAAGACTTGCCATGGAGGCGATGATTGTTCCCATTCCGCCGATATTCACGCCTAAGATAAGCGCTCTTATGTCGTCCGTAAAGCCCGAAAGCATTACTGCTGCGGGGACGTTGGAGATCACCTGGCTGAGCAGTATGGCTGTTTCTGTCTCACGGCCTGTTATCACCCACTGCATAAATGAAGTGACTGCGGGGATGTTTTTGATATTCCCCACAAATATGAAGAATGCGGCAAAGGTCACCAGCAGGCCGTAATCCACTTCGCCGAACAGTGCAGGCTCCAAGATAGCCGCCGCTATACATATGGAGGCAAAGAGGGTGATGTTATCCACCAGTCCGAAAACAGAGAGAATGCAGAGAATGAAAAGCACGCCGTAAATAACGAGAAACCGTGGATTTTTCAGCTGCACCTTATGGGTCTTTACCTCGGTTATTTTATCGGGCTTTATGGGGATAAGGCAGATCATCAGCAATATAATGCTTATGGCGGTGGGTTTTGCGGTTATGCCGAAAAATTCTCCGGGGGACATTTCCGAAAGGGTGAACAGATAGAGGTTCTGCGGATTGCCTATGGGAGTGAATGCGCTGCCGAGATTGGCGGCTATGGTTTGCAGGACAATGGTGTAAACAGGGGAGCGGTTCAGCTCCTTATAGATCATTACTGTAAAAGGCACAAAGGTAATAAGCGCCACATCATTGGTTATAAGCATGGCGCTGAAAAAGGAGGAGAACACCAGCAGGAATGCAAGCCTGCGGGAGTTTCCCGAAATTCTGGTCACAAAGCCCGTTATTTTGCGGAAAACATTCCCCCTGCGCAGCCCTGCCGCCACTGCCATAAGGCAGAACAGGAGAGAGATTATTTCCGTGTCCACATATGCCCCGTAGTTTGTCACGGGTACGAGAAAGCAGGATATAACTGCCGCAATTACAGATATGACGGCTGCGGCTTCTTTTTTTAAGAATTTTTTTATTTCCGGCATTTTGCGGCAGTCCTTTCGGTTAAAATATCATATTCGGAATAACGCCCGCAAGCGGCGAGCCCTTTCAAATTAAAATATCATATTCGGAATAACGCCCGCAAGCGGCGAGCCCTTTCAAATTAAAATATTGCATTCGGAATAACGCCCGTAAGCGGCGAGCCCTTTCAGATTAAAATATCGCATTCAGAATAACGCCCGCTTGCGGAAGCCCTTTTCAGTTAAAATATCATATTCAAAATCATGCCCGCAAGTCCTCCTGTAAGAAGAAGATACAGGAGAAAGGCTGAATTTTCTTTTAGGTTTTTATTGGCTTTAAAGAGCACCGCAAGCCCCATGCCCGCTCCCGAGCAAAGTCCGCCTGCTGCCGTGCCGAAAGAGATAGCGCCCGAGGCGTACAGCTCTGTGAGCACCACAGAGGAGGCGCAGTTGGGGATAAGTCCCACTAAGGCTGCCGCAAAGGGCTGGAATATGCCGAGCCCCTCCAGGAATATTTTCAGCCGTTCTTCCCCTGCTATCCCCAGAACAAAGCCTAAAATGAGATTCACAAGGAGAATGAACAGGAAAATTTTTACGGTATGTTTAAGAGAGGAAAACCATATCCCATGCTCGCCGCAGCCGCATTCGGTGCATATTTCCTCAAAGCAGGGGTCGTCGTCATCTTTGAAAAGCTTTTTCATAATAACGCCGAAAAGGCTGCCCATAATTATTGCGATGATTATTTTAACGGCAATGAGTCCCCACAGTCTGCCCGCCATATCCGGGTGCGCCAGCAGCACGGGCACTGCCTCGTCCGATGTGGAGATGAACACTGCCATAAGCGCTCCTGCGCCTATAATGCGGCTTGAATACAGGTTCGCCGCCGCAATGGAGAAGCCGCACTGGGGAATGCAGCCCAGTGCCGCTCCCAGTCCCGAGCCTGCAAATGCAGAGTGCCCCGCTTTTTCAAGGGCAGCCGCAAGCTTGTCCCCCGCCTTATGTTCTATATATTCCATAAGCAGAAATGCCGCATACAAAAAGGGCAGCATTTTTACCGAGTCCATTAGTGCGTCAATGATAATTTCCCAAAAGTTCATATAAGCCTTCCGTTTCTTCCGAATAATTTACATAATCGTACTATTATATTACACCATATTTCGGAAGATTTGTCAAGGGGATTTTAACAATTAATAATTAATAATTAAGAATTAATAATGATGTCCTGCTTAAGCCAATTAATTAACAATTTATTAAAAAAAACAGCACTGCTTTTTTCAGTGCTGTTTCGTAAAAAACGTGTGATCATTATTAATTATTAATTATCCCTTGACCGCTCCTGCGATAACTCCCTCGATGATATATTTCTGTCCTATGAGATAGAAAATTATTATGGGGAGTATCGCCAGCACAAGCATTGCCATAAAGCCGCCCCAGTTTACCGAGCCGTATGCCCCTTGCATGGCTATTTGTATCGCTACGGGCAGGGTCTTGTTGCCTGTGCCGAGAATAAGGTAGGGGAGCAGGTAGTCGTTCCATATCCACATGGCGTTGAGAATGGCCACGGTTACCGCTGTGGGGCGCAGAATGGGCATTACTATGCCGAAAAAGGTCTGCACGGGATTGCAGCCGTCTATCTGCGCCGCTTCCTCCAGTTCATAGGGCACGCTTTTCACAAAGCCCGCCAGCATGAACACCGACAGCCCCGCTCCGAATCCCAGATATACAAATATTATCCCGATAGGATTGTTAAGTCCTATCTTTGTTACAACGTAGGTCATGGTGTACATTACCATCTGGAACGGGACTATCATTGAAAAGGTGAACAGGCTGTATATACTTTTGCACAGCGGTGAATCGCTGCGGACGATATACCATGCGGTCATGGAGGTAAAGAGCACCAGCGCCGCCACGCTCCCTGCGGTGATAAAGAGCGATCTGCCGAAGGCTGCGGGGATATCGGCGGATTTTATGCCTGTGATATAGTTGTCAAGCCCTGCAAATGTCTCTGCGGTGGGCAGCTCAAATGGTCTGCCCATAATGCTGAACTTGGTCTTGAATGAATTGAGGAAAACCACCAGGATAGGGAATATAAACAGGGCTGCCAGTATTATCAGCAGCAGCACTGCCCAGGCGTTTTTAAAGGGTTTGCCGCCTTTGTTTTTGGCTTCTTTTTTAGGGCTGCCGCCGTTTGTTATCGCAATGTCCATATTATGCACGCTCCTCTCGCTGCCCTGTCAGCCGCAGCTGGATAAAGGCGATAAGCGCCACTATCAGGAAGAATATTACAGCCTTTGCCTGTCCTACTCCCTGCCAGCCCACTCTGCCGTAAAAGGTGTTGTAGATATCGAGGGCGAGCATGGAGGTCTGTCGGGCGGGCGCTCCCGCTGTAAGGGCAAGGTTCTGGTCGAATAGCTTAAAGGCGTTTGTAAGGGTCAGGAATGTGCAGATAGTCACCGAGGGCATTACCATGGGAATAGTTATTTTAAACAGTGCCTGCCTGTTTGTAGCCCCGTCGATATAGGCCGCCTGCACAAGCTCCTTGGGGATATTCTGGAGACCTGCAATATAAATTACCATCATATACCCTATCATCTGCCAGTTGGTAAGGATAACAAGTCCCCAGAAGCCGTATTCGGCTTTGTAGGTGATATCCACGCCGAAGCCTGCCAGTACGCCGTTTATTATCAGATTCCAGATATACCCTAAAACTATTCCGCCTATAAGGTTGGGCATAAAGAATATGGTCCGGAAGACGTTTGTGCCCTTTATGCCCTTGGTAAGCAGCAGGGCAAGGCAGAATGCAAAGATATTAACGGTTATAATGGAGACCGCCGTGAATTTCACCGTGAACCACAGGGCGTTTGTAAAGTCGTTATTGGAAAATATACGGGCGTAATTTGCAAAGCCCGTAAATTCGGCGTTGCCCACGGTGGTGAATTTGCAGAAGGACAGGTAAAGTCCCATAACAAAGGGCACTATAAAGGCTGCCGCAAAGGCTGCCAGCGTGGGCAGGACGAACAGGGGAAAATATTTCGATAGATTTTTATTCATTTTTCCACTCCGTTAATTAAACTTTCACACCAAAGGTGCGCTGAAACTTAGGGGTTTACCGCTAACTTTCAAACTTCCACTCCGTTAATTAGACGTTCACACCAAAGGTACGCTGAAACTTAGGGGTTTACCGCTAACTTTCAAACTTTCTTTCCTTAATTTGCTTTACAGCATTGAAGCCTCATTCTGCCAGGAATTTACAAAATCGTTCTTAACGTCCTCCCACTCCTTTGAGCCTTGGGCATACTGAAGCAGGGAAGAGCCGAAATCGTCCTTGAAGGTCTGGCTGGGGAATACGGTAAAGCTCCAGGGAACGCTCTGCTTGTTTTCCATATCCATCCAGCGGAGAACCTCTCTGCTTAAAGGATCGGCAGGGCGTTCGTCCTCGGTGAAGGTGTCAAAGGGAGCGATAAAGCCCAGTTTGTTTATTACAAAGTCCTTGCCTGTTTCGGAGGAATAGAGCCAGAAAAGGAAATCCTTTGCTGCCTGCTGTTCGTCGGGAGTTGCTGCGGAGTTTATGCACAGGTAATTTTCCGTGCCTATGCACAGCCCCTGGCTTTCCTCGCCGTCAATGCCCATATAAACGGGGAGCATTTTTATATTTTCAGCCTTTACGGTGTTTCCGGGGATCTCGCTTATCTGCGACCATGCCCAGCTGCCGTTCTGCACCATAGCGCACTCGCCAAGAGCAAATTCCGCCATGGATTCATCGGTGATCTTTGAGCCTAACAGCTTTCTGTCAATGGTGGAGTTGTTAAGGTACAGATCGAAGATACCCTTGTAATTATCGGAATAGTCAAAGCCTATATTATTTACGCCGTCCCCTGTAAGGTCGATGTTGTTATTGGTAAATTCATACGCCATGGGAATGTTGGCAAGGTGAGTCGTCCAGCGCCAGTCGTCTCCCGATTTAAGGGAGGTTGCGGCAAATACGCCCTTTATCCCCAAGGCTTCGGAATTTGCCTGCATATCCGTTACAAGGGTCTTGAGTTCCTCAAAGGAATCTATCTCGTCCATGGAGACAAAGTCTGTGGCTTTGTTCTCCAGTGCAAAATAACGCTGCATTATCTCATCATTGTAAATTATCCCGTAGCCCTCAATGGTATAGGGTATACCGTAGGGCATACCGTTTGAGGAAACTGCGGCGTTTTTGTCGATAAGATGATTGTAAATATCCGAGCCTGTAAGGTCAAGGCAGTAGTCACGCCAGTTTGCATAGCCCCTCGGGCCGTTCACCTGAAAGATCACGGGCGCTTCGGAGGTGGACATTTTTGCGCTGAGGGTCTGCTCATAGGTGTTGTTGGCGGCAGTTTCCACAATAAGGGTGTTGCCTGTTTCCTCGGCGTATTTTGCGGCTATCTCCTCGTAAACCGGAGCTATTTCCGGCTTGAAGTTGAGAAAGCGCACTGTGGCGTTCTGCTGCTTGTTGGAGTTATCGTTTACAGCGGATTCAATGGTGCTGCCCTCGTCCTCACGGGAGCTTTTGCAGGCTGTAAGGGAGCAGAGCAGGGCGGCAGCAGTCATTGCTGCCATTACATTTCGTGTATATTTCATAATGTATGTTCTTCCTTTCCTGTGCCGTCTTGCGGTGCAATCGCTGCAGCGATTGCATATATTCGCTTTAGCGGCTGCACTCGCAGTCGGCAGATTTTATTTTTTCTATTATCTGCTTTAAATTGTGCTTTATGCGAATAAGAACAGAGGAAATTTTGTCCATTGCTTCAGCATTTCCCGGGAAATAAAACAACAAAATGTAAATTTTTTGTTAAATTAAAATGTTTATAAAAACTTGCCGTTTTCTTCTTGACTTTTTTGTAATTTTATATTATTATATTAATAGGCAGTTTTTTTTGAGGTATTCCGACAATGGAGTATTTCTTGAATCGTGCAGGTTTGAAACCGTTATTTAATGCCAAAATTTTAAAAATGATCGAGGGATTTTTATAATGAAGATTTCAAAGAAGCTTTTTTCGTGTTTGCTTGCAATGGTTATGGCTATGGGGATGTTTGCCGGCTGTTCGGATGATAATGCGGCTGCTGACGAATATACCGGGGTACTTACCAAGATAAGGCTGGGTATGCCCATGGCAAAGGTAATAAAGCTTAATTCCGGAGTTGAGATGTATTACGACAGCGACACGGTGCTTTGGTGCATCAACCCCGACACCGATCTTATGGAGCTTCAGGCGGTCGTACCCGCCGATGACGGCTTTTATAATGTTGACGAGTCGCTTATAACCTATAATTTCAGAGGTAAGGATGAGGACAGCTATCTGACGGGCTATACCGAGGAGGTCACCTGTATGATCGACAGGGATACCGCCACAAAGTATTATGAGGACAAAAAGGCAAGACTCAAGTCAAAATACGGATGCAAGGATGAAGCTATTTCCTCGACAATTACGGGTACGGAGGATGTAGATCTTACCCTTGATTATCAGACAAAGCTTACCATGTCCAGCTTTGACCTGGTTCTCACCATGCGCCTTACATATGATACCGTCAACGGCGTGGACGGATATTATGCTACCTATTACAGCATTGATGTGAACGAGCTGCGGAATAAATCCGCTGTTCCCGATTCGGGTTCTTCCAAGGATTGACTTGTGAATATCGGATACAATAAAAAACCGCCCGGAAGCTTTTCCGGGCGGTTTTCAAATTATGCACAATTATGTAATTTTTATTTTATCAGATCCGCAAATGTGTAGCTTTTAAGCTTATCGGTGACTATATCGTTAATTTCCCGATAAACATTCCGGTAAGCGCAGCAGCCCTTTGCGTCCCGTGTGCAGACAAAATCCTCCTCATGGCAGCGGTTAAGGTAATATTCCCCCTCAACGCATTCGATAACGTCAAACAGGCTTATGCTGTCGGGCGTTTTGGCAAGCTCATATCCTCCCTGCATTCCCTTAAAGGATCTCACAAGATCCCCCGAAACCAGCTTGCGCAGTATTTTCAGGGAAAATCGCAGACTTACTCCTGTTTTTTCGGATATGTTTTTGGCGTCAATTCTTTTTCCCTCCGACGCCAGACAGCCGATTATGCGCACCGCATAATCCGATTCCAATGTAAGGCACATAGGTTGCACAGTCCTCTCTGAATGGATAAAACATAACTTGTTATCAGTCAAGGAAATCCTTGACTTTTTTGCTTCTGCTGGGGTGACGGAGCTTGCGCAGCGCTTTTGCCTCTATCTGCCTGATACGCTCCCGTGTCACGTCAAATTCCTTGCCGACCTCTTCCAGCGTTCTCGACCGACCGTCCTCCAGACCGAAACGCAGTCTGAGAACCTTTTCCTCCCTTTCCGTAAGTGTGGAAAGCACCTCGCCCAGCTTTTCTTTAAGCAGAATGAGAGAAGCAGCGTCCGCAGGAGCGGGAGCGTCGTCGTCGGGGATAAAGTCCCCCAGATGACTGTCCTCCTCCTCGCCTATGGGCGTTTCCAGAGAAACAGGGTCCTGTGCGATACGCATTATCTCACGCACCCGCTCAACGGGAATGTTCAGCAGCTCGGAAATCTCCTCGGGAGAGGGGTCTCTGCCGTTCTGGTGAAGCAGCTGGCTGGAGGCTTTTTTCACCTTTGTAATGGTCTCCACCATATGCACAGGGATCCTGATAGTTCTTGCCTGATCGGCGATCGCCCTTGTTATGGCCTGCCTTATCCACCATGTGGCGTAGGTTGAGAATTTGAAGCCCTTGGTGTGGTCGAATTTTTCCACAGCCTTTATAAGCCCCAGATTTCCCTCCTGTATAAGGTCGAGGAACTGCATACCCCTGCCCACATATCTTTTTGCGATAGACACCACAAGCCTGAGATTTGCCTCGGAAAGCCGCTTTTTCGCCTTTGGGTCTCCCTGCGCCATACGCCCTGCCAGCTCTATCTCCTCCTCGGCGGTCAGCAGGGGAACACGGCCTATTTCTTTAAGATAGATCTTCACAGGGTCGTCAATTGCAACGCCCTCTGCGGAAAGGCTCATTTCCAGATCGTCCTGCAAATTTATATCTGTAATGTCAAGCTCCTTTTCTGCGTCAAAGTCCTCGATAATGTCAATGTTCAGATTCTGGCAGTTATCGTAAAAGGAATCTATCAGGTCTGCGTCCAGGTCAAGCTTTTCCATAACGTCGTTTATCTCGGTTGTGGTGAGCCTGCCGGCAGCCCTGCCATGTTCCATAAGCGTTTCGATAGCCTTTTCATTGCTCATTTTTTTGCACCGTCCTTTTAATTTATGGTCTTCGTTTACGGAATATGTTTACGGAGACGTTTACGGAGAACCCGTTTTTACGGGAATTTCTCATATTTTTATCCGCTTTTCCTGCTTCTGAGCCTTGCGGCAAAGGCAGCAAAATCCTCCTCGGACATTTCACCCGGAGAGGGTGCACAGATTTTTTTTCTGTGTTCGGTGAGGGTCGTGATGTAATCCGTGACCGCTTTTCTGTTCATGTCAATTTTTGATGATTCCGATATAATTGTGAATATTTTGCCCATTTCATCGGGGGAAAATTCACTGTTTAGTGACGAAATGTTAAAATCTTGCGATTTTTCCATATTTTCAGTGAATTTTTCGTAAACTTTTTTGTGAAATTCCGTTACAAAATCCTCGGATGAAAGCTGTGAGCTTACAAATTCTCTGTCATCGGGATGTTTATCAAGATAAGCAAGAATACCCCGCTCAGCATTATATTCCTTTGGGAATCTTGCCGCCTGCGGATCCTCCTTCCGCCTGTCTGCGAAGCTTCGCACATTGCTCCACTCCTGCTTGCTGCGGACATTTTTCTGCTTTTTTACAAGGGAATTCACCTGCGCCTCTATTGCGTCCTTCGAGACCCCCTGCTCCGCAGCCAGCTTTGATATGTACACGCTTCGCTCCACAGGGGAGGATATTTTCACCAGCACGTCAATGCACCGTTTAAGGTAATCCACCCGCCCGGTATCCGTGTCCAGATCAAGTCCCGCCCTGCACTTGTTAAGCTCGAAATTGACCGCCCCGTCGGAGTTGTCAAGCAGCTGCTTGAACCGCCCCGCTCCGAATTTTTTTATAAATTCGTCCGGGTCCTTCGCCCCCTCCATTTTTATGATCTTCGTCTTGACTCCCGCCTCACTCAGCAGATTTATCGCCTTGTGAGTGGCGTTCTGCCCTGCGCCGTCGCTGTCGTAGGCGATTATCACCTCGTCCGCATACTGCGCCATCAGCCGTGCCTGTTCGGGGGTCAGCGCCGTGCCCAGAGTTGCCACCACATTCTCAAAGCCCGCCTGGTTTACGGCGATAACGTCCATATACCCCTCCGCAAGTATCAGCCGCCGCTCCGAGGAACGTTTGGCGAAATTCAGCGAAAACAGGTTGCGGCTTTTCTTGAACACGGGTGTATCGGCAGAGTTGAGATATTTCGGGCCGTCCCCGTCAATGACCCTGCCGCCGAAGGCTATAACATTTCCTCGCAGGTCGATTATGGGGAACATCACCCTGTCCCTGAAGCTGTCGTAAAGCCCGCCCTTTTGCCCCTGTCTTGCAAGGTTTGCGGCGATTATCTCATTTTCCTTGAACCCCTGCGATTTTAAATGATCCGTAAGATTCTGCCAGCCGCCCGGGGCATATCCCAGGCCGTATTTGGTGATCGTGCCGGGGGACAGCCCTCTCGACCCGAAATAAAGTCTGCCCTTTTCCCCCGCAGCCTCCTTTGTAAGCACATGATTGAAGTACCTTGCGGCAGTGCGGTTCATTTCCAGTATCCTTGTCTTTAATGCGGAAAGATCGTTGTTTTTCGCGTCCTCGGGCATGGTCATTCCCGCCCGCTCCGCCAAAAATTTCAAAGCCTCTATGTACTCCAGATTTTCCGCCTTCATAACAAGGGTTATCACATCGCCCCCCGCCCCGCAGCCGAAGCAGTGGAAAAACTGCTTGCCCACATTGATATGGCAGGAGGGACTTTTTTCCGAATGGAACGGACACAGGCACACATAGTCCCTGCTGCTGCGTTTCAGCGAAGCATAGCTTGTCATTACCTGCTCAATGGGATTGTTTATTTTAAGGCTTTCTACGAAATCCTCGGGAATCGCCATTTTTATAAACCGCCTTTCTGCGAAAGGCACCAACGAGGCTATGAAAAGGTGC
>CAZDWY010000048.1:0-19242 GCA_964509345.1 uncultured Alistipes sp.
AAAATAGAGGCTTTTTCAAATCTGTCAAGTATTTTTAAATGAAAGAGCCGTGGGTGAATCCTCTTTTTGCGATGCTCAGATAGGGCATAATCTCTTTATTTATTGTATCTTTGTCGAGTACAGCGTATTTTGGCAATGGTTCAGTATATTAAAGTATAGGAACTCCAATATAGCGAATTCTTGTAGAAGTACGCTGTATTTTAATTCTTTACATCAAAATTTAACTTATCTAAATTAGTTTAGACAACTTCGATATTAACAATTGCTTTATATGAAAAAATTTTTATTATCATTAGCGACAATTTTACTAACGCTACAGGGCTTTTCTTTCGAGTATAATGGACTTAATTATAACACTCTCGATGAAGGTACCTGCGAATTTGTAGGCCCGGTTGATCCCGATATGACAGGAGGCGAAGTTATGATTCCCAAAAGAGTCTATAATCCCGATAACAATAATAAACCATATAAAGTAACAGCTATCGGATCAAATGCATGCTATAATTGGACTACAGTTACATCCATAATAATTCCTAATTCCGTAACAACCATAGGATATCACTCATTTTCCAGATGCTTCTCCCTGACATCCGTAGAAATACCTAATTCTGTGACTTCTATAGAAAGAGATGCTTTCGGTCTTTGCACTGCATTAGTTTCCGTAGAAATCCCTGCTTCTGTAATTTCCATAGGAGAGAGGGTATTCCTAAGTTGCACTTCTCTCACAGCTATCAATGTCCATGACGAAAACGAAAATTACACTTCTATAGATGGAGTATTGTTCGACAAACATTGCACGCATCTAAAATTATATCCGGAAGGCAAGCCTGGCAATCCGTATAAGATTCCCCAGTCGGTTACTTCTATAGAAGAATATGCTTTTTATCATTGCTCGTCACTGGCTACCGTGGAAATTCCCGGCTCAGTGACTTCTATCGGAGAGTGGGCGTTTGCAGATTGTTCATCACTGACTTCTGTGGAAATACCCAATTCGGTGACTTCTATTGGAGAGTATGCGTTTTATCATTGCTCGTCACTGACTTCCGTGGGAATATCCAACTCTGTAACTTCCATCGGGGAGGGGGCGTTTTCAAGTTGCTCGTCACTGACTTCCGTGCAAATTCCCAACTCGGTGACTTCTATCGGAGAGTATGCGTTTTCAGGTTGCTCATCACTGACTTCCGTTGGAATCCCCAACTCAGTGGCTTTTATAGGGCGTAATGCGTTTTCAGGTTGTTCATCACTAACTTCCGGGGAAATTCCTAACTCAGTGACTTCTATCGGAGAGTATGCGTTTGCAGATTGTTCATCACTGACTTCCACGGAAATACCCAACTCTGTAACTTCTATCGGGGAGGGGGCGTTTTATGATTGCTCGTCACTGACTTCCGTTTATTATGCGTCTGAGAATCCTGTTTCTGCACCCTCAGATGTTTTCCCTGAAAAATGTTATGCGGAAGCGACTCTCTACCTGCCGGAGAGCGCGATAAGCAAGGCTGCATCAGTAGAACCATGGTGTCTGTTCAACAATATCAGGGCTTATGATTTCAATGGCATAGAAGAGGTTGCCGCAGATTTCGAAAAGGATTCTCCTATGGAGATATACACGCTTGATGGTGTGAAAATGACCGACGCAGTTGAAGCCCTCCCAAGCGGCATATACGTTGTCAAGCAAAACGGCAAGACTTACAAAATAGCAGTAAAATAATCCAGGGCAAACGCATCAAATTATTTATACATTCCCATCGGGATGTGCTGCCGGGGGCTGTATTCTACCGACACCTACGGTGCCGCGATAGCTGGAGCTATGAAAATTTTGATGCGGTTTCCCTGTAAAATAATCTCTGTTGAAGTGTGGCTGTGTCAAACGATACAGCCACTTTTGTATCCGTAGGATATTGGGGAGCGAAACATTTTCCATAACATTTAAAATTTACCGAATATAAACACATATAATATTGGTAATATTATACATAAAACTAATACAAATCCTAATATCCACAATATGATATTAAATATTTTTAGTTTTTTACTAATTACATTTTTACAAACAAGTTGTATAAAAGAATTAGTCATAAATATAAATGTAGATATAGGGCCGAGAATGACAAAAAGTAATATATTGATAGTACCATAAGAAATACCAGACATATTACTCATTTTTTCCATTATATTTATACAAAGATTACAAAGATAATCTCCATAAATCATTATTTCGTTCATTTCTTTTTAATTTGTTCGTTTATACTTAATTCTAACTTTAATTTTCTCATTATTAGGAGCAGTATCTTTAGTACCAAATTTACCCATAAAATTACGAAAGAATCCATAAGGTGTGGCCGTATCAAGATGAACTTTGCTATCCCAATCATAATCGTCTAAAACTTGAATATCATCTTCATACGCAGATGGCTTAGGCGTGGTTGTCGGCCTTATCACACATTGCCGTCGGACAGCGGAAGGCAGATTGTGAAGCGGGTGCCCTCGCCCGGTTCACTCCATCCTACGAAAATTTTTCCGAGATGATACTGCTCGATAATACGCTTTGCCAGCGTCAGTCCGAGCCCCCATCCGCGTTTTTTGGTGGTATAACCGGGATTGAACACCGTTTTCTGATGCTTACGGGCGATACCTTTACCGGTATCGGTTACATTTACCACAGCGCGCTTGCCGTCGCACGCAGTCTCGATAGTGATCTTGCCGCTCCCCTCCATGGCATCCACGGCATTTTTTATCAGATTCTCCATCACCCATTCAAGCAGCGGAGCACTCAGGCGCACCGGCAGCTGGCGGTCGCTCAGCTTTACAGTAAGTTCGATTCGCGAGGATATGCGGGTAGCCATATAGGAAGCTGCGTGAGCCACAATATCGTTGAGATTCTCCACTTCCATCTGCGGGCGCGAACCGATCTTCGAAAAACGGCTCGCGATGGTGCTCAGCCTGTTCACATCCTTATTCATCTCAGCTACAGTCTCTTCATCCACACCCATCGTCTGAAGCAGCTCCATCCACGCCATGAGCGAACTTATGGGGGTTCCAAGCTGATGGGCAGTCTCTTTCGACAGACCCACCCACACCTTGTTCTGCTCTGCCCTGCGGGTGGAATTTACCGCAAAATAAACCACGAAGATGAACACCAGCATCACACCCAACTGAATATATGGAAAAAAACTAAGGCGTTTCAACAACTTAGAGTCATCATAATACAGATGTTGCAGATTATCGGGAGTAATGATAATATGGATCACATTCTGGCTGTTGCGCAACGTTGCAAGCCGGCGGTGGAGAAACTGCTCGTTGGCGACCGACAGGAAATACGGTGCACCGGGATCCACCTCCTCAGGCAAGTCGAAATTGCGGTGGAGCAGAATATTCCCGTCGTCGTCAGTGAGTAGCACCGGAATCGTATGGTTCCGTTCGATAATCGAAAACAGAAACTCGATATTTTCGGCGGAAGCCTCATCGTCGTTCTGCCCCAGATCGGCTATCTGCTTGGTAGCGTCGGCCCATATCTGCATACGCTCGCGCTCCTGCTCGGCAAGATCGCGAACCAGATTGTTCGACACATAGATAAAAAACGCCACCACCCCCAGCGACACCAGCAGGAATGTCACTATACCGAATCGTCTTACCTCATATATATTCATATCACGCTTTTGTCATTACGGAAAACCTGCAATTACTTCTATCTGAGTGCCCCCTCGCGAGCCTCGATAAACCGGGCGACGGCGTCGTCCGTATTACGTCCTATCACGATATCGGCCTTAGCCTTCACCTCATCAAGAGCATTCTCGGTAGCCACCGCCACATCTGCTACCGCCATCATAGGCAGGTCATTGAGATTATCGCCGAAAACCACGGTCTCATCCGCTCCTACCTCTGCCGCAAGAGCTTCTACAGCCGAGGCTTTCGATACACCGGGAGCATATATATCTATCAGACCTGTATCGCGTAAGAATACATCGGGATACCAGGCAGCCGCACATGCGGTAGCGCCGTTCAGTTCATCTACCAGCCGCTCTACCATCTCCACCGGACCGATACCGAAAAAGAGAGCTACATTATCCCACCGGGCAGGCTCCTGATCGAGATGGAACCGCTTTAGTTCAAGATGGCGGCGATCCTGATAAAACGTATTCTCACGCGAGCTCATTGCCGACGGGTGATAGACATTCAGAAAACTGTTGCCGCTCAGGCAATAGATGAACGGATGCAATCCATGATCCGAAAAGATTTCGTGAATTTTTACCGCATCCTGTTCAGGAATAGTCCGGCACTTGACAAACGACACAGCATCGCGGTCCCAAAACCCCGCCCCTGTCATCACTATCGAAGGTAACGCTTTTACAGTGCCGTCCGAAGCTGTATACACCGGTTGATGAACCGCTTTCAGGAGATTCTGAACTGTCGCCGGAGTGCGGGCGGTTGCAGGGGTAAACATCACCCCCCGGTCGATCAACCGATTAAGAATCTCCGCCGACCGGTCGCTGACACGGCTCTCGCCGTTCAGCAGTGTCCCGTCGAGATCCGTCACATATAAGGTACGTTTTTCCGGAAATTGCCTGCCGATACTCTGTAGGTTTCTCATATTCCCAAGTTTAAGCATACAAATATAGACATTTTTTTCGACACGCCAACCCCGTGTGCCCGCATCGGAATACTTAAATTAACTAAATACGTTAAATTTAATCGAACCAAACTGAGCGCAATCAAATTATTATTAGTAGCTTTGTTAAATATAACTGGAAATAAAACAGAACACGATATATGACTTTTGAAGAATTAGGGGTAAACGAGCCTCTCAGACGCGCTATCGCCGAGCTCGGATTTGAAACCCCGATGCCTGTACAGGAAAAGGTAATTCCCCATCTGCTCAGCCAGGAGGGAGATGTTGTGGCGCTGGCACAGACCGGCACTGGCAAAACCGCTGCGTTCGGT
Source organism: uncultured Alistipes sp. (assembly GCA_964509345.1). Lineage (GTDB taxonomy): Bacteria > Bacteroidota > Bacteroidia > Bacteroidales > Muribaculaceae > UBA7173. The sequence continues at coordinate 4,939 of CAZDWY010000048.1, forward strand.
CTGCCGGTTATTCAACGCATAAATGTAGATGAAACTGTGCCCCAGGCCCTGATCCTATCCCCTACCCGCGAGCTCTGTCTGCAGATTGCCTCTGATCTGGCCGATTTTTCAAAATATATCCCCGAACTGCGTGTAATCCCAGTATATGGCGGTTCAAGCATCGAGAGCCAGATCCGTTCGCTCCGACAGGGCGCACAGATCATTGTGGCAACCCCCCGCCGCCTCATCGACCTCATAAACCGCGGAGTTGTCAGACTCGGCGACGTCAACACAGTCATACTTGATGAAGCCGACGAAATGCTCAACATGGGCTTCCTCGATTCAATCAACGATATACTGAGCCACGTGCCGGAAAACCGCAAGATGCTCCTATTCTCGGCAACCATGCCACCGGAAATCGCAAAGATCGCAAAGAAATACATGCACGATCCGGTGGAATTCGTAATAGGCACCCGCAACGAGGGAGCCGCCAACGTGCGCCATATCTACTATATGGTCAACGCGCGCGACAAGTATCTCGCCCTCAAACGCATTGCCGACGACAATCCCAACATTTACGCCATCATATTCTGCCGCACGCGCCGCGACACCCAGGAGGTTGCCGACAACCTCATCCACGACGGCTACAACGCCGATGCGCTCCACGGCGACCTCTCCCAGCAGCAGCGCGACATTGTGATGAAAAAGTTCCGCGACCGCGTCATCACACTCCTCGTAGCCACCGACGTCGCAGCCCGAGGGCTCGATGTCAACGACCTTACCCACGTGATAAACTACGGTCTGCCCGACGACACGGCGGTCTACACCCACCGCTCAGGCAGAACCGGGCGCGCCGGAAAGACGGGTGTTTCAATCGCCATTATCCATTCACGCGAAAAGGGAAAACTCCGCGAGATTGAGCGCATCATCGGAAAGACCTTCGAACGCAAGGAGGTGCCGACTCCCGAGCATATTATCGAAAAACAGCTCTTCTCTATGGCCGACCGCATTGAGCGTGTGGAGGTCAACGACACCGAAATGGCTAAATATATGCCCGCAGTAATGAAGAAACTCGGATGGCTGTCGGAGGAAGACCTCATGAAGCGTGTGCTCTCGCTCGAGTTCAACCGCCTGCTCGACTACTACAAGGATGCTCCTACAATCGACTTCATCGATGAAAAACCCCGAAAGGAGAAAAAATCGAAACGCGGCGCCGAAAATGAAAACACCGATAAAGACCGCCGTACAGCCGCCAGAGGTATGGAGCGCGTATATATCAGCGCCGGCAAACGCGATGGATTCTTTGCAGGAAACCTCATAGAGATGCTCAACAAATTCGTGAGCGGTCCGCGTGTGGATGTAGGCCGCATCGACCTGATGCCGGCTTATTCGCTCTTCGACGTAAAGAAATCAGATGCAAAACGCGTAGTTGCGGCTCTCAAAGGGGCTGAATTCATGGGAAAACGGATCTATGCCGAGGTTGCACAGGCCGACAAAGACTACACAAAGACATCAAACCGCCGAAGCAAAGAAGCCCCTCATGCCGATGAAGTAATGGATCCTTACGATGCTTTCGAACGCTTCAAACGCAAAGCACGTAAAAAAAGTAAGAGAAGATAAAAAAACAGATACCAATGATCAAGAGACTGATATTTGTACTGGCTCTCGGTTGTGCGATCTCATCGCATGCCCAGACCGATCTCTCTGCCACACCACCTGTCACTTTCGGGAAACAGGCTCAGGAGAGCCTTTCTCCTGAACCGGAGGAGGCATATAAACACTATACCGGAAACCCTGCCATAGATGCCTTCATCAACGCCCCCATCCAGGTATTTCCGGCAATCGATCCCATGACACGCATGGACATGGCAGACTATTTCAATTCCGGATCACCGAAACCATCGAAAAACAATTTCAAGGGGGATTGCCGGATTACTGAAGTTACAGACAACCAGATTTCATTAAGTGTCACCGATCTGTCGGACGTTGAGCTCTCGCTCCTTCCTATGAAATCAGACACCATCATAATGGTTATTTCTACACTGAAGACCCCGGTTCCCGACAGTTCCGTAAAGTTTTACAGTTATCCCTCGTGGAAGCCTATAACCAAAGGACTTTTCATGGTTCCGGGGCTCGACGAATGGACAGCAAAAGATACGACAGTCTCACGCGAGGATCTTGAGAATGCCGTTCCTTTCATTCTAGCAAGCATCACCTACAAGCCCGACACCAAGACTCTCGTGCTCGAGCAACATCTCGGCGACTTCCTGCCGCGTGAAAACGCCGATAAAGTGAAAGGAGCTCTACGCGACCGTCTGGTCTACCGCTGGACCGGAACCAAACTTCAACCGGCCAATAATTAGCGATCGGCTTATCCACACTTATCCTTTTCAAGGACCTTCCGATGAACAATTCATTATCGCTGCTTGAACTCACCCGCCTGGTTGCATCGCTTGTGCAGCGTCCGGAAACCCAGAACGTATGGGTCACCGCAGAGCTGTCTGATGTCGCCGTCCGCGGCGGCCACTGCTACATGGAACTGCTTCAGAAAGATGACCGCGGGCTGCAGGTGGCCAAAGCACGCGGAGTTATCTGGGCAAGCGCTTATCCACGTATCGACGCCCAGTTTTTCGCCGCTACAGGACAGCGATTCGCAAGCGGTCTCAAAGTGATGCTCCGGGTATCGGCAGCAATGCACCCGGTCTACGGCTTCTCGCTGGTGATTAACGCCGTAAACCCCGAGTACACTATGGGCGACCTCATGCGCCGCCGCCGCGAAATTCTCGAGCGCCTCAAAGCCGAGGGAATACTCAATCTGAACCGCGAGCTACAGTGGCAGTGCGCCGTGCCACAGCGCATTGCTATAGTATCGGCACCAGGGGCGGCAGGCTACGGCGATTTTATGAATCAGCTCCACCACAACCCGGCGCACCTCCGCTTCATCACACGCCTCTTCCCGGCCGTGATGCAGGGCTCCTCAGCCCCTCCATCCATCATCGCCGCGCTCGAGCAGATAGCAGCAGAAAGCGATCAGTGGGATTGCGTGGCGATTATCCGAGGCGGCGGAGCCACATCCGACTTGCAGGCGTTCGAAGATTATGCTCTGGCTGCCAATGTGGCGCAATTCCCCATACCTGTTGTCATAGGTATCGGTCATGAACGCGACGTCACGGTACTCGACTATATCGCCAATACACGCCTGAAAACCCCCACAGCCGTGGCTGAATGGCTCATCGCCCAGGGAGAAAACGCCCTAACATGGCTCCAGACAACCGGAAACCGCATCCTTCAGATAGCCTCGCAGCGCATCTCAGGCAACAAGGAACAGCTGGCACATGCCGAAGGATTGCTTCCTGTAGTGGCACACGCTGCAGTTGAGCGTGGACTCACCCGCATGCGCAATGCAACCGCAATAATAGAAAATGTCAGCGGTCGCCGACTGCAGCCGCAATATACCCGGCTGAAGATGCTCACCGACCAGCTCGCCCAGGCAACAGCCAACCGCATAGAGCGCGAGCGTACACTTCTCGACAGCTCAGCCACACTTCTGGCAGCCCTCTCGCCTGCCGCCACCCTTGCCCGCGGCTACTCCATCACGATGCTCAACGGAAAAGCCGTCACCGATCCGTCGCAGGTATCACCCGGCGATGAACTGACAACCCTCCTTGCTAACGGACAGATCACAGTAACCCCCATAAACAAATCCCAACTCTAATATGCAACCAGTAAAAGAACTAACATATAACCAAGCAGTTACAGAGCTCGAACAGATTCTGCGCCTCATGCAGAGCGATGAATGCGACATTGACCGCCTCGCAACTCTCACACGCCGCGCCACCGAACTGATTGCCGAATGCCGCAGCCGCCTGACCGCCACAGAAGAGGAGCTGCGCACCATTCTCGAGCAAAATTAAACTGCATCGGATTACAGAAGTAGAGAAAAAATTGCTACTTTTGTGCAAATCAAAATTGTGCATACATGATTGACGAAAACTTGAAAAAACAGCTTGATGCCGATCCCGACGGGCTCGCCACATACGAATATATCGCAAACCACATAGAGAACTGCGCCGACGACATGGACGCCCTCATCGACAACATGGCGCGGGTTGACCTCACCGGACAATTCACAATATCCGCAGCGCGATACCTCCACGCTATCGACGCCGAAGGATTCGCACCACATATCGACCGGCTGGTGGCTCTCGGCATCGACAAAGACCGTGAACGCCGTTATCTCGGTGCGTTGCTGGAACAGTTCTACGGTGCCGACTACGCTGAAAAAGCAGCTGAGCTCTCGGCAGCCGACAATAATTTCAGACGCATTTACAAACGCCTCTTCCCCCAGAGCGCCATCTGATTGCCGACAAAACGCAAAAACAATGAACCGAAAAAGAATCACATATTTTCTGCTTATCGCCACTGCCGCCATCATTGTGGCAGGCGCGGTCACACTCAACAAAATTTCATCCACTAAAGAAATGATTGCAGACGAACTTGCAAAAGCAGCCCCGGCTTCCGATGCCGATGCCACAGTTGAATTCACTACCACCGAGGGCAATATCACAGTGCGGCTCTTCGGCGATACACCCCGTCATCGCGACAACTTCCTCAAGCTCGTGCGCGAAGGCTACTACGACGGTGTGCTTTTTCACCGTGTCATAAAAGACTTCATGGTGCAGACCGGCGATCCCGATTCAAAAGATGCCCCTGCCGGCAAGATGCTCGGAACCGGAGGACCCGATTACAATATCGACGCCGAAATAGTATACCCACGCCACTTCCACAAACGCGGAGCGCTGGCGGCAGCGCGTCAGGGCGATCAGGTGAACCCCGACCGTAAATCGTCGGGATCGCAGTTCTACATCGTTACCGGCAAAGTATACAACGACTCCACTATCGGTCAGATAGAGCGCCAGATGCAGATGGCGCAGAAACAGCAGATTTTCAACGACCTCGCAAAGGAGCATAAAGATTCAATCCTGGCAATGCGCCGCAACCGCGACCAGGCTGGCCTGACAGCTCTGCAAGATGAGCTTGTAGCAATCACAGAAAAGAAAGCCGCCGAGAACCCCGCGAAACTCACCCCTGAACAGCGCGAGGCATACACAACCGTAGGAGGCACACCCCATCTCGACAACCAATACACCGTGTTCGGCGAAGTTATCAGCGGCATGGATGTTGTGGAAAAGATAGAGAAAGCCGAGACCGACGGCCACGACCGTCCCCTCACCGACGTGCGCATCATCTCAGCCAAAGTTCTCGAACACTAATCAGTCCAATCGGACTAATTTGACCAATAAGACTAATAAGGCAAATTGGACCAATATGTCCAATTTGCCCTATTGATCCAATTACTAATTGCAAATTCCTAATTGTTGAAGCTTTCGCGCCACATATTGCCCAACGGACTGCGACTGGTACATGTCTATGACACCTCCACCGCTATGGTGGCGGTAAATACGCTCTATAATGTCGGCGCACGCGATGAGAATCCCGAACTGACCGGAATAGCGCACCTGTTCGAGCACCTCATGTTCGGCGGGTCGGTCAACATAGCCGACTTCGACGGCAACCTTTCGGCAGCAGGCGGAAGCTCCAACGCATGGACATCTTCAGATTTCACCAATTTCTATTGCCTGCTCCCTGCCGGGAATCTTGCTACAGCTCTTTGGCTCGAGAGCGACCGCATGCTGCGGCTGGCATTCTCGGAGAGATCGCTTGAGGTTCAACGCAGCGTAGTGATAGAAGAGTTCAAGCAAGTGTGTCTCAACCGTCCCTACGGCGATATGGACCATCAGTTCCGCGATCTCTGCTATACGACCCACCCATACCGTATACCTGTCATCGGCAAGGACTTCTCGCACATCGAAAAGGTGACTATGGACGATGTGCGCAGCTGGTTCTACTCCCACTACGCTCCCGACAACGCCGTGCTGGCCATATGCGGAAACGTTCCATTCGAACAAGCCGTAGAGCTCGTGGAGCGCTATTACGGTGATATCCCTTCCCGCAATATCGCACCACGCCTGCATCCCCACGAACCGGAACAGACAGCCCCGCGCTCGCGGATCATAACCCGCGACGTGCCGCAGACAGCCATACGCATCGGCTATCCTATGGCGCCATACGGATCGCAATCGTATTTCCAGGCTGACACCATCAGCGACATACTGAGCAATGGGCGTTCCTCACGCTTCTACCGCCGGCTGCTATTAGGCTCCGATATGTTCACAGAGCTTGATGCAAGTATCTCAGGCAGTGAGGAGGAAGGTCTCTTCATAATTTCCGCAAAACTCACGGCCAACGGCGACGATGCCGAAAAACGCGCTGTTGAGGCCATCAACAACGAGCTGGACACTCTCGCCTCCGTGCCTCCCACGGAGCGCGAGCTACTGCGCTGCGTGAATCTTCTTGAAAGCAACCGCACATTCTCCAACCTCAACTGCCTCGCCGTTGCCCAGACAATCGCAATGGCAGAACTCCACGGCGAAAACCCCGACGACTTCATGCAACCTTACCGCGCGCACACACCCGATTCCATCACCCAGGCTGCCCAAGCCCTGTTCTCACCCACCAGTTCCAACACCCTCATTATCCGCCCGCAACAGTAGAAAATTATACTACGACGCGCAAATAACGGGTACCAACACGGTTTTAAGCTACGACTTAGGCCTCCGGACGGAATTCATCCCATCCGTTATGCTCTAAAACACATAACCTTCCTACATATATTTTAATCTTTTTTATTACCTTTGAAGGCTAAATCCGCACACTCCCGGCGGCTTTAGCCTAAAACTTTACCCGACAACAACTAAAACATCATATTTACATTTCGATCTATGAGACGAAAACTGTTTTTATCTCTAATGACATCGGCAATGCTCCCTGCCATGGCACAGACCGCCGTGGTGACAGGTAGCGTGATCGACGCCGATACAGGCAGCCCTATTCCAGGCGCTGTAATTACCATTAAGGATCAAGGTATAACCGTCACTGCAGGTCCTGCGGGCGATTTCCGGATCAGCAATGCGCGTCCCGGCGAAGTCGTGCTGCTAATCGAAGCGCCCGGATATGACGGCTCAGCTGCACAGGCACGTCTCTTCAACGATCAGAGCGTCAATGCCGGAGTGTTACGCCTATACACTGATTTCGCTGACAACGAATTCATTCTCGACAATCAGACCGAACTCCTTATCGATGAATCGATAATGGACGACGAAAACGAATCGGCACAGGCCGTGGGAGCCCTCACCGGTTCAAACGACGACATATACTACAAATTCACCCGCTACGGCTACTCCCCCCTCTACTCCAACTACCGCGGATATCAGAGCACATGGCAGGAGACCTATATCAACTCCCTCCCCATGAACGACCTCATCCGCGGCGGATTCTCATTCCAGCAGCTCGCCGGCATGACCTCACGCGCCTTCCGCAACAGCACCGCCACCGTGGGTCTGGCATCATCAGCTTACGGTTTCGGAGCCATCGGCGGCAGCCAGAACTTCAACACGACTACCGACACATATGCACCCGGATTCAACGGATCTCTGAGCTTCACAAACTCCAACTACAAATACCGCGCCATGGCGACCTACTCCACCGGCATGATGGACAACGGATTTGCCTTCACTGTAAGCGCTATCGGCCGTTTCGCCGACGAGGGGATCGTTCCGGGAACATTCTACAACGCAGGAGGTCTCTTTTTCTCGGGCGAAAAGATGTTCAACCGCAACCATTCGCTCACCCTCACAGCGTGGTGCAACCCCCGCCAGTATTCCAACGGTAAGGCTGTTGTAAAAGAGGTGTTCGACCTCACGGGCGACCACCTCTACAACCCCACGTGGGGTTGGCAGGACGGCAAGAAGCGCTCCGACAACATCCGCGAGAACTTCGACCCGACCGTAATGCTCAACTGGCTCTATAAAACCGAAAAAACAATAGTCAACACCGGTGTGGCAGCCCGCTGGGTCCACTTCGCACGCACCCGCCTAAGCTACTTCAAGGGTAACGACACTCGCCCCGATTACTACAAGAACCTCCCCTCCTACTATCTCAACCCAAGCGACAACTCCAACTACAATCCGGAAAAAGCCGCATACTACACCGAACTCTGGAAAACAGACGAGAACTTCCGTCAGCTCGACTGGGACGGATTCTACCTAACCAACGAGCTCAACAACATACAGAACGAGACACTACCATACGACGAGCAGCTCGGTTCCACCTACATGCAGCAGATGGAACACTCCAACCAGTTCAACTTCATCGCAGGAACCACAATCAACCAGCGTCTGAACGACTATATGAGCCTTCAGGGTGGAGTTAACCTCAACTATACACGCACCAGCGACTTCGCCACAGTGAAAGACCTTCTCGGCGGTCAGTTCTGGTACGACGTCGACGGCTTCTCGGAACGCGAGATCTACAATCCAGAGGCATCGGCAGACATCATGCAGAACGACCTCAACAACCCCAACCGACGCGCTCTCAAAGGCGACCGCATAGGATGGGACTATAACATCCACGCCCTCAAGGTTGAAGGATGGCTCCAGAACCAGATCAACCTCCCGAAATGGGACATCAACTACGGTCTGAAGATGAGCTACGAACAGTTCTACCGCCACGGCAACATGCGCAACGGCCGCGCCCCCGGCAACTCTTACGGCGACTCCAAAACCATCCATTTCGACGATGCATCGGTAAAAGCCGGCGCCACTTATAAACTTAACGGCCGCAACTACTTCACCCTCCAGGCTGAATATGGAACGGTTGCTCCGGTGATCAACGACGTCTACATCTCTCCCCGCGTGAAAGATACCACCGTCGACAATCCCCAGAGTACCCGAGTGTTCTCCGCCGACCTCCGCTACACATGGAACTACCGCCGCTTCCGTGGATCCATCTCGGCATACTTCACCGACATGAGCAACGCCCTCGAGCGCTACGGATTCTGGGACGAGACCCTCAACGCATTCTGTAACTTCGCCCTCAACGGCGTTCACCGCCAGTATAAGGGTATAGAACTCGGCATGGCATACCAGATCACATCGTCGCTCCGCCTGAGCTTCGCCGGAAACTTCTCGCGCTACCGCTATGCCAATAACCCCATGGGAACCCGCTCGGTGGAGAATGGTCTGCAGCCCGACCAGACCAACCAGTTCTTCCTCAAGAACTACTACTGCACCTCCACCCCACAGACAGCCTTCAACATCGCCGTGGCCTACAACGCTCCAAAAATGTGGTTCTTCAACGTTGACGCCTCGTGGCTGGCAGACTACTATGTACGCCTGGCTTATCCGCGCCACCAGATCATCGACGGTCTGGCAGCCTACGCCGGATCGCCCGAGGAGCTCGACCGCCTCGCATCGGAATTCACCGCACAGGAGAAGCTTCCCAACAACTGGGTTGTCAACGCATCTGTAGGCAAACTCATCTATCTCAACCGTAAGGTGAGCCTCAACCTGAACGTATCGGTAAGCAACCTCATCAACAATCGCAACCTCATCACACAGGCAACCGAGCAGTTCCGTATCGACACCAAATACTACAATCCCAACGCATTCCCCACCAAATACATGTATGCGCAGGGCATAAAGGTATTCGTCAACGCAGGTATCCGCTTCTGATCCGGTAATCAACTTACAACCACAACAGAAACAGAACGATGAAAAAATCAATTATATATATAGCAGCCCTCTGCGCCGCCTGCGGATTCACCGCCTGCGACAACGACTTCGAGATGCCCCCCTACCAGGAATCAGGCACCACCAACGAGACCATAGCAGAGGCAAACACGACCATCGCCGAACTTAAAGAAGCCTTCACCCAGGATGTCAACTACTTCAGCACCCCCATCGGTACCAAGGAGAACGGCGACCACTACATAATCCGCGGCCGCGTCACCTCCAACACCCGCGCAGGCAACGTATTCAAGAAAGTATGCGTTGAGGATGCCACCGGAGGCGTAATATTCTCAGTCAACTCAAGCTACGTTTACCAGACCGCACCTTTCGGTCAGGAGATACTTGTTGACTGCACTGGAATGTACTACGGCAATTACGGCTACGGAGTTCAGATCGGATCCCAGCCCGAAGGTGGGGCCGCAACCTCAGCTCCCGACCGTATGCCCGAAGAAATGTGGAAGGCCCACGTTACCGCCATCGGCATCCCCGACCCGGCTAAAGTGACGGTTCATGAGGTTACCATACCTGAACTGAAGACACTATATGACAACCCCGAGACACGCCTGCAGTGGCAAGGGCTTCTCGTGAAGGTCAACGACTGCCGTTTCCAGAGCCCCGGCGTTCAGCTTGGTGTGGAAAACCAGTCGAACAATTCAGTTTACCTCACGGCTGCCACAGGGGGTAGCTCCACGTTGGCAATCAACACCTCCGGTTACTCTACCCTCTGGAACATCTACGCTCCCGGCGGAACAGGTTCGGTGACCGGAGTGCTCGCCCGCTACAACAGCGCCTGGCAGCTGTCGCTCAACGATGCCGCCGGCATCGGCGACACATTCGAACCCTGGACCGCTCCACTCTTTACCGAAAAATTCTCCGCAAGCCAGGGAGGATTCACCACTCATAACATTACACTGCCGGGCACAAGTTCCTATGTATGGAACGTTGACTCACAGCGTGGATACATCTCTGCATCAGGCTACGTAGGTGGCACCAACTACGAGGCCGACGCATGGCTCGTATCGCCCGAGTTCGATTTCGCAGAAGTGCAGGAGCCGGAAGTTACATTCGACCATGCAGTGAACTTCTTCAGCAGTATCGAGGCGGCAAAAAGCGAATGTACATTCCACGTGAGTGTCGACGGCGGAGCATGGCAGAAACTCGATATCCCCGCTTGGGGCGACAACGCCGGATGGACATTCGTAAACTCCGGTGACATCGACCTCGCCGCATATGCCGGTAAAAAGATAATGCTCGGTTTCCGCTATACGAGCACACCCGCTAAAGCAGGCACATGGGAGATCAAAAACTTCTTTATCAGAGGTAAGGGTGCCGTTAAAGTCACCCCCACAGACTTCTTCCCTGCCACAGCCAACTAAATTTCCTCCCCAATAAGCAACAACAAATATGAAAATACTGAAATCTATAGTCATCGGATTTGCTGCCATCGCAGCCCTGGGAGGATTCACCGCCTGTCAGGACGACTTTGACACCCCAGATCTGCTGGGCAACGCTCCCCAGGCTGAGCTTACACCCAACACCACGATATATGAGTTCAAACAGGCCTTCTGGCAGGATGGCGCATCAAACTACGCCACCAAGGTAGGAACCAAGGAGAATGGCGACCACTACATTGTGGCAGGTCGCGTTATCACCTCCGACTACGCAGGCAACATCTACAAAAGCCTCGTGATCCAGGATGAGACTGCCGCGCTGCAGTTCTCCATCAACGCCTACAGCCTCTACCAGAAATACCGCATAGGTCAGGAGATCGTCATCGACCTCACGGACCTCTATGCCGGAATGTATATGGGTCTGTTCCAGATCGGCGCCGAGGGTCACAGCTCCTCCGGCGCGGTTCAGACATCCTACATGAGCGATGCCCGTTTCTATAACCGCGCCCAGCTCAACGGTCTGCCCGAGCCATCGAAAGTTGTGGTACATACCCTCGAGAACATGAGCGCCCCGGCCGCCGACAACATGCGCTGGCAAAGCGAGCTCGTGCGCTTCAACAATGTGACTGCCGAACCCCAGGAAACAAACCTCAACGAGGAGGGGATCTACAAGCCCCTCTATACTTTCGGCATATATCACGAAAACTTCGACCAGGTCATCAAAATCGACGGAACAGGCTACAAGCTCCGCACCAGCGGCTACTCCAACTTCTACTATGAGCTGATGCCCACAGAGCCGTTCGATATCCAGACTCTTCTGTCGTATTACAACGGCGCATGGCAGCTCTACCTTATCGACTATGCAGGAGTGATGAACACCGGCAACCCCACTATCCCCGCCGGCTCGGAAAAGAACCCCTGGACCACCGACCAGGCTATAGAGAACATCGTCAACGGAGTGACAGCCTACGGCTGGACCAGCGGCTACATCGTGGGCACAGTAGCTCCCGAAATTACCGAGGTAACCTCAGACGACGACATTGATTGGGGAACGGAAACTGACGACATCCTCGACAACACCGTAGTTATCGCTCCCTACGCCGAGTGCAGGAACTATCAGCAGTGTCTGATTGTGCCACTGCCCCAGAATTCTGTTATGCGCGACAAGGTAGCACTCAAGTACAACCCCGATAACCTTGGCAAGATACTCGCAGTTCAGGGTACACCCGACCAATTTATGAAAGCGTTCGGTATAACCGGCAACCTCGGAACCGCCGCCGAATTCAAGCTCGAAGGTGTAGATCTCTCAGGCAAGGGTGACGGCACCGAAACCAGCCCCTACAACTGCGCACAGATTATCGCCATGAACCCCTCGTCGACCACCGACGCTGTAGAATCGGGCATATGGGTACACGGTTACATCGTTGGCTACTACGAGAATTACGAAGCTCACTTCGAAGCATCGACGACACAGCGTGCCAACATCCTTATCTCCGACCTCCCCAATCCAACCGACAAGGAGCAGTGTGTCTGCATCCAGCTTCTGGCTAATACCGAGGTCCGTGAGAAGCTCAACCTCGTTGACAACAAGGGAATGCTCGGCAAAGAGGTAGCCGTACGAGGCGATGTCATGAAATATAACTCCCTCCCCGGCATCAAGAATACGGATGCATACCGCGCCGAGGCAGGCGACACACCCCCCCCTCCGGCAACCGACAACGACGGCACCGAAGCCAACCCCTTCAACTGCGCCGAGGTCATAGCCATGAATCCATCGTCGACATCCGATGCCGTCAAGTCAAACGTATGGGTAGAAGGCTACATCGTCGGTTACTATGAGAACTACGAGGCGCACTTCGCTGTTTCCACCTCACAGCGCGCCAACATCCTTATCTCCGACATCCCCAACCCCACCGCGAAAGAGCAGTGTGTCTGCATACAGCTTGTGGCGAACACCGACGCCCGCAACGCCCTCAACCTCGTTGACAATCCCGGAAACCTGGGTAAGACAGCAGCCGTGTTCGGCGACATCATGAAGTACAACACACTTCCCGGTGTCAAGAACACATCTTCTTATAAACTCGACGGACAGAGCGGCGGCGACACTCCCGCCCCGGGCGACAACCTCTACGAGGCTCCATTCAAGAGTTCAGCCGACGGATTCACCATCCACGATATAGAGCTTGCCTCTGCTCTCAGCTATGTCTGGCAGCACGACGCCTCCTACGGCTACATGAAGGCATCTGCTTACGTAGGTCAGAGCTATGCATCCAACTCATGGCTCGTATCGCCCCTGCTCGACCTCACCGCAGCGCAGAACCCCGTGCTAACCTTCGACCACGTCACCAACAAGTTCCCCAGCCTCGACGTTGCCAAAAGCCAGGTATCGCTCGCCATCAGCGTTGACGGCGCAGACTGGCAGCCACTGACCATCCCCAACTGGAGCGACAATGCGTCATGGACCTTCGTCAACTCAGGCGACATCGATCTGAGCGCATACACAGGAAAGAAGATCAAGATCGGATTCCACTACACCAGCACTGACGGCACTTCAGGAACATGGGAGATCAAGAACCTCGCCATCAGCGGAACCGGTTCGATCACCGCCACAGCCGACAGCAACTTCCCCGGCGGAGGCGACACCCCCGGCACCGGTGGCGACGACCCAACCCCTCCCACACCCTCCGGTGACTATAAGGGTGACTTCAACAGCTTCAACGGCGGCACGCCCAAAAGTTCATACGGAACTTACACCAATGCTACCGGATGGGAAGCGCTGAATTGCAACATCCTTTCCGGAACCTACGGAGAAAATAACAATCCCGCTTTCAGCTTCATCGGCTCCCCCACAACACTGGCAGCCTGCATGAACGGCAACACCGACAAACCGGGCAAAATCACATCCCCTTCCCTCGCCGGTGGTATAAGCACTCTTACTTTCAACTACGGATACCCCTATAATGAAAGTAAATTAGCATTCACAATCAATATCATCCAGAACGGATCGGTAGTGAAAACGCAGACAGTTACAGACGACGCTCCAGAGAAATTCAAAGTCTACAGCTTCGAGATGTCATCAATCGGCGTAACCGGCGATTTCTCTATCGAGATCATCAACGACTGCCCCTCGGCAAACGCCAAGAACGGCGACCGTGTGGCAATATGGAACCTGACATGGGAATAATCGTCGTTTAAACAGCAACAGAGGGAGCGCCGTGCACGGCGCTCCCTCTGTTGCTGTTTAA
>CAZDWY010000049.1:0-19137 GCA_964509345.1 uncultured Alistipes sp.
TAATTCTTTACATCAAAATTTAACTTATCTAAATTAGTTTAGACAACTTCATTATGTAATAACAGAGTGCCGGCGACTTGGGTTATAAAAAACATAGTCGCCGGCAGAAGATTATCAATTATCAATCAGGCTGAATTAACCCTGATGCTGCGGACGAAGAAGGTCATTGACAGTCTTAACCGGATTGAATGTCGTTACTGGAACTTCGACAAAAGCTGTGTTCCAATCACTCATTGCACCATTCCACAATCCAGGAAGTTCAAGAGCTTTAAGACTTCTGCCATGAAGCGATTTTGATGAAATGAAACCAGTCTGAGGATCTACATAGCGTGTCAGATCAAACTTATGTCCTTCTGCATTACGAACGTAACATACCAGATCCACCGGATTAAAATGAGTGGCTTTCGCCATCATCTTTCGATTCTCATCATTGTCCATATCAATCTGTGTGCTCTCGAGTATCTGCAACGAACGTGAGCCATCGGAATTGAACACAATGTATGGACCTCCGCCTGGTTCCCCCTCGTTCTTCACCATACCGCACACACGCAATGGGCGGTCAAGTTTTGTACGAAGATATGTAGCAAGATCCTCCCCTTTCAAGGATTCAATTGCAGGAGAATCGAATGAGAAGGCTCTACGCATGAATGCACATATCTCCGATAATTGCTCTTCAGTATAAAGACGGTTGTCTATCAGACTGATATACCCAGTTACCTTATCATGGAGTTCAATCAGATATCCGGCGAGAACCTTTTTATATCGGAGGGTATCGGTACGGAGTTTATCCGGCACCACGTTATCTATATTTTTGATAAAGACTACCTGAGCATCAAGATCGTTAAGATTCTGAATCAAAGAGCCATGACCGCCAGGCCGGAATACCATTTCACCGTTTTCGCGAAAAAGAGTATTATCTTCATTTACAGCTACAGTATCGGTTGAAGCCTTCTGCTCAGACATTCCTACATTTATTTTCACACCCATTTTCTTCTCGATAGAAGGCCTAACCTCTGCAAGTTTCTTTTCAAAAGCCTCACGATGAGAACCAGAAACTGTAAGGTGCATGTTAACAGTCCCGTCTGCCTGCCGTGCAGATTGAGCGCCCTCCATCAGCTGTTCCTCTACCGGTGTACGGGTTCCATCATCTGAATGATGGAATGTAAGCAAACCTTTGGGCAGATTGCCGTAATTCATGCCATCCGGCTTTATTATTGCAGCGATAATATCTTTCTCGCGTCCTTCTGCAAGAAGAGTATCTACATCTTTTGAGTATTTATTTACAAGAAGATTATTCAACTCATCAAAGAACGCGAGCTTATGAATTCCAGTAATAAGTTTCTGCACATCTGATCCTTCGACAGGATGTTCTTCCTCACCATCAACAAAAGCGAAAAGAGCTTTGAACATTCGTGAAGCCGCGCCGGAAGCTGGAACGAACTTTGTTACCTCTCCCCCGTCAGCAAGATACTGTTCCCAACGTTCAATAGCCCCCTGCTGCTCACTGTCTGTCAAAACTGTAATTCCTTCACCCGGACGTGCGGAATCGTATATCTTCAGATAAGGGAAACCTGTTTTAAAACGGTTTATCTGCTCCTGAAGTTCCTCGGGAGTTATACCGCGAGATTTGAGTGTTTTTAAATCGTTGTCTGTTAACATCGAAGTATAATTAGTTGTTATTCAATTACGTCTGTTAAGGATTTCTATACTAATATATAAACCGGTCAGTACTGATTGATGTTCATCGATCAACCGGCTGTCAATGCATTCTCTTTATAAGATTGTATGACGGAATCACACCAAGTTCTCCTGCTTTAGAAAGATTCTCCATACCCTTCTCACGATTACCCAATTCGAAATAAACGTATCCACGGTTATAGTAAACCTCACCGAAATCAGGTTTAAGCTCTATCGCCTTGTTGTATTCTCGCAATGCAGAAGTATAATCCCCAAGCTCTGCAAATATGTTTCCTTTATTGAAATATGCGAAAGCCATTCGGGGTGAATACTCAATAGCTTTGTCAAAATCGCTCAAAATCGCTCTTATTTCAGCCTGAGGAGCTCCCGTCTGAATATTTCCAGACTGTAAAGCGCGATAACGCGCTACTCCTCTCTCGAAATATCCGAGTGCAAAATCAGGAGTTAGTTCCAATGCACGTGTAAGATCTTCCACAGCTGCTGTATAATCACACAACATCACAAAATCCATGGCACGTCCGAAATAATCGATAGCTCGAGGAGTATGATTGGACAAATAAGAGTTATAGTAGTCAACAGATGTAAAATGTTTTTTTATCTTGTCATCGTCATTAAGAGTGATATCATCATTAGTTAACTGAACCATAAAGCGTAGCATCCGAGTGGAATTCACATCATCGATCTCCTTCATATAATATGCCGAAGGATGGAGTTCGGTAGGAGAGGTATAATAACTCAAAGTAAAAAGTGGCTCCAGTTCGATACGCTGCATTCTATCTTGCACACGCCCTCTGATACTCTTGTTGTTATATTCCTCTTCTACCTCTATCGGAGTTTCCACCGTACGCAAAGCTGTAAAACGCCGGGCGACTGCATCCGGAGTAAGCTGTTGCTGCGTCTGATCGTTATTTGTGTCAGCGCTGTCTGAACCGCTCTCTTTCTGAGATATATCGCTGCCGTTATCATGAGTCGAAGCCCCAGCTACCAATGGCGATGAAGAATCAACTGACGGGAGATTCTTTGCAAGTTCCAGAGCCTTATTATAATCTTTTTCAGCTAAGGTCATTTTTCCGGACATGCGATAAAGATTACTACGCATATAGTAGGCTTCAGGAAGATCTGGAAATCCTTCAAGCAGACGGTTTACATCAATCATCGCATTTTCTATGTCATGCCGCTCCAAGTATAAATATGCCCGATTATAGAGCGAGCGGTAATCCTCCGGATCAAGTTCAAGAGCCCGCGAAAAGTCCTTTATTGCATTATCGTTGTCACGAACCTCCATGCGAAGCAGGCCGCGGTTGAACATTGCAGGAACACTGAGCGGATCAAGTTGCAGGGCATAATCGTAATCGGACATAGCACCTTCATAATCATCAAGATTATAACGCAGAAAGGCACGGTTGATATAAAGTCCCGCTTCACGTGGCTGAAGACGTATTGCTTCCGACAGATCAGAGGCTGCACTCTTATAATCGTGAGCTGAATGTATTGCAATATCCGCTCGCAAAAGATAGCCGTTGGGAAGATTCTTGTCAAGTTCAAGAGCATGATCTATATCCTTAGTGGCGGCCAAAGTATCTCCCCGCTCAAGATATAGTCGGGCACGTCCGATATAAGCATTTTCGAAAGAAGGATACTGCTCAAGTAGCACATTCAAAGTAGCCATAGCGCTATCGGGCAGATTTAGTTCCTTTAATGCCATAGCTTTATTAAACATCAACCCACGGCTTTTAGTCACAAGTTTCAGTGCGCTGTCGTAATCAGCTACCGCATCTGCAATATTCCCTCTATTATGACGTGCCACACCTCGAACCTCATATGCATCCGCAATAAATGGATTTCGTTCAATGGCAGCTGTGGCATCCTCTTCTGCGCCAAGATAATCATCGAGATTAAGTTTGGCTATAGCACGAAAAAAATAAGGCTGTGCAAGATAAGGCTTCGCTGAAATTGCACGGTTGAAGTACTGTATCGAGAGCATATAATCTTCAAAATACAGAGCGTTCTGCCCGACGCGAAGCACCTGTTCCGCATTAAACTGGGCATATCCCCGACATGGTACAAACATTACTACCACACATGCCAGAAACACCTTAAGCTTATTGCAAAACAGTTTATAATATGGGATATTGAAAATTTTCATGATAATCACATACCCGACACAAGGCTATCCTATCTCTTGGTTCGGCATACAAATTTACAATAATCTTTCTTTGCCGACAAAAAGTAGGTCATGAAAATAATCATGACCTACCTTAACAAATGCAAACTATTGTTTTAAATATTATATCACGATTGCTCACTCTTTCCGTTATCATCCGATACAGCGGAAGCTTTCGGCAACGTAATATGTAACAGTATGAAACCGACAATACCTGATATCAGAGATCCAACGACAATGCCCAGCTTCGCATGATTAAGCATATCAAGCTGTGATGGATCACCAAATGACAGATTAGCGATAAACAGCGACACCGTAAAACCTATACCACCCAACATAGATACCGCAGCCATCATTTTCCAATTTGCATGGTCAGGCATCGGAGCAAAACGCAACTTTACTGTGAGCCACGAGAACAGGAATATCCCGACGAACTTACCTAATACCAAGCCACAGATAATTGCAAGTGAAATTCCTTCGATCGTAGTCGCGGGATTCATATCAAGCAGGAAAATACCGGCATTGGCAAATGCAAATAGCGGAACTATAACATAATTGACAAACGGATGAAGAGAGTCTTCCATATCCTGAAGTGGCGAAATCACCTTATCAGAAGCTGATTCAACCTGTTTGAGCCAGTCCATCTGCTCATTAGTAAGAATAGAACGACGTGACAAAAGCTCATCATCCTCCTTACGGAAATTACTGATTGACTCACGTATCGCTATTACATATTTCTTGGGATTGAACACCGGTTTTGCGGGCACACAGAATGCGACAAGAACACCGGCTATTGTCGGATGAATTCCAGAATTGAGGAAAAGGAACCAGATAACTCCCCCTATGGTGATATAGAATATCTTGCTTTGAATACGGAGTGCCTGACCCAACACAAGAAGTCCAAGTAACAGAAGTGCATATACAAGAAGCATATACTGTATCGAGCCGGAATAACATGTCGCAATAACTATTATACCCCCTATATCATCAACTACCGCAAGAGTCGTCAGAAATATTTTCAACGATATCGGCACACGGCTTCCTAACATAGCGAGAATGCCGAGCGAAAAAGCTATATCTGTTGCCATGGGGATGGCTGCGCCACCTGCATATGGCGTTCCTTTACTGAACATAAAATATATCAGTACCGGCACTGCCATTCCACCAATTGCACCAACAATAGGAAGCAGAGCCTCCCGGAATGAAGAAAGTTCACCCACCAGCACCTCTCGTTTTATCTCAAGACCTATCGTAAAGAAAAATATAGCCATCAACGCATCGTTGATAAACGATAGCATCGTCATGGGATGTCCGTTATGCGAAAACAAATTAAAACTGCCAACCTGAAGACGTACCTCCTGTTCCCAGAAATTAAAGTACAGATCATTGATTGCTGGGATATTTGCAACTACCAGAGCCAGAACTGTAGCTGCGATAAGCACATTTCCACCTGATGCATGGCGCCGGAGAGCCTGTCTGGCTGCATAAAACACATGGTGGGCAAACGAAGGTTGGAATTCATCCTTTCCTATCCGTACATGGGATATCCTATTTTTCACAGAGTTTGTCATCTCAATATAATTTTAGTTGAAACATTTGGTGGGAAATACACCCACATAATAATAACATGCTTCCGGTATTTTTTACCGAAAGCATGTCAATTTTTTTTAATATGGAGACAAATACGTCGGATCAGTCGAGCTTAAGCACGGCAAGAAAGGCTTTCTGAGGAACCTGTACGGAACCAATCTGCTTCATTCGTTTTTTACCGGCTTTTTGCTTTTCAAGCAGTTTACGCTTACGAGACACATCACCTCCGTAGCATTTTGCCGTCACATCCTTACGCACAGCCTTTATAGTTTCGCGAGCTATGATTTTAGCACCGATAGCAGCCTGAATGGCGATATCAAACTGATGGCGTGGAATAAGTTCCTTTAGCTTCTCACACATCTTTCGTCCGAAAGCAACAGCATTATCAGCGTGAGTAAGCGTCGAGAGCGCGTCTACACTCTCCCCATTCAAAAGCATATCAAGTTTCACCAGCTTAGAATCGCGGAAGTCATGAAGATGGTAATCGAACGATGCGTAACCTTTTGAAATAGATTTCAACTTATCATAGAAGTCAATGACAATCTCCCCAAGAGGAATATCAAACGTAAGTTCCACACGATTGCCAGATATGAATTCCTGTTTAATCAATTCACCGCGCTTACTTAAGCACAATGTCATGATCGGACCGATAAAATCAGTGGTCGCGATAATAGAAGAGCGGATATACGGTTCTTCAATGTGATCAATGAGAGTTATATCAGGAAGCCCAGACGGATTATGGACTTCTGTTACATTACCTTTCTTATCGAATACCTTATACGAAACATTCGGTACTGTGGTAATTACATCCATATTGAATTCGCGGCTCAGACGTTCCTGAATAATCTCCATATGAAGCAGTCCGAGGAAACCGCAACGGAAACCAAATCCCAACGCCATCGACGACTCCGGCTGAAACGTCAGTGACGCGTCATTAAGCTGCAACTTCTCAAGTGAAGAACGTAGATTTTCGAAATCTTCAGCTTCAATCGGATATACACCGGCAAATACCATGGGCTTCACCTCCTCGAATCCCGCGATAGCAGGTGCAGGACGGCTGACATGGGTAATTGTATCGCCTACTTTAACCTCTTTAGATGTTTTTATACCAGATATGATATAACCTACATTACCGGCAGAGAGCTCCTGAGTCGGGACAAGATCAAGTTTGAGCACACCTATTTCATCGGCATGATATTCCTTGCCGGTAGAAACAAATTTCACAAAATCGTCTTTTCGTATAGTACCATTAACAATTTTAAAATATGCTATGATACCACGGAACGGATTGAATACCGAATCAAAAATAAGTGCCTGTAGCGGAGCTTCCGGATCACCTTTTGGCGCAGGAATCCTCTCGATGATAGCTTTCAGAATCTCTTCAACACCTTGACCGGTTTTCCCACTGGCACGTATTATATCTTCGCGGCGACACCCCAATAAATCTACAATCTGATCCTCCACCTCATCAGGATTAGCACTCTCCAGGTCGCATTTATTGATTACAGGAATTATCTCAAGATCCGAATCAATTGCCATGTACAAATTGGATATCGTCTGAGCCTGAATACCTTGAGTGGCATCAACAATGAGAAGAGCACCTTCACATGCCGCAATTGAACGCGATACTTCATATGAAAAGTCCACATGTCCCGGAGTGTCAATCAGATTCAGTGTATATTGCTCGCCATTGAAAGGATAATTCATCTGAATAGCATGACTCTTGATTGTTATACCGCGTTCACGTTCAAGATCCATATCATCAAGCACCTGTGCCTGAAGATCTTTTCCTTCAACAGTTTTGGTAAACTCAAGAAGACGGTCGGCCAAGGTACTTTTACCATGGTCGATATGGGCAATAATACAAAAATTCCTTATATTTTTCATCAAGGGGACTTGGATAATATCTATGTCGGTATCTTCCGCTATAGAGTCAGGATTCTATAGATCAGAATGGCAGGTCATCAGTTGGAGCCGGTTCAGAAACGCCGGGGAAAGCGGCAGGAGCAGCGGGAGCTGCAGGAGTCGGGAATGCAGCTGAAGCGTCAACAGGCATACCGGTGGGAACCGCAGCTGAAGCTGGTTCCGATTTCCAACCGCGTATACTGGTGTACCAACGACCATTGAATTCACGGCTTTCTATATCAAAACTTAGCTTAATGACGTCACCGACATTCAGAGGATACTGATCAGCACGCTCCCCGAAGAAGTCAAAATGAACTTTTTTGGGATATGTTTCCTGAGTCTCAAGAACATATTCTCTCTTTTTCCAGGCATTTCCTGCCTTGGACGTACCCGACATTTCAGGAAGCGCCAGTATGATTTTTCCGGTAATTTCCATTCTTTTTAGAATCTTTTGAGTTTGCTTGATTAAATTTCAGACTACAAAATTAATAATTCTCCCACTCCTTCCCAAATTATAGCTCCACAAAAAGAATAATTAGGCTCTTCAGGCAAAATCAGCGGTGATACATACTGTTTAATCATAGAAAATCAGTAACTTTGAAATTGCATCAAAGTTGATAACATTAATTACATCGAATATGGCTTGGCTTACCTGTCCGCTCGAAAGCGCCCAATCTGGAAATCTCGTAATGGGAACTGTAAAGGATAACGTGGAAAAATTTATCGCAAACCCACGCTTCAAATTCCGCATAGAGGTCTCTTGGAGCTATTCTGCCGATCGCACCGGGATGCCGGATGAGACAACATCAGAACTTATGGAGAAAGTTCAGGAAGCTTTTGAAACAGCTTTTAAAAAAGACCCGGTCGCAATCCTTACGGGTGTATATACCGGCGAAGGAGCGCGTGATCTTGTATTTTATACCCTGAGCCTGCATATTTTTCAACGGAAACTCAACGAAGTTCTCAATCCCTTTCCTACCTTGCCCCTTACATTCCAAGCCGAAGAAGACCCGGAATGGGAGGAATACAAGTCGATGCTCACACTCGCCCAGGCAGCGGACTCCGATGCTCAAGCTGAAGACTAATCTTAGATTAATCCGCACCAAGTTATTTATATCCCAGTTTCTAAACAGATGAAGCAAGAGCGTCGGCACATCGGATTCCATCGATTGCAGCCGATACTATTCCACCGGCATAACCAGCCCCTTCTCCGCAAGGATACAATCCGCTGATATCTACATGTTGCAGTGTGTCAGGATCTCTTGGTACACGCACGGGAGCTGATGTTCGTGTTTCTGCACCGATAAGAACTGCTTCGTTAGTAAGAAAACCGCGCGATTTGCGCCCGAATTCAGCAAAACCTTTCTGCAATCTTTGAGCAATCATAGGTGGCAGCAGTTTGTCAATACGGGCCGGATGTATGCCGGGAGCATATGACGTTGGCGGAAGAGAAGTTGAAGGTTTACCATTTACAAAATCATGCATCCGCTGTGCTGGGGCATTCTGTGTCCCATCCGCATCGTCGTAAAAACGACGTTCGATCTCTTCTTGAAATCGCATCATTTTCAGCGGTCCATACGCTGAATAGTCCCTCAAATCCTCAGGCAACACCTCTACAACCATCCCTGAATTCGCCCATTTGCCACCTCGCGATGCGGGTGACATCCCGTTTACCACAAGCTGTCCATCGCCTGTCGCAGCCGGAATTATAACTCCACCGGGACACATACAGAATGAATATACACCCCTGCCGTCAACTCGCGTAAGCATCGAATATTCAGCAGCCGGAAGATACTTTCCCCTACCTCCAGAATTGTGATACTGGATTCGATCAATCAACTGTTGGGGATGCTCCAGACGGACTCCTACCGCTATGCCTTTAGGTTCGATAGTAATCTCTTTACGATATAACATATCATATACATCGCGTGCAGAATGACCGGTCGCCAATATTACAGATCCTTCTATTGTCTCACCATCGGAAGTGGTAACGCCTTTAACACGATTTCCATCCAGAATAAGATCATCTACCCGTGTCGAAAAACGGACCTCTCCTCCACACCTTAGTATTGTTTCGCGTATAGCGCGGATTACTTTCGGCAAACG
Organism: uncultured Alistipes sp.; assembly: GCA_964509345.1. Taxonomy (GTDB): domain Bacteria; phylum Bacteroidota; class Bacteroidia; order Bacteroidales; family Muribaculaceae; genus UBA7173. The sequence goes on from CAZDWY010000049.1 coordinate 9,464, forward strand.
ATCCGTACCGATATGCGGATGAGCATCCACCAATATATCACTTTGGGCTCCATGACACACCAGAGTTTTCAAAACTTCATCTACAGAACCACGTTTTTTACTGCGTGTATAAAGCTTTCCATCAGAGTACGCACCGGCTCCACCCTCGCCGAAGCAATAATTACTTTCCGGATCGACAATATTCTCCCGTGCGATTTTCGCCATGTCCTTTCCACGGTCTTCTACGCTTTTTCCACGTTCTACAACAACCGGACGTACTCCAAGCTGAATAAGACGCAATGCCGCAAACAGACCGGCAGGACCGGCGCCGACTACCACCGCCTGTTTTTTTGCTTCTTTCACAGACGGATATACCGGACAAACAATATTTTTCTCCTCTTCTGCCGGAGATTTATCAAGCCAAACCTTTATCGAAAGATTCACCATCACCTGTCTCTGCCGGGCATCAATACTCCGACGAATCACCAGCACCTCCTTAATCCGGTTTACATCCACCCCAAGACGCGTCGATACCGCAGCTTGAAGACGCAATTGACTATAAGCTACTTCCGGAGTAACCCTTATCTCTAAACTCTCAGTCATTATTTTCTGAATTATCAGTTGAGACATCAGCCGCACTTGTCAACTTCCGGCTCATGCGGTGCTGCATCACTACAAGCGTTATCACGGCAACCACGAAAGCGAGAAAATCACTGGCTGCCATTGAGAACCACACACCACGTACACCAAAATATTCCGGTAACGTAAGCAGGAATGGCAAAAGAAATATCAATTGACGCGTAAGCGACAAGAAAATGGATATCTGTGGTTTGCCAATTGACTGGAAAAAATTCTGGATCACAATCTGGGCACCTACCACAGCATAGCATATGAAGTAACAGCGGAAACCATCGCGAGCTATAGCAATAAGATTCTCATCAACTGTAAAGAGACGGCTCAGTGTATCAGGAAAAGCCTCGGTGATAAAACATCCGAACGAAGTAATCGCAATGCCTATCCATATACCTTTGTGGAGGGTTGATTTTACACGTTCCCATTGATTGGCGCCATAATTGAATCCAAGAATCGGCTGCATACCCTGAGTGACACCAAACACCACCATTACAAAAAACATTGTCACACGGTTGATAATACCGAAGGAACCGATTGCCAGATTACCGTTGTCACCTCCCCACTCCAGTAGAGCCTTATTAATGAATACAACCACCACACATGCTGTCACATTCATAAGGAATGGTGAAAGACCGATGGCATACATCTTTTTCAGGATGGCAAGTTTGCACCAACTATTTCTCGGATTAAAATGGACGTAGCTCTTCTTTGACAGAAAATGAGAAAGAACCCATAAAAATGCAACAAATTGCCCGGCATTAGTAGCCCAGGCCGCCCCTGCGATTCCCCAATGAAGAGTATAAATAAAAATAGGAGCCAATATAACATTCACAACCACCGATAACAAGGCAGATATCATCGCTTTTCGGGGATAACCGGTTGCGCGCATCAGGTTATTCAGACCGATGAACAGATACGACATCGGCAAACCATATAATATAACCTGCATAAACTCACGCGCATATTCAACCGTTTCATCCGTAGCACCAAAGAAGTATAAAATAGGATCAATAAACAAAAGCGTCAGACCACCGAAAACAACAGCATGAACCAAACAGAAAGTAACCACATTATTCACTACATCTGTTGCTTTCGACAAATTCCGCTGACCGAGAAATATAGAACTGATCGTTGCACCACCGGCAGCGATTAGGGTACAGAAGGCCATTACGAGATTCATAAGAGGCAATGTGATGGCAAGACCAGCTATTGCCATCGGACCTACCCCCCTTCCAATAAATATGCTGTCGACAATATTATAAACCGATACAGCCACGCTCGCAATAATAGCGGGAATGGAATATTCTATCAGCAGTTTTCCTATTGGTTTAGTACCAAGGGTCATAGGGTCATGGCGCATTGCCGAAGGCCGCTGTACGGTGGAATTATTCATAAGACTGCAAGCTGGAATGATACTAAATTAATAATCCCTATGTAATTTGACAATCCGTCACGTACAGTGCGGCTCGGTTTGTCAAAACAGTGCAAAGTTACGGATTTTTTGCGTAACTTTGTCTCCTCTCTCATCAATAGATAATTGATTCCTATTCGTTAATACAATATTACAATGAAATTCAAGGCTGCATTGTTCGATCTTGATGGCGTTTTGATAGACTCAGAAACCCTGTACACTGAATTCTGGAATAGAGTAGGCAAGTCTCATCACCTTCCTTCTCCAACTTTTGCATACGACATAAAGGGAACAACTCTAAACGACATTCTTACCACGTATTTCCCGCAACCGGAAATTCGCAGCGATGTTGATCGAATGCTCCATGAATTTGAGAACGAAATTATATATCCGATCTTTCCCGGAGCGCTCGAATTTGTAGATCTACTACGTGAGAAAGGTTTAAAAACCATTATAGTTACTTCAAGCGATGAAAAGAAAATGGGATTTCTTTTCCGTCAGCATCCCGACTTCGCCTCACACTTCGATGCGATAGTAACGGCAGCAGACGTCACGAAATCCAAGCCAGACCCGGAGCCATATCTCATAGGCGCATCAAAAGCTGGAATTTCCCCCGCAGAATGTCTGGTTTTTGAAGACTCTTTTCAAGGACTGGAAGCTGGAAGAAGAGCAGGATGTAAGGTTATCGGTCTAACTACAACCAACCAGACCGACGATGTCGCACGTATGTCCGACATGATCACCCCTTCGCTTCACGCGTTGGAGGATTGTCTCGACATGGTTCTTGCATGAGAAAATAACCTTACTGCTTCCCCTATCCAAAGCACAACCGATGTGCCGCCAATTACAATGATCCAATCCGTCAACTTCAGAGGAACGACATTAAAGAATTCTCCTCCCAAAGTTACAATCATAATCTGACCGATAAGAATTATCATAGCAATCAGTTCAAATCCGGCACACCCTTTTATGTGTAATGCTGACCGACCTGTGGCAAATGCTCTTGCATTGAACATATTCCAAAACTGGAGGAAAACAAAAATCGTAAAAAATAGCGACAACTCATATGGCGTAAGCCCATGGAACGTTCCCCACGGTAGATTTCCTATTTCCATTAGCGAGGTCAGAGGTGTATGTTCGAGATAATAGAGTAAAACCAGCAGCACTCCAAAGAAACCGAGTCCCACACCGAGAATAAATTTCCACATTGCGGTATTGATTATGAAGTCTTTTCTCGACCGGGGTTGATCTGACATGACTGATGGCGAAGGGGGAAGCGATGCCAGTGCCATAGCCGCGAAGGTATCCATGATGAGGTTTACCCACAGCATCTGTGTGACTGTCAACGGTGACTGCAATCCCATAAATGCTCCTGCAAGAACTATCAGACAGGCTGCCACATTTACTGTCATCTGGAAAAGAATAAACCGTTGAATATTCCGGTAAAGAGATCTCCCCCACATTACTGCGCGACCGATTGATGAGAAGGAATTATCAATGATCGTTATGTCTGAGGCTTCTTTAGCGACAGAAGTTCCGTCACCCATCGAAAGACCCACATGAGCTGCTTTCAGCGCAGGGGCATCATTGGTTCCGTCGCCTGTCACCGCCACGACCTCACCAAGTTTCTGCAATGCCTCCACAAGACGTTTCTTATCCATCGGGCGTGCGCGGGCAATAATCTTCAGCGAACCTACACGGTCCATCAGTTCATCATCCGTCAGGGCAGCTACTTCTACCCCAGTTATAATATTCTCATCTCCATCGGCTGCATCATTCCATAAGCCAATCTGACGACCAATCTCTTTTGCAGTACCTGGAGTGTCACCAGTAACAATCTTTACCTTAATCCCTGCATCAAGTACTTCTTTCACCGCATCGGGAACATCCGCACGAACCGGATCAGAGATTGCAGCTATACCCAAAAATGTAAGATTGTCGGCAATAAGTTTGCCATCGACGAACTGATCGCCACAATCATCCGGAAGTTCCTCATACGCAAAAGCTATAGTACGCATAGCTTGGTTTTGGTATTCCACCAATTGCGCATTGATTTCATCTTCAGTCACCCCAGCCGTATTGTGACACATCGCAAATATGATTTCCGGTGCCCCCTTTACATACAGGATTCTGCTACCTGAAGCATTGGAAACTACTGTGGCCATATATTTACGCTCAGTAGAGAACGGTAACTCTGCCACAATATTCACATTGTCTCTGACATCTTGATAATTTATGCCTTTTGAACGCAACCACAACAGAAGAGCCCCTTCAGTAGGATTGCCCAACACTTGAGGTTTTTCCCCTTTCAGATCGAGAAGAGCAGTGGAATTAACCGCAATTCCTTCATAAATTATCCTATCAGGCACATTTCCATAAAAATCCGTTTTATAGACCTGCATCTGATTCTGCGTCAATGTACCAGTCTTATCAGTACATATTACTGTTGTGGCGCCCATAGTTTCACATGCATGCATCTTCCGTACAAGATTATTAGTCTGCAACATGCGTCTCATTGAAAATGCCAGTGATAGCGTAACAGCCATCGGCAAACCTTCCGGTACCGCCACAACCACCAGCGTCACTGCAACCATAAGGGTCTGCAGGAAATATGCAATGAAACCAAGCCAGTCGAAATCGACATTAATAAAATACATGGCGATACGCCCCGCTACAATCGCGATTGCAAATCCATAGGAAATCTTCGAAATAAGTTTACCCAAACGATCAAGTTGTTCATTGAGGGGCGTTTTAACACTGTCATCAATCTGAGCAGCCTCGAAAACCTTCCCGTTTTCAGTATTATCACCCACCGCGAATACCCGCATAATCCCGTGCCCCTCCATAATCTTCGTACCACGCATAACATGGTTGGAAGGGAAAGTTGCGTCCGGATCAAACTTTGATTCATCGGTAGTTTTACGACACATGGGTTCACCTGTTAACGTAGACTCATCTATCGACATCGACACAACCTCAACCAACTCCCCATCGGCAGGAATCTCTTCTCCGGTATTCAATATCACTATATCACCGACAACAATTTCTTTTTTAGGAACCTGAACGGGGCTTCCGTTACGAATCACCCGCACAGGTTCATCATCATTCACCCGGTTAAGCAATGCGAACTCTCTGTCGGCTTTCAGTTCAAATACAAATGCCAAACCGGTAGCAAGTACTATTGCCATAAAGATTCCTACCGGTTCAAAGAATACGCTTCCACCAAGATTTAGCCCAAAATATTCATAGCAGGATATACCTATGGATAATAAACCGGCAATAAGAAGAATTACAATCAGCGGATCTTTAAACTTATCAAGAAACCTCCTGAAAAGCGAACGCTTTTCAGGAGGAGTTAATATATTCGCGCCATTAATCCGTCGGCTTTCAACAACTTCCGCATCGGTAAGTCCCCGATATTGAATATTCTTTGTCATCTCCTAATATTTTGAATATGCAAAATTAAGAAAATCGCAAGATAATTGAGTAACTTTACCCTATGAAAAAAGGAATAGCATCAGGGATTCCCTCTATATGGATTCTCGAAGATACGGACACAGTAACTGCAGGTACAACACGCCGGGGCATCCAAGATGATTATGGGAATCCTTACTCTGGCTTCTCTATATGTCACTATACCGGCGATAAGATCAACAATGTAACCAAATGTCGCAGGCAGCTTGCATGTTGCATGTCAACGGATGTAACCCGAATCTTCATTCCACGACAGACACATTCAGTTAATGTCCATACCGTCACACATGAAAACATAAAAGATATATTTCCGGAAAATTGTGATGCACTTGTCACACGAATACCTGGAATAATCATAGGAGTCAACACGGCCGATTGTGTACCGATACTACTCTACGACAAGGATAATAAGATAATCGGAGCAGCTCATGCCGGCTGGCGTGGAGCGCTGAACGGTATTATAGAAAACACTGTAACCGCGATGTTATCAATCGGGGCTTCAAAATCTTCCTTACATGCTATAATATGCCCATCAATCGGTATAGAATGCTTTGAAGTAGGTGAAGAAGTGGCTCAGTTGTTTCCGAGCGTGTATGTGACATACCTATATGGTCCCCGTCCTCATATAGATCTTCGTGGGTACGTACGCTCACGTCTTATAGACGCAGGCATCCCTAAAGATACAATCATTCTTACAGAGATATGCACCCGCTGCATGCACTACAGTTATTTCTCCGCGCGGAAACTAGGCATTGCCTCCGGAAGGAATTTTTCATTCATCCGTCTCAACGAAAACCTTTCCGATGTCTGCGACGGTTATTCTTAATTGTATAAGTCACAACACCCCATACAGAGAATTGACGATCGGGAGTAATAAGTATAGGATCGTACAATTCATTACTCGGAATCAACCATACCCTATTCTTTTCAAAACGAATACGCTTGAGAGTAAACTCTCCGTCAACACTACAAACTGCCAGATCCCCGTCTGCCGGTTCCAGCGATCGGTCTATTACCAAAATATCCCCTTCCTCTATGCCTTCTTCAATCATTGAATCTCCTTTAACCTTACCATAGAAAGTGGCGGCCGGATGCTTTACAATCTCGAAATTCAAGTCAATCCGCTCTGTGATATAGTCTTGAGCCGGTGACGGGAAACCGGCCTGTATACCCTCGTCGGCATAAGGTAATTCCATATGACTGGTGATATCCGATAAATATATGTCAACTGTAAGTTTACTCATGTAACATTAAAAATTATATCATTGGCACTACTATAGCAAACCATCTGACATCAATTTGAAAATATATCCATTTCAATACAAATTTAATACTTTTCATATTACCCGGGAAACAATCGGTCAATTTTAACAATTTATTATTCTTGGAAAAAGCTTCCCGGAATCTATGCATATAAAAAGGTTGCAGAAGTTGATTGGATTTGCTAATTTTGTAGTAAAATCTCGGTAAATATGAAGAAGGAAACCGAACAGAAGGGCCCAACTACCGTGTCAGCTGCGATACCTTTTGGAAACGACATGAGAGATGATGTCCGCCGTTGTGCCGCAACCTTACGCAATGGAGGAATATTGGTTTATCCTACGGATACTATCTGGGGTATAGGATGCGATGCCACCAATTCGGAAGCGGTTCGCAGAATATATTCATTAAAAAAACGTTCAGACAGCAAAGCCATGATCATTCTTGTGGACTCAATAGAAATGCTTGAGCGTTATGTTGAGGAAGTTCCGGAAGTTGCACACCAGCTCATCGAGGCTGCAATAAGCCCGCTGACTGTTATATATGACAAAGGTATCGGTCTCGCTCCCGAATTGCTGGCCGACGATGGTAGTGTTGGAATACGTGTTACCTCCGATCCGTTTTGCCAGACCCTTTGTAGAACATTAAGACATCCGATAGTTTCAACTTCGGCCAATATCAGCGGCTCTCCTGCAGCAAGATTTTACTCCGAGATTTCGGACGATATACTTTCCGGAGCAGATTGCGTAGCACAATGGCGCCGCAATGACCACTCTGCATCCGCACCATCTTCCGTAATAAAACTTTCTGCAGGAGGAGAAATAAAAATTCTCCGCAACTGAATAGTTTTTTGAAATACATACCCTCGTACAGTTTCACCATATACCGACATAAATATATCCGACCAATGGTAAGCGTAAAACGACAGAGATTCATCTATGTAGCCGGCGACTTGGTGGCTACCTCGCTTGCCTGGTTTGTTTTTAATATAATCCGTTTCTTTAATGTAACGCAGGAATACGGAAGTTATCATAAACTGGAGCGCTATCTAAGCGAGGATCCAGTATGGATGGGACAGATATTTTTCCCTATGTTGATGATGATGCTCTATTATTTATCAGGTTATTACAACAGAGTATTCTTCAAGTCACGCGTTGATGAATTTACCATGACAGCAGCCACTGCTTTTATCGGTACCATAATCATCTATTTTGTTGCAATACTCGATGATCCCATACCAGACCGTATAAGTAACTATGAGCTCCTGTTGATTTTGCTTTTATTACTGTTTGCAATGGTATATGCCACTCGCCTTACTATCACGACTGTTACACGGCGAAGAATTTCTGCAGGACAATTACGGTTCAATTCACTGATAATTGGCACATCAACGTCTGCTATAACCTTACGTCATAAGCTATCAGCACTAAAAGGTCCTCGAGCGGCTGCATATAATGTCATAGGCTATGTATCCACAGATAATTCCAGTAATTCCAGGCCATCCAACGATTTTGATCTTCCGGTCTATACTCTTGAAGATTTGCCCGGGATAACCAAAACGCTAAACATAAAAAATCTGATAGTCGCCACACAGCCTGAAGGAATGCAGCATACGCTCGATATTATCAATCAACTGCTCCCACTAGATCTGCCAGTTCTCATTTCGCCATCGCTTTTACATGTCATCACATCCAAGCCGAAAATCAGCGATGTCAATGGCGAACTACTCATAGATATCTCGCATGCAAATATGTCGGAGTATACAGTAAACATGAAACGGATGGGTGACATTATAGTGTCATTTACAGCTCTTATTGTGCTTGCCCCCTTACTGGCAACAATCGCAGTCGCTATAAAATTCAGTTCCCGGGGTTCAGTTTTTTACTCGCAGGAACGGATCGGATTAAGAAAAAGGCCCTTTACTATTTATAAATTCCGCTCGATGACATCCGATGCCGAAACCGATGGACCGGCGCTCTCTTCTTCCAACGATAAGCGTATAACTCCTGTAGGGCACATATTACGGAAATACCGGCTTGACGAACTGCCACAGTTCTGGAATGTGCTCAAAGGTGATATGTCGCTCGTAGGTCCTCGCCCCGAACGTGAATTTTACATAAGGCAGATCATCAGGAAAGCGCCCTATTATACGCTCATCCATCAGGTTCGTCCGGGAATAACATCGCTCGGTATGGTTAAACATGGCTACGCCAGCAATATAGACCAGATGATAGAACGCCTGCAATATGACATCATATATCTTGAGAACATATCTCTTACTGTAGATCTTAAGATACTGATGTATACCGTCAGCACAGTAATAAATGGGAGAGGAGTATGATTCTGTCGATCGACCATTCTTCCAATCAATAAATCAACAATAGAAATATATTTAATGCGCGATCCATATTTACCTCCTAAGATTCATAAAATTGTACACGACTGGTGGCTGAGATTCCTTATATGGCGTGGACGCCATATAAAAGAAAAGACGCTTGTTCTAATTCTTTCTTTTGTTGTGGGAATTGGCGCTGGAATGGCAGCAATGCTTCTGAAATGGCTCATACATGTAATATCTGGATCACTTACATCTGATCTTAGAGTATCAGAAGGCAACTACATGTACATAATATATCCGGTAGTAGGTATTTTGCTTGCATGCTGGTATGTCAGATATGTGGTACGCGATAATATTTCCCATGGCGTGACCCGTGTGCTATATTCTATATCCCAGAATAAAAGCCGGCTGAAACCGCATAATATGTATACCTCGATCGTTGCCTCATCAATAACAATCGGATTTGGTGGATCGGTGGGAGCAGAAGGTCCTATCGTATACACAGGAGCTGCCATAGGTTCCAATCTCGGACAAGCGTTCAGGCTGTCACCACGCGTTCTTATGATACTTGTTGGATGT
>CAZDWY010000050.1:0-18748 GCA_964509345.1 uncultured Alistipes sp.
TCTCGGACAAGCGTTCAGGCTGTCACCACGCGTTCTTATGATACTTGTTGGATGTGGTGCGGCTGCAGGAATCGCCGGAATATTCAAGGCTCCGATAGCCGGGATGCTTTTCACACTTGAGGTTCTTATGCTCGATCTTACTACTGTGACAGTGATGCCATTGCTGATCGCCTCCATAACTGCGGCATCGGTAGCATACATCTTCACCGGCTACGATCTTGAGTTCTTCTTCGTTCAAAGTGAGCCGTTTGTAATGGAACGTCTCCCCTATTTCATTGCCCTCGGAGTGGCATGCGGCCTTATATCGCTTTATTTCACTCGTGTAATGTTCATGATGGAAACCTTTTTCAAGAAAAAACTCGTAGTTCAATGGCGCAAGACCCTTGTCGGAGGCATTATTCTGGCCTCTCTGGTATTCCTTTTCCCACCTTTATACGGTGAAGGTTACGGCGCCATCAATTCGCTGCTCAACGGTGACCCCGGATCAATTGTCGATGGATCACTATTTTATAGCGACCGCGGAGATGCAATGTTCATAGTGCTTTTCATAGGAATGATAATACTGTTGAAAGCTTTCGCTACTTCCGCAACAAATGGTGCGGGTGGTGTTGGAGGAACTTTCGCACCTTCGTTATATGTAGGTTGCATGACCGGATTTTTCTTCGCTTTCCTACTTAATAACCTCGGATTCGGTCCAGAGTTGTCAGTAAAGAATTTCGCCCTGATGGGTATGGCTGGTGTTATGTCAGGAGTAATGCACGCGCCACTTATGGGCATCTTCCTCACTGCTGAAATGACCGGAGGCTACGATCTTTTTCTACCGTTGCTCGTTGTCAGCACTTTGAGCTACGGTACTATAAAAATTTTCGAGCCATACAGTATCTATACAATGCGTCTTGCCAGGCGAGGAGAACTTCTCACCCATCACAAGGATAAGGCCGTGCTCACCCTACTGAAAATGAATTCCGTTATAGAAACTGATTTCCTATCAGTCACTCCCGACATGAACCTTAAGCAGATGGTTGATACCATAGCGCAATCAAGCCGAAATCTTTTTCCGGTTATCGATACGCAACAACGGCTCGTAGGTGTGGTACAACTCGACGACATACGCAATATAATGTTCCGGCCGGATCTCTACAAAAGAATGTATGTTAGCCGCTTCATGTCAATTCCACCGGCTAAGGTCTGTGTCGGCGATTCGATGGATAAAGTAATGAAAACATTCGATGATACCGGAGCATGGAATCTACCTGTTGTCGATGGCGAACGTTATGTAGGATTTGTTTCTAAATCTAAAATATTCAACTCCTACCGACGTGTGCTCAGGCATTATTCTGAAGATTAACCAAGTATACACAATCATAAGCCGAAGATTATCATATGATCACCTACATTGCCGGTAAGATAGCCGAGCTTAATCCGACATACGCCATCATCGACAGTCATGGCATAGGATATGAACTCAATATATCATTAAACACTTTCAGCGAACTTGAGAACAAACCTGAGGCCAAACTTTATGTGCATGAAGTAATTCGCGAAGATACATATACCTTATTCGGCTTCAGCACGATAAGCGAGCGAGCGCTGTTCCGTTATCTTATAGGTGTGAGTGGAGTAGGAGCCAACACTGCCAGAGTTATTTTATCGGCGATTCCACCCGCCGAACTCGAGCATGTCATTACCTCAGGCGATGCACGCCGGCTAAAGAGCGTGAAAGGAGTCGGTGCAAAGACAGCTGAACGTATAATTGTTGACCTCAAGGATAAAATAAAACCAACCGATGATACGTTATTAGTTCAAGCCGCTTCAAAGAGCGAGGCATACGAGGAGGCTATGGCAGCACTACTTATGCTCGGATTCCCGAAACCCCAGACAGTCAAAGTGCTCGACCGCCTGTTTAAGGATGAGCCAACCTTGAAGGTTGAGCAAGCGATAAAAAAGGCGCTTGCAATGCTTTGACAACCTGGTTGCCTACATCCGCGGTGCAGCTTTAAATGATGAGACACAGTAGCATACGCAATAAAAAATACATTTCACGTTTATCGGTGCTATCGGCAATCGGTCTGATTCTGATAGTATCGTCAGTGTATGCGTACTCACAGATCAACACTTCGTCTCCATCACAATTCACTCCTCCCCCTCCCTTCTTTTCGTCATCTTCCATGGTGAGCGAGGCTGATTCGATAATGATGCCTTTCCCAGTGCGGCAAACCATACCGTCGGACTACGAACAACTGATGGAGGATCAGTTCGCGGCAGACCTTTCAACACCTTCGAACATTCGCACAGTTACGGAATTCGACCCCACCACAGGATATTATATCGTTCGTACTAAACTTGGTGACAGTGAAATAACCACACCTTTCCTGCTTTCTGAAAAGCAATACAATAATTGGGAACTGCGCCGATCTCTTCAGGAATATTACCAAGAACGTAACCGCGCCCTTATCGAAGAAAAAGAGAAACAGCCATTCAATATCTTCGACATGAATTTCGCTTACGGACCGCTTGAAAAAATCTTCGGTCCAGGCGGTGTCTCGCTTAAGACCCAAGGATCTGTCCAGATAAAAATGGGTGTCAAATCAAATAAGATTGATAACCCCTCGCTCGCTCTGAACTCACGCCGTAAAACTTATTTCGATTTCGATCAGAAGATCCAGGCTACCATCGGCGCATCTGTTGGAGACCGTCTCAATTTCAATATGACGTACAATACAGATGCGACTTTTGATTTTGATTCAAAAAACATCAAACTCGGGTATGAGGGTAAAGAGGATGATATTGTAAAAACAATCGAAGCCGGAAATGTATCCATGACAACCGGATCCTCCCTCATACGAGGATCCACCGCGCTTTTTGGTATGAAGACACAACTTCAGTTCGGTAAACTGACAGCCACAGCACTTGTATCACAACAGAACTCCGAATCAAAGTCAATAAATACCAAAGGTGGCGCTCAGACCACAGATTTTACCGTAAATGCTGATCAATATGACCAAAACCGCCACTTCTTCCTGTCGCAGTATTTCTATGAGAACTACGACAGGTTCGCTGCAAAAATACCCTATGTTAGCTCAGGCATTAACATTACGCGTGTTGAAGTTTGGGTAACCAATAAAAGCGGGAAATATGACCAGGCCCGTAATATAGTAGCCTTCACTGATATGGGTGAATCTAATAATCTTGCAAACGGTTATTGGGTTCCTAACACCTCTGTGCCTGTGCCATCCAACTCATCAAACAACCTTCTTCAGGTTATCAAGGATCAATACCCGGAAGCACGTAACATTAATCAGGTAACTCAAGCTCTTGCACCTCTATCGGCATATGGGATTGACGGAGGCAAGGATTATGAAAAAATCGAAAGTGCACGTCTTCTGAGCGAAAGCGAATATACTCTCAACTCCACGCTTGGCTATATTTCAATCAAAAGTCAGATCAATGCCGATGAAGTGCTTGGAATTGCATTCCAATATACGTGGAATGGTCAAGTCTATCAAGTCGGTGAATTCTCATCTGATATTACCAATACATCGCAATCGCTTTACGTAAAAATGCTGAAGAGCACAACAACTGACCCTAAAATGCCAATGTGGCGGTTGATGATGAAAAATGTCTACTCGATAGGGGGATATCAGATTCAGAAAAATAATTTCCGACTTAACATTAAGTATCTTAGTGACACTACTGGTACGCAGATCAACTATCTTCCTATACCTGGTATCAACAATCAATCGCTTCTGCAGGTATTCAATCTTGACCGTCTTGATACTAATGAGCAGTCGAATCCCGACGGCTTCTTTGACTTTGTTGAAGGCTATACCATCATCGCCTCAACCGGTAAGATTATATTCCCTGTTGCAGAACCTTTCGGTGCCTATCTTGAAAAGAAGATAGGTGATCCTGCTATTGCCCAACATTACGTATATAAGGAACTCTATGATTCTACAGCCGTTGTTGCCAAACAGTTTGCAGATAAAAACAAATTTATTTTGAGCGGTTCTTATCAAGCATCTTCGGGATCACAAATTCGGTTGGGAGCAATGAACGTGCCCCGCGGTTCGGTAATCGTAATGGCTGGTGGAGTTCAGCTTGTCGAGAACTCTGATTACACCGTAGACTATTCTATGGGTATCGTCACTATCACCAATCAAAGTATCATAGACTCCGGTCAGAGTATCAGCGTCACGATGGAGAATCAGAGCATGTTCTCGCTACAACGCAAAACATTGCTCGGTCTTGACCTGCAATATGCCATCAACAAAAACTTCAACATAGGAACCACTCTGATGCACTTCTCCGAAAAATCTCTCACGGAAAAGGTCGGCATTGGAAAAGAAGTTGTAAACAATTCTATTTTCGGTTTCAATCTCGCATACAAGACAAACTTCATGTGGCTTACAAACCTCCTGAATAAAATTCCTACTGTTAATGCCACAGCTCCGTCTACTCTTAACCTTACAGCCGAATATGCTCAACTCGTCCCGCATAAACAAAAGTCGGGTTCCACTAAAGGCAGCTCATACATAGATGATTTCGAATCAGCGCAAACCGGTGTTGACCTCCGATCGCCGTACTCATGGTTTCTTGCATCCACACCTTACGATTCCGGTAAGACCCCCCTCTTCCCGGAAGCTGCGTTATCCGATAATGTGGATTATGGAAAAAATCGCGCATTGCTCAACTGGTACTATATCGACCGAATGTTTACCGACAAAAACTCATCGCTTGCACCCGGTTATATAAAGAATGATCTCAAACAGCAATCCAATCCATATGTCCGTGAGGTAACTTCACAGGAAATTTTTCCTGGAAGGGAACTTACATATGGTGAATCAAACACAATCCAGACTCTGAATCTTTCGTTTTATCCGGAAGAACGCGGTCCATACAACCTTGATGCCACAGATATTGACGAAGACGGTCGTCTGCTCAATCCTGAAAAGCGATGGGGTGGCATCATGCGCAAGATGGAGAACACAAACTTTGAACAATCAAATATCGAATATGTCCAGTTCTGGATGCTAAATCCATTCCTTGATCCGGACAATCCAAACTATGAAGGTGGTGACTTATATTTCAACTTCGGAGAAATATCAGAAGATATACTCAAGGACGGACTAAAAAGTTATGAGAACGGTGTCCCCTACGATGGCGACGACCGGTTTATGCAAAATACCGTTTGGGGACGTGTAAGTTCACAGGCTTCACTCACATATTCATTCGACAATACAAGTGGTTCAAGAGCTGTTCAGGATGTCGGACTTGATGGATTACGGAATGACGATGAATATGCTTTCACATCATACAAAGACTACCTTGACCGCCTGAGAACGCGCCTCTCCGCGGCTGCAGTTGAGCGTATGCAGAACGATATATTCTCACCGTTCAACGACCCTGCAGGCGACAACTATCATTTCTTCAGAGGTTACGATTACGATGATATGCGTCTCGGTATTCTCGACCGTTATAAACACTATAACGGTGTGGAAGGGAACTCACTTTCACCCGATGAATCCTCTGATCCCCTTTATCAGAGTTCGCGTAGCGTTCCTGATGTCGAGGATATCAATCAGGATAACACGCTCAATGAATATGAACGATACTTCCAATATCGTGTATCTATTCGTCCGGAAGACTTGCAAGTCGGAAAAAACTTCATAACCGATAAACAGGTCGCACATGTGCTGTGTCGCGACGGAAGTTATCAGGATGCGGAATGGTATCAGTTCAAGATCCCTTTGAGCGCATATGAAAAGATTGTTGGTACGATAACAGACTTCTCTACCATCCGCTTTGCCCGTATCTTCATGACCGGTTTCAAGAAAACCACTCATCTGCGCTTTGCAACTATGGAACTTGTGCGTGGAGAATGGCGTACATACGATTTCAACCTTAATTCCCGCGGCGATGCTCCTGCAGAGGGAGAACTTGACGTATCGGTAGTCAACATCGAGGAGAACGCAGACCGCGAACCGGTCAACTATGTTCTTCCTCCCGGTGTTACTCGTATCGTTGACCCCGGGCAATCGCAGATAACCCAACTCAACGAACAGTCGCTTTCACTTAAAGTGACAGATCTCAAAGCTGGAGATGCCCGTGGTATTTATCGCGACACCCAACAGGATTTCCGTAATTATAAACGTCTTCAAATGTGGGTTCACGCAGAAAGCCTTATCGACGACCTGACGAATCTACGTTCTGGAGAACTGTCGATGTTCATCCGTCTTGGAACCGACGTAAAGAGCAACTTCTATGAGTATGAGATTCCCCTCTACCTCACCCCACACGGCACATATAGCAACTGGGTAGAGAGCGAACGCGCCCAGGTATGGCCTATAGAGAACTTTATGGATATTAAACTCCAGTCTCTCGTGGATCTTAAAAAAGAGCGAAACCGAGCCAAAGCTCAGGAAGGAAGCAACGTAGGCTATGCAACCCTCTATACCAGTCGTGATCCTGATAACGAACGTAACCGTATAGCCGTGATGGGTAATCCCTCCCTCAGCGATATACGTGTGATGCTCGTTGGTGTACGTAATAACTCAAACTCACGCAAAGATGGTATCGTATGGGTCAATGAGCTCAAGGTTACAGACTTCGATGAAGCAGGAGGCTGGGCAGCCAAAGCTAATGTAAATCTGGGAGTATCGGATGTCGCATCTGTCAATTTCGCATCGCGCGTAGAGACAGCCGGGTTCGGCAATGTAGATCAAAGCCTTAATTCGCGCAGGCTCGATACCTACGAACAGTACAACATGGCTCTCCAAATAGATATGGGACGTTTCCTCCCTGAAAAAGTCAAGCTGCGCGCTCCCATCTATTACTCATATTCAAAGGAAAAAACCACTCCCAAATATAATCCGCTTGATCAGGATGTGCTGCTGAAGGATGCGCTTGACGATTGTAACACTACCCATGAACGCGATTCTATAAGTGCCTATGCAGTTGAACACAATTCGGTAGAGAGCTTCTCTATTTCCGGTCTGAAATTTGATGTTACCAGCGCGAAACCTATGCCCTGGGATCCGTCAAACTTCACCTTCAACTTTTCCTTCAACAAGCAGGCACGCACTAACCCCACCACTGAATATGAGAATACCAACGACTATCGGGGATCGCTGGCATATCAGTATTCACCAATGATTACAGGTCTCAAACCGTTCAGTTGGATCACTTCAAAGAATAAAAATCTTAAATTCCTGAAGGAATGGGAAATAAATTATCTTCCCAACAATATATCTTTCCTGACGAACATGTCGCGTTACTACTACGAGCAACAGACCCGTTCGGAGACTGACGTCATGTTCCAGCTACCGGTTTCCGTCAGCAAAAACTTCCTATGGGATCGTCAGTTCCAGCTCACATGGAACATCCTAAAATCTCTCAATCTCACCTTCAACTCCAACACCTCCGCCCGGATTGAAGAGACTGTCGGAGCGGTCAACCGAAAGCTGTTCCCGGATAGATATAAGGAATGGAAAGATACTGTATGGCAATCAATCCGCTCTATGGGTACGCCTTGGAGCTACAATCAGTCGTTTGTAGGCTCATATCGTGCACCCTTTAACCGGGTGCCTGTTCTCGACTTCATAACAGCAAGCGCTACATACAACGCCACATATCGCTGGGATCGCGGTGCGGAAATTGATGGGATATCACTTGGCAATACGATTGCCAACCAGTCATCGCTGAGCATTGACGGTCGTCTGAACTTTGAGACCCTATACAATAAGATTCCATACGTAAAGGATGTGAACAAGCGGTTTGCTAACAACCGTCGCGCTCCTGCCACAGAGAGGAAAGCAAGAAAATTCGAGCGTACCTATCAGATGAACCCTGATACTACGCTGACCATAAAACATAATCTGCGAACCAAGAAAATAAAGATTACTGCCGTGACTGTTGATGGAGAACAACCATTTGAATTCCGGCACAAGATTATTGACCAGAATAATATAGAGATTCTAACCCCTTCCGATCAAAATGTGAAATTCACTGTCACTGAGGTCATGAAGGGTAAGAAATCATCATGGCAGGAGATTGGAGATTATGCTCTGCGGTTTGCCATGAGTACCAGAAACGCATCCATACGTTGGAAGCGCACAAAAACTCTCAGTGTACCTCTGTTCCGCAACAGCATTGGCAATATATTCGGTCAGGAGACCGGCTATGGTCCCATGTCTCCCGGTCTGGATTTCGCATTCGGTTTCGCCGGAGAAGATTATATCAACAAAGCAAAAGAACGTGGTTGGCTCATAACCGACGACGGTCAGACCTCCCCGGCAATGTGGTCGCGCGGTGAGGAACTGAATCTTGAGCTCCAGTTTGAACCGGTAAAAGGTTTGAAACTGAACTTTACAATGAACCGGACCGACAACCGCACAAACCAGATACAGTTCATGTATGCCGACATGCCTGTCACCCGTACCGGTTCCTATACCAAAACACACATGGCTCTTGCCACAGCTTTCGGAAGTTCTAAAGCAGAGGATGGATACTTCAGCAGTCACTTCCAGAACTTCCTCGACTACATCCCTGTAATACGCTCGCGCGTAGAGCAGCAGTACAGTGGTCTCCGCTATCCTGCCGGAGGATTCCTAAACAACAGTCCGCATGCCGGACAACCTTTCAGCCCGCAGGTCGGGACTATAAGTGAAACTTCGTCAGATGTGCTTATACCGGCATTCCTTGCTGCATATTCCGGTACCTCACCCCAGAAACAGTACCTCACCCCATTCCCCTCTTTCGCTAAGGTACTACCAAACTGGCGCCTTACTTATGATGGTCTGGTGAACCTCGGGAATATGAAGAACATCTTCAAGAGCTTTACACTCAACCATGCTTATCAGTGTACCTACACTGTAGGCAACTATTCGTCGTATCTTAACTGGATCAGCGCCGACGGGGAGTATCTTGGATTTACTCTCGACGAGTTGACCGGCTCACCGGTTCCTTCCTCCCCCTACAATATATCTACCGTAAGCATCACTGAACACTTCGCTCCTCTGATCGGTGTGAGCGCAACCCTAAAAAACGAACTTCAGGTGAATGCAGAATGGCGCGATCAGAGAACTCTTACTCTCAACTCCTCCGCAGGTCAGGTTGTAGAGGCAACCACACGTGGGCTGACAGTCGGATTCGGATACAAGATCCTTAACTTCAATAAAGTGCTCAAAATGCGCAACTCTCAAGTTGGAGTAAGCAACGACCTGACCCTTAATGCAGACCTTTCATTCCAGAATACCCAGTCGCTTATCCGTCGTATCGAAAGTAACTATACACAGGCAACTTCCGGTACGCGCACACTCAACATCAACTTCAACGCCAGCTACATTCTCAGCAAGCGACTTACGCTTGCCGCATACTTCGATCATCAGATGAATACACCTATCGTAAGTTCATCGGCATACCCAACCACCAACAGTTCCTACGGTTTGTCACTAAATCTGAATCTGGCCCGATAAAATAAAAACTAAATCGCGATACTTTTGATATATCGTGATAATAGAAGCATCTTTATCGCAACTGTAAGTTAACTAATGTTATTAATTTCTCTGTGATTCAAACTTTTTCATGGGTTAGAATGTCTTAGAGGTAATGATACTCAAACTGTATTTCTTAGAATTCACATATAGGAAAGGCTGCCCGGGTATCAGATACTGCTAATAATTACAACTATGAGAAAAAAGATTTTAAGCGTGGCTATGGTCATGATGACACTTGTCACTACCGGTGTCTATGCCGACAATAAAGTCGTTGAGAACGTAAAAGAAGCAACCGAACAGGTTGCCGGAAATATAAAGGATGCAACTACCACTGCCAAAAAGTCTACGGGTCGTGAATTCCGTAAAGATAAAAAAGCGTTGGAAAAGGGGGCTCGAAAATTCGACAAGTCCGCTAAGAAAGCTGAGCGTTCAATAGCGAAAGACGGAAAGAAGTTCAAAGAGAGTGCCCGTAACGATGCCTCTAAGGTAAGCAAAGACTTCACCAAAGAAGCCAGACAGTGCTGTAACAATATTAAGGAAGCCAAGGATAGTTGTCGCGCTCAAATGCGTGGACGATGTGCCAAAGATGTAAAACAAATGAGATCAGCACAATCCACCGCTGAACAATCGACAGCAAATACATCAAAGTAACATCATCTCAAAGGATGGCATTAACCTGAAAAAGTGGCGGTTGAGGTAACCTCAACCGCCACTTTTTCAGGTTAATGCCGGAACCATCCGGCTCTCATTCTTAGAAACGGAATTTCCGGTTTGAAATGATATATATACCCGACACCGGGATTTCAACAGTATTCATGCCAGCATTCAGGTTTACAACGCATAACACTTTTCCGTCTACTGTGCATATCGTCTCCGTTCTTTTATCCGGAGAATAAATTACCAGCGACGATCCCTCCCGACGGATACTTAGGTCGCAGATATCTACAGTTTCACTTCCGACACCAAGACGGTTATTACCCGGAAGGTTTATAACGATATCGTTTGCATTGACGGGAGATGTAGCGTATACTTCAAACGGATTAAGGATTACAGTCTCCCCCTCTTCATAACTTGAGGGAACAAACGCATAGCCATTCTCCTCCAAAAGATAGCTATCAGATGCGGGGCGCTCCACTCTTGTATAAGTTGCATGAAGCGAAAAATCCTTACCGTCAACCCGGATATCTGATGGTGTGGCAGGAATTCTGATTCCTTCAGCTGAGAAGATAAAATCGCCTTCCTCCTCCGGACGGAAGAGATATGGGGTGTTAGCTTCTATAGCGGTTACACTATGCATCTCCGCCTCATCCGCAGTAAGAGCGAAAAGAAGGGACCCTTCTGCAATTACCGCCCCTTCTTCTGCGGTTGACAGATTCACACGCTTACCTGTTGCATCAGTAATCTCAGTGACATCAAACGGGACTACTATACCGGTCCATTCGGCAGCCTTTGCATGAAGTGATACTGACGCATCAGATGCAAGAGTGAAGGCATGGGGAATAGCAAGCGGACATCCTGCCGTGAAAGCAATGTTACCACCGGCAGCATAAATTCGCCCATCACGTTCGATTGTCGTACCGTCGGGAAGTTCTTCTGTCATTAAAGCAGTGGAGGTTGTGAGATAATTTCCATTTGACACAGGAATCGTCACACCTTCATCAAGCACTATAATACAATTAGGATTAATTCCATCAAAAGCGTGCGAATCGATAGCGGGGGCACTAAAACCGCGTGAACGTACCGCAGCCGGAGCTGTACCATCAGACATCCCTGCAAGAAGAGTTATGGTTGTGAGATTATCGCAACCGCTGAACGCATCGGCACCTATTGATTCTATACTTGTCAGTCTTATAGTCTCAAGCGAAGAACAATCTTTAAAGGCATCTTCTCTGATAACATTTACTGTCGGAGGAATATCTATCGACTGAAGCGATGAACAGCCCTCGAACATCGAGGCGCCGATCTCTTCTACCTGCGGAAGCACTACCGTTGTGAGTTCCGTCATCCCGTTGAATACTCCTGCCGGGAGCGTCCCTTCGAAATCTGAAAGATCCAGATTCTCGAGTGCCGGGAAAGTCTCCATCGCATGCGCAAGCTCTTCAGGTGTAATCTCCCCTGAAAGGGCGATTGATGTGATTGCAGCAGCTTCAGCGGGATTCACAGCCGCCAGTTCCTCTGCATTGAGAGTTGCACCCTCAGTTGGAACTGCAAATATCTCTATAATTCTATCCGAATTGGTAATATCCACATTGTAAAAGCCCTCTGCATCGGCAGCAAGTTCCAGTGTACCAGACATGACGCGCGCAAGAAGTCCCTTCTCATGATCCGAATTGAAACCGACCCGGAATCGTACATTTGAATTCTCTGCCACATCTTTAAGAATAGGCGATAATTCCTCCGTCATATCAAGATCCTCCGACCTATAGCTACCATCACTTTTGACCTCGGTATCTGAAATAGTAAATAGGGCGGATGTTGAATGAAACTGAACATCAAAAGTATAATCCACTTTTAGATTGTGGTTGCCTGCTTCTGAGACATTCTTTGCTGGATTATAGAATGTCAGATTTATCGAACCATCTGGAGCAGGCTCAATTACGTTCCCATTATCGTATACACGACATTTTACCTCTGGATTGAGAAGTTTGAGTTTACCCTCTGCAGTCATCGACTCCAAAGCGACATTTTCAGCAAGGAATGATGCCATGTTCGAGACGTCAACACCTTCCTCAGCTTTAATCCTGGTAGGATCAAAGTTTACACCATATACCGGATTCTCAGATACTATATTGTAACCGAGCGCTTTCCATGGATTGCCATAATCATTGTTGGCATATGCCGTCCTGTATACACTCAGATATTCTTCCGGAACCACAATGGTTGTCTGTGAGGCATCATATGTGCCATTAACCTCATGTCCGAGATTATAAGATGGAGTGTCGGCCAGATCCATGGTTGTTACCAACGGATTGAAATGGCAAACCACCAGACGGCCGTTGACTGTGGATGGAGGACCGGGAATATAAATTGTAGTCAACGATGTGCACCCTTGGAAACAGGCTGCCCCTATAGGATATCCATACTTAGGACTACCGCTCGCATAATAGCCGACAATGACACGTTCCGGTCTAAGCGATTCGGGAAGTCGGATCTCCTTTAGTTTCTCGCAATTCTTGAAAGCCCCCTCTCCTATACGGGTAACAGTATTTGGAAGTATGATTTCCTCAAGTACCGGTTTACTCTGGTCAATAGACGATGATTTCCAGAACATCTCCGAAGGTAGCATATTGGCGACATTATTACTGTTGGTAGGATCTGCAATGATTTCAAGAGTACTGAGATCGAGTTTCTTGATAGTATTTTTGGCAAAACTCTGAGTAAAAGCTGCCGAAAGATCACTTGCGTATGTCTTGCCGGTGACAATGACACGTGCACGCACTGTCTCAGCTGTAACAGCCTTATAGAGCTCATTTGAGCCACCGTTCACCTGATAGGTCACCGCACCTGATTCTTTGGGATCATAAACCTGGATATCGAAATCCATATCTTCCATCGCCACGAACGTATAATTGACAGAAGTTGCCTCCTTAATCACCTGTTCACCGTTGATACTCATATCAACTCTGTTCGCAGCGGATTTCGGTACAATCTTAAGGGTTATATCACGACCGCGTACTGCCGTTGATACAGCACCTGTAACAGTGGCAGCCGCTACTTCAGGAATATTGATATTGTAAACCGGGGTCATATTGTTTAATGCCGGAATAGCACTCACAATACCCTCCCCTTCAGCTTCTACTACACCCCATTGCTTTTTATTTGGAGAGGTAACGATGCGAATTGTATTACCCTCGCGTACCTCTGAATCATTTACACGACAGAATACATTGAACTTATGATTGTCGGCCGCTCCCGCAGTCCAGGATGTTACAGGCGATATAAACTCCTTGATATTTCCGTTTACATCTGTAAGAGCCGCTGCCCAGAAGAACTGATCATAATCGCGAGGAATTTCAAGGGCATTTACGCGGATTGTGAAATCCTGACCGGCGATTACATTGACCGCATCGGTGAAAAGACCTACCGAACCGTTCTTTCCGGTCAGCTTCCATGGCGATTTGATATTAGCCTCCATCGGAGGTATAAGATCAAAATGGATAATCGTATTGGCATCTACCGCAATATGGTACATGCCTGATTCATCTGCTGTTAGAAGTGTGGAATTAGCATATACCTGCATATTGTTATCATTATCACCTATATGCCGTGCCGTAAAGGATACCGGGGTGCCCTTGGCTACACTTCCTGGCAAAGTCTCACACTCAAACTGTACCTCACCATTATCCATCACAGCAAACATCATATCAGTTTTCGCAGGTGCTGATTCAACTACAATATTGGCTATGGAATTCCAGTTTTCTGCATTTTTATAGTTTGTAACAGCACGTTCGGTCGGAACATGAAGAGTCACCGCCCCTGTATTGACACCTGAAAGCACACACCAGTTGATAAACTCTGCCGTCTCACGTCTCACATAGATATGTCGCAATTTAGTAGCGCTGCAGAATACATTATACTCATATGTCTTGACATTTGCAGGGATTGTAATTGTAGTAATGCCGGACTGACGGAAACACCCGTTGTTCAGTCGGTTGACAGACCCCGGAAGAATTACCTCCGTAAGGGTACCGACACCACGGAACGCTTCGCGGGGAATTGCATTCGCCTGATCCGAACCGTTGGCTGTAATCGTTACACCAGAAAGATCGAGGCGGGTCAAACGCATCGAATTTCGCATAAAAGTGAAGTCGCGCGCATCAATTATACCGAAAAGAGTAAGTTCCTTTATCGTTCCGGACTCCTCTTCACTGATAATGGAAGAAAGCGTGCCGGGAGTTCCTACCCATATGCTACGCTTTTCTCTCACATCAGCTGCATTTTGAACAAGTACAGTTACCGTCTGATTCTCGCGTACATTGTCAATCGAATATGTATATCCGTTTGAGGGAGTGAGAACGTAGCCGTTCGCTTTGACAGTCACCACACTCTCCTGTGGATTATCGGGTACGACATTGAACGCATAATTCCAGCCACGGATCACACTTGGTTCACCATTGATGGTTATGCCGGAAACACCGTCAGGAAATGTAACCGAGAAAGTCTGTGGGACAGTGATATTAGGCTCAAGTTCATTGACCGTCAGAAGCTCTCCGGCAACCGGGAGCCATTCAGATGAATCTCCTGATTGTGTCACAACACGTACGCGATCCGTAGCATCGACTGTCGAAGAGGAAGGAAGAGCACAATTCCGGAAATCAACGAAACCATTGAAAAGAGTTGCCATAGACTGAAGACTGAAATTAGATGGTGTGCTCAGCAGTGTCTTCATCTTTCCGGTAGCATCGCATAGGGCCACAGCAATCTTTCCTGAGAAATCGGAGTATGACAGATTCTTCAGATTACCGACACGCACAGTAAAACTATTACCCGATCCAAGATCCGTCATATCACTGCCTATACCGGCCTGGTTTCCGTCTGCCGTGATATGAATAGGTGACCATGGAGCCATATCGCCCGAAGCAGGTTTGATATTGTATATAATCGTATTGAGATTGTTGTAATGGTGTGTTCTACTCACTGTCGGATTCAATGCCGTGCTGCGGAAATAACCGTTGCCTGAACCACCCCATCCCCAGTTGAAATGGAGGAATTCACCCTCATAGCCGTCACATACGAAAGCGTGCCCGGCAGTAACGTCCTGACCACAATATAACACCGGTCGATTGGCGTCAATCTCATCCATCACCATTTTATCCCACGCAGCCTGGGTGGAAACCTCCGCACGCTTTTTATAAGAGACACCCGGATCATACCCGAAGTAAGTTGACAAAGCCGCCGGAACTCTTACCTCATAAGCGCTTGACCCCGACATAGCATACTGGGTATCGATACTTTTAGATGAGTGATACATCAGTTGCGCAACAGCATCACCCTCCGCGGCGGAATATCCGGACCGGTAATTGTCGGTGCGCATTGATTCCCAGTCATAATCAACATTAAAGTCAACTCCATCGAACGAACCGGTTCCACTCTCAGGCCACTGATGATATTTCATGATGGTTGCCATCGCCGTACCGACACAACCGACGAGAGGATGTCCCGGAATCATAGAATTAAATGGAGCTTCCTGGCTCCACGATGCGGTTGCAAGCAACTTCTGAGCAGTTTTCTGAGCGGCAACACGTGCAAGTCGTTTATTTTCGCTTACGCTTTTGCCAGGCTGCAGGTCAGGGGCAGCCTTAAGTTCACTCTCAATCCCAGTCATCATCCAGCGCATTGCATAAGGCTGTGATTCCATAGGATAAGCTCCTTCAAACGAATAACCAAGTATTGGCGAGGCTGCATCTTCACCTGAAATGATTACAAAACCTTCCTTATCTCCGACATCAAATACGTAATAAAGCGGCTTACTTTCAGAACCGGCGGTGTATACCGGTTCCAGCCTCACATTACCTGACATATCTCCATTTCGGGCACCCAGAAATTCTTTTGCAATGTTATATGCATCGTCAAGAGTGACCGTGGCAGAATAGGAGCATAGTGGCGATCCTAACAGCAGTGAATAAATCGCCAGCCGTTTCAATTGTCTGGTCATAAACTAAAATGGATTAATTAATTATAAATCAGTTAATATAATACGGATGAACTAAGTCAGCAATAAAAGCACAAAACGCCTTTGCAACAGTTAAGGAAAAGCTGTTACAAATTTACAAAAAAGTCCGGCATAAAAGAATACCGGAGTGAATAAAGGAAGTAAACAGTGATTATCAGTCCTCTTCGGAAGCATTTATAACTCTTACGCCTTCTGGGACATCAATCGTGGTATGTACTTTTCCACCAGAATCACGTTCATGACGTACGGTTACAACTCCCTTAGGAGTAGGAACAGTTCCTTCCGCCCAATCGAGATCACCAAGATGTGGTTCTACAACCAACGTCGAATAGCCAGGCTCTGCAGGACGTATACCAAGTACATAGCGAGTTAACCATGGAGCAGCTCCCGAAGCCCACCCATGACAATAGCTGTGACGATGACCTACATAACAATACGAACCTGTATCTGCATGAATATCGAATTCGCCCTCCGTCACCGGCTCATCAATACGCGATGCTTTGAGAGCATCCGTATAGTTTAGATCTTCCCAGAAGGTTGTGGCTCCCAGATCAAGCATAGCCCCCCAGTAATCTGAAACAATTTTCTGTGCATCGGAATAAAAGCCTGCTTTTGCAAGCGCTTCCAGCATATAATAACCGAAAAAAGTCGAGAACCCATCTGCTCCCCCATCACAAATCACAGCACCATCAGATTTCGGATCCTTTGATAATTCCGAAAGCACCAGCATGGCAGCAGCCTGCTTGTTATTATGTGAGGAAGGGATATGACGGCGTAACTTTTTCAAAGCATCTTCACACAGCTTTACCATATCTTTTTCTCCAGTCCAGTTCCCTATCTGTACGCCTGCTTCCATAGCCATTACCATTAACGCCTGGTATCCTGTATGAATTACATCCGGATTCTCTGATGTAGGCCAATCGAGCAAACGCTGCCCACCTTGGAGATTCTCCCGGTCGCCATCCATACCTGCAGCCAATACTTCAAAAAGCCGGTTCATATAAGAAGTCTGCTCTCTCAGATATTCCATGTCGCCGGTATGCATATACAGATCGTGATGAATGAGTATCCACCACATCGAGTAAGCCGCGATTCCATTCATCCAACCAGGCAGAGGCGATGTAACGCGGGCAAAATCAAGACTCTTTTTTACCACACCGAAATCACCGAATACATTGGCGATAGTCATTACTTCAGGATGCATGTCGCCGACCCATACCAACCGATCGCGCTTCACACCATCCCATAAATAATTCTGCATATTAAGATGAACCGTATATGCAGCGGTAGCCCAGATACTGTCAAGACGGGGGTTACTGCATTTGAAAGATCCTTTATATGGTATATCTCGATATCTCAGAACACCACGCACTGCCTTGAGCGGTAAAACAGCATCCGGCTCAACCAGATCAATCCGCACAAAACGAAAACCTGAATTCCCGATCTCAAGGGTACCCAACCATGGTATCTCTACCGTAAAATCGCGCAATGAATGCTGATTGGTAGCCGTTGTCAGTGGAGATGCAATATCACTCATAGCTTCGCTGACAGATTCACCCATCCTCACTCTTACCTTCAACGCTTTCTGATCAGAACGGATCGGAGCTGCGATTTCCACTCCTCCAGAAAGCTCTTTGCCGAAATCAATGAGAATCGCTGCTTTTTTCCCGTCACGCGTAGTTAGCACACATACATCACCTGAATTTACTGCCAATTGTCCGTCAAAAGGCTGCAATAAAGCCTCGGGATTTGAAACTCCCCCGCTTTCTTTATCACTCAATGGTATCAGGCGTAACGGTGTAACGTACTTGCGGGTCAGTTCATCTGTAGATAAACGTCCCTCGAGACCATGTTCGAATACATTGTTTACGGCATTCACTGATGAGATACACGCTGATAATAAAATTACTGGTAAAATATATTTTATTCGCATAAATTTATTTTTTCAATTTTCACTGTTTAAAGCAATCCGGATGTTGAAAATCACTCCATATATACTCTTTCAGAATAAGATATAATCCGACCTTTCTCTGCAAAAATACTAATAATCTTCGTTTCGTCCACAGATACTACTTTACAAAAAAATTTTCAGCCTCAATTTATGTCGAATTTTTCTCATAACTTCTAAATAATTTCAAACTCGCCATTGTTTTATATAGTTAATATCATGACATGTATCTATCTAAAAATAGGCTTCTTCGGTATCTCCCATCACTATTAATTCAAAAATAACATCAAAAACACTTGCATATTTACCGGAAAAGCTCTAACTTTGCATCGCTTTCAGAGGAAAGGTTTTTATAAAGAACGAAAACTCGTTCATGGAGAGGTGGGTGAGTGGCTGAAACCACCAGTTTGCTAAACTGACGTAGGAGTAATCCTACCACGAGTTCGAATCTCGTCCTCTCCGCAAGCAAAAAGACAAGCATGATTGCTTGTCTTTTTCTCTTATACATAATTTGCCATATCACAAAGCTGATGACTGACTATATGAGTTGAAGCCTCCGACATCACTGCCGGAGGCTTCAAAAGTAAGACTAATTGTAAAATGGTAGGATGAACGAACTCATTTATTTCCTAA
>CAZDWY010000051.1:0-18646 GCA_964509345.1 uncultured Alistipes sp.
TGGACCGTCGCCAACATCTGGCTCTCCAGCCATATCCGCAAGCGCCAGCGCGCCGCTGCCCAAGGCTGACGGGGAGGTAAAGATAAGAATTTGAACTGTGAGGGAACGGAAAATCACTATTTCGGTTTCTTTCAGGAGGACCCGGGCGAGGGATAAGAGCAAGGCCGGGGTGGTATACTTCAGGCTTTCCGGTCCGAAAGCCGACGGTAAGCGGCAAGTGCTGTCGTTCAATACCGACATCGAGGGATCGGATGGCTCGGTAATAGAGAGTAACCACGAAAAGATACTGCTGTATATCAGGCTGATATGTCAGGTCGTAGAGCGGTTGGGAATGGGTGGGGAGCTCCCGACGGTACCGGCTGTCGCCGAGGCTTCCCGCGAATTGTTCAAGGATGAGGGTAGACGGCTGAAGGCGCTCGCGACTGTAGACCGCGCTGCGAAACTCCGGGCAGATCTGGTGGCCGTAGGGAGCCCGTTTCAGAACTGTTTCCAATTTACGTATCCCGATCCGGAGTTAGAACAGCCGTCGGAGCCTGACCTGCTTACGTTTATCGCTTTCAAATCGCGTTCGAGCCGGTCGGCGAACAAGATAAGCCGTTCGCGCAGCTATTCGTATCTCCAGAAGGAGCTTGCCCAGTTTTCGGGTTCGGCACTAATCCCCTGGGATATCGTAGGGAAGGGTTTCGTGAAGGAGTTTGCCGTATGGCTGATGCACCGGGGGTATAAGGACACGACTCAGGGATATTACCTGAGCATGCTGCGGACCATACTTTTCCAGAGCCGCGATGAAGGCTTTTGCGACGCTACTTCCGAATGGTTCAGGACGGTCAATACATCCGTTGTGTCGAAGGAACATAAAACTCCCGGAAGGCGTATTGATGTGGAGGTGCTGAAAAAGATCGCCGCTCTTGATCTGGAGGGGAACGAGGAGCTCGCGATGGTGCGCGATATGTTTATGTTCGCATTCTACAGCCGCGGGATGGAGCTTGTAGATGTTGCCCATCTCACAACTGATAATATCTGCGACGGTATATTGGTCTACAACAAGCGCCTGACAGGGAAGGAGATACGTGTGCCTGTCGAGAAGGAGGCGCTCAACATCATCAGCCGTTACGGGCGCACCGGGCGGTATATCTTCCCTTTGATGGATACCGGGCGGCCGGTTCTCTTCACCACACGGCGCAACTGGGTGAACACCCAGATAAAGATTATCGGAAACATGGCGGGTTATCCCGGGCTTACATTTATCCGCAACATTGACGCCTGGAGGTCGCTCGTTTCCGAGATGCATATAACAGAATCGATCTTCAGATCGCTTCCAACAGCCTCAGTGTCAGCTCCTACCAGCTGAACCATTCTGACAACGCCCTCGCTATCGAGACAAAAACAGATGCAGCGTCACTGGAATTCCAGTGACGCTGCATCTGTTTTGTATACCGGAAGGATCCGGGCACATTTCCAAATCCCAAAACAGCATAAAAAATCGTACAATTAGTCTGATTTAATATTTTTTTGTAACTTTGCCTTGTCAGTTACATGATTGACAAGGACATTTTATAAGAAGCGTTTATCAACGCTCATTTGACACATGGAAATCTGGAAAATTTCACTCGGAGTCAAATGTAGCAGTGATGGATGCCTTTCGTTGGTGTATATCATTAGATATTCACATAACTTGCGTGAGGCTCTAACTGCTCGTTTCATTCCGAAAGGCATTCCAGAGCCTCCATGTGTGAGACGGGCAGAAGATACAGGCTCTCACGCTTTTTCTTTGTAAACCAATCAATTGCCGACGAGGAGGGCCCCAAGGTCAGTTGTTCACTATGAGACATATCAACTCGGAGATGTTGACTTGGCTTGTGGGATCGGCGCTGTTATTTTCCTGTCTTGTATGTAAGGCGGAAACAAAGGTGCCCTGTTTCATACTGTCAGGCAATGCTGAAAAAGAGCACTGCATTGACCTCGCCAAACTCAACAGAATTACTTTCAATGATGGTTCAATGGTTTTCTCGTCTTCACAATTTGAGACAGAACAATCTGTAGAATTGTTGTTTTCGCTCTATCATCATATTGAGATAGGAGATGCTGTGCCATCACCAGTTTTAACAGGATTTGAGGGGATGGAGACTGATTCCGACGCCCGGATTTATATTGATGCACAAGCCAGACTTCTTTACCTGCAATCGGCATCGGATTCGGAATTCTCTGTCGGAGTATTTAATGTCAGCGGTCACTTATTGCTGACTTCGAGGTTAAACAACGGTGATTCCGTTGCCATCGGGTCTCTTGCTCCGGGTGTATATTTTGCAGTGGCATCTGACGGAAGAACAAAGCTAAGTATTAAATTCATTCTCGAATAACCAATCAATATGAAATCAATAAATAAATTGCCAATCTTAGTCGGCCTTCTCTTTTTCATAACCTTGTTCGCTTTTGCAAAACAAGAGAAAGTTCTCCAAATATTCCGAAACGGAGAGATTATTCAGGAGTATGCAATCGACGATATAGACTACATCGAGGTTAATGATCTCATACCCGCACCAACAGACATAAACGCCACCGTCGCTAACGATCAGATAACCATAAAATGGAATGCTGTCGAGGGTGCGACATACAATGTATATCGTTCCCCCGACAATGTAAATTATACATTGCTTGCCTCCAAGGTCACTGAAACCATGTTTACTGATACCAAACCGCTTCGCGGCTCTAACTTCTATCGGGTTAAAGCAGTAGTCGGCGAAGTTGAGAGCGGGTTTACATCTTCAGCGACAGCAACTCTGACTAATTCTGAGTTAGAAAACGGTATTTATCTCGGCATAACAGGGTTTAATCAGACTCTTTACGACTATCCGGTATTTCAGCTCACTGAAAGTTCCGTGGATGGGTTCCGTAATTTCATCGATGGTCTTACCATGAAAAATGGCACACTGCTTTATTATTCAGTTGATCAAGCTCTCAATGCCATGCAAGCCACCGAACTGCCCTCAGATATTTCCACAGCAGCGATTGTTACTTTCACTGACGGTCTTGATCAAGGCTCAATGATGAAAGATGTCCCCTACGATGATGATATGGCATATCTTGACGCGCTTAACAATCGTATAAAAAATGAGACTGTGTCGGGACAGCAGATCACAGCATATTCCATCGGTATACGGGGAAAAGATGTCAGCGATATCGATATGTTCCGTACCAATCTTGCTAAACTGGCCTCGGCACCTGAAAATGCCGCGGAAGTTACAAGCATGGCAGAGGTAAATGCAAAATTCAAGGAAATCGCGGAGCGACTTTCCCAAAGCAATTATATTCAGACAATTAATTTGAAAATGCCGGGTGTGTCAAATGGGACAAAGGTGAGATTTACATTTGATAAT
Source organism: uncultured Alistipes sp. (assembly GCA_964509345.1). Taxonomy (GTDB): domain Bacteria; phylum Bacteroidota; class Bacteroidia; order Bacteroidales; family Muribaculaceae; genus UBA7173. The sequence goes on from CAZDWY010000051.1 coordinate 3,378, forward strand.
GTTAATTCAGCTGATAAATCGAACCTATATATTGAGGGCACATTTAACCTGAAAGAACGTTCCCTTGAAAATATAATCTATGTCGGTCTGACTTCCACCTCCGGTACAACAATAAAGGGCACTGTAGAAGATATCTTCGTCAATTTCAAATTCGAGGGTGTTCATACTGAGAATAACACTTTGATCAAGAGTGACTTTACCGATGAATGGACTTTCATCGCCTCAAATTCCTCATGGCAGATAAACTCAGAGTTTGACAAAACCGAAAATTCCGACATCATTACCGAGCGCAGTTCTGCTGTCATTATGCTTGTTCTTGACTGTTCAAGTTCTCTCGCCGATGATTTTGTCAAAGCACAATCCAACGCCAAAGACTTTATCAACACCCTCTACAGTACTGTAGGGGGCGCGGAAAATCCCGGAAATAACGAAACAATCTATTCTACCATTCCGCAGAACTATCGGGCGGCTGTATGGATTGACAATCAACGCTATTTCCTTTCAAAAGATGAATTTAGCTCGGCAAACCTCAGCAACGCCTATATAGAGGGTCTTGTTGTACTTTACCAAAACGGCTATTATATCATATCGCCAAGGAATCTTCAATCAGATGATGTACATATTACCACAGCGTTGAAATATTATTCAGACCTTTTACCGGATGAAGAACAAATCAGGACTTTCCCCCGTAACCTGGATACTCTAAATGAGATACTTTCGTCTTTCGGATTCGCCCAATTTGGCGTATACAGTTTATATCGTAATACGTATACGCATTATTTATCAACTGGATCCGACGCTAGTGGCAATCCACTATGTTTGTATGCCTATAGTCCCGCCTACGAAGAATGGATGTATGGACAAGTCACAAGTTGTTGGAGCGGTTATGTAAGAGGTATCAAACATATGGGAGATGAGAGAATAGAATGGTGCAATCCTAACCATCTTTCCGTATCCGTGAAAACAAACGGTAAACGTGAGTTTGTTAAATACGATGAAAATAAAGATTGGTCGTCATACGATGTCGAGGGAGTTGTCATAGATATAGCCGATCAACAATTTATTGTGTTGAAGAACGATGCGATGAGCGAAAATATTCATAAAGATACAGCTCTTTCCCTTTACTCCGACATTCTGCCTACTTCAGAGCAGGCCGAAGTAATCTCGATGCTGTCTTATGATATTAATATAATCCTTTCCGCTATTGGAGGCACATCTCTTTCGGGACCCTATTTCACAAAGACCCCTTACGATTCTACAAGTTTGGTCACATTTGACACCTCCGGTTCTTCATCCGGTTACTCAGCGCGCGTAAGAGGTGTGATAACATTCTGATGATATTGGCATTCGTCTTTTGATATCAGACGACAAGTCCATATCCTTGTGGCGAACCGTCTCAAGGATATGGACTTGGTTTTTCGTAATTGATCTTCTTACACTCTGAATAGGGGAGAATCAGCGGATTGCGGTCTTGCGCCCGTCGATGATGTAGATACCGGCAGGGAGTGTGGCGGCAGCTGAGGAGTCGGGGGATATCTGCTGACCGTGTAGGTTGTAGATGCCGGTGCTTCGTGGAGCTTCGTCGCTGGCACCCGGAAGCCGGTCAACTCCTGATTGTGACAGGCGGTGAATGCGGAAGAAGTCAACTTTAAACCATCCGGCATTGTCGGTGGCTGTAGTGCCGTTGTTCTTGCGGTTTCCGGTCTTGATACCTATGGTAAGGTCTTCACCTTCAGCTATGTCGACCGTGACCTCCATGTCGCGGAGTATGATGTCGGCGGTGTTGCCTCCGGCATATCCGGCGTAGGTATTGATCTCACCGGGTGTGAGCAGGTTGGTGTAGTCGCTCTCGGTTCCGTAATACTGCACGTTGTTGTTGGCAAACAGACGGCACGATGTTTTCTTTGAAACTTCTACCCATAGTTTGCATGCCACCCGGTATGTTCCCGGTTCAAGCTCTGAGGCGGGTATGGTCTGGTAGAGGGAAAACTTTTCGGGCATAGGGACTGAGTTGATCCAGCACACGTTGTTGCCATGGAAGTTGCGTGCGTCCTGGTTGACCCCGAAAGAGTCCAGACCGTTTGATCCTTTTTTCAGAGTTCCCTCCGACTCCCATCCGCAGGGGATTCCGCGACCGATGTTTCCGGGCTGATTGAGCTGGCAGTCGTGATTGTATTCGAAGTCGTAGTTTTCGATGAGCTGTTCGGTGAGGGTGAGATCTTCGGAGTCGGGAATGAGTGTCCGGATCATCTCAATGCGGTTGTTCATCTCGAATTTGTCGTCGGTGTCGTACCATGTGTCGAACACTCCGTGTTGCGACGCGAGGAGTGCAGCCTGAGCCGCTTTCATCTCCTCAAGGGCAGTGGTAAGGTCGGTGAAGCGGTCGTCCTTGTATTTGTAAGCGTGAACAAAGTGGTATGTGGCATTGCTCAGATGAGCCATATAGTGGCAATATGCCGCAAGATGGTCGTAGAAGAATGTTCGCCGGCTTTCCGGAATGGATGATATGAGCTCGTCGCAGCGGGCAGCGACATCGGCAAAGGATTCAGCCTCGGCGGGAAGTCCGGCGAGCAGCGCCTCCACCTGGCTGTCACCTTCGATGCGGAATGTGCGGCCGGGCACACTCTCATATCCGATTTCCGTGAGTGGGTTTTCCTTGTAAGAGTTCCAGGTGTTGTAGATCATTTTTATCACCTGTGAATGCCGGAGGTCCTGGAAGACATACTGCCGGTCGAATCCACCGGGGAAATCGGGGGTTTTCTGGTTCCAGTATGAATAGTAATAGTCTTTGTAGAGAGCTGCAGCTGCATCGGCATTCTCCTCCCCGAAATATTGCGCGCAGAAGTTGCGCAGGAAGGTGTCGGTGGTGTATGTGTCGGAATCCCACATCATGGCGGCGTTGGCGCTCATCTCCATGAGAAATTCGCGTAGGTTGCCGGCGTTGACAACACTGAATGTGAGCGGACCCTTACTTTGGACGTAACGGTAATTGGCTTCCATTTTCCATGGACCTTCGGCTGGAGCGAGGTGTGCGCCGGTGGAGTAGAACTGGAGGTTCATGTAGTAGCCGAGTTTCACATTGTCCGTATTTTCCCATGCTACAAGGTCGTCGTAGGGGTAGTGGTCGCGGCGTCCGGCAACGAATGTCCACAGCATATTGGTTGCAGTCGGTGGCTGAATGTATCCTTGTGCGAGTAGCGACGAGATTTCATCGTAGAATGTCATTCTTACGAATGGGTTCTCCTCGCCGGTTGACTCGCATATCATGTCATATTGGGTTTTCACCATCTTACTGATGATTTCGCCACGCTCTCTGTCGGACGACGGAGCATCGGTGAAAACCGACCAGAATGGCTGGTCGGTTTTTCCGCGGAACGATACTTGCCATAGGTTTTCAACGCCGCTGTTGATGACGGCATCGATGGAGTATTGCCAGAATTCCTTGAGCGATTTCATGTCGTTGACCGACAGCGCAGGGGGAGTTGTATGGCGAACATCGCGCCAGTAAGCGTCCCAGTTGGCAAAACTGTTGTTAAGGGCTACCATGTGGTGTGAGGTCAGCACAAGGCCATATTTCCCGTACAGGCGCGCTTCGTCGTTAAGGTTGCCTGAAGTGGTGACGGTGGCTGTGTACTCGACAGTGTTGAGTTTGAGGCGTAGCATTGTCTCAAGCCACATCTCATTGTTCATGGAGCTTTTGTTGCGCCAGGGGATGAAAAGGTCTTCATCGTTGGGGAACCAGGCGCGGTAGCGGACCTGTGGCGATTTGCAGAAATAATCGAAATCAGCCGCTACCTCTATAGTCTCGCATTGTTCAGGCTCCCATTCACACCAGTACCACAGCGGTGGCACACCGAGTATTTCCTCGCTGAATGAGTAGATGGCATATATTGTTCCGCGCATATCCTTTCCCCGGATTATGATGCGGTTCGCTGGCGCGTCGGCGTATATGCGATGCGATTCGAAATCGTCGAGATCTTTCGCAAACGTAAGTAATTCATGGCTCCCTTCAGTGGCATCATTGACGATAACGATATTGACAGCAGAATTATCGGCCGATGATGTTAACGCAGGGGTAGATCCGGTAACTTTCCCGAAGTCGCGGCAGAGGGCTTCGGCGGCGATGCGCACCTGAGGGCACTCTCCTTCAGGAAGAACAATGGAGAAATTGCCGGGTGAGAGGATAACAGGGGCATCCTCGTCTGAAGCGTTACTTTGGGCTGCTATTGGCTGCGCGGAAAATGCTACAGCGAGAAGCAGCAGTGTGAGATAGAAATGTAATTTTTTCATTTTTGGTTATAAGTAAGTATGATTGTCTGGTAAAGCGCTATATGTTCAGGACTGTTCATTGCGGTCGTTGGCGGAACGTGGTTTGTTCCATTCCCGTCCGGGTTTCCTTCCAGAGGCGTGTCGTTGCGGCTTCCCCTCGGAGGCTTTCTGGCTTTTTGATTGCGGTCGTTTCGAGCTTTTTTTACCTTTCCCACGGAAATTTTTGCGTTCCACGGGACGGTATTCCGGTGCAGGTCCGAACTCTTCGGGGAGCGGATTCTTCTTAATCTCTTTTTTCAGGAATTTCTCTATGCGCGAAAAGCTCTGCTGCTCCCTGCCTCCGGCAACGAGGGTTACAGCGATGCCTCCGGCATTGGCGCGGGCTGTGCGTCCGATGCGGTGAACGTAGTCTTCGGCGCAGCGAGGCACATCATAGTTCACCACCATGGCGATGTCTTCGATGTCGATCCCGCGGGCCACGATGTCGGTGGCGATGAGGGCGTCGATGCGGCCGGCTTTGAAATCGAGCATTACGTCGTCGCGCTGTTGCTGCTCGAGGTCGGAGTGCATCTCACCGACTTTGAATTTATTGCGGCGCAGAGTGCGTGCGAGATCTTTTACCTTGAGCTTGGAGGCGGCGAAAACTATCACGCGGTGCTGACACACATCGCGTAGGAGGTGTTCGAGCAAAGGGGCTTTCTGCCCTTCGCCGCAGATGTATGCGCTCTGCTCTATCTTCTCTGCGGGACGGCTGACGGCGATCTTCACCTCGGCAGGATCTTTCAGGAGCGCTTTAGCCATCATCTTGATTTTCGGGGGCATGGTTGCCGAGAACATGAGGGTCTGGCGCTCTTTGGGGAGTAGTTTGGCGATCTGCATTATATCGTCGTAGAATCCCATGTCGAGCATGCGGTCTGCCTCGTCGAGGATAAAAAACGAAACTTTCGAGAGGTCGACTGCTCCGGTGTTGATGTGTGAGATGAGACGTCCGGGGGTGGCTATCACGACATCGGCTCCGCTTTTGAGCCCGCGCTGCTGACGACCGAATTCCTCGCCTCCTGCTCCACCGTAGACTGCCATGCTGCTCACCGGCATGTAATATGCGAATCCCTCCATCTGACGGTCGATCTGCTGGGCGAGCTCACGGGTTGGTGCCATGACGATACAGTTGACGGCATCGGTGGGGTAGTCGCCATAAGTGATCATGTCGATGACGGGGAGAAGATATGCGGCTGTTTTGCCGGTGCCGGTCTGGGCAACCGCAATGAGGTCACGTCCCTGAAGAGCGAGCGGAATGGATTTCTCCTGAATGGGGGTGCACTCGTCGAAGTGCATGTCGTAGAGTGCGTCGAGTAGCTCGTCGCTGAGGTCTAAATCGTCAAAACGCATTTGAAATTGAGTGGAATTTGTGTGCGAATTTACCAATAAATGAGGATATATGCAAGAATTTCACTACCTTTACACACCACTTCGCCCGGAGAATCAGACGTGTGCTTTACACGTGACATACCATAGTAAAAACATAAGGATTGAAACAAATGAACTTAAAAAAGATATTAATACCATTCTGTTTAATTACCATGACAACAACCGGTTTATCAGCCGAAGATTTGAAACTTCCGTTGCCCGACCATTCCTGTTCCACATCGCTTGACAGCGCTCTGTGCCAGCGGCGTAGTGTGCGCGACTTCGATGCTTCGCGTGGGATAGATGAAAAATTGATTTCCAATCTGCTGTGGGCAGCCGCCGGAGTAAACCGTCCCGACGACGGACGGCGAACCAATCCTACAGCGCTCAACAAGCAGGAGATCGATATCTATGTGTTCGATGCCACCGGGGTGAGCAAGTACAATCCGGGCGAGCATAGTCTGACGAAGGTTGCTACAGGAGATCATCGCGGTCTGGTAGCAGGCACAAAGGCTTTCAGCCAGGATTTTGTAATGGATGCTCCGGTATCGCTTGTTCTTGTGGCGGATCTTGACAAGTTTGACGGTGGAGTATCGGAGCGCACGCTGATGATGGGTATGGCAGACGCAGGGATAGTGAGCCAGAATATCAATCTTTTCTGTGCTGCCAACGGTCTGGCTACGGTTCCGCGTGCGACAATGGACGCCGATGGCATCAGGGCTCTTCTGGGGCTTGGCGCCGCGCAGATTCCTGCTCTCAACAATCCGGTAGGTTACGAAAAGCAAACTAAATAAACCAATTAATATTCATTACATTATGAGTAATTTATGCTACCCGGCAATCGGTATGATCGCATTGCTGGCAGTGGGGAACGCCCAGGCAGAGCGCGTTCATGTGTCAACTCCCTCCTCGTCGCTGCTGCTTGATGCCCCGGAGGGTGGATCTCTCCGCATCATGCATTATGGCTCTCCGCTTGGGGAGCAGGATTTCAATGCACCGGCAGATGCCGGCAATGAGATCAGACTGGCGTATCCCGCCTACGGAGACATACGTCCGGAGGAAGAGAGTTCAATAGCATGTGTGCAGGCTGACGGCAACATGACGCTGTATCTGAATGTTGCCGGCGCTCCCGAAAAGCGAACTGAAGCGGACGGAAGCGAGATCGCCACTATAACCCTGCGTGATCCGCAATATCCCGTGGAGGTGAAGGTGAACTACCGGACATGGCCCGGGGAAGATGTTATAGAGACATGGACTGAAATATCAAATACCGGGAAGAAACCGATAACTCTCACACGCTATGATTCAGGCTACCTGCCTATACGCCGCGGTGATGTATGGCTGACAAATTTCTATGGCTCGTGGGGTAACGAGATGCGTGTGAACAACGAGGAACTAAAGCCAGGCATAAAACTGATAAAGAATGCGGATGGAGTGCGCAATGCACAGACTAACCATGCCGAAGTGATCTTCTCGCTCGATGGTCCGCTCAACGAGCGTTCCGGCAGGGTAATAGGGGCGGCTCTGGAGTATACGGGAAATTATGAACTGAGGGTTACAACGCAGACCGACGAATCGGCTTACCATGGTTTTTATGCAGGTATCTGCCCTGACCAGTCACCGTATACACTCGACGGGGGACAGACACTCGTAACTCCACCGTTAGCGCTGGTTTACAGTGACAAAGGCGCCGGTGAGGTAAGCCGCCGTTTCCATAGCTGGGGACGTAACCATCGTCTTGCGCATGGCAAAGAACTGCGTCCGATTCTTCTGAACAGTTGGGAAGGTGTGTATCTGAATGTCAATGAGGAAGCCATGGCAGGGATGATGAAGGATATCGCATCAATGGGTGGCGAGCTCTTCGTTATGGATGACGGGTGGTTCGGTGACCGCTATCCACGTGTGACCGACGACCGCGGTCTGGGCGACTGGACAGTCGACACAGCCAAACTTCCCAACGGCATCAACGGTCTGCTTGATGAAGCGAAGAAGAACGGTATAAAGTTCGGTATATGGATCGAGCCAGAGATGGTAAATACCAAGAGCCGTCTTTTCGAGGAACATCCTGAATATGTCATTCAGGCAAAGAACCGCCGGCAGGAAACCGGCCGCGGTGGTACGCAGATGGTTCTCGACATGGCTAATCCGAAGGTGCAGGATATAGTGTTCACGGTAGTGGATACTCTCCTGACAAAGTATCCGGAAATTGCCTATATCAAATGGGATGCCAACGCACCGATAATGCAGCATGGCTCGCAATATCTCCCTGCCGACCGACAGGGGCATATGAATATAGAGTATCACAAAGGATTTGCGAAAGTTCTGGATAGAATCCGTCAGAAGTATCCCGATGTCATAATCCAGGCGTGTGCCAGCGGTGGCGGACGTGTGAACTGGGGTTACCTCCCCTGGTTCGATGAATTCTGGACTTCGGACGACACAGATGCGCTTCAGCGTGTGTTCATGCAGTGGGGAACCTCTTACTTCTTCCCGTCTGTAGCGATGGCATCGCATATCAGTGTTGTTCCCAACCATAGTTCCTACCGGACAACTCCGCTGAAATTCCGTGCCGACGTGGCTATGACCGGTCGTCTGGGCATGGAGCTGCAGCCTAAGGATATGAATGACGAGGAGAAGGCGTTCTGCCGTAAGGCTATAGAGACTTACAAGCAGATCCGTCCGGTTGTGCAGCAGGGTGACCTCTACCGTCTGCGCTCACCCTACGACAACAAAGGAATCTCGTCGCTGATGTATGTGTCGCCCGACAAAAATGAAGCGGTTTTCTACTGGTTCAAGCTTAATGGCGACATGATGACAAAATTCCCGCGTGTGCTGATGGATGGTCTGGATCCCGACCGGCAGTATCGTATCACCGAGCTTAATTCCATCGACCGCGCTCCCATGGGTATTGAAGGTAAGACCTTTTCCGGCCGATACCTGATGGAGAATGGTCTGGAAATGCCGCTTCACTATAATGTAGAATGGAGAAAACGCCCCGATCTTTCCTCGCGCGTACTCCATCTGGAGGCACTCTAACTAAAAAAAATCATACAATGAGGGTGTGTCATATCTTTTTTGACACGCCCTCATTGTAGAAACAGAAAATTAAAAATCAGAAAGTGAGATGAGACGATTGTTGCTTTTTGCATTGGTCGGGGCCAGCGTGATGTATTCCTCGGCAAAAGTGGTGCTTCCGAATATTCTGGGTGATAATATGGTCATTCAGCAACAGGCGGATGTCAATCTCTGGGGAACGGCAAAACCCAATGCCAAAGTGAGCGTAAAGACGTCATGGTCGAAAAAAGGGGTTGAAACCAAGAGCGATGCGGATGGTAACTGGAGCGTTCAGGTGCGCACTCCGGAAGCATCTTACGAACCCCGTACAATAGTGATCAGCGATGGGGAGCCGCTGACGCTTTCAAATGTTCTTGTTGGAGATGTGTGGATATGCGCCGGACAAAGTAATATGGAGATGCCCATGCATGGAAATAACAGTCAGGCTATCGAAGGATCGCTGAACCATATACTGAATGGCTCGATGCTGGCCGATAAACTGCGCATGTTCACTGTGGAAAGGGTGCGGTCTTATGACAAGGAACTTGAGAATTGCGGTGGTCAATGGGAATGTTCATCCCCTGAAAGTGTATCGGATTTCTCGGCAGTGGGATATTTTTTCGGTAATACCATTGCAAATGCGATGGACATTCCGGTAGGATTGATCGCTGCCGATTGGGGCGATACGAAGGTGGAGGCATGGATGCCGCTTGATGCCCTCCGGGAATGTGTCAGCGAGGAGCAATATGAAACCAAACATTCGAACCATTGGTGCAAGCCGAGTGAGATGTATTGCGGAATGATAGCCCCGATCCGTAATTTCGGTGCCAAAGGGTTCATATGGTATCAGGGGGAATCAAATCTTAAGGATATTGATCATTATGATACGATGTTGGCACAGATGGTGGCGCGCTGGCGTAGCGATTGGGGGGATAAGGATAATTCGATGCCATTCTATTTCGTGCAGATAGCACCCTTTGTTTACAGTGGCTCAATGGATACCGGTTACCCTCTTTTTGTAGAGGCTCAGACGCGTGCTTCTGAAATTATTCCTAATTCAGGAATGGCTACTACCACTGACATAGGGGAGGAATATAGCATTCATCCGGCAAAGAAGTATGAGGTGGGGCAGCGGTTGGGAGCCCTCGCTCTCAGCCAGACGTATGGTCAGGGTGGCTTTGAGCCGGTGGGCCCGCGGTTGGAATCTTATGAAATCAAAGATTCGAAAGTGATACTGACGATGAGCCATGCCGATCGGGGTATGAATCCCTGGACGCTTGTTCCGCTTGTGGGATTTGAAATAGCAGGTTCGGATAAGGTGTTCCATCCGGCAAAAGCATGGACTTCCGACAAGCCGAAAGATGTGATAACCGTATGGAGCGATGAAGTGAAGGATCCTGTTGCTGTCCGTTATGCTTTCCGCAACTTTATTCCGGCAAATCTCACAAATACTTATGGCATTCCGGCTGCTCCTTTCCGCACCGACGACTGGAACGATGTGAAATAGCAGGTATATCAACTCAAAACCTGCTTAGAATTAGGGCGTGTCAAAAATGAACTGACACGCCCTAATCTTATGTTGTCCTACCCTATTGCAGAGGAATGTCAGTTGATGTTGTCGGGAAGAGTGACGGGCATGTGGCGGAGGCGGCGTAGCGCGAGCACCAGCAGGTAGCTTGTTGCTGCCGTGAGGGTGACGGGTAGCAGAAGCTGGTAGGTCTGCGCCATTTCCACAGCAATGAAGATTGCCATGAACGGGGCACGGATAGCTCCGGCCATTACTGCGGCCATGCCGAAGAAAGCGAATTCCGAAACAGGAAGTGAGAGTGAGGTGAGGGCGTTGACAGTAGTAGCGAAAAAGAATCCGGCAACGCATCCTGCCATTAATGTGGGTGCGAAATCTCCGGCGACACCGCCACCGCTATTAGTTGAAGCGCAAGCGAATGCCTTTACAAGAATTATGCCGAGGGCTATGAGGATGGGGGTGACTGTGAGGGAGCTGTCCGTAGCGAAAAGGCTACATGAGGACAGGGCGTCGGTTTTTCCGGCAAGAATGTCGCTCATAAATCCGTAGCCTTCGCCGAAAAGCGGTGGAAAGATGAATACGAGGCATGCCACTACGGAGCCTGATATGAGGTTTTTTATCCAGGGGTTGCGCATGGAATCGTACCACAGCCGCATTATGGTCATGATATGGGAGTAGTAGAAAGAGTACAGCCCGCAGAAGATGCCTAAAAGAATGATCCATGGCGCCCAATGCCAGTCGAAGGGGAGGGAGTTGCGGAAAATAAGGTCAGGTGTGCAGCCACTCAGAGTGTAGGCAGTCAGCCCGGCAGTGACTGAGGCGAGAACTACGGCGAGTACGGCTCCGACGGAGAGAGTGACTGCAAGTACTTCGAGAGAGAATAGCGCTCCTCCGATGGGTGCCTTGAAGATTCCGGCAATTCCGGCAGCCGCTCCGCATGCGAGGAGCACCTTCATAAGTGTGGGTCGGGCGTTGAATAGGCGTCCGATATTACTTCCGATGGCAGCTCCGGTGTAAGCTATAGGCCCTTCCGATCCGGCTGATCCTCCGAATCCAAGTGTCAGGGTCGAGGCTACTATCGGGGCATATGTGAGGTCGCCGGGGAGAGCATATTTTCTTGCTGAAATAGATTTCTGGAGGCGGTCGGTTCCGTGATATATGGTTTTATGGAGAATGTAGCGCTGGTAGATGCCGGTGAGCATTATGCCGATAACAGGGGTCAGAAGCAATATCCAGTTCGCTCCGGATGCATTCATACCTGAAGTGATGGGTACAGAAATCCATTTTACTGTATGCTTGAGCAAAAAGGCAGCCGCTCCGGTGATGATTCCTGTAATGAAAGCCAGGATCATCATCAGTACGAACGGGCTGCATTTACGTTTTATATGGTCTGTGATGTTATTTATGGAAGTAAAACTCATTTACATTAGTTTTTACAAACTACTTACTAAGTAAAACGGATATTGAAAGCGCAAAGTTTTCTTTATTTTGCGTATTTTTGCGTAATTGAATTGCAGCGATGTAATAAAATATGGAATAAGGAAGTTAAATATATAGATGATCAGTGATGTCTCAATGCTCGCTGAGGTGATTATGTATAAATCGATTATGAGAAAAATTCTGACAGGTATAACCATTGTAACAGCGCTTATGACACAAGCCCAGAATGTGTTTGAAAGCAGTTTCGCTACCGTTCACGGTACGGCTCCTTTCAGCAAAATTGAAAATTCACAGTATGAACCCGCCATTGACCGTGGGATAGCCCTTGCTCTGAAGGGTATCGACGAAATTACTTCCAACAGCGAAGAGCCGACGTTCGAGAATACGATAGTGGCTCTGGAGCGTAACGGAGAGGATCTGAATCGTGTGCTGAATGTGTTCTTCCCTCTTCTTTCAGCTGATGCTGATGATGAAATGATGGAGATTTCCACGCGTATCAGTCCGAAGCTGAGTGATTTCTCAACGTCAATAACACTCAATAACGAGCTCTGGAAGCGTGTGAAGAGTGTGTACGACAAGCGCGATAAGTTGAACCTATCGCCTGAGGATGCGATGCTTCTTCAGAAAACCTACGATTCATTTGCCCTATCGGGTGCCAATCTTGAGGGTGAGGACCGCGAGACCTATCGGCGTCTGAGCTCCGAATTGTCGCAGCTTACCAACAAGTTCGGACAGAATGTGATGAAGGAGATGGCGACCTACGAGATATGGCTTACAGCCGACGATCTTGCCGGCCTGCCCAAGGGGGTTGTGGATGAGGCAGCTCAGATGGCGGAGGCTAAGGGGAGAAAAGGTGAGTTCCTGTTCACCCTCGCACAGCCTACTTATATAGCGTTTCTGAAATATTCGGAGCGCCCTGACTTGCGCGAGAAGTTCTACCGGCTTTATACAGGACGCAATACCAAGGGTGAGTTCAGCAATGTGGATAATATGAAGCGGATTGCCGAACTGCGTCTTGAAATAGCACGTTTGCTGGGGGCGGATAGTTATGCCGCGCATTCGCTGCGCCGGACTATGGCAGAGAAGCCCGAGAATGTGTACAAGCTGCTCGACCAGCTTCGGGAGGCATATCGCCCGGCGCTTGAGAAGGAGATGGCAGAGCTGACGGCTTTCGCATCTGAAACAGAGGGTAAACCGGTGACGATAAATCCGTGGGATTACAGTTATTATTCCAATAAGCTTAAGAACGCCCGTTACAGCTACGATGAGGAGCAGCTACGCCCTTATTTCGAGCTGGACAATGTGATTGACGGTGTGTTCGGTCTTGCAACCAAGCTGTATGGACTGCAGTTTATACGCAATGAGAATATCGAGGTTTATCATCCGGATGTAAAGGCGTTCGATGTGACGGACAGCAAGAGGCAGTTCATCGGTGTGCTTTACACGGATTTCTTCCCTCGCGACAGCAAGCGTCCAGGAGCATGGATGACAGGTTTCAAGGATCAGTCGGTTGATGCAGACGGTACGGATGAGCGTCCGCATGTGTCGATTGTGATGAATTTCACCAAACCTACCGCTGAGAATCCCTCGCTGCTCACTCCGTATGAGGTGGAGACATTCCTGCATGAGTTCGGCCATGCTCTCCATGGGTTGCTCACCCGCTGTAACTATGCTTCACTTTCGGGAACCTCGGTTTACCGCGACTTCGTAGAGCTCCCATCACAGTTCAATGAGAACTATATGACCGAGAAGGAGTTCCTTGATTCGTTCGCGAAACATTACCAGACTGGCGAGAAGTTGCCTCAGGAACTTATCGACAAGATCGTGAAGTCCGCCCAGTATGGCGCGGGTTACAACTGCATGCGTCAGCTCGGTTTCGGTTATCTCGACATGGGGTGGCACACTATTACGGAGCCGGTGGATGATCCGATAGCTTTCGAACGTAAGGCGATGGAGAGTGTGCAGATATTTCCGCCGGTTGACGGTAGTGTGACCGGTACGACATTCAGCCATATTTTCTCGGGAGGCTATGCGGCCGGTTATTACTCCTACAAGTGGGCAGAGGTTCTTGATGCGGATGCTTTCGCGGAGTTCAAGCAGAATGGTATTTTCGATCGGGAAACCGCCGACCGCTTCCGCACCTGCATACTCGAGCGTGGTGGCACACGCAATCCTGCCGATCTTTACCGCGATTTCCGCGGTCACGACGCAACGATTGATGCGTTGCTGATCCGCGACGGAATAATAGAGGCTGATGCTCCCACAGTGCCGTTAAAGAGGGACTGATACGTGAAATACGTGATAAGATTATAATACAGATGAGGCCTGCTGACAAATTCAGCGGGCCTCATCAATTATATGCAAGAGGTTGGAGAATCGGCTCATTGTAACGAGCTATATCTCAGTCGGCGAAGATTGAGTAGGGGACTTCTCCAGTCCAGTATAACGGCTGTCTGACGCCGAAGAGATTCAGGATTACTGAAGCTGTATTGACCGTATTGTTCGGTTCCGTCATCTTTTTGCCCTTGGCAATGCCGGGACCTCTGATTCCCCATGGAACTATCATTTCGTTGACCGTCATTCCGCCGTGACCGTGGTCAATGCCGCCATGGTCGGTAAGGAACATGATATGCGAGCTGTCGTAGAGTCCGTCGTCTTTTAGCTGCTGGATAAGATTGCCAATATTTACATCGGCTTCTTCTATGGCTGCGATGTATTCAGGTGACATCCATGCATGCTTGTGACCGGCATGGTCGGTATGTACGGTGTAGAGGAATGCTACGGCAGGCTTGTCGGCATTCTCTTTCAAAAAAGCTCTCGCTTTGGCGTAATTGCCTACATATCCGTCGTTCTCCTCAAAACTGACTTCGTCGATGTAGCGGGTGTTATATGGGTTTATGAGTTCTTTCCAATTGTAGTAGAAAGCGGTTTTCATTCCGGGAACCTCATCTTTTAGAACTTTGAACAGTGTAGGATAGTAGCCGTCGTCGTCGGTGGTTACAGCCGGAAGCACAAATCTGTCGCGAAGCCAGTCGTTGCGGTCCACTCCATGAATTTCGGGTCCTGATCCGCTGAGGTGGCTCATCCAGTTTGGCTGGGTAATGGAGGGCATTACCACACGGGTTTCTGTAGACAGAATCCCATCAGCCAGCAGAGCGTCGATATTAGGGGTATGGGCTTTGTGGAAACCTTCGAGACAGATGCCGTCGAGGGCAATCATCAGCACTCTGTTTGCTTTAGGATGTTTGCGATTGAGGCGGGGATGGTTGGGGCGTGGAGCTCCGTTATCTGATGCTGTGGCGGTGATGGATGCCGCTGCTAATCCTACTGCCGCTGCAACTCCCTGACGGAGAAATTGTCTTCTTGTCTGACTCATGGTAAAAAAGATTGAAAGGTAGATATAATTTTGCTAATAGATCTGTATACTAAAGCAAAAAAGGAACATACGCCACCCCGCTAATGCGGAAGCGGTATCTGTTCCCGAATAGTATCCCCGTGGGGAGTCGAACCCCAATCGTTGGAACCGGAAACTCCTGTTCTTTTAGGCATAACTCCCTGTAGGAATGCGATTTAC
>CAZDWY010000052.1:0-18269 GCA_964509345.1 uncultured Alistipes sp.
GCGGATTTTTTGATGCTCCCGTCGGAAGTAGGTGTTTCCGGTCAATTCATATATGAAGGGAGCCGTCTGACGCTTGAAAACGAAAAATTTACGGTTGTTCAGATAAATGCGAATGCGTTTGCGGGCAAGAGCAACCTGTTCTACGTTCAGTTCCCTTCAACGCTGACCGATATAGGCGATAGAGCGTTTTCGGACTGTACGCTCCTTACATTCGACAGTTTCCCCGAGGGTCTTCAGACTATCGGCGACAGTGCTTTCAAAGGCTGCGCATCAGTGACAAAGATCAGCCTTCCTGAGAGTGTTACCGATCTGGGCAAGGAGGCTTTCGCCAATATGTCGGGCCTTATGCGTGTGGTAATGCAGAACTGCGGTGTTACTGAAATCAAAGCCGGAACTTTCGAGAACGACAAAGAGATCAACGAACTGTATCTCCCGCTGGCTGTAAAGAGTATCGGTGACCGTGCGTTTTTCAATACCTTGTCGCTTACGGAGCTTTACTTTCCCGAAGGTCTGGAAACTATAGGTCAGCAGGCATTCTGCGGCCAATCTTATGCCTATGGCGGTTATGCGGGTGGCCTCGACCGTATAGAGTTACCCTCCACGCTGAAAGAGATCGGAACTCGTGCGTTTGCGGTTACTCCGCTTTTTATGGCAGACTTGAGCAAGTGTACTTCGCTTACAGAGATTTCTTCATGTGCGTTCCAGTATTCATATAATCTTAGTACGTTAGTACTTCCGGAAGGACTTGAAAAAATAGGTGACAATGCATTCGAGTCGTGTGGAGGAAATGCGTCGGTAGGTATGATAGATGTAGTGGTACCTTCTACGGTAAAGGAGATTGGAACAAAGGCATTTGATACAAAAATAGTAGGGGTGACAGTAGGAGATGAAGTGACAACGCTTACAGCATCGTCGCTTGGTACCCCAAATATGATGGAGTTGGGTTCGGGAATAAAGAGTATCGCAGTGAATGCGTTTAAAACCGAAAATCTGCGTCTGATCCGTCTGCATGCACCTACCCCTCCGTCATTCAGCGGAACTTTCAACCTTACGGATCTACAGATGCAGGCGATCACGGTGATTCTCGACGATGGCACAAAGAATCTTTATGACCGTCACCCTGTATGGTCGCGCTTCAATCTTGTTGAGCGGAGTGCTAGCGAGGTCAGTGTGGAGCTTGCCGGTAACACCTCGCTTGCCGACGAGATATATCTTGCCTCGGGTGTTATGCCCTCACGTGTGACATCGCTGACCGTATCAGGAACGTTGTCGGACAATGATCTCAGCATCATCAAGGAAAATATGTTCAGCCTTACACGTCTCGATCTGTCGAAGACAACGCTCACCGAAATTCCTGAAAACTGTTTCAAGGATATGACGCTGCTTACGGAGGTGGTGCTTCCAGAGAGTCTTAAGATTATATGGCGAAGTGCGTTTGAGGGTTGCCGCTCTATGCATCTGACTGAACTTCCCGATGGTATCACACGCATAGATCGTTCGGCGTTTGAGGATTGTTCGGCAATTACAGTATCAAAATTGCCCGATGCTTTGGAATATCTGGGATATAGCGCGTTTTCAGATTGTACTTCTTTGAGGAGTATAGTGGCGGGCCCAAATCTTTCCGGTTCTCTTCAGGCAGTATTTTTTTATTGCAGGCTGCTGGAGTATGCTGATTTTAGTGCTTCAAAAGTAACAGATTTCAATGCTAATATATTACAAAGTTGTCAAGCTTTACGGACAGTGCTGCTTCCGGAGACATTAGAGAAAATCGGTCATCGCGCATTTTACAATAGTGGTATACGCAATATAACTATCCCCGGTTCGGTGAAGAGTATTGACGAAGAAGCTTTCTTTGGAACCCCATTGCGTGCCATATCGCTTGGAGAGGGGATTACTGAAATTCCGAATGAGAGCTTTTCCAATTGCTACTATCTGGTGACGGCAAGCTTCCCTTCAACAACCAAGAGTGTTGGATCAAAACTCTTTATCAATTCCCCGCGTCTGCGGATGCTCAGTTGTGCGGCGGTAACAGCTCCCCAGGCTGCTTCAGGAGCGTTTGAAGGGGTGCTCACTCAGAAATCTACCCTTACAATTCCCAAACAGTCGTTCAGCTCCTATCTGAGTGCTCCCCAGTGGGGACAGTTCGCAAACTTCGATTGCAGTCTGGATGTATCGGTTCCTTCCAATGTAGAGGTAACAGTCGTTCCAGAGGAGGATTATCAGGATATTCTCGAGCAGGAGGAGCTTCTTATGGAACAGGAGGAGAACTCTCAGATTCCAGGTGAAAGCGCTCCTGCCCGCAAGGCGCGTCGCGAAGCAGTCCGCAAGGCTTCTGAAGCGCTTGTCAGTGGCAAGCAGTTCGCCCGTGTGTTTAACGGAGCCTCTATCCGTTCTACGTTAGGGGAGAACTCCAAAGGATACCGCTACTTTGTAAACGGTACCCCGGGAATAGATTATGAGGCGATATATCTGAACGATGTCGATATAACCTCTCAGGTAGTTGACGGGATGTTGCTTTTGCCAGCAGATGCAGCGGGTTCCCTGCGTATCGTAGGTGATGATTCCGGTGTTTCAGAGGTTACGGCAGATGGTGATATTCTTTCCGGAGAGGAGTGCGACGCATATTCACTTACCGGTATAAAGGTTTATGCAGGCGTTTACGGCGAGCTCCCCGGTCATGTAGCGCCGGGTGTCTATGTAGTCCGCACTGCATCGGGCAAAGTCCAGAAAATTTCCGTGAAATAACTTTCATCTGATATTACGAAGAATACCTAATGCGCCGTGGCGAAGATTCGCTACGGCGCATTTCAGGTTTATGGATTAAGTGATTACGTTTCCTGGGTGGGTTATATGCCAGATCTTTCTTATAAGGGGCTTAATGGGGGGTGAGTTGTTGGCGGGATTAAGTATTTTTATTACCTTTGTTGGAGATTCAGGCAATCGGGGTTTCTCAATTGCGTGGGTTCTGATTATTTGATTCATTTACCATAAAGTTTCTGCGTCCTTCTAACCATGACAAAAACAGATTCAAGTAGTAAGATGACGAACTTCAGGTGGGTGGTGTGCTCTCTGTTGTTTGTGGCTCTTGTGATTAACTATCTCGACCGGCAGGTATTGTCGCTCACGTGGAAAAATTTCATTTCGCCAGAGTTCGGGTGGACCGATGCCGATTACGGGCGTATCACCGGTGTGTTCTCCATAGTGTATGCCGTTGGAATGCTTTTCGCCGGTAAAGTGGTGGACTATATGGGCACTAAGAGGGGCTACCTGTGGGCGATCGGCATATGGTCGGTAGGGGCGTGTCTGCATGCATTCTGCGGTGTGCTCACCAATGGAATAGTGGCAGGTGACTGGACGCTGTCGTTTGCTGCCGCGCGTGCAAATCTGGAGGTTCTCCGTCAGTTCTCGGATGTGGCTGTGATGATAACCACGGTGAGCGTGTGGCTGTTTCTTACCGCCCGCTGTATTCTCGCAATCGGTGAGGCAGGCAATTTTCCGTGCTCAATCAAGGCGATAGCCGAATATTTCCCGAAAAAGGACCGCGGATTCGCCACAGGGGTGTTCAACGCCGGGTCGCAGATCGGCGCTCTTCTGGCTCCGTTCACAATCCCTGTGATAGCAAAATATCATGGCTGGGAGGCGGCTTTCCTTTATATCGGTTTCCTCGGTTTTCTGTGGATGGGTTTCTGGGTGTTCATCTACCGCGATCCCCGCAAGAATCCGCATGTGAACGCTGCGGAGCTCGCTTATATCGAGCAGGATAATCTGCGCGAGGAGCATGTGGCGCCCACGGTCGAAGAGCCCAAGGAGAAGGTGGGGGTATTTCAGGCTTTTACCTTCCGGCAGACATGGGCTGTGATTTTCGGGCGTTTCCTCCCCGACTCGGTGTGGTGGTTCCTGCTGTTCTGGGCTCCGGCTTTTATAAGCGATGTCTACGGCTACTCGACGGCATCCACTACCGGGATGCTGGCGATCTTCACCATCTATTTCATATCGATGCTTTCGCTGTGGGGAAGCTACCTGCCCACATACTTCATAAACCGCAACAAGCTGAATCCATATGCCGGGCGCATGAAGGCTATGCTGATCTACGCGCTGTTTCCGCTTGTAGGAATCGGAGTTATGCCCCTTGGTGAGATATCCATGTGGTATCCCGTAGTGATAATCGGCATCGTTGCCGCCGCTCATCAGAGCTGGAGCGCCAATGTGTATAATGTTGTAAGCGATATGTTCCCGAAGTCGGTCGTGGCAACCGTGATCGGCGCGGCCGGTCTGGCGAGCGGTCTTGGGAGCTTCATGAGCAACTATGGCGCCGGACAGCTGTTCGACTATGCCGCCCGCACCAACATGCAGTTTCTCGGCTTTGAAGGCAAGAACGCCGGATATATGATCATCTTCCTCTGTGTCGGGGTGGCTTATCTGTTCAGCTGGTGCATGATGAAGCTGCTTGTGCCGAAATATAAATTAGTAGTTCTCAAACAAAGAAAATAAAGTTAGCGATGACCGCAGTTCCAAAACCTTTCATGGATAAGGATTTCCTGTTGGAAACTCCGACCGGACGCCATCTTTATCACAACCATGCGGCAAGTCTGCCTATAATAGACTATCATTGCCATCTGTCGCCGCAGGCGATAGCTGAGAATCGTCCGTTCAGGAGTATTACCGAACTTTGGCTCGGTGGCGATCATTACAAGTGGCGCGCCATGCGTGCCAACGGCGTGGCAGAGCGGTATATCACCGGAGACGCTTCCGATGAAGAAAAATTCGCGAAGTGGGCGGAGACAGTCCCCGCCACTTTCCGCAATCCGCTTTACCATTGGACACATATGGAACTCCGCTCCGCTTTCGGCATCGACGATTTGCTAAACGAGGATAGTGCCGCTGAGATATATGGCAGATGCAACACCCGTCTGGCTGATCCAGACATGACCCCTCGCGGTCTTATGGAGCGCTACGGAGTGGAAAGCGTATGCACTACCGACGATCCGGTCGACACGCTCGAGCATCACCGTGCCATCGCCGATTCGGGGTTCAAGGTAAAGGTGTTGCCGACATGGCGCCCTGATAAGGCTGCCACTATCTGGAAAGGGGATAACGCCGCATGGCGCGAATATATCGGGAAGTTGGGTGAGGCTGCCGGCGTGAAGATCACAGACTGGAGCAGCTTTGTTGAGGCACTGCAGCGGCGCCACGACTTTTTCCATGCCAACGGCTGCCGCCTTGCCGATCACGGTGTGATGCGGTTCCCATGGAAGGATAGCACGCCGGAGGAGCGTGACGCGCTGTTTGTCCGCGCACTGGCAGGCGATCAGCTCAGCGCAGACGATGCTGAAAAATTGTCGACCGCCGCCTTGCTGGAACTCTGCCGCATGAATCACGCCAAAGGATGGGCACAGCAATTCCATTTCGGACCGATGCGCAATGTCAACAACTGTGCCTTCCGGGAGCTCGGACCCGACACAGGGTTCGACACCATCGGCGACTTTAACTGCTGCGAGGCGGTAGCCCGGTTCATGGACCGCCTTGACAGCGATGGTAAGCTTACAAAAACCATACTCTACAATCTTAACCCCGCCGATAACGAGTGGGTGGCAGCGATGACCGGCAACTTTCAGGATGGTTCGGTGCCAGGGAAGATACAGATGGGATCGGGATGGTGGTTCAACGATCATATACGAGGCATGGAGGCGCAGATGAACTCCCTCTCGTCGCAGGGACTGCTGAGCCGCTTCGTGGGGATGCTGACCGATTCGCGCTCCTTCCTGTCGTATCCGCGCCACGACTATTTCCGCCGTGTTCTCTGTAATCTCATCGGAAAGGATGTGGATGCAGGGCTGATACCATACGAGGAGTTGCCTCGGGTAGAAAAAATGGTGGAGGATATATGCTACTATAACGCAAAACGATATTTCAATCTCTGACATATGGAAAAAACCTGGCGTTGGTTCGGACCCAACGATAAGATAACCCTCGATATGCTCCGGCAGATAGGTGTCGAAGGGATTGTGACTGCCCTTCACCATGTTCCCAACGGAGAGATATGGACCCTTGAGGAGATAGAGAAACTGCGCGATATGATCGAGGCACACGGCATGCGCTGGAGCGTGGTGGAAAGTCTTCCGGTATGTGAGTCTATAAAATATGGCGGACCCGACCGCGATGAACTGATAGAGAAGTATAAGGAAAGTCTGGCAAATCTCGGCAAGGCCGGTGTGAAGACCGTGTGCTACAACTTCATGCCGGTTCTCGACTGGGCGCGCACCGATCTTGACTATCCCAACGGCGACGGTACCACGAACCTCTATTTCAACCGGGCGGAATTCGCCTATTTCGATATTCACATTCTCCGCCGTGAGGGAGCCGGAAAGGAATGGGATGAGGCTACGCTTGAGCGTGTGGCAGAGCTTGCGAAAGATATGACGCCCGAACGTGAGGCTAAGCTGGTGGAGAATATCGTGATAAAGACGCAGGGATTCGTCAACGGAAATTTCTCGGAAGGGGAGCTGAATCCCGTAGAGAAATTTCGCGAGCTGCTGAAGCTTTACGATGGTGTGGACAAGGATCAGCTGCGCGGGAATATGAAGTATTTCCTCGAGGCGATAATGCCTGTCTGCCGCGAGTATGGCGTGAATATGTGTGTTCATCCCGACGATCCTCCTATGGCGGTGTTCGGGTTGCCCCGCATCGTCACATGCGACGAGGATATCGAGTGGTTTCTCAACGCGGTTCCCGACGAGCACAACGGGCTTACCTTCTGCGCAGGCTCACTGAGTGCCGGAGCCCACAACGATGTGCCGGCTCTGGCAGAGAAGTATGCCCCCCGAACCTGGTTTGTGCACCTGCGCAGCTGCGATGTGCTTCCGAACGGCGACTTCAAGGAAGCTCACCATCTTGCCGGACGCGCCGACATAATATCGCTCGTGCGCACTTTCGAGCGTGTGAAGCCCGGGTTGCCGATGCGAGTCGACCACGCAATGCAGATGCTCGGCGACGATAAGATGGGATATAATGCCGGCTACTCCTTCCATGGACGCATGCTCGCTCTGGGACAGGTGGAGGGTGTGATGGCAACCGTAGCCCGCGAACTCAGCGAAGAGAAATTGAAGAATGCTTAAAATCAGATCGAATCATATGAACGAATTATTTTCGGTAAAAGATAAAGTGGTGGTAATCACCGGCGGGACCGGTGTGTTGGGGCAGTGTATAGGGGAATATCTCGCCGCGGAGGGGGCAAAAGTGGTGCTTCTGGGGCGCCGCAAGGATGAGGGGAACAGGATCGTGGATAAGATTACTGCTGCCGGCGGTGAGGCGATCTTCCTTGTGTCGGATGTAATGGATGCCGCGGTGGTTGAAGCGAACTGCAACGAGATTCTGGCGCGTTACGGACGTGTGGACGCCCTGCTCAATGCTGCCGGCGGAAACATGGCGGGTGCTACTATCGCGCCCGACGGGAATTTCTTCGATCTTAAAGTAGAGGAGTTCCAGAAGGTGCTGGAACTGAATCTTACAGGTACGGTTATCCCTACACAGGTATTTCTGAAGCCGATGGTGGCTGCCGGTAAGGGAGCTATTGTAAATTTCTCGTCGATGGCGGCTTTCCGTCCTCTGACACGTGTGGTAGGTTACGGCGCGGCAAAGGCAGGAATAAGCAATTTTACTGCCTATATGGCAAACGAGATTGCGACAAAGTTCACGTCTGACATCCGTATCAATGCCATCGCTCCCGGATTTTTCCTTACCAACCAGAACCGCGCCCTTCTGACGAACCCCGACGGTTCACTGACCAAACGCGGTGAGGATGTGATCCGACAGACCCCCTTCAAGCGGTTCGGTCGCCCGGAGGAACTGTGTGGAACCATTCAGTATCTTATCAGCGATGCAGCCTCGTTCGTAACCGGCACAGTGGCGGTTGTCGACGGTGGATTCAACGTGTTCTCTATGTAAACTTGCAGTTATGAGCAGAATTGTAACTTTAGGTGAGATAATGCTGCGGCTTTCCCCCGCAGGGTGCAGCCGTTTCGTTCAGGTCGATTCATTCGATGTGATCTGGGGTGGAGGTGAAGCAAATGTGGCAGTGAGCTGTGCCAACTACGGGCATGAGGCAGCTTTTGTGACTAAACTCCCGAAGCATGAGATAGGGCAGGCTGCGGTGAACGCTCTGCGTCGTTATGGAGTAGACACACGCTTTATAGCCCGGGGAGGCAATAGGGTGGGTATTTATTATTGTGAAACAGGTGCTTCCATGCGTCCGTCGAAGGTGATATACGATCGCGCAGGTTCGGCTATAGCCGAGGCCGATCCGGAAGATTTCGATTTCGATTCAATAATGGAAGGTGCCGACTGGTTTCACTGGAGCGGTATCACCCCGGCTATCTCCGATAAGGCTGCCGAGCTTACACGCCTTGCATGTGAAGCCGCCAAGCGCTATGGGGTAACGGTGAGCGTCGACCTGAATTTCCGCAAAAAGTTGTGGAGCAGCGAGAAGGCACAGAGTGTGATGCGCCCTCTGATGCAATATGTCGATGTATGTATCGGCAATGAGGAGGATGCGGAGCTGTGTCTTGGCTTCAAGCCCGATGCGGATGTCGAGGGGGGGAATACCGATGCTTCCGGCTACGAACGCATTTTCGTGGCTATGGCGCGTGAGTTCGGCTTCCGCTATGTGGTGTCGACCCTTCGTGAGTCGTTCTCGGCCACTCACAACGGCTGGAAGGCGATGGCATACGACGGCAAGGAGTTCTACGTATCTAAACGCTATGATATAAATCCGATAATTGACCGCGTGGGCGGTGGCGACGCTTTCTCCGGAGGTATGATCCACGGACTTCTTACTATGGATTCGGTGGGAGAGGCGTTGGAATTTGCCGTGGCAGCATCTGCCCTTAAACAGACTATTCCGGGCGATTTCAATCTGGTAGATGCCGCTGAGGTGAAAGCTCTCGCAGGGGGAAGCGCCAACGGTAGGGTTCAGCGTTAACGTCAGAAATTAAAAGAAAGTAATCACAATGGCAAGATTTGACAAGATAGCGGTATTGGTGAAGATGGGTGAGGCTCCGGTTGTTCCGGTGTTTTACAATAGCGATGCCGCAACTGCGTGCGCGGTAGTAAAAGCCTGCTATGAGGGTGGCGTGCGTGCGTTTGAATTCACGAACCGTGGCGACTTTGCCCATGAGGTTTTCGCCGAGGTGGTGAAGTTTGCAGCAAGGGAGTGTCCTGAAATGGCGGTAGGTGTTGGCTCGGTGGTGGAACCGGCTACGGCAGCTCTCTACATCCAGATGGGCGCTTGTTTCGTGGTAGGTCCGCTGTTCAATCCTGATGTTGCGCGTGTGTGCAACCGCCGGGGTGTGCCTTATACTCCCGGATGCGGAAGTGTCAGCGAGGTTGGCGACGCGCAGGAGTGTGGATGCGATCTATGCAAGATTTTCCCGGGCGATGTTCTCGGACCTAATTTCGTAAAAGGTCTTCTCGCTCCTATGCCATGGTCGCGGCTGATGGTTACAGGTGGGGTGGAACCTTCCGAAGAGAATCTGAGCAAGTGGTTCCGTGCTGGTGTTTACTGTGTCGGTATGGGGTCTAAACTTTTTCCGAAAGACAAGGTGGCTGCAGCCGACTGGCAATATGTGACCGATATGTGCAGGTCATCGCTTGATATAGCGCGCCGTTGCCGCTGAGTGGCTGATGTGATATGGAAACAAAGGTAAAGGTAAGTTACGAGCCTGAGTTTGCCGCAAGAGTTCCTCGTTGTCGGACGCTTCTGATCGAGGCTGCGGTATGCAATTCTGGTACATCCGACTTGCAGAAACGGGAGATGGACCGGCTGGCTGAGGATATAGCCGGACGCTATGCGGTTGGAGAGATTAATTCGATTGCTCCGATAGCTGCAACCCGTTCGGTTTATAAAGCTTGCGGCAAGGATCCGAACCGCTACCGGCCATCGCAGGAGCAGCTTATGAGGCGTATAGTCCGCGGACTTGGGTTATACAGTGTGAACGCGCTTGTGGACGCTGGCAATGAGTTGTCGCTTCTCACCGGCTGTTCGGTAGGTTGCTTCGATGCCGATAAGGTAGAGGGGGATGTCATTACTCTCGGCATAGGGAAGGAGGGTGAGCCCTATGAGGGGATCGGCAGGGGGGTGCTGAATATCGAGGGGCTACCTGTGTTCCGCGATGCAAAGGGGGGGATAGGCACACCCACCAGCGACAACGAGCGCACGAAACTCACGCTTGATACGCACAGGCTGCTGGTTACGGTTCATCTGTTTGACCCCTCGGTGGATGCCGATGAGGTTCTGAGAGTCTTTACCGATATCTTTACGCGATATGGGGGAGCTACTGATGTGAGGAGTTCGCTTTTTTCGCCTGAAAATAAATAAAATGTATAAAATATGATTGAGGAGATTCTTTCCCATAACCGTAGGTTCGTGGAAAATGGCGATTACCGGCGCTACGAGACGTCGAAATATCCCGACAAGAAGATCGCCATTGTCACATGTATGGATACTCGCCTTGTTGAGCTGCTTCCGGCTGCTTTAGGTTTCCGGAACGGTGATGTTAAGATAATAAAGAATGCAGGCGGCACTATAACCAATCCGTTCGATTCAACCATGCGATCCATCCTGGTGGCTGTTTATGAGCTCGGAGTGGAGGAGATAATGGTTATCGGACATACGGGGTGTGGAGTTCAGGGGATGAATGCCGCCGAGATGCTCCATCTGATGCGTGAGCGTGGGGTAAGTGCGGAGCATGTAACCCTGATGCGTCATTGCGGAATAGATCTCGACAGCTGGCTGCATGGATTCACAGAGACTTCTGAGGCAGTTTCGGAGACCGCCGACCTCATACGTAACCATCCGCTGATGGCTCCTGACGTGAGGGTCGGTGCCTATATAATGGATTCTCTTACCGGTGAGCTGACTGTGGTTGAGCCTGCAACGGTTCAGCAGCGTGACTGAGTTCTGTATGCCTTAGTTATAATAATACCCCCGTAATCCGATAACCGCATTACGGGGGTATTTATCGATAAGTTTAAAAGCTTACTGGCGACCTGAAACGGCAGCTTCGCGGGAAATCTTGCTTACAAGACCCTGAAGCACTTTGCCCGGACCGAGTTCTACGAATTCGGTGGCACCGTCGGCAACCATGTTCTGAACGGTCTGGGTCCAACGCACAGGGGCGGTAAGCTGGGCAACGAGGTTTGCCTTGATCTCGGTGGGATCGGTGTGGGGCTTGGCATCCACGTTCTGGTAAACAGGGCATACGGGAGTGTGAACTTCTGTAGCCTCGATAGCGCTTGCCAGTTCAGCACGCGCAGGCTCCATGAGAGGGGAGTGGAATGCTCCTCCTACCTTGAGAGGGAGAGCGCGCTTTGCTCCGGCAGCCTTGGCAGCTTCGCACGCAGCAGCGATAGCCTCTACTTCGCCGGAAATAACTATCTGACCGGGGCAGTTATAATTGGCTGCTACCACTACACCGGGAATAGAGGCGCAGATTTCTTCTACTTTCTCGTCGGGGAGGGCGATGATTGCTGCCATTGTCGAGGGCTTCAGCTCGCAGGCTTTCTGCATTGCCTGAGCGCGGGCGCTTACCAGGCGCAGACCATCCTCGAAGCTGAGGGCACCTGCTGCGGTGAGGGCTGAGAATTCGCCGAGCGAATGACCTGCAACCATGTCGGGGTTGAAATCGTCGCCGAGTGTTTTTGCGAGGATTACAGAGTGCAGGAACACTGCGGGCTGAGTGACACGTG
Source organism: uncultured Alistipes sp. (assembly GCA_964509345.1). Taxonomy (GTDB): domain Bacteria; phylum Bacteroidota; class Bacteroidia; order Bacteroidales; family Muribaculaceae; genus UBA7173. The sequence continues at coordinate 11,743 of CAZDWY010000052.1, forward strand.
TCTGTTTGAGATCCTCTTCTGTTCCCTCGAACATGAGGTCTGTGATGCGGAAACCGAGAATTTCGTTTGCTTTCTCAAAAAGTTCGCGGGCTTCGGGGCTGTTTTCGTAGAGGTCTTTACCCATCCCTACGAACTGGGCTCCCTGTCCGGGAAATACGAATGCTTTCATAATTCGGTGATTGTGTAAACGTTGAATCTGGCTGCAAAGTTACAAAAAATAGCCGAACTATGGAATAGCATATAGTGGGGAGATGGGTGGTTTTACCCTCGTAAAGATAAAAAAGATGTTCTAAAACACATTTTTATGTCAAAAAAAGTGGAAAAACATTTGGCAGGAAAAAAATTAGTCGTACCTTTGCAATGTTTTTGAAGCACAGTATTGTTTTATTATTTAATCTGAACACGAAAATGAAAAAGTTATTCCTTTCTTTCGCTGTTATCGCAGGTCTTTCCATGATTTCTTGCGGCAACAAGGCTGAGAACGCTGCTGCTGAGGCAGAAGAAGCTCCCGTTGAAGAGGTTGTAGAAGCAGCTGCAGTTGAAGCTGTTGATACTGTTACCAACGACACCGTTGCTGCTGTTGCAGTAGAAGAGGTAGAAGCTCCTGCTGCTGAATAATCAGCTTTGCTGACAGCAAAAGAAGATTTTACAGAATTTAACCGACTTTCCTGGGCTCAGGAAGGTCGATTTTTTTTGTTTATGAATTAGCCGTTGCCGGTGGTTTAATGAATTACAAATTTTATTAATAATGCAGCAAGGTGTCTTAGAATACGAAAAAAAATTAGTAACTTTGCAACTTGATAGCTGCGCTATGTAAAAACCGCAGCTACACAATAGATATTACCGCTTCAGAACATGAGACAATTAAAGATTTCAAAATCTATCACTAACCGCGAAAGCGCATCGCTTGACAAGTATCTTCAGGAAATCGGACGTGAAGACCTTATCACTGTAGAACAGGAGGTAGAGCTGGCACAGAGGATCAGAGAAGGTGATCAGGCAGCTCTTGAAAAACTCACCAGAGCTAATCTTCGCTTTGTGGTTTCTGTCGCAAAACAGTATCAGAATCAAGGTCTTAGTCTTCCTGATCTTATAAATGAAGGGAATCTGGGTCTGATAAAGGCTGCTCAGAAATTCGATGAGACCAGAGGATTTAAATTCATATCCTACGCCGTATGGTGGATCAGACAGAGCATTCTTCAGGCTCTGGCAGAGCAGTCGCGTATAGTGCGTCTTCCTCTGAATCAGGTTGGTTCGCTTAATAAGATATCGAAGGCTCTATCGAAATTCGAGCAGGAAAACGAGCGCCGCCCATCTCCGGAGGAGCTTGCGGAAACTCTTGAGGTCCCGGTAGAGAAGATTGCTGATACGCTTAAAGTATCAGGTCGTCATATTTCGGTGGATGCTCCATTTGTGGAAGGAGAGGATAATTCGTTGCTTGACGTACTTACAAACGACGATAGCCCGATGGCTGACGCTACTCTTACACAGGAGTCTCTGTCGAAGGAGGTTGACCGTGCGCTGCATCAGCTTCACGAGCGTGAGCGCGAAATATTGAAAATGTTCTTCGGGATAGGATGTCAGGAAATGACGCTTGAGGAGATTGGTGCTAAATTCGATCTCACCCGCGAACGCGTACGTCAGATTAAGGAGAAGGCGATCCGTCGTCTGAAAGGACAGAAATCGCGTCTCCTGAAAACATATTTAGGACAATAGGCAAATTAATGTTTTTTTTGTTTAGGACTATGAGGAAGTGGACGTAGTGATACGTCTGCTTCTTTCTTTTGTTGTGTATTCCCCGCTTACGGTTTGGCGACTGGGAAATCCAGCGGGCTTGGACGATCTTGCCAAGTGGGGTTAGCGTTGTTTTTTCTTTTTGTTTTTGATGCTGGTTGGGGTATCGCAGGAGTGGTTCTTTCTGCTGTTTTTGATTCGTATTCTTCTGAGGGGAGTGTGTCGGGTTGAGCTTCCTCTGATTCAGTTGGCAAGATTGTTGCCGTGTATGGTGTGGGGCTGTCGTGGCGGCTGTTGAGGATACCGTGTGTCCATATCGCCGCGATGAGGAGTAATAGGGCTATGGCAAGAACTGTCAGTCCCTGTTTTTCTTTATGTGTCATGCTATTGTATGGAGGATTGAGTGGATGCTACCAGAGGTCGAAGCGGAATCCGGCTGACATTTCTACTGAAAGATTGCTTGCCAGCAGTGAATGTTCCTTATCGTAGATGAGGTCGCTGTCGGCTCTGCCTACTATTCCGAAAAACCATCTTCGGTTAAGATTGTAAATCAGTGAGGCCCGCATTTGTCCGCTCAGAAAGAATGAATCGCCGTTTTCGCCAGGAAGATTGATGTATCCTTTCCGTAGACCGAATACAGGCGCTACGGACGCTCCCAATGTCCAGCCGCGGTGAAACACCCAGTTGTAGGCATATCCGAGCTTTAGCCCGTAGTTTTTGTTTCTTACGCTATAATGGTCATCCCAGTTGGCAGGGAGGCGTGGCTTGATATCCGCGTCAAGTTCAGAGAAGTTGAAATTGAACTGTTGTCCTGAAAACTGCAGACCGGCGTAGGCAGTACCGGAGCTTTTCGTCTGGATTTTGCTGTAGTAGAATGCTGCTCCTTGCGAGTAGTGTTTGTGGTTGAAGAAATAGTAGAGGGATACAGACCAGGAGTTTGTGTCAATTCCCTTGAAATTGATATGGGTGTGTTGTGTTTCGCTCGGAATTCCCATACGGACTATTGTGGTCCCGATGTTGTTGGTTACAAATGAGTAGTCTGCAGCGAACAGCGAACAGTTGAATTGAAAATTGAATCGTTTTCTGGCGTTACTGCTCCCCCCGAAGTATTTGCTTACGTTCATATCGTAGCCTACGCTTACGGCCATGTATGTAAGATGGAAACCTGCGGTAGTCGACGGGCGCGACAGCATGGCCATGCGGTAGCCATCTGTAGCGAATTTGAAGTCGTAGACATCTATCCAGCTGTCACCTTTCATTTTTACGTTCCAGCGGTATCCTGAGCCTTGAACGTAGGTAGAGTCGTAGGAGTTGAAAAATTTATCGCCCCAGCGGTATACCCCCACGCAGAAGCGGGGAAATTTCCCCCAGGCAGCGATGGAGTCGAGGTTAAATGAAATGGCGCTCGCCTGTGGAACGGCTCCTGTCCCGATGGTGATAAACAGCAGCAACGCTGTCAGCCTGGTATGGTTGGCGGCGTTGTTGTAAAGTTTTCTGACTGTATTCAGTAATCTCGTGTTCAAGGCTGCTGTCAAATGGGAAAACCGTTGCAAAATTAACAATTTGCCATTTAATAGCAAAATAATTGAGAGTAATAGAGCGCCAGAGCGATAGAACAGGAGAGCATCAGAATAATCGGATCGGAGACGTTTGTGCGTTCCTTATCCTGCTTCTGATACTCTCCTGCTCTATTGCTCTCTTATTCTAAGAGTAGTCTTATCGGATTGCAAGCTTGCGCGATACGGTGCCTGCGGGAGTTGTGACTGCAACTATATAGATGCCTTCTGATTTCGATGAAGCATCGAGTGTCACGGTGTCGCCGTTAGCGGCTGCGGTAAGCACTTTTGCGCCCTGAAGGTTGAAGAGGTCTACCGTGATCTCGCCTGCGCCGGGGTAGCATACTTCGAAGGTGCTGTCGCCAAGCGGGGTGATGAAAAGGTTGCGCTCTGTCAGATCAGTGTTGATGCTTTCTACTGAGTTGAGACGGATGGCTTCTTTAAGACCTTCTACGGGGTCGATCTTGCCGTTGCCCCAACGACGCTTGATCAGAGGATCTGAGGTCGAGGTGTAATTGTCGCTCTTTGCTGTACGGGTGATGATGTCGATACACTGCTCGGCGGTGAGGCGTGGGTTCGCTTCAAGCCAGAGGGCTATTGTTCCTGCTACAAAGGGGCACGCCATAGAGGTTCCCTGCATGGGGTAATATGGGTTGGCGCGTGAGAACGATTCCGAAAGAGCCGGAACTGCTTTAGATGTGATCGAGTTTGCGTATTCGGTTGAATAGCGGCTGATCGCCGATACGATCTGTGCGCCGGGGGCGCAGATGAGCGGTAGGCTGCGGCCGTCGGCGGTGTTGCCATAAGATGAGAACGATGCGATGTCGTTGCGTGTGCCGTTGCCGGAGTACGATCCGTTGCCGATGAATGATACGGAGTTCGAACGGCTTACGTAGGCACCTACTGATATAACCTTTTTACCGGTGGCCATCTCGTTGATGGAGCCGTCGGGGGTTCCGATCGCATATCCTGCCACACCTTCGTTGGTGAATTGTGCGTAGTCCTGGCTGTAGTAGCCCAGACCGAGGGCGCTGACATAGCCGTTAACCGAGTTTCCGTTTGTGCCGCGGATGTTGACACCGAAAAGAACTGAGTTCGTGGTGGCCTGAAGGTTGTTCTGCATGCGCACGTAGTAACGCCCGGTATTGGGGTCGATATTGGAGGTCACGTATACCTGGGCTCCTGTCGCGAAGTAGTTCTTAAGACCGTCGCAGTTCGATGAGTTCCAGGTAAAGCTTTTGCCTTTGAGGTTCTTTATGGAGTAGGTGTTGATGACTTTTGATGTACCTTTGTTATACAGCACCAGGTCGAGTTCGAATGGCTCGTCGTTGTTTGCCCAGAATTCAGCGTTGTAAAGCAGTGCGGCAGTGGGAGTGGTTACGGGGCTGATGAAGGTGTTGAGGGTGGTTGAACGCCCGTTGAAGTTCTTCAGCACTGCGATGTTGTGATCCCCTTCGTTACCGGCGGCGATGCATATGATGGCATCCTCCGACAAGCGGTCGAGCGTCTTTGAGGTTGCTGAATTGGGGTCGTGTGGACCGACGTTGCTGCCAAGCGACATGTTGATAACGGCTGGCTGGCCGAGCTCTTTCGCTTTTTTTACTACAAGATCCACTCCGCGGAGAATTTCCTCGTCGTAGAAGTCGCCGCAACCTATTACGATGTCGGCATCAGGAGCCACGCCGTAGTAGGGGATCTCGCCGTTCTGAACACCGTTCTTCCCCTGCTGGGTAAAGCTGCCCTGAACGCCGCGTGAGCCGGCAATGATGCCGAGCACATGGGTGCCGTGGGTTGCAGTGTTATCCTCGGTGTCGAACGATGATACCTGTTCGGGGGTGGTGTATGATTCGTCTTTCTTGCCGTCGCGGGTCACGTATATGGCGTTTACGCGGCTCGATCCGTCGGCGTTGCGGAATGCTGCGTGGTTGGGATCCATACCGGAGTCGAACAGTCCGGCTATAACTCCCTTGCCGGTGTAGGATATTCCCTTGAGTCCGTCGGCTGTGCCGTCGTGGATGGTATTCACTCCGGTGGCTTCGCGCGCCACATCCATGTAAACCTGGTTCTTATTGCCGAATTCCACTGCTTTGACCTCGTCGAGGGCGGCGAGCTCTTCAGCGCGGTTCAGCGGAAACCCTACGAGCAGTATGTCGCCGAAGTCGCTGTAGATTTCGGCACCGAGTTCCTGCAGGGCATCGCTTGTGGCACCCTCGTTGAGGGTCACGATCATTGTTTTTACTATATCTTTTGCGGGAGCTTTTCTCGCTGATGTCTGGGCGCGGTATTCGTCAAGCATCAGGCGACCGGCGCCGCTGATTTTCGACTGAGCGCTGGCGCTTCCACACATTGCGGCGGCGAGCAGCCCGATGGCAAGTAGATTTCTCTTCATATCTTCGCTGAATATAATATTATAAAGGTATGGTTAGCTATTGAACTGTGTCTTATGATAACGGTATAGGGTGGGGCGGTATTGTGTGATCCGTCATTTTGCCACCCATGTCTGGCTGTTTGCCGACATTATGCAAAGTTACTAATTTAATTCCAATCATTTAGTTGTCGCAGGGGCTTAAATGCGCTGTTTTGGCACTTTTTAACCATTGTGCGCTCCTCTCATACATTCATTCACTTCGTTTGCTTGCTTGCGAATGTTTGCATTGATGAGGTGTAACGAGACGTTTTGTAATTACTGTTAAAATATATTGTTTATACTTTCCTTAAAACGGCATTGGTAAAATTTAATTTTTAACCATAGTGGCGTCGCGGGGTTTACGATGGTTGCGGTTGTAGCGGGAATGGCTAAAAATATTGGTTGAATATATGGACATGCTTCCTATTTTATCGGTCTGATGCACTGTGATGATAATTTTAACAATTATTAAATATTAATTATCGCTTCCGGTTCACTTCGATAAATTGAATGTGTAAGCGGTTGAAAATGTGAATTTTCTGAGATGATGTTTTTAAAACATGTTTTTCAGCATGCCATCTTTTTCAGTTAAAGAGCGGCAAATTATGTATGGAAGTGTTTAATTTTTTGACATTTTGTCTTACCTTTGCGGAAAGTAAGTGGCGAAATGAGGCTTCCAACGCCCCGGACAGAGGTTCGAGGTGTGGAAATTTGGTTGTCTCTATGCTGCGGCGGTTCTCATCGACTCAGCCGATATGTGGCCGCTTGTTGAAGATGAATTATCTAACTCTTTATGTTTAATTAATTATAGTGTATGAAAAAGCTGTTTC
>CAZDWY010000053.1:0-16783 GCA_964509345.1 uncultured Alistipes sp.
CAACCGCACCCACCCCGACCTGGCCGACGTCGCCTGCCGCGTCTACACCCGCGACCTGTTTAACAAAGACTGAAAAATAGTCTGAATGGGGGAGACCCTGAAACATAAAACTTTGAAAGGAACCATATGGAGTGGCGTGGAACGCTTCTCCGTACAGGGGGTGTCTTTCATAGTGATGATAATAATGGCCCGTATCCTGACGCCACAGGATTACGGTCTCGTCGGGATGCTGACGGTATTTATCGCTATTTCCCAGTCGCTTGTCGACAGCGGTTTCTCGCAGGCTCTGATAAGGAAACAGGACAGATCGGAGATCGATAACTCAACGGTATTTTATTTTAATTTCGCTGTTGGTGTCGGATTGTATCTGATTCTATTCTTCTGTGCCCCGCTGATTGCCCGATTCTATAGCGAGCCAATATTGGTTCCTCTGACACGTCTTATAGCTCTGAGCGTTGTGATAAATTCCTTCGTGGTAGTTCAGCGGGCGCTTCTGACAATAAAGATCGACTTTAAGACTCAGGCAAAAGCTTCTCTGACGGCGGCTATAGTTTCCGGAATCGTAGGTATTACAATGGCTTACAGAGGGTTTGGTGTATGGGCTATCGTAGCCTATCAGCTTACCAATCTGTCGGTGAACGTCGGGTTGCTCTGGATTCTGTCGAAGTGGCGTCCGATTCGCGCGTTTTCTGCCGCCTCGTTCAGGGAACTGTTTTCATTCGGTTCTAAACTGGCTCTTTCCGGTATTATTGATACCATATATAAGAATATATATCTTATAGTAATCGGAAAAGTGTTTAAAGCGTCAGATCTGGGATATTATACCCGTGCACAGCAGTTCAGCGATTTCCCGTCATCGAATCTTACCGGTATCCTGCAAAGGGTGACATTTCCTGTGTTATGTACGATGCAGGACGATGACGAGCGCCTGCGAAGCGTATACCGGCGGTTTCTTCGTCTTTCCGGTTTCATAATATTTCCTCTTATGATGGGACTGGCTGCGGTTGCGCACCCGCTGATAATACTTGTGTTGAAAGAGAAATGGGAGTTTTCGGCGGTTCTTCTCCAGATTTTGTGCTTCAGCATGATGTGGTATCCGATTCATGCCATTAACCTGAATCTTCTGCAAGTGAAGGGGAGGAGCGATCTGTTTCTCAAACTTGAAGTATTGAAGAAGTGCATCGGTGTGGCGATTCTGTGTGTCACTATCCCTATCGGTCTTAAAGCTATGTGTTGGGGTATGGTGGTGAACTCGCTGATTTCTCTTGTCATCAACACCCATTATACCGGAAAGCTGATAAATGTAGGGTTCGCCTGTCAGATACGCGATCTGATGCCCTCGCTGCTGTATTCCCTGTCGATGGGGGCGGTGGTATGGCTGATCTGTTCCCATATTTCAGGCGATATGCTGAGCCTGGTGTGTGGCATGGCTTCAGGAATAGTCTATTTCTTAGCAATCACTCGCTTGACAAACTCGGCAGATCTGAAGGAATTGATGCTGTTTATGAAGCGTAATTAATTGATGGATAATAAATTACCCCCCCCTATACGCTTGGTCGGCTCAGCGGCAGCCGCGTCTCGGCCGGGTTTAAAAAAGAAAGAGCGTAATTCCAATCTGGAATTATATCGCATAATAGTAATGTTGCTGATAGTGGCTCATCACTACGTTGTAAATTCAGGCTTGCTTGAGGTGTTGAAAGATACGCCGTGGTCGGCGTCGTCATCGCTGATGCTGATTTTCGGCGGATGGGGTAAGACGGGAATCAACTGCTTTCTCCTGATAACCGGATATTTCATGTGTCGCTCGGAGATGTCGTGGCGGAAGCTGCTGAAACTGTATCTCCAGATAGTTTTCTATGCGGTGGTGATCTATGGGGTGTTCTGTATTACAGGACATGAGCGACTTAGCATAACGGGTGCCGTCAGAACCCTCGTTCCGATAAAGGGGATAACCAACAGCCATTTCGCCAGCTGCTTCCTGCTGTTCTATCTGTTTATACCGTTCCTGAATATTTTTCTCAGGGCTATAGATAGGAAACAGCATAAATATCTGATATTGCTTCTATTGGTGTTGTATTCGTTTATTCCCGGCGTTCCCGGCATAAGAATGGAGTTCAACTATGTAAGCTGGTTCATGGCGCTTTACATCATGGCGGCCTACATCCGCTTCTACGGATTCCTGCCGAAGATTTCCCACAGGCTCTGGGGGTGGATATCCCTGGGGCTTGTAATGGCAGGTGCTGCGAGTGTGCTGGCGCTTGAATTCATCTACAAGATGGCTTATACCTCCCATTACGTCCCTTACTTCGTCATCGCCGATTCCAATAAATTTCTGTCGGTTGCCATTGCGGTGGCGTCGTTCATGTATTTCAAGGATCTGAAAATTCCGCATTCACGCATTATCAACGTCCTGGGGGGCGCAACGTTCGGAGTGTTGCTCATCCATGCTAACTCCGATATGATGCGCCAGTGGCTGTGGAGAGAGACCGTCGACTGCACGGGCCATTTCGGAACATCTGTCCTCTGGACAGTAGGATATGCCGCCATATCGGTAGCAGTCATCTTCATCGTTTGTGCGGGGATCGACTGGTTCCGGGGAAGGTATCTGGAACCGCACTATATGAAATTTTTCGAGAATATAGGAACCTCAATAAAGTCGTCGCGCAGTTGCGAAAAGCTTAGAAACATATTATAATGGCAGATTCACCACAAATTACCGTTACGTCTCCGCTGTTGCCTCCTCTGGAGGAGTTCATCCCCTATCTGAAGGATATCTGGGACAGGAAATGGATTACAAACAACGGTCATTACCATCAGCTGCTTGAGAAAGAGCTGTGTAAATATCTCGGGGTAGAGTATCTGAGTGTGTTTACCAACGGAACGTTGCCCCTGATCACGGCTCTTCAGGCGCTCCGCATCACCGGGGAGGTGATAACTACCCCCTACAGCTTTGTGGCTACAACCCACGCGCTGTGGTGGAACGGCATAAAGCCGGTGTTTGTGGATGTGGATCCTGCCACAGGCAATCTCGATCCCAACAAGATAGAGGCTGCCATCACCCCCAAGACTACGGCTATCATGCCGGTCCATGTCTATGGCAATCCCTGCGATGTCGACGCTATCCAGGCTATAGCCGATAAATATGGGCTGAAGGTAATCTACGATGCCGCCCATGCATTCGGGGTGAAGGTGAACGGCAAGTCTATTCTTAAAGCAGGAGATATATCGACACTCTCGTTCCACGCCACCAAGACCTACAACACTGTCGAGGGGGGCGCGCTGATATGTCACGACGCCAAGACAAAGCAACGGATCGATTACCTGAAAAACTTCGGATTCGCCGGAGAGACCGAGGTTGTGGCTCCCGGCATCAACTCGAAGATGGACGAGGTCCGCGCGGCCTACGGTCTGCTGAGCCTCCAGTATGTCGACGCCGCCATCGCGTCGCGCCATCGCGTGGCCGACCGCTACCGTGAGGCGCTCGCCGGTGTGGAGGGTATCCGGATATTCAACGAGCGCCCCGACGTAACCTACAATTATTCCTATTTCCCCATCTTCATAGATGCCGAAAAATATGGAATGACCCGCGACGAGCTTTACTTCCGCATGCGTGAGCACAATGTGCTCGGGCGCCGCTACTTCTATCCGCTCATCAGCGACTTCACCACCTACCGCGGTCTCCCCTCGGCTGCCCCCTCCAATCTCCCCGTCGCAACCCGGATGGCTAACGAGGTGATATGCCTCCCGATGCACCACGACCTGACCGAGGAGGATGTTAATCGCGTAATCGACTTGATAAAGAAATGAAGAATCTGCTTATAATAGGTGCAAGAGGTTTCGGACGTGAGGTATATGACCTGTTTTTAAAATGCCGTCCGCAGCTTGGCGATGTGAAGTGTGTCGGATTTCTCGATGACAAGATCGATGCGCTCGACGGCTACAACGGTTATCCACCTATCATTTCATCTGTTGAAGAATACACTCCGAAGGCAGACGATGTTTTTGTGTGTGCGTTAGGCGATGTACGCTATAAGAGAAAGTATGCTGAGATGATAATGGCAAAAGGTGGACGTTTCATTTCATTGATACACCCCAATGCCGAAGTAGGATTGAATAGCACAATTGGCAAAGGATGTCTTATACGCGCAGCGTGCACCATTGATTGCGATATTACCATCGGTGATTTCGTAACCATAATGGGTTATTCCGTATTGGGACATGATTGCAGTGTTGATGAGTGGTCTCATCTTGGAGCTTATACATTTCTTGGAGGTTATTCAAGAATAGGGAAATCAGTAACTCTCCATCCGGGCACGAGAATCTTACCACATAAGTCTGTGGGCGATAATGCGACAGTTGGAGCAGGAAGCGTAGTTCTGCGAAATGTGAAACCTGATACGACAGTTTTCGGTGTCCCGGCTAAAAAAATCTCATTCGAATAATAAAATATAAATATGAATACTTCTGAATTTATTGACAAATTCGCGGAGGCCCTTGAGATTGATAACGCCTCTGAATTAAATGAAACTACCGAATTCCGTAATCTTGATGAGTGGGATTCTCTTGCTTATCTCAATATCATAGCAATGCTTGATGAAGAGTATGAGATTCAGATTGAGACTCCTGAGTTTAAAAAGCTTCGTACTATCGGCGATATAGTCCGGTACGTAGAGGAGAATCAGTAACGTAAAACTACGATAATGGCATTCCTGGAGTTTAAAGGAGTAGGCGTGACGGCATTGGCAGCTGCTGTGCCTCATACTGTAGTCGAGAATCTGAAATATACCCAATACTTTCCTGAGGATCAGGTAAAAGAGGTTGTGGAAAAAGTCGGAATATATGAGCGCCGGTTTGCGGATGCAAACACCTGTTCGTCTGATCTGTGTTATGCGGCAGCAGAGAAACTTATCGCTGACAACAATATCGACAGAAATGAGATTGACCTGCTGATCTTTATTTCCCAGACCCCCGACTACCGAATGCCTGCTACATCTGTTCTTCTGCAGCACAGGTTGGGATTGCCTAACAGTACGATAGCCTTTGATATAAACCTGGGATGCTCAGCGTTCATCTATGGTTTAAGTGTGGCATTTTCCATGATGAAAAATACAGGTCTGCGAAAAGCTCTTGTACTTGACGGTGAGACACGATCAAAGGTTTATTCACCGAAAGATCGCAGATCGGCATTCCTGTTTGGCGATGGAGGTGTAGCCGCGTTGATAGAGCGTGACGAAAAATTTGGCGAAAGCTATTTTTCTCTGAACTCCGATGGGTCGCGTGGCGATCTGATAAAGATAAACGGAGGGGGGTACCGCATGCCCTCGAGCGTTGAGACGCTAAAAGAGCGCGTTGTGGACGAGTACGGTAATATCCGCTCTGATGAACAGGGGTATATGAACGGAGGCGATGTATTCAACTTCGTAATCCGCGAAATTCCCAAGGATATTAAAAATCTGCTGTCCTATTCCGGTAAAGATGTTCAGAAACTCGACTATTATGTCTTCCATCAGGCAAATAATTTTATAAACAGTTATCTGGCTAAAAAGCTGAAACTGGATACAGCGAAAATCCCGTCAACAATCAGCAAATACGGCAATACATCGTCCGTATCTGTGCCTCTTACCATAGTCGATCAGTTGAAAAATCGTTTAGGGGGGGGGTAAAACGCTGTTAATGAGCGCATTCGGTGTAGGGATGACGTGGGCGAATGCTATAGTTCCGTTTGTCGACTGCAAGATCAGCGATATTGTAGAAGTGTAATGGATGCTACATTTAATCCTTTTACTTTAAAGGGGAAGACAATAATAGTTACCGGAGCCTCTTCCGGAATCGGTCGCCAATGCGCGATCGATTGCAGCCGCGCAGGGGCTAACATCATTCTTGTAGCAAGAAATGAGGAAAGATTAAAAGAGACCCTAACTAATCTGGCAGAGGGCAATCACATGATTGTCCTACAGGATATAAATTGTTTGCCCACTGATTTTATTGAAAAGATAGCATCAGAAACAGGTCCGATAAATGGATTTATTCATTGTGCTGGTTGCGAAAAAACGCTTCCTCTTAAATTTCTGAAGGCTGAAAATTATTCGGAAGTAATCCAGACAAACGCTCTGAGCGCTTTTGAGATAATAAGGCAGTTGACACAGAAAAAGAATCTTGCTGATCGGGCAAGCCTGATACTGATTTCCTCCATATCTGCCCTTATAGCCCGTATAGGGCTCACGGCGTATGCTGCTTCAAAAGGCGCGGTTAATAGTGCGGTGCGAGTGATGGCGTTGGAATTATCAAAAAGAAATATTCGGGTGAATACCATATCGCCTGGCACTATATTAACCCCGATGATGGAAAAAGCATTAGAGGCATTGTCGGAAGAGCAGAGATTGAAAAGGACTGAAGGATTCCCATTAGGATTGGGAATCCCGGAAGATATATCCTACGCGTGTATCTATCTTTTGAGCGATGCGTCGAGATGGGTGACAGGGCAGAACCTGATTGTCGACGGGGGCTATACAGCCAGGTAACTTTACCACCATTAGAAAATTAGTGAACATTATCATATGGCGTTGAGCGAGGGGGACAAGGGGGAGATATTGAGGATGCTTGGGGTCGTTCACCACAGCGATTTCAGGGAGAGGGGCATAACGGAGGCTGAGGATCGCAACTGCTTCGAGCGCGACTACGCGCGGATATTGTACTCGGCGTCGTTCCGCCGGTTGCAGGGAAAGATGCAGATTCTGGGAGTGGATAATACGGCTTTCTATCGCAACCGTCTGACCCATAGCCTCGAAGTGTCGCAGATTGCCGTCGGCATCCTGCTCAAGATATACGATATTCTCCAGAAGGGGAATATTCCGTTCGACGATCTGTTTGTTCTGGAAGCGGCGGCATTGGCCCACGATATCGGTCATCCTGCCTTCGGACATAGCGGCGAGCGTGTGCTCAACGAGCTTGGGATGCGTCATGGGGTCCGCTTCGAGGGTAATGCTCATAATTTCAGGGTAGTGCGCACGTTGGAAAAGAAACTCCCTACTTCGAAGGGGCTTAATCTGACGTACCGCACACTGCTGGCTATAAACAAATATATAGTTCGGGAGGATGCGACCGACAGCGAGGGGAAGCCGGTGGAGAAATTCATATTTGCCGACGACTTCGATTATCTCGAAGCCTTCCGCCGCAAGCATAATATCACAGACTGCCGCACGATAGATGTGCAGATCATAGAGCTTGCCGATGATATAGCCTACGCAGCCCACGATCTGGAGGACGGGCTGAGCTCGCGTCAGTTCAACATCGACGAGCTGCTCTACCGCCTCAGGCTGCGCGGTGTCGCCGAGCTCGATGCCTTCGGGCGTATCATAGATGAGGCGCGGACAGAGGCGCGCAAAGCCGATACGTTCAAGACCAACCAGGAGTATTCGCAGGTGTTCCGCCAGAGCCTTACGTCGCGGTTGATAAAGCTGTTTTTGTCAGATCTGTCGCTTGCCGTTCCCGACGAAAAGACCCTGCGCAAACGGGGCACGTCGGGCGCCCACAAGGAGCTCACGCTCGGGAAATATGCCGAACTCTGCGGATGCATCAGCAACGAAGTGTTCCAATGCATCACCCGCGAGCCCCATATCGCGATCTACGAGGCGCGCGGCAAAAAGCTGATCACCGACCTGTTCAACCTCTATTCAGATCCGGAGCTTAACGTGAAGGGTATGCTCTTTCCGCCCGATTTCCGCAAAGATCTGTTCACCAAGGATGGCGCAGGCAAAAAGATAGCCGACCGGCGCGCCTTCGCCCAGGCAGCCATCGACTACATAGCCGGGATGATGGACGACTACGCCAAGGCCCAGTACCTCCGTTTCTTCAACATCCCCTTCGACACCATCGACTTCACCGACACCAAGACTCCCACCCTCTCCATCCACACAGGCGACATCAACACCTACACCATCACCGCCGCCCGCTTCAACTTCTGACCGAAATAAGCTGCATCATCGAGAAAGCTTAATGATACATGATACAGAAAAGTATGCTCCGGTAATTATTCCGACGTTATGCCGGTATGAGCATTTCAGGAACTGTCTGGAATCGTTGATGAAATGTACTCACGCTGATAAGACTGATGTATATGTCGGGTTGGATTATCCTGCCAAAGAAGCTCATTGGGTCGGGTATAAAAAAATTAATGAATACCTCGATGATATATCAGAAAAGCATAATTTCAAATCGCTAAATGTAATCCGCAGGGATCATAATTATGGCATAGGTCCGAACGGAAACACTAATGAATTGCGGCGATATGTATTGTCGTTTTCCGATACACTCATATTTACTGAGGATGACAATATCTTTTCACCGGCTTTTTTAGATTTTATCAATAAGGGGCTTCGAAAGTTCCGAACCGATAATACGGTACTTGCCATAAATGGGTACCGCCATTTTTACAATGTAAGGTCGAAAGGGAACACCTTCTTCCGTCAGAATGTAGATTTTTCCGCATGGGGCTACGGAATTTGGAAAGATAGGGTTGAAAGATACACTGAAGAGCTTTCAGATAGAAAATATTTGCTTAAGAAGGCTGTAAACCCGATTACATGGTTCCGTCTGTACCGAAACGGGTTAAACCGTTGTCTGAATTTTATCGCGATTTTGCGGAAACGCTCAGGCAGAATCACCGACAATACTCTCAGCGTTTATATGGCAATCAATAACATGGATGTAGTAATGCCATGTGATAATCTTGTAAGAAATATGGGTTGGGATAACACTGGGGAGAATTGCCATGACGGTAATGAACTGGCCCGCCTTCATATGACGCAGCCGATGTCGGACTTGGCAAATTTCGAATATGTGGGTACCGGGTTCGAGTTTTACCGGAAAAACCGTCAGATCTACCGGAGTGAAAGTTACGGTAGAATAGGATGGGGGAACCTCATGAAGAGGATATTGAAAAAAGTGTGATTCATTAATTATCCTGACATAAATTCGAGCGAGAATGGATGTATCAGTAATTATAGTCAACTATAAGACCTCAAAGCTTATCAATGAGTGTATAAGATCGGTGTTTGAAAAAACCGAAGGGGTGGAATATGAGATTATAGTAGTTGACAACGATACCGAACAGCTTTCCGATGTTATAACAGAGGCTCACAATCCGCGCGTAAAATTGATGCAGCTGCCTGAGAATGTGGGCTTCGGGCGCGCGAACAATGCCGGCGCAAAGTTGGCTCAAGGACGTAATCTTTTTTTTCTGAATCCCGATACGCTTCTTATAAATAATGCCATAAAAATATTGTCGGATTATCTCGATAAACACCCTCATTGCGGTGGATGTGGTGGAAATCTTTACGATAAGGATATGAATCCCACATTCTCATTTCACCATAAGATGCCCGGACTTTACTGGGAAATAGATGATATGCTTAATACGCTGCCTGAAAAGTTTATCCACGGCAAAAACCGATATTTCAATTATTCAGGTCTGACGATGCCTGTAGGATATATCCAGGGAGCGGATCTCATGATGCCGAAAGTGGTGTTCGATAAGCTTGAGGGATTCTCGGACGAATTTTTTATGTATTATGAGGAGACCGATCTTTGTCGGAGAATAAGGGAGATGGGATTATATGTGGCATCGGTTCCACAGGCAGAGATTATTCATTATGAAAGCGCAAGTTTCGATAATGCCGATGCAATGGAACGGAAATGGCGTATGGTTTATGGCAGTCGACGTATATATCTGAACCGGGCACATGGTAAATTGAAAAATTGGTTTGCAAATCTCACATGCCGGCTGTTTCTTCTCAGTCGTTCCGTAATGATAAAAGAGCCACATAAAAAACAGATGTATAAGATGCGGCTACGGTTGTTTAATGATTCAATTACCGGATGATTATATCACTGTATTTGTATCTGTTTTCATTTCTGATGGTATTCTGTTGGGGAGTATCATCTAATTTCCGGTTCAGACTGACATCTGGAAATCAGTTTTCCGTCAACAAGAATTCCGGAACTACAAAACTATTCCTTTTCTTTCTCGGTACCGTACTTACATTTACATGTTTGCTCAAACCGGAAGAGATTGCTGACTATTCGGAGTATCTGCGCTATTATAATTTCATTTCATTTGGAATTGGAAATAGTGAGAGACTTGAGCCTACATTTTTGTGGATCGCCGGGATTGCTCCGACCTTTCCGATACTTATCCTGATATATGCGCTGATTTCGATATCATTGAATTTATGGGTAATACAGCGTTATTCATGCAATATACCGGTATCAATATTGCTGTATCTGTCACCATATTTTGTATTGCACGATATGATACAGATACGCGCAGCGGTTGCATGTGCCCTGATGCTGTGGGCGATTACTTTTATCCCATCAAGGGATTGGAAACGATATTTTACGCTGATTGCCATAGCTATTCTTTTTCATAAATCAGCCATAATATTTCTTCCAATGTATTTTTTGTCCGGAAAGAAAATCAATAAGAGCTTCTATACAATAGTCGTAATAGCGTTACTGGTAGCAGCTGCAATTCATATTTCAATAGGTTTGCTGATTAAGTATATTCCCGTTCCGGCAATTCAGGCATATTATCTTTCATATACCTCTTCGTTTTGGAACGCAGCCCCGTCTGTAGGAGTTGTAATATTCGGAAAGTGTATAATGGCGTTATGGATGATATGGAAGATTGAGAATATACAGTCGGTATTTCCATATGCAATAATCTCGCTCAAAATATTTATTGCATCAATCGCGTGTTTTATTCTGTTTACAGATATTCCCGTTATGGCTGGTCGACTTTATGAAGCGACAGGAGTCATTGATATTTATGCCTTGGCAATGTTTCCGTTAGCCACACCCAAATGGAAAAAAATTCTTGTGCTGTTACCGATAGTTTTTGCGTTTTTTCGTTTACCATACTCTATTGCATTATTGACATCAACTATAGAAAATTAAGATTCACTCTCACCTTTTGATTAGTAACTCTTAATGCAAGTTCTTTAAATATTAATGGATATATTAGTAGACTTGTCATATATATCATCTCCTGTAAAAATGCATGAAAGTGTGGCGCTATATGCGTTTCGCTTTCTGGAGCAATTGCCATTTGATAATAGGAAAGATTTTACTTTGTTAGTAATCAAAAGTATGCGCAAACGAATAGAAGATGTAATAGGGGATGGCTACAACATAATATATTTTGAGGATATTTCTAATTGGCTTTTGAAATTTCCATATATAAAGGGGTATTTAAGGACACATAACTGGCGCAAACAAATTCGCAAGTTAGATTATGATGTCATCTATCTACCTTTCAGTTGGTCGGGAAATTCGGGCCGAGTTCGAATGAGGAAAGTTATTACAATTCACGATTTGCGACCGATAAGAAAAAATTATGAGAAAGGAAATTACAGATCTCTTCTAAAGATACTTGGAATCGAGTGCCTGTCTAAAAAAATAAAAAGGATCTTTTTTAAGAAGCATATAACTAATGCTGATAAAATAATAGCTATATCTAATTTTGTAAAAGAGGATATAGTGAATGAATGGCCGCTGAGCAAAGAAAAGGTTGTAACGATTTATAACAGTGTCTCCGAAATATCCGACGATGCAATTCCTGTAAGTGAATTATATGATACAAAGTACATTTTGTACGTAAATACCTTGAGTAAATACAAAAATGCAATAACTTTAGTGCGTGCATTTGCGGAAATTTCAAAAAAGGAGGCATACTCTAATTATCGGTTAGTGTTAGTAGGAAAGGAAACTCCTTATTGGTGCGATGAGATAGTTCCCGAGATAAATCATCTAGGAATAGCTGATAAAATAACTCATATAACCTATGCAAAGTATGGAGAATTAGTGTGGTTATATAAGAATGCATCTCTTTTTGTAACGCCTTCTATACACGAAGGATTTGGGTATACACCTATTGAAGCTGCAATATATGGTTGTCCTGTTATCAGTTCTATGTGTGATAGTCTTCCTGACGTGACAGCTGGAAAAGTATTTTATTACGACCCCCCAACCTCCTACGTTGCGTTAGCAAATAAAATTCAATATGTGATCGACTGTTACCCAAGTAAAGGGGAGCTGTCAGAAGTAAGCAATTTCTGTAAAGAACGTTATTCTCCGCAGAGACAGATTGAGCAAATAATTGATACATTTTCCGATGGCTCGTTGTAATATACTATTGATCCCAGTGAATTTTAATTCATATTCTGAATTAAAAGATTATATTCACTCCGTCAATATTTCTGATGGAATCGGAACTGATTTTTCAATTTCGATTATCATTGCCGATAATTCTACAATTCGGGAGGATATAGATTTTTCTAAGTATGCGAATATAGACATATCGATAAGGAGATTACCGAATCTGGGTTATTTCGGAGGCGCTTTCCAAATATATAATTCGGTGGATTTAAGTGTGTTTAATTATGTGGTAATCAGCAATGTGGATCTAACATTTGACAAAGATTTTTTCTTGCGTCTATCAAGACTGAAATCAGATAACATAGGCTGGTTATCTCCTTTTAGATTTTCAAAAACTTATAATCAACCGCTTAGTGCCGGACTTAAAACAACCCGTCCTTCAAAATTAAAGATAAACCTACTTCGATTATATTTCAAATTTCCAGACTTAGTAAGGTTGCGGTGGAATCCATTGAAAAAGATTCCGCGTGAAAACGTTTCCGAATGGATAAATCTTGACCATGAGCTCTATTGCGGCACAGGGTCTTGCTTTATCCTGACAAAAAATTTTACGGCTTGCAATCCTCAAGTAGAGTATCCGGTATTTCTTTATGGTGAAGAATTATTTATCGCAGAATTGTGTAGAAAAAATAATTTGCGGGTAGTGTATGCATCAAAATTAAGAATCAATGATATAGGTCAGGTTTCGACAGGTAAGGTTGATTTTAAAAAGATATGTGCGTATAACAGTTCGGGATTGAAATTTATTTATAATAAATTTTATAAATAAGTTTCTAAGTTATCAAAGGAAACGTATTTAGTGTTACATATGAATATAAAACATCTTATACGGTCTCAGCGTATTAGACATGCAATTATGCGTTTAGGGAAGTATGTACCGGACGCACTTATGTTGAGGTTGCAGTATCGGCTTCTTCGTGGACGTTGGCCGGATTTGAAGAGTCCAAAGCGGTTTACGGAGTGGATACAAGTATATAAGATGAAATATAGGAATCCAGTGATGCTTGAATGTGTTGACAAATACGCAGTCAGGAATTATGTGGATGAATGTATCGGAGAAAAATATCTGACAAAATTATATCAGGTCTGTAAAAATGCTGATGAGTTGCGTTTTGATGATTTCCCGAAAAAGTTTGTCATCAAATCGACTTCAGGTGGAAGTGGCGATAATGTATTGATTGTAAAGGATGGCGATTCTCTTGATATAAAGCAGACAATCAAAACCGTCAATAGCTGGTTGAAGAAGGATTACAGCGATACTTCACGGGAATGGGCTTATACGGAGGCTGCCAGTAACCCACGTATTATAGTTGAGGAGTGTTTGGAGAGCGAATCTCCGGGGGGATTGGATGATTATAAGTTCTTTTGTTTCAATGGAAAATGTAAATTCTTCAAGGTCGATTTCAATCGTTTCGTAAATCATCAGGCAAATTATTATTGGCCCGATGGGAAGTTGATTGATGTAGTAGAAGAGAAATTTAAACCAGATAGCTTACACCAATTGCCGGAACCACGTATTCTCTCTGAAATGATGGCTCTGGCAGAGAAATTATCTGATGGTTTCCCATTTGTGCGTGTAGACATGTATAATATTGGAGAACGGATAATTTTTGGTGAACTCACATTTTATCCCGGTAGTGGTTACGGTTACTTTACACCAGATAGCTATGACTATGAATTTGGGAAATTTTTCCCAAATATTCTGAAAGCATAGTCGTAGTTGAACAATCATGGGGAGGGGCGGTGTGTTAAATATCTTTTTCCGGGGAAAATCTTATTGAAATGATGTCGGAGTTCGATTCGCATTTCGATACGCTGAACTGGGTGTTCTCTACGTTGCCGCAGGTGCTGGGGGCGTTGGTCGGACTGATGATTACAGGGGTGCTGTTCCTGTATCCGTCGCTCGACCGGAGAGCGGCCCGGAGCGAGGAGCTTGCGGAGGTTGTAAATCTGTCGAAAAAGCGACTGCATGGCTATCTTGTATGGCTGATGGTTCTTGCGTCGGTGTGTATAGGTGTCGACGTTCTGATGCTTATTATTGCCCGAACGATAGCGGAGATATTTGCAAATCCTGCATTATTCGATTTTAGCGCGCTGGTTAAGTGGTTGAGTTTAATTGCTCTGCTGTTGAATGCCGCTCCGATCGGATATCTGATATATACACTTTCTAAAATACTGCATCCGAATTTTGAGGATGTATCCATAGACAATGAACTGAAGCGCCTGAGGAGGCAGGCTGAGAGGGAGGAAAGGAAAGAAACGCAGGAAGTTCAGAGCGTATCGCCTGAGGTGCAACCATCCGCCCCGGAGCCTCGGAGAGTGAAGATTTCTGAGGTGCAGTTTATGGTATTCTTTAAGGAATTTGAAGAAAAATGCCGTAAGTATGCAGGTGAGATCGATATGAGTGAGAGTGCACCATTACGTGATATAGTACGCGAACTATATGACCGGAAGGTGTTTAGCCGAGATCTATACAGGCGATTGGTTGAAGGAATCAAAATTAAGAATCTGATATTACATCAAAAATCGCCGCGCTTTCCGGTCTCTATAATCCATGCGCTTATTGAGGCGCAAAAGATACTTGTAATACAGACATCACGCATTAAGGATAATTCTCATACATCAAATACCACTGCACAATAAATATCCCGATGATAACAGAAGATCTTGTTTCCATCATCACCCCATCCTATAACAGCGCCGAGTATATCGGGGCTACGATTGAATCAATTATGGCTCAGACCTACGGGAACTGGGAGCTGCTGATTACTGACGACTGCTCCACCGACAGCTCGCGTGAGGTAATCAAGGAGTATGTAGATAGGGATTCGCGAATCCGCCTTATGTGTCTTGACAAAAATTCCGGCGCAGGTGTGGCACGCAACAATTCCATCCGTGAGGCAAAGGGGCGTTACATCGCCTTCTGCGATGCGGATGACCGGTGGTATCCCGATAAACTTGAGAAACAGCTCAGGTTTATGAAAGAGATGGACAGCAGCCTATCATATACCTCATATCGGACCTGCGATGAGAGCGGGAATATAAATGGATATGTGGAATGTCTGAAACGGTTGACTTATCCCAGAATCCTAAGGGATAATGGTATAGGATGTCTCACAGCCATGTACGATTCCACTAAAATCGGTAAGCATTACATGCCGCATATACGTAAACGTCAGGATTGGTGCTTATGGATAGACATAATCAGGACATGTCATAAGGCTGATGGGCTACAGGAACCGTTGGCTCTATATCGACTTCGAACAGGATCCATATCCTCGAATAAGATAGAAATGTTGAAGTACAATTTCAACGTATATCATCAGGTATTGAAGTATAACCGTCTGGTATCATCATTGATGCTCGGCGGTTATTTTATGCCGTATTATTTTTATAAGAAACTGAAGCAGAAAATCGATTATAAAAGAAGAGTTCAATGAAAATAGCAATGATAGGGGCCAGTGGTTTTGTGGGCACACGGCTCCTTGATCTTTTACGCAATACTCCCGATAGATACGAGTGTAAGAATATAGATCTCTTACCGAGCCATTTCTTCAACGACGTCACAGTCATCGGTGATGTACGCGAACAGGAGCAGATGGATCGTGAGCTGAAGGGTGCTGATGTAGTGGTACTTCTGGCAGCCCAGCATCGCGATGATGTATCGCCCGTCTCGTTGTATTACGATACGAATGTCGGGGGAATGGAGGTTACGCTTCGCGCCATGGAGAAGAATGGTATAAAACGGATCATCTTCTTCTCTTCCGTAGCGGTGTATGGATTGAACAAGCATAATCCGGATGAGAATCATCCGGCAGATCCATTCAATCACTATGGCAAATCAAAATGGCAGGCTGAGCAGGTGCTTCAGAAATGGTATGAGACCCATCCTGACTGGAATATAGATATTATCCGTCCGACAGTGATTTTCGGGGAGCGAAACCGCGGCAATGTATATAATCTGCTGAAGCAGATATCTTCGGGAAAATTCCTGATGGTAGGTAAAGGGGAGAATAAAAAGTCGATGGCGTATGTAGGGAATATCGTGGCCTTCGTGAAATATATGATAGATAATGTTACTGAAGGATATAACGTGTTCAACTACATAGATAAGCCTGACAATAACATGAACCAGTTGGTGGCTCATGTCTCAAAAGTCCTCAACAAGCATATTCCTGCTACTCATTTCCCATACTGGCTCGGTATGTTGGGCGGATATGGCTTTGATCTGCTTGCGAAAATCACCGGCAAAAAACTGACGGTATCTTCGGTGAGAGTAAAGAAATTCTGTGCTACAACAGAGTTTGATGCTACTAAAGTCCACTCGTCCGGTTTTAAAGCCCCATTTACACTCGATGAGGGCCTTGCACGTACTCTGGAATTTGAATTTGTGCATCCGCGTACTGACGATATTCAGTTTGTCAGCGAGTAATTATTTAAGCGAATAATAACATATAATCCTTATGAATATTCTGGTGACGGGGGGCGACGGGCAGCTGGGGCGGTGTGTGCGCCGGGGGGCTGAGGGATCCGCGGACAGGTATATCTTCACGGATGTGGGGGAGCTCGA
>CAZDWY010000054.1:0-16518 GCA_964509345.1 uncultured Alistipes sp.
GCCGTTCTCTCTTGTACTACTTCGTCACTATTGCAAATCTTTCAATGTACTCTGTTTGATCTGTGCTTTCGGCGTCGCCGAAAAACGTTGCAAAAATACAACCTATTTTTGAAACCGCAAAATTTTTCGCTAAAAATTTCAAAACTTTTTCGAACTTTATCCGGCTTCGGGTGTTGCCCGCCGCTGCGGAAACCATCAGAACCGACACCCGCGAAGCTCCGCAAGGGAGATTCCGCCGGTGGCGCCGCTGCGCCGTTCCTGAAAGCGGGTGCAAAGGTACGCATTTTCCCCGAACCTACCAAACTTTTTTGAGAAAAAGGTTTACAAATGCCGCAAATTTAACTTTTATTCACAATATGAACGAGTATTAGGCCCTATATGCAAGCGAGAACTGATAAAATGCCCTTTAAAAGCCTGGGGACAGAATTCAGAGACCAAGGAGATTTTCTAACTGCGCATGTATATCTGGATACTGGGGCAGATGGAGAAGAGCGCGAAGCGCAGACATGTCTGATCCATTGAATGTAATGCGACCTTTAAAATTCATAGCATTAACTCCCAGCTTAAAAGTCACGCCATACGGTAAGCCCCATGCACGGGAAAGGACACTCCCGGCTGGAACATCCAGAACCATAGCAGCTCTTTTACCAAGGAAGTCGTCGGAGAAGCTATTATTATAATCTGAGAAGATCTCACGGTTAGTAGAAAAGACCAAAGATCCATCAAATGCTCCGAAATAATAGTTATTACCATCGGACGTATATCCCCATTGATTGTCGTCAATCTGCACGACTGCGCCTTCTGAGCGTCCAGCGTACTGTCTCAATCCATTTTCAATCATATTTTCGGGAATATGAACCATAGTTTCCACGTTCCATGATCCCGGTATGTTGGCTGCAACAGCTTCAGAATTACCTGATGCAGGAAGCGCATAAAGAGAAGTAGTACCGTCGGCCTGCGACAGATACATCGGAGCGAAACGACCGAGCAGCATACCCAATGCGCGTGCGTTACCACTGAATTGTCCGAAAGCGAGAACGACCGAAGCATCGGCAGGAGTATAGCGCAAGAAGTCAGTATCGATTTCTTTAAAATTACTGCCTATGGAATCAAGCACACCTTCACGATTCATCACTTTTCCAGTAAAAGTTACTGACAGCCGGGTTGCATTAAAGGAAAGACATAGCCACCTCCCACGACTACCAAGAAAACTTAGCGGAGAATGTCCACAATTAACGGCAATGTTGCATGCAGATTTTTCAGACAAGAACCCGCTTACGCCTTCGAACGAGCTAAAATGAGACATACGGGCATCAGCAAGCGCTGATGATACGGTCATTACATCACGAGCGATGAAGCAAAAACCCGTATCATCTGTTGCCAGTGTCATATCATCAATGACGCGGAAGGTAAGGCCATCGATTTTACTGACCGTATCTGCTCCTCTCTTATCTTCGAGTAGACCATAGAGCAATCCACGATCAGTTACAGGTAGAATAATAATATCTCGTCCGGACGCATCTGTAAAGGCTACCGTACGGGACACATCAACAGCTCCTGGAACTGCAAGCAACCTTGCAATTATTTCATGAAAATCGCGAGGGACAAACAGAGAGAGCACCCTGGCAGCATCATCAACAAGAGTATCGCCCATAACCGGTGTCGGAACTCCCGCCTCTCTGAACAGATGCGCCAAATCGACATTTCGCACAACAATGGCATTTTCAGGCACACACTCTATAAGCGACAGCACCCGCTCCTCCTTACACCCTGTAACTGACAGAAGGATGAGTGCCGCCGCGCACATCCATATAATTTTCCGGAAACGGACAGAAACAGTTGCAAAAAAAGATGTATGCCTTAGAAATATCATATGACGTGAATGCATAGTTGAACATGGAATGAACGAAAGTTGATACACATCGAACTCCTCCTTGAATATAACATTTATTCACACATTTTGTTTTCGTCAACCGACTGCCCGGCATATGGCTCCACGTGAATATTAACCATCATTTCATCGTCAAATTCATTTTCAAGTCGACGCTCAACGTCAGAAGCTATCTGATGTCCCTGACTTACTGTGATATCGGGATCCACCTTAATATGGAAATCAAGAATCATGCGGTTGCCATTGCGACGCGACGCAAAACGATGAAAAGCCTTAACGCCCGGTGTAGCTCCGATGATGCGGTACATTTCCTTTACAGTATTTTCAGGCAGCGATATTTCAAGAAGCTCGCGCACTGCTGGCGTCCCTATCTGAACCGATACCACAATTATCAGCACACTTACAGCGACCGCTGCTATAGGGTCAAGTACCCTCCATTGAGGACCGAGAAACATCGCTCCGCTGATACCCAAAAGAGTAGCGAGTGAAGAGAGAGCATCGCTACGATGATGCCAGGCATTAGCCACTACCACCGCAGAGCCGATCCGCTCCCCTACCGCACGTGTATAACGGTAAAGCCATTCTTTCGACCCGATAGAAATCACAGCCATAATCAATGCAAGTACTGCCGGACGTTCGAGAGGCTCACCATGAAAGGCTTTCCAAATGAGTTCCACCCCATCAATAAAGAAAAGTATTCCAACAATGCCGAGGATAATTGCTACGATAAGCGTAGCGAAGGTTTCATATTTTCCGTGGCCGTATTGATAACGATGATCGGCTTTCCGGCGCGCCACCCCGACAAAAACTATTACAATAAGGTCTGTAATAAAATCAGAAAACGAATGGATGCCATCGGCAATCATGGCCGTAGATCTGCCGAAAATACCGGCAAGCACTTTACCAACTCCCAGGGCGGCGTTTACCCAGAAACCTACCCAAGTTACATGTCGCGCCTCGGCAACAACCTCTTTGTCGCGTGCGCTGAGCTCATCGATATTTACACCTACACTCTTCATGAAATTTTATAAATAGTTGAGACTTCTTTCCGCTCCCCTGCCCCCCACACATCAGATTCAGAAATGAGAAGGAGACAATGTTACATCATAAACAATCTCCGGGTAAACTTTGTGCAAAGTTACATATTAATAATGATAAGTAAGTCATGAAAGTTACAACAGTCCCACTCAAAAAAATATATCACCGTTTAACCTTATCGGATAATCAGGGTCTTATAATCGTAACAACAACCGACCAATGAGACACAGCATAGAGGAAATAACCGAACAACTGAAAATGAATCCAGCCAACGGATTCAGACTGTTGGTAAACTCTTTTATGGAACCTGTGTACAACCATATCCGCCGGCTTGTAGTAAACCATGCTGATGCTCAGGACATATCACAAGAAACTTTTGTCAAGGCCTATAAGGGAATTGACGGAATCCGCGAGATTAAATCGCTCCCGGCATGGATCATGAGGATAGCCACAAACGAAGCGCTAAGGTTTCTGCAGCGGCAGAAAGAACAACATGTAGCGCTCGATGCTCCCGACAGCGCCGAAGCCTATCAGCTTGCGGCTGACGAATATTTCGACTATTCAGATGCCGAAGCCGTAAAGCTACAGAACGCTATCCACACGCTTCCGCCAAAGCAGCAGGCTGTATTCAACCTCCGCTACTTTGACGATAAGAGCTACGAGGAAATAGCCTCTATACTCGACACATCGCCTCAGAATGTGAAGGTTAACTACCATCATGCAAAAAACAAAGTGGTAGAACTGCTGTCGGTTATGGACTGACTTATCACCGAAGAAATAAATAATGGAATATAAAAATAACTTAATATGACAAACTTCGACATAGACAAAGCTGAACGCAGAACGCCGTACCGCGTGCCTGACAGTTTCTTTGACACGCTTGAACGACAGATTTTGTCAGAAACCATAGAGGCACCACGCCCCGTTAGGAAACTCCAACCTATGAAGCGATTCATAAAGGTTGCGCTCTCTTCTGCCGCCGCAGCAGTAGTGGCAGCAGCCATTGGAGCAGGGGTATGGATCTCGCGCCCTGTTGATCAGCTCACACCCGAAACTGCGTTCGCTAACCTCTCTGACAACGATCAGGAATTTCTGCAGGACTGCTACAATAATGACCGACTTCTGGAAGCATACCTCTATTAATAAGAGGTATAAACCTTCATAAACTAAACAACAAAAAATATTACACGTCAATTAACTATCAATTATGAAAGCAATTCTGAAAATATGCCTTGCAGCGATCATAGCTATCGCTCCAATAGCAGCTACAGCTCAGAACCAGAACAGACAGGGACGCCACGATCCGGCGCAGCGCGAAGCCTTCTCGAAGGCGCAGGCTGCCGAAATAGCAAAGAAACTCGATCTTAACGACGAGCAGACCGCCAAGTTCACCGAAACCTACCTGAACTGCCAGAAAGAGATGTGGTCGATGCACAAACGCGACCATAAGCGCGTAAAGCCTTCGGAAATGACCGAAGATCAGGCTAAAGCCGAAAACACCGACCGCCTCGAATCGCAGCAGAAATTTCTTGATCTGCGCAAAAAATATTACGGTGAGTACAGTAAATTCCTCACCCAGAAACAGATCCTGAAAATGTCTGAAGTCGAGAAGACGATGATGGACCGTATGATGCAACAGGGCCCACGCGGCGAACGCGGTTCGCGCCCCAATGCTCCAGGCAAAAGAAACTGAGAAACACACTGCAGCTGGTAATGGCTGCATATTCCCTAAACCTTAATGAGAAAAAGATACTTTTTATAGTGTTTAAGTTAGGTTGTAAATTAGAATGCGCTCCGGATCACTGCCCGGAGCGCATTTTATATATCTAATAACAAAGGATTTTTCAGAGATCAGTCACTCGACCTGCTAAAATACAGACATCGGTTTCATTATCATGGATGAAGAAAATGTACGGACGATTTATCTCCATCCACTCACCATCAGAATCATCACCAAAGCTCAAATTTGCGGTAGTATGAATTCCTTGCGATACAGCAGCAGACTCAACACCCTCGTCTGAAAACTCAAGTGTCGCCGTCTGGGATAGATGAATATTAGCACCTTCGGTAAGACAGTCGAAGTTATCGAACGCTCCACTTACGATGTCCCCTATGCCCATCTTATCGAAAACCTGGGATAAATCGTATGCTGAAGAAGGAGTATCGAAAACGGGAAGGGACAGATGAGTCCATTTCGAGTTCCAGATAGGGGTGCCCTCTAAATCCCTGGCATCCTTATTTATCAGGTTTCTGTAATTTACAGAGTCAAAAAAATCAGATATATCACTTCCCTTATCAGGTAGGACAAATGTTGCGGTGAATGATCCATTTGCAAGATCAACCTTTACAGCATCATAAGATCCGCCGCATAAGGAAGCATGAGCCATAAAACCCATAAGATTTACCATACTACACTCCGTTTCGCCGGAATCACCATACCACACACCTACCGGCGATCTATATATATCGTTACTAAGCGATGAGGACCAGGGAGATTTAAAATATAACGAGGATAGCAACATTATATCAGCATCATCGGGAACAGCAACTTCTGTTACAGTTTTTCTGGTATGATCGCTACACCATACGCTGACAGCTTCGTCAGTGTCAGGTGAAGAGATGTGACATGGAAATAATCGTCCTCCATACGTATCGGAAAACATATCAGAAAAGGAGTTAGAGATGCTCAGATCCGATGCATACCAAAGCGAACTTGAAAGTTCAGTAACAACTTTATAATCTTTTGACTGAAACGAATTTAAAATCTCTGAATGAAATGCGCAGAGATATTCCGGACTTATACACTTCAACGCAGTAACAAGATCTGATACGGTTGATTGGGTGGAGGCTAAGGCTGAAATACCGAGCGCATAATGAGCAGCAAATGGAGAAACAATCACATTTCCCTCAAAACACCCGACCGCAGATTTGAAAAAGTTCAAGTCAAAGCTATAGGTTTTGACAATAGTATGAGGGGTAACGGAACCTGACGGTTTCTGCTCATCATCTGGAGCATTACCTTCTATTGCGCTCCCCTCCTGGTTATCACTCAGAGGCTCATCAGAAGTACAGCCAGCCAACGACAGACCTACAACTAATATCACCGAGTAAAGAGTATAATATATTTTCTTACACATACTTTATTCCTTTATAACAAACATAAGTCTACAGTAGGCACAAAGATAATATACAAAAATAGACAGATTATCTTCATTAATGCATCAAATCATGGGAGATCATTTCAGAAATCCATAACCCTACCTGCCATAATACAATTCGGATAATCAAGAGCCGTAACTAAGAATATAAACGGTCGGTTCAATTCTACCTTCTCAATATATGGAGGATTGAAAGGATCTGGGAATGAATTCATTGGTCCCATATACTCATCATGATCTATCGCTTCTATACAATTATCGTCAAAGACCATGGAAGACTTCAACTGAAAAACGGGTTTGAATTTATATGAGTCTGCTGTATTCCCAAACATAAATTGGAAGATTTCATCATCCAATATATTTCTGATCAGAGGTGTCACATTGGTCTCATTATCTGGCAGAGAAAATTTCGGAATGAAAAGATTTATCAATTTGCTATAGGATAGCTGAGACAGATCATTGAAATCAAATTCAGCAACAAACTCAGAAATATCCTTCCCTTCCTTAGGCATAATAAAGATTACGCTACCATATTTTTTAATATATAGAGGTACTTTAATAGCAAAATAATCTTTTTCCTCATCATCTACAACCATATAGTCATCCATCCTATTTATCATCTCAACCTGATATTCACCATTGGCGCCATGAAAAATACCATCAGTATTTTTATTAAATAAAGACTTCGAACAATATGGCCACTGACACTTTATATCGACAATCGAAGAAACAATGACTTCATCTGAGTTCCAAAGGGATAATTCGCCATTATAATATGCCGGATACATTTCTTTCAAAAATAAGACTGAGTTCATCTCTTCCGGTATATATAGCGCGTTGCACAGACAAGCATTAAAAAAGTCACTGTTCTTATTAATTTTTATCGTCTTTGCTTGATAATCAAAAAGACTATCTAAATTATCACATCCAAACAAAGAGCCGATAGAAGCAGATATATTGTTCTCTGAACCAAGAGCAGCCGTCCCAAGCATCAACTCTACTCCTAAAGGCGAAAAAATAAAATTCCCTTTGGAGCACTCATTCATAGCCTTTAAAAGAGTGAAATCTAATTGTACAGAACGCTCTGCTACAGCTATATTTTCACTTGACAAAATGACGGAACTATCAGTACTATTACTATCTTCTACCTTGTCAGAGTTATCAATATTCTTTAACTCAGGCTCATCTGAATTACAGCCTGCCAGAAATACCGATATACACATCACAACCTTAATTGCAAATTTCTTAACTATATTTTCATTAATATGCATGCTCTTCATTGCTTTACAACTTTATAGAATTCGACAAATCCAGACAAATCGACCGGAATATCTGTATTGGACTCTTCATCATGATATTTTCCTAAATAGAAATCCATATCTAAATAGTACCCATCTTTCTTACCATCATTGTAACCCCAGCAATAATGATTATAAACCTCATCTTTTTGCCATGTTGGTCCTCCCCCATCTGGCACCCAAGTAATTCCTCCATCATTAGTTATATAGCGATATGCCGTAATAGAATATCTTTTCCAACCATCACATAGCCAAGAATGTCCAACACCACTATTAAAATCATAACCTCTCATGTATAAAATTGAGGATTTATCTAATACTTCACAAACGGCATTTTTAGATATTGGGTACGCCCAATAAGTGGTTTTTAAGCCAAGCATTGACAGGATTTCAATCATATCATAATTATCAGAATAGGTCTTTGTTGCAGATTCGGAATATTCAGCGCACGTAAATTCCCCTAATTGCCTGAGAAGCTGGGCAATTGTAAGATGAGAGATTACACTATCTTCTTCACACACACAAACTATAGGTTTCCTTCTGTAAGGAATATTATGTAGACCAATAACATCCCAATCTAATTGAATGACTTTGTTTTTTGACTTATAATTTGAGATTCCATTATTATATGTTAAAGTTATTGAGGATGGTGTTTCAAAATAAGTCAACATCATTCCAAGGGCTGTATGTGTACAACCTGCAATCCCATTTTCACATTCTCTGCCAAATATACCATTTTGCCACCACTTCACTGGCACACGTGGAGTAACCCAACCGCTAACCACTGTATCAACTACAGTCTTTTCTCCACCGGGCTGATAAGGTGGGCGTATAACGAAATCGTTGAGAGATAAAGTTGTAAGAAAATCTTTCGCTCTATCCATGTAGACATCAAAACCCGGATTCTCCTCACTACTATCCGGATCGTAGCTTCCTGCCTCGGCAACAACTATTGAACGAGGCGCGGAAGAATTTGCCGGCACTATTACGAATCCGGCCTCATCATCGAAGTTAACCACATGCATCAAGGGATCTGCAGACCCACGGCTGCCGATAGAAGAGTATATTGTTTTTGTCAGACGTGAATTAACTGTGCGTTTTCCTGAACTACGCGACGAGGCATTTTCACTATCGAAAATCCGATCTGCTTCTGCAATGGCAATCCATTCAGCTTCAGAAATGCTTCTAAATCCGGATGGCTCAAAAGTTTCATTTTCAAGCTCTTTACATAACTCATTTCCAGGGATGCTGGAATAGTCAGCACACCCTGTAAACAACAATAATGCGATGATAAAAAACGCATTAGAAAATTTAGAGCTCATGTGATATAATTAGTTTGTAAATTAATATTACGCAAATATAGTATTTAAAAAACATATGCCCAATATCGTAGCAATTATTTAACAAAATTTACAATATTACTACATACAATGAAATCAGCACAAGAATCAGCGGTAGGTGCGCAGGCGTGGAAAGAAAGCATCGGGAATGTATTCAATGCGGAAGTCGGAAGGGGTACCGAAGACAAAGGCAACATCGAAGCGTGGCTTGAGATCAATGGAATGTGAAGTAATATAACCGTTAGCCGCGCTGACAATGCGGGTCATCTTGCGCTGATTGATTACATCAGAAAGTTTCTCTCCTCCAGTACGTCGGGTTTTAACTTCAACAAAGGCTATCCATCCGTCTTTTTCCGCTACAATATCCAGCTCAAGGTGGTTCATTCGCCAGTTGCGCTCGGTAATCGCATAGCCTTCGGCAATGAGGTAATCGCACACTCTGTCTTCGCCCCACGCCCCGGTTACGTTATGTTCTGCCATATCAAATAATTATCATGTAAGTGAAAATA
The DNA here is from genome assembly GCA_964509345.1 of uncultured Alistipes sp. Taxonomy (GTDB): domain Bacteria; phylum Bacteroidota; class Bacteroidia; order Bacteroidales; family Muribaculaceae; genus UBA7173. The sequence continues at coordinate 9,235 of CAZDWY010000054.1, forward strand.
AAACCGGAGAGTGTCAATCGCGACACCCTCCGGAAAAATATAAAAATATGAAAAAACGTGTCACTTATATTCGTCCCATGCCTTGATTTCTATTTTATCAAGAGGCAGCGATGTGAACGCCTTGATGAAGGCCGAAGCAAGGCGGGCATTTGTAAGTAGAGGGATATTAAGGTCAATTGCCGCACGGCGCACTTTATATCCGTTTGACAACTCTGTGCTCGATAGATTTTTCGGAAGGTTCACAACCAGATCAACCAGCTTGTGGTGGAGAAGATCGAGAGCCTGCGGATGAGCGTCGCCATCGGTCGGGAGATATGCCTGCACAGCAGGAATGCCATTGTCAGTAAGGAACTTATATGTTCCTTCTGTCGCATAAATCTTCAAACCAGCATTGTGGAGCTGTGTCGCAGCTTCAAGCATGTCGGCTTTCTGACGCGGTGTGCCGGTGCTGAGTAGAACCGAACGCTTTGGCACGCGGTGACCTACGGAAAGCATAGATTTGAGGATAGCCTCATCGGTATCGTCGCCGATACATCCTACCTCACCGGTAGATGCCATATCGACACCAAGAACCGGGTCAGCACCCTGCAGACGCGAGAAGCTGAACTGAGAGGCCTTTATACCCACATAATCAAGATCGAAGAGCGACTTGGAGGGTTTGTCGACCTTCTGGCCGAGCATTACGCGGGTCGCAAGATCTATAAAGTTGATCTTGAGCACTTTGCTTACAAACGGGAAACTGCGCGACGCACGTAGGTTACATTCAATAACCTTTATATCGTTGTTCTTGGCAAGGAACTGGATATTGAAAGGTCCGGAGATATCAAGAGCCTTGGCAATCTGCGCCGAAACCTTCTTTATACGCCTCATGGTCTCTACATAGAGCTTCTGCGGGGGAAACTGGATCGTCGCATCGCCAGAATGGACACCTGCGAACTCAACATGCTCCGATATGGCATAGAGCTTGATCTCACCATCCTGCGCGACAGCGTCCATCTCTATTTCCTTAGCGTTCTGAATGAACTCTGACACCACTACGGGATGCTGCTTCGACACGTTTGCTGCCAGCGTAAGGAAGCGGTGAAGCTCTTCGTCGTTGGAACAAACGTTCATCGCAGCCCCCGACAGCACGTAGCTCGGACGTACAAGCACCGGGAAACCGACTTCGCGGATAAAGTCGTCGATATCAGCAAAACTGGTAAGCTCGCGCCAACGGGGCTGGTCGATACCGAGCCGGTCGAGCATCGCCGAGAATTTATGTCGGTCTTCTGCGTTATCTATAGACTTAGCTGATGTTCCGAGGATGTTTACTCCGGCGTCGTCAAGACGGGTGGCAAGGTTGTTGGGTATCTGACCGCCTACAGACAGGATTACACCGTGTGGAGATTCCATCTCGAGGATATCCATCACACGCTCGAACGTAAGTTCGTCGAAATACAGACGATCACACATGTCGTAGTCGGTGGATACGGTTTCCGGATTGTAATTGATCATCACCGATCGCCACCCTTGCTCCTTGACGGTCAGAAGAGCGTTCACCGAACACCAGTCGAACTCTACCGAGCTTCCGATGCGGTACGCTCCGGAGCCGAGCACAACCACCGACTTATGGTCGTGGAGATAGTTTATATCGTTAAAATCGCCGTTATAGGTCAGATAGAGATAGTTGGTCATTGCAGGATATTCGGCAGCGAGAGTGTCGATCTGCTTGACAACAGGTACAATGCCGAGCGATTTGCGATAGGCACGAACCTTGGCATTATCCCCACCGGTAACATCAAGGTTATCCCCTTTGACAGCGCGGGCAATCTGAAAATCACTGAAGCCTTGCTGCTTGGCAACGCGCATCAGGTCGGCAGGAATGGTCTCAATCTCCTTATACTGTTTCAGTTCAGCTTCAGTATCAATGATATGTTTGAGTTTCTGAAGGAACCAGCGGTCTATTTTGGTCAGCTCATGAATCCGTTCAACTGAATATCCCTCATGCAAAGCCTTAGCCAACACGAAGATGCGTTTATCGGTCGGTTCTTTAAGAGCACGGTCCATGTCGTCGATCTTCAGATCGCGGTTGCCTACGAATCCATGCATGCCCTGTCCTATCATGCGGAGACCCTTCTGAATAACCTCTTCAAAGGTACGACCGATTGCCATCACCTCGCCAACCGATTTCATGGAAGATCCGATTTCGCGGCGCACGCCGTGGAATTTACCGAGATCCCAGCGCGGAATCTTGCATACGATATAGTCAAGAGCCGGTTCGAAGAAAGCAGACGTGTCTTTAGTCACCGAGTTCTTCAGTTCGAAAAGACCGTAACCGAGACCAAGCTTTGCTGCCACGAAAGCCAATGGATAACCTGTGGCCTTGGAAGCCAAGGCTGACGAACGGCTCAGACGGGCATTCACCTCGATAACCCTGTAGTCCATTGAATCGGGGTCATATGCATACTGAACGTTACACTCGCCCACAATACCGATATGGCGTATAATCTTTATCGCAAGTTCACGTAGATAGTGATAATCATCGTTGGAAAGCGTCTGGGAGGGAGCAACCACTATACTCTCACCGGTATGGATGCCGAGCGGATCGAAATTCTCCATATTGCAGACAGTGATACAGTTGTCGTAGCGGTCGCGGACTACTTCATATTCCACCTCTTTCCATCCCTTGAGCGATTTCTCGACCAGAACCTGCGGAGAGAAAGAGAAAGCTTTTTCAGTAAGAACCTTGAGCTCGTCGGCATTGTCGCAGAAACCGCTTCCGAGACCACCAAGCGCATAAGCCGCACGGACGATAACGGGATAGCCGAGCCGGTCGGCGGCTTCAAGAGCCTGCTCCACACTTTCTACAGCCTCACTCTTAATAGTCTTGACATCAATTTCATCAAGTTTTTTCACAAAGAGCTCACGATCCTCTGTATCCTTGATAGCCTGAACGGGGGTACCGAGCACTTTCACATCATATTTCTCAAGCACTCCCCCTTCATAGAGTTCTACACCGCAGTTGAGAGCAGTCTGACCACCGAACGAGAGGAGAATCCCATCGGGACGCTCCTTCTCAATAACCCGCTCCACAAAATATGGAGTTACAGGCAGGAAGTAGATTTTGTCAGCAAAACCATCGGAAGTCTGCACTGTGGCAATGTTTGGGTTTATAAGCACAGTTTCGATACCTTCCTCTTTCATGGCTTTCAATGCCTGGGAGCCGGAATAGTCAAATTCGCCGGCCTCACCGATCTTGAGAGCGCCGCTACCGAGAAGAAGAACTTTTTTAATCTTTTCCATGCCGGAATTACTTGTAGGATATGATGTGGAAAATTTATATACTGTTTTTTCTAAAAATCCGGTGAATAGATGTGGGCGTCAGTCTACATCTTGCATGACCGGGAGATACATTCAGAGCATCGCGATAAATTTGTCGAAGATAAACTCCGTATCACGCGGTCCGGATGATGCTTCGGGATGGAACTGTGCAGAGAACCAAGGCTTTTCCTTGTGCCGGATCCCCTCGTTGGTACCATCGTTCATGTTGACAAACAGAGGTTCCCAATCAGATGGAAGTTTAGTGTCATCGACAGCGAAACCGTGGTTCTGCGATGTTACATAGCAGGTATTGGTGCCTTGCATACGCACCGGCTGATTGTGGCTGCGGTGACCATATTTCAGCTTATAAGTAGTAGCTCCGGCGGCTTTGGCAAGCAGCTGGTTGCCCATACATATGCCGCAGATAGGTTTGCCTGTCTCCATGAATTTGCGAATATTTTTCACAGTCTCCTCAGCGAAATCCGGATTGCCGGGACCGTTGGAAATAAACAGTCCGTCGCATTCGATATTGTTGAAGTCATAGTCCCAAGGAACACGGACCACTTTCACTCCCCTGCGGGTGAGGCATCGGATGATGTTGAATTTGGTGCCGCAATCAACCAGAACCACAGTCTTGTCGCCTGCTCCATGAACCTCAGGCTCGGGACAACTCACCTTAGCGATCAGATTTTCTGTGTTCGGATCGCTGAATTCCACCTCATCCGGAGATGTGAAATATATTTTACCGAGCATCGACCCTTTGTCACGCAGATGTTTCGTCAGTGCGCGTGTATCGATGCCATAGAGTCCGGGTATTTTTTCGTCCTGCAACCATTGGTGGAGCGAACGCGTTGCAAGCCAGTGGCTCGGCTCCCAGGAATAATCCTGCGCAATAATAGCGCGACAATGGATGCGTGAACTCTCAAGGAACTCGCTTACATCGTCCTTGACTGTTTCCGGTGGCACACCGTAATTCCCGAGAATGGGATAGGTGGTGACAAGGATCTGACCTTCATATGAAGGGTCTGTCAAACTTTCGGGATAACCGGTCATAGCGGTATTGAAAACCACCTCTCCTGCCGTGGGAGCTTCGTAGCCGAACGATTTCCCTGTGAAGCATGTGCCGTCTTCAAGCATCAGGACGGCTTGACGTGTCTGTCGCATAAGAAACTTTATGGAATACTGGCTTGTTTTGACTGCAAAGTTAGCCATTTATTTTCGTTTGGGCAAACGTAGCAGAAGCCTTATGATGTTTTTTTAAGGCCTCAATTTTTAACATTTCCACAAAAGTGTGTGGACTACACCGTTAACCTTTCAGGTTAAAAAATATAGTGGTGTATGACAAAAAAAATACTTACCTTTGAACTTTCCTTTTTCCTGTTTCCGCCATCCGGAAACATTCATATGTCAAAAAATGCCTCTTCTCTGATATGAGCAAATTCGTACATCTCCACGTACACACACAATATTCCATTCTCGACGGTCAGGCGGCTGTATCGTCGCTTGTTGACAAAGCGATGGCCGACGGGATGCCTGCCATAGCCATAACAGATCATGGCAATATGTTTGCCATCAAGGAGTTCTACAACTATGTAGCTAAAAAGAATTCCAAGACCAAAGGTGCTATAAAAGAAGCCCAGGCAGCAGCAGCCGAGGCTGAGAAGATGGGGGATACCGCTCTTGCCGAGGAAAAACTCGCCGAGGCTGAAAAGCTGAAGAGCAAGATTTTCAAACCTATTCTCGGGTGTGAGGTTTATGTGGCTAACGAGACTCTCGACATCCACACGGACAAGCATGACACCGGACGTCACCTCATATTGTTGGCAAAGAACGAGAAAGGATACCATAATCTCGTAAAAATTGTGTCACGGGCGTGGACTGACGGCTTTTATTCACACCCACGAACCGATAAATCAGATATACTTGCCCATAAAGAGGGCATTATTGTATGTTCGGCATGTCTCGGAGGTGAGATCCCCCGCCTTATATTACAGGATAATATTGAGGAGGCAGAGCGACGCGTGATGTGGTGGAAAGAGAATTTCGGAGACGATTACTATCTTGAGCTTCAACGTCACAAGGCTACCGCCGTAAGGGCGAACCATGAGACATATCCTCTTCAGCAAAAGGTCAATGCCGAACTTGTTCGTATGGCCGAAAAATTCAGTATCAAGATCATATGTACAAACGATACCCATTTTGTTAACGAAGATGACGCCGAGGCCCATGAGCGTCTGATATGCCTCTCCACCGGTAAGAAAATCTCGGATGAGAACCGCATGCTTTACAGCAAGCAGGAATGGTTGAAAACCACGGATGAGATGGCTCAGGTGTTTTCCGACCATCCCGAAGCGCTCGCAAACACGGTTGAGATCGCCGATAAAGTGGAGTTCTACGATATAGACCACGCCCCTATCATGCCTTTCTTCGCCATTCCGGAGGAATTCGGAACCGAGGAGGAATATCGCAGCCGTATCACCGAGCAGGACCTTTTCGATGAATTCACCCGCGACGAGAACGGAAACGTGGTTCTGTCGCAGGAAGAAGCGGAAAAGAAAATAAAGAAACTCGGAGGCTACGACAAGCTTTACAGGATAAAATTCGAAGCAGACTATCTCGGGAAACTCGCTTACGAGGGAGCCGAGCGCCGCTATGGTGCTCCGCTGACACCGGAAATAGAAGAGCGCATCAAATTCGAACTTCATATAATGAAGACTATGGGCTTTCCGGGCTACTTCCTCATCGTACAGGACTTCATCAACGTTTCCCGTGAAAGCCTGGGGGTCAGCGTAGGTCCAGGCCGTGGGTCTGCGGCGGGATCGTGTGTGGCATACTGCCTGGGTATCACACAGATCGACCCCATTAAATATGACCTGCTTTTCGAACGATTCCTGAATCCCGACCGTATATCACTCCCTGATATCGACGTTGACTTCGACGACGACGGACGTGCACGCGTACTTCAATATGTAACTGAGAAATACGGCGCAGAAAACGTTGCCCACATAATCACCTACGGTACGATGGCGACCAAAATGGCGCTTAAAGATGTTGCGCGCGTGGAAGGCTTGCCAATTCCGGAGAGTGACCGCATCGTGAAGCTGCTACCGAAACACATGCCTGAGGTAAACGGTAAAGAGGCAAAAATGAACCTCACCAACTGCTACAACCTTCTGAGCGATTTCAAAACCGAACTCAACAATCCGAATCCGCTCGTTCGCGAAACGTTGAAATACGCTGAAAAGCTCGAGGGTAACGTCCGCGGAACCGGCGTACACGCCTGCGGTGTCATAATCTGCCGCGACAAGATATCCGACTGGGTTCCGGTAAGCACTGCCGTCGACAAGCAGGAGGGTAAGCTGCTTGTCACACAATATGAAGGACGCGTCATAGAAGAAACCGGACTGATAAAGATGGACTTTCTCGGACTCAAAACCCTGTCCATCATAATGGAAGCTGTAAGCAACATAAAGCATACACACGGAATCGACATAGATATGGAAAAGATTCCTATCGATGATCCCGCAACGTATAAACTTTACTGCGAGGGGCGTACGGTCGGAACATTCCAGTTCGAATCGGCAGGGATGCAGAAGTACCTTCGTGAACTGCAGCCCTCAACATTCGAGGATCTCATAGCCATGAACGCACTCTACCGTCCGGGACCTATGGACTACATTCCGGAGTTCATATCGCGTAAGCATGGCAAGACACCGATAGTCTACGACATACCGGTGATGGAACAGTATCTCAAAGACACGTACGGGGTTACTGTATATCAGGAGCAGGTGATGCTTCTGTCGCGACTGCTTGCTAATTTCACCCGTGGCGAAAGCGACACGCTGCGCAAAGCGATGGGTAAGAAACTCATCGACAAAATGAACCACCTTAAAGGCAAATTCCTTGAAGGTGGCCAGGCTAACGGCCATGACCCAAAAGTGCTCGAAAAAATATGGACCGACTGGGAAAAATTCGCCTCATATG
>CAZDWY010000055.1:0-16156 GCA_964509345.1 uncultured Alistipes sp.
AAAATAGAGGCTTTTTCAAATCTGTCAAGTATTTTTAAATGAAAGAGCCGTGGAGTCGCGGGCGTTTTTTATTGACGTAATTTTCATATTACCTCGAAGTTGGCTAACTTTGTAGTAGTGATAGGGAAGTACAGTATAATTGTAGAATTTTAATAGTCTCAGTATAATGAAGACACGTGATGAATTGATAAACGATCTGTTGACATTAGCTTTTGCAGAAGACGTAGGCGACGGTGATGCTACGACTTTATCAACAATTCCTGCCGACGAACTCGGTAAGCAGCAGCTATTAGTAAAAGAAGAGGGAATACTGGCAGGTGTTGAAATTGCCCGCATGGTATTTAAAAAATTTGATCCGTCGTTGAAAATGACAGTCCATATTAACGATGGTGCTCATGTTAAACCTGGAGATGTTGCATTCGTTGTTGAAGGACCGGTGCGTTCATTATTACAGACAGAGCGTATCATGCTGAATATAATGCAACGAATGAGTGGAGTGGCTACAATGACAGACCGGTATCAGCAGCAGCTTGCAGGGCTACATACAAAAGTTCTCGATACGCGAAAGACTACTCCCGGGATGCGTCTGCTTGAGAAGGAAGCTGTAAAGATTGGCGGAGGATCGAACCATCGCATAGGATTGTTTGACATGATTTTGATAAAAGACAATCACGTTGATTTTGCCGGTGGTATCCCACAGGCTGTTGCAGCAGCAAAAAGATGGTGTGCTGAAAATGGTAGAGAGTTGAAGATTGAACTTGAGGTAAGAAATGCCGATGAAATTAAACAAGCTCTTGAGGCAGGTGTAGATCGTATCATGCTTGACAATTTCTCACCCGAGCGGACACGCGAAGCCGTAAAACAGATCAGAAGCTATCAGGCATCGGATGTAGATATGGCTGCAGATTGTCATAAGCATTCCGGTAAGGATGTAGAGATTGAATCATCTGGGGGTATAACGCTTGATACACTGCGCGCATACGGTGAATGTGGCGTTGATTTTATATCGGTAGGGGCGCTTACCCATTCAGTAAAAGGACTTGACATGAGTTTCAAGGCTTGCTGAATAAGAAGAACTGACAACTAAATATTATGACACCCGGCTTGCAGTTGATATGCATCGCCGGGTGTCAGCTTTTCTTTTGTATATATTTTTAGGCTACTGCCGATTAATAGCGCTGGGGAAGATTGTTGAATTTAGCTTCCCATCCGAGAGCACTTGCACCAAGCACGGCAGCGTCTGCCTCTTTGAGTTCAGAAAGGAGCACTTTCACTTTGCCACGCCAAAGCCCCATGAGATTCTTTTCAAGTGAATCACGTAGCGGACGCATTATAAGCTCACCACTCTTTGTAAGCCCACCGAAAAGAATAAATGCTTCTGGGGCGGAGAAAACAGTGAAGTCTGCTAATGCTTCGCCAAGAATTTTGCCAGTGAATTCAAATACATCATGAGCCAGTTTATCACCAGCGACAGCTGCATCGTATACATCTTTTGATGTAATCTCATCAATTGGTATCTCGCGAAGCTGCGACGGCTCATTGGGGCGTGCCTCAAGAAATTCGCGTGCAGTCTGCGCAACGCCGGTAGCTGAGCAATATGTTTCCAGACAACCACGGCGACCGCAGCCGCAGAGACGGCCATTGTTACGTTTTACGGTAACGTGACCAAGTTCACCTGCAAAACCGTCGTGACCGTAAACGAGCTGACCATTGATCACGATGCCTGAACCTACACCGGTCCCAAGAGTAATCATGATAAAGTCGCGTAGACCACGGGCTGCACCGTAGGTCATCTCACCGATGGCAGCCGCATTTGCATCGTTCGTTACAGCTACGGGAAGATCGAATTTCTCACTCACCATTTGAGCCAGGGGTATTGGAGTCGGCCATGGGAGATTAACACCCTGCTCAATAGTACCGGTGTAATAATTGGCGTTAGGTGCACCGATACCGATTCCGTTGATTTTGTCAACTGCATCGTTTGCTTCTATAAGTTTGGTGAGTTCCGTATGAAGCTCATCGATGTAGGCCTCTACTGTGGGTTGCTTACGTGTTTTAATTGAGGAACTTGCAAGCACGGCACCGCGTGCATCCACAATTCCGAATACGGTGTTCGTACCGCCTATGTCGATTCCGACTACGTATGGTTTGCTCATTGTTATTTGATTTTAGGTAAGGGATGTATGCCGTATCGTCATGAGACGGAAACATCAGTGCAAATATAACAAACTATTTCGGGAAATACCTAAAAATGACCGATGTTTTTTAACATTTTTACATGTCTTTACTCACTTGAATAAAACAACTCTCCCTGTAACTGATGGGTTACAGGGAGAGTTGAGATGTTTGTTTTGTGCTTCGCGCTATTATTTACGGATGCCGAGTTCTTTCTTGGCGATGATGGCACGGTAGCGTTCAATATCATTCTTGATAAGATAATCAAGAAGACGGCGGCGCTTACCTACAAGTGCTTTAAGTGCGCGAGCGGTGGTATAATCTTTGTGATTTGACTTCAGGTGCTGAGTCAAATGAGCGATACGGACCGAGAATAATGCAATCTGTGCTTCAGGTGAGCCAGTGTCAGTCTTGCCCTTACCGTACTTCTCAAAGATTTCTACTTTTTCTTCAGAATTTAAGTGCATTCTTTCAGATTTTTGGATGTTAATAAATATATGAAAAACAATTGGTTGCAATATACGGCGAAGTCCGTAGCCCGGATGAGCGGGGCGTCATCGCTTCAATTGCGCCGCAAAGTTACTAATATTCTTTTAATTAAGCAAGTATTCCACTATACTTTATCATTCGAAAATGTACGAGTAGTTGGCTAAAGTGGTATTGAAACGGGCTTCCTTGCGCAGGGGAGCGAGGTTTATCCGCGCATCATCATATATAGTAAACTGATATTTATTTGAATAGCCTTTGTTAAGGGCGCTTTCAAGTGCATCAAAAGCTTTATCAGTTTCTTCAGCCTGAGCATAGAGACATGCCATAAGATAACTTACAGACCCATCGGTGTCTTTGACATCATGCATTATGGTATCTGCCCATTTTACAGCTTCAGCGGTTTTGCCAGTGAATAGTAATGCAAAACCATGGAGCGACTGGGGGAGATCCGAGTCCATGTCGATCTCAAGTGCGCGGCGATATATAGGAAGAGCTACGTTTGATTTTTTCTGACCATCTGTTATTACCCAGGCCCGGAGCATATAGTTCATTGGATCGTTTGGATTATCCATAGCCAATTCAGCGAATATGTCTGATGCTTCATCATATTTTTTCTGAGAGAAGAGTATGCGTCCCTTTTCAGAGGTGGCGGCTGTTGGTTCGCTGATTTTCTCGATTGCTGATTCTATTGCCCGCATTGAATCATCGAAACGCCCCTGGGCGCGGTAGATACGCGCCAATGCAAGAAAATATTCGCCATTTTCATTAGACATTCCAATGGCTTGATTTACATTTTCAAGAGCCTGATCAAAGTCGCAGAGGGCATAATAACATTCTCCAAGAGATGCATATATTCCGGCATAATTATACATATTTTCGTCAATTATCTTCCGGTAATCCACTATTGCTGATGGAAAATGGTTATGAGCCTGGGCGATGACACCACGGATATAATAGAACATTCCTTGCTCCGGAGCCTGATGCACGGCGTTGCTGAGAGCCGTGATTACAGCCGGGTAGTCGGAGTTGCTAACATTGATCAGTTCCTGAAATGCTTTTGCATTGGAGTCAATGCTGATAGCCATAATAAGATCATCTACAGCACCAGTATTGTTGCCGAGCATTCGGCGAACCGATGATCGGCGCACATATATGTCGCTGTCTGTAGGCATCATAGATACAGCATCGTCCATATATTGACTTGCCAAACCGAGGTTATTCTCCTTTACGGCGATACGCGCAAGACCTGTCAAAGCCTCAGCTGACCGACCATCAAGCGCGCGCATACGGTTGTATGATCCTTTTGCTTCGGCATATCTTCCGAGCTCATATTCCGAATTACCTTTTTGATACAGAGCCATAAAAGAGGTGGGGTCAAGGCGAAGTGCTTCAGTAAAGTCATTGAGTGCCTCTTCATGCTTGCCGAGCATCTGGTATATATCTCCACGTAGGGAGTAGCATTGGAACAGCATATCAGTATCGTCAGCCGGAGCATATTTCAAGGCGTTATCAATATCTGACAACGCCCGGAGATATTGGTCGAATTTATAATATTCGTTGGCACGGCGGAAGTAGATGTCGTACGCCTGCGGGTTGGCGGCAAGCTCCTGTTCGTATACTTCCATCATAGCCTTTGTCATTGGGTCCGAGAGACCGGTCTGCGCAGCAGCCGAGCCACAGGTTAATGTCAGCAGTGCGATAAGGGCATTACGCAGTTTTGATGATTTAATCATTATTGTTCGTCTGTATGTAATTAGTTGTTTCAAAGAGATTGATATAAGATTCTGTCAGTCCAACGTTTCCTTAGAGCGGTTGATAGCGTTCACGGCAGCTCTTATAATGCTGAGGTGAGAAAGGAGTTGTCCCATTTTATTAAGTGGCAACATGTTGGCTCCGTCGCTTTTCGCTACGGCGGGGTTCTGATGAGTTTCAATAAAGATCCCATCAACACCTGCCGCAATTCCTGCACGGGCTATTGTTTCTATCATTTCCGGACGTCCGCCTGTAACACCAGCGGTCTGATTCGGTTGCTGAAGAGAGTGGGTTACATCAAGAATTACCGGACATCCGTTTTTTTGCATTTCTGGAATTCCGCGGTAGTCCACTATAAGATCCTGATAGCCGAAAGTAGTTCCTCGCTCAGTGATTGCCACTGCAATGTTCCCCGCATCGCGCACCTTTTGAACAGCATAGCGCATTGCTTCCGGTGAGAGGAACTGACCTTTTTTGATATTGACCATTTTCCCAGTTCTGGCTGCCGCTACAAGCAGATCGGTCTGGCGACAAAGAAATGCCGGAATCTGGAGTATATCGACATATTCTGCCGCCATGGCAGCTTCTTCTTCTGAATGAATATCCGTTACCACAGGGATATTGAATGTCTCGCGTACCTTTCGCAGAATCTCAAGAGCCTTTTTGTCTCCGATTCCGGTAAAAGAGTCGATTCTCGACCGATTGGCTTTACGGTAACTCCCTTTAAATACATAGGGTATTCCAAGAGTTCTGGTAAGTGATACGATACGTTCAGCTATATCAAGTGCCATTTCTTCTCCTTCTATCACACATGGACCTGCAAGCAGAAAGAAATTGCTTGATGCTGAAGATTTCAGATACTGGAGGATATCTGTTGCTGTTTCCATTTCCATTATCTCTGTTAAATCAATTGTTGGTAGTTGTTGATAGCTCCTGAACGACATGTAACGTATGGCAAGCGACAAGGGCAGCTGTTTCTGTGCGGAGGCGCGCCTCACCGAGTGATACCGGGATAAAACCGGCAGTAAGAGCCTCTCTGATCTCTTCTGGTGAGAAATCTCCCTCCGGACCAATTGCAATCACCGTATCTTTTCCGGGAACATATTCGCGGCTAAGCAGTTTTCTTTCAGATGAAGAATCACAATGAGCGATAAATTTCTGGGGTAATCCAGCCATACGTTCAATAAATTTACGGAAGGATATCATGGGAGATATTTCCGGAAGGGTGGCTTTTAGGCTCTGTTTCATAGCTGATACTGCAATCTTTTCAAGGCGTTCCGATTTTATTTCTTTTCTTTCAGACCAGCGGCAATGCAAGGGTATAAATCTGTCAAATCCAGTTTCGGTGAGTTTTTCGACAAGCCATTCCATGCGGTCAAGATGTTTGGTCGGAGCTACTGCTATTGTCAGTTTACCATTCCAGAACGGTAATATCTGTGCTTTATCAATAATCTCCACTTTAGCATGCTTCTGATGTGCTTCGAGCAAACGGCATGTGAAACGGTTTCCTTTACCATCGATAACCTCGATGATATCCCCGGGCAGCTTTCTCAACACTTTGACACAGTGCTGGGAATCACTTTCAGGAAGGATTTGGGTATTCTGGATATCCGGAGCGAAGAATTGAATCATATTAGAGTTATTTAGTCTGCTCAGTAATCATTCCACCGGCTCCGGATTCGGTCGCCTCTACTTTTGCCAACCGTCGAGTATTAGGTTGGGTCTTGTCATCACGGAAAATCAGTAGGAAAAGAATTGCCACAACAAGGGCATATGCCGCAAATATGTACCAGCAGGTACGCCACCCCGCGAGTTGTACCTCTGGAGATGATGAGGAATCAACAAAATGATTAACCACAAGCATTGCAGCGATGGTTCCGATTGTAGCTCCGAAACCGTTTGTCATAATCATAAATAATCCCTGGGCGCTCGACCGGATATCGGGAGTGGTCTCTTTATCGACATACAGACCACCTGATACATTGAAGAAATCGAATGCGATACCGTACACTATACAAGAGAGTATGAACATCCAAAGATTACCGGCAGGATCGCCTGCACCGAAAAATCCGAATCGGAATACCCATGCGAACATCGACATTAGCATTACGCCTTTAATTCCGAATCGTTTCAAGCAGAATGGGATAAGTAGTATGCAAAGGGTCTCGCTGATTTGTGAGAGTGATATAAGGGCGTTAGCGTTTTGGGCAGCCCAGGCATTACTATACTCTTCAATGCCCGAGAAACTTGTTATGAAGGGGTTGGCGTAGCCATTTGTTATTTGGAGTGAAACACCGAGTAGCATGCTGAAGATAAAAAATATCGCCATCCGTCTACGTTCAAAAAGTTTGAATGCGCGTAACCCCAGTGTTTCTACAAACGATGCCCCTTTGACAGCTTTACTTATCGGACAATCAGGCATTGTAAGTGCATAGATCATCAGAATAAAACTGAAAGTTGCAGATACGAACATTTGCATATAGGTGGTTTGAAAATGTGCTTCTACCGGCCCTGCAAAGTTAACAAATAACATTGCACAAATAAAGCCGATTGTACCCCATATGCGTATCGGTGGAAAGTCCTTTACTGTATCCATTCCGGCTTTAGTAAGAGCGTTGAATGCCACTGAGTTAGCTACACCAATCGTAGGCATGAAAAAGGCTACGGAGACGGTGTATAAGGTGAATAAAGGAGTAAATTCTATCTGAGGGGTAATTAGGCAGTAAGTACCGGCTGCAGCCATGAATGAGCCTGCGATAAGATGGCAAAGGCTCAACATACGTTGCGCCGGTATGCATCGGTCAGCTAAAATACCGATCAGTGAGGGCATAATAAGGGATACTATCCCCTGAACTGTATAGAACCAACCGATTTGATCAAGAAGTCCGTTGCGTGCGAGAAAGTTTCCCAGCGAAGTTAAATACGATCCCCAGACTGCAAACTCCAGGAAGTTCATAACTGAAAGTCGAATTTTCAAACTCTTCATGGTCGATAGCTATAAATCTGTGTTTTGCTGATTTATTGTTTAGAGTCTTGCAAAATATAATGATTCTATAACACAGGTCAGCTCTGTTGCTCAGAATCTTGCGCTCGTCGGGCAATTATCGCTTTTATTTTGGCAGCCTGTTCGTATTCTTCCTGTGCTATATGTTTGTTAAGACGTTCCTGAAGCTCTTCAAGTGAAAGTTCCTCAAGGTTCGTTTCACGTAATGAACGTTCAATTTCTTCGTCCGACGGTAGGTGAGGATCTGTTTCCTTTATCTCCATAATAAAACCGGTTTCCTCAAGTATTTCGGGCGTCGTCCAGATGGGGGAGTTGGTACGCATCGCAATAGCAATGGCATCGGAAGTGCGGGCATCAAGTACGATTTCTTTCCCTTCGCTGTTTTCAAAAATAAGATCCGATGAGAAAATACCCTCTTCGAACTTATGGATAAATACTTCCTTAAGTTCCAATCCATATGCATGTGCAAGTGACGCAAATAGATCGTGAGTCATCGGACGGGGAGGTATTATTCCTTCCATTTTTATGGCAATTGACTGAGCTTCTGAAGAACCGACAACGACCGGAATACGGTACGGACCGTCGACCTGCGCCAGAATGAGTGCATAAGCCCCGCTTTGTATCTGGCTGTACGAAATCCCGAGAACCCGAAGTCTTATGCGGTCCCCGTTTCCGGAATCATTTTTATCTGAAGAGTTGGTTGACATATTAAGTGAAAGGAGTTATCGGTTTTGGGGTATATGTGGATAATTAATAATTCAACGTTCAACAGCACGCCCAGTAATCACACCGCTGCCGTAACATATTTGCGATTCCCGGTCGTATATAACGGCGAACTGTCCTGGAGCGATACCTTGTATCTGTTCTTCGGATTCAATAAGGTATTCTTTGTCACCGATGTGGATGAGACGTGCATGGGAAAATGTTGGTGTATGACGGTTTTTGAATGTTATGGATGCTGTTCCGTCCTTACCGATTGGAGAGATCTCAGAAATAAAATGCATTTCATCTAAATGTAGCGTGTTGCCGTACTGCTTCTCGCAGTTGTATCCATTGCTTACATATATCACATTGTCGTGAACATTCTTTTTTACAACATACCAGGGTCCTCCGCTTAGCCCGAGCCCCTTTCTCTGACCTATGGTGTGGAACCAGTAGCCGTGGTGCTCTCCGAGTTTTCTTCCGGTTTCTATTTCCACGATTGCACCGGTTTTTTCACCGAGATGGCGGCGGATGAAATCGTTATAGTTTATCTTTCCAAGAAAACATATCCCTTGGCTGTCTTTACGGAAGGCATTAGGCATATGGGTCTTTCTGGCGATTTCTCTCACCTGCTGTTTAGGGAGATCACCGATTGGAAACATAAGGTGACACAACTGATCATATGAAATTCTTGCAAGGAAGTCTGTCTGATCCTTTACAGGGTCACATGCTGTGGCAAGGAATACTTTATTGTCTACCTGCCGGGTAGTTGCGTAGTGACCAGTAGCAGTCATATCGAATTCATGCCCCCATCGTTCTTCAAAAAAGCCGAATTTAATCATCTTATTGCACATGATGTCGGGGTTAGGAGTGAGACCCTCCTTTACTGTACGCAATGCATATTCCATTACGTTTTCCCAATATTCCTGATGTAGCGAGACCACGTCGAATGGCAGGTTATATCGGGTGGCAATGCATTGACACATCTCGATATCCTCCTCTGCTGAACAGTCTCCTTCTCCGTTGTCAAGACCAATACGGATATAGAACAGGTGAGGATTGTGTCCCTGCTCAAGCAATCTGTGGACTGCAACTGCGCTATCAACGCCTCCTGATATCAGAGCCGCAATATTCATCTGGCTATAATTTAGGAATTTCCTTTAGAGATTTTTGCGTTTACCTGTCGGAAAGCTTCTATGAGATTATCAATATCGAAGGTTTTAGACAGTATAGTATGATCTCCATTGAGATAATAGATTACTGGTGGATTACGCATATCGTAATATTCATCAGCATCGGGAGCTGCTCCAACTTCCCACCGGCTATTGTATACGCTGGTACGGTCGCGCCATTCATCGTCAGCCTCTCCTGGATAGATGCTCAGTACTATGATTTTTCCGGATGATACAAGATCATTTAGATTGGCATCGGCGGAAAGACGTATTCGGGCCAGCTCGCACTCCGTGCAGTCGGGGTCATTGAAGAAGAGCAATACATATGCTCCGGGGGTGAGTTCGCTTAGTTTCCCTTTTGTTCCATCCGGACGGGTATATGCAAGTTCCGGAGCCGTCATTCCAACCTGTGATGAGGCCAATGCTGTAGCCTGATACTCGAAACGAGCTTTTTCTGCTTTTGAAATTTTTCGGTTATTAGCAACTGCCTGAGCAAAGGGAAGATAGCATTCATCACACGCAATGCGGGCGGTGTCGGCATATAGCGCTCCCTCTGCAATTTCCGCCAATGTCAGAAGGTTTTTTGGATTCTTTGAGACATCAGCAATCAGTTTGTCGATGGAGGCATGAACAACTTTGGCATCGGCATATGGCATAAAACTTATATAATCATTGAAAGCCTGTGCCATTTTTGCTCTGGATGAAAATGCCGATTTCATATTGCAACGTTTCCAGAAGTTTTCTATGAAGAAATTGGAGCGTTCTGTAAGTGTCTCTAGATTATCCGGTACTTTGGGATATTCAAAATAGGTCTGTTCAGTATTGTTCTGCGCATACATCTCCTGAGGTGGAGTGATAAGGATATATGCTACAGTAAATACAGCATTGATTATTATGCGAGTTATTTTATTCATGTTTATTAACAACTATATGGTTCGTTGTAAGCTGTATATTCCAGACTATATGGTATTGGTGATATACCGTATGTCGGAGGATTATACTGATATAATATAACTTATCTGCTCCGCAGGCAAATGTCGTCTCCGGGGCAGCATATTGTATGATGCAAAGGTAACGAAACCGCACGTTCTATGCAACTGTTAATGCGGTATGTTAAGATTTTTTCGTACAAAAGGGTGAGTATTAAGTTTATTGATGATTTCTGGATGGTATATGGATACACTGGATCATATCACTTCACAGTCGGCAAACATTCTGGCATGAGATTTGTTAATAATGGTATAAAGAACGAAATAAATAAAACATATCATACAATAATATGAATTTCAACAGTTTCACTATTAAATCGCAGGAGGCGATACAGAAGGCTCTGGAATTTACACGTGCTGCAGGTCAGCAGCAGATAGAGCCCGTTCATATCCTGAAGGCCATTATGACCGAGGGGGAATCTCTGGTGAAGTTTATTTTCCAGAAAGTAGGTGCAAATCCTACTGCAGTAGCCGCTCAGACGGATCGTGAGATAGCTACACTGCCAAAAGTATCGGGAGGGGAACCCTACCTTAGCCGCACATCTAACGATGTTCTGCAGCGTGCGCTTGATGTTGCGAAAAAGCAAGGTGACGAATATGTAACTCTGGAAGCTATATTAATGGCTCTGTTTCAGGTTAATTCTCCGGCTTCTACAATTCTGAAAGATTCAGGTTTGAGCGAGAAGGAACTTAATGCTGCAATTGAAGAACTGCGTAAGGGAAAGAAGGCTACCGATCAGAGCGCGGAGGAAACATATAATTCACTCAGTAAATATGCTATAAATCTGAACGAACGCGCCCGCTCAGGAAAACTTGATCCGGTAATAGGTCGTGATGACGAGATTCGTCGTGTGCTTCAGATTCTAAGTCGTAGGACCAAGAACAATCCTATGTTGATAGGTGAACCGGGTACAGGTAAAACGGCAATAGCTGAAGGACTCGCACAACGTATAGTCCGTGGGGATGTGCCGGAAAATCTCCGTACGAAGCAGATCTATTCACTTGATATGGGCGCGTTGGTAGCCGGTGCGAAATATAAGGGTGAATTTGAGGAACGTCTTAAAGCTATAGTTAACGAAGTAACGCAAAGTGATGGTGAGATAATTCTCTTTATTGACGAAATCCACACTCTGGTTGGAGCCGGCAAAGGGGAGGGCGCAATGGATGCTGCCAATATTCTGAAACCTGCTTTAGCGCGTGGCGAACTCAGAAGCATTGGTGCCACTACCCTTGATGAGTATCAGAAATATTTCGAAAAGGATAAGGCCTTGGAACGTCGTTTCCAGAAGGTTATGGTTAATGAACCAGACGAGATGAGTGCGATAGCAATTCTCCGTGGTTTGAAAGAACGTTACGAAAACCACCATAAGGTGCGTATCCGCGATGAAGCGATTATTGCTGCCGTTCAGCTTTCGGAGCGATATATTACAGACCGTTTTCTCCCGGACAAGGCTATTGACCTCGTTGATGAGGCAGCCTCGAAGCTCCGGTTGGAGATAGACTCCGTGCCGCAGGCACTTGATGAGATTTCACGTATGATCGCCCAGAAAGAGATTGAGCGTGAAGCAATCAAACGCGAAGGCGATAATGAAAAGGTGCGTGAAATAGAAAAGGATCTTGCTGCCATGCGAGAGGAGGAGAAGGAATTCACTGCAAAATGGAAAGCTGAAAAGGAGTTGATAAACCGAATTCAGCAGAATAAGATTGATATCGAACAACTCAACTTCGAGGCTGACCGCGCAGAACGCGAAGGCGATTATGCCAAAGTTGCGGAAATCAGATATTCAAAAGTGCAACAGAAGGAGCAGGAAAATGCCACAATTCAGGAACAGTTGAAAGCAATGCAGGGTGAGAAAGCTCTTATTAAAGAGGAGGTTTCGGCCGATGACATTGCCGATGTCGTATCACGTTGGACCGGTATTCCTGTAAACAAGATGGTTCAAAGTGAGAAAGAGAAACTTCTCCATCTTGAAGAGGAGCTCCATGGCAGAGTGATCGGTCAGGAGGAGGCTATCAGGGCTATTGCAGATGCTGTGCGCCGTTCAAGAGCCGGTCTGAATGACCCACGTCGTCCTATAGGATCATTTATTTTCCTTGGAACCACCGGTGTCGGTAAGACGGAACTTGCAAAGGCTCTTGCTGAATATCTCTTTGACGATGAGAACATGATGACCCGAATTGATATGAGTGAGTATCAGGAGAAACATGCTGTCAGTCGTCTGGTAGGAGCGCCTCCGGGATATGTCGGATACGATGAAGGTGGTCAACTTACTGAAGCTGTCCGTCGAAAACCATACTCTGTCGTATTGTTCGATGAGATTGAGAAAGCTCATCCAGATGTGTTCAATATCCTGCTTCAGGTTCTTGATGATGGTCGCCTTACCGATAACAAGGGCAGAATGGTCAATTTCAAGAATACCATCATCATTATGACTTCAAATATGGGCTCATCTGTTATCCGTGATAATTTCTCGAAGATGAAACCTGAGAATCATGATGAGGTAGTCGAGAAGACGAAACATGAGGTGCTTGACATGTTGAAACAGACAATCCGTCCGGAGTTCCTTAACCGTATTGACGAAACGATAATGTTTACTCCCCTTAACAGGGCGGAGATAGAGGAAATTGTCGGATTGCAGGTAAAGAGCATCAGTAAGATGCTTGCAGCAAACGGTATCACTCTTACCGTAACTCCGGGAGCGCTCAGTCTGCTTGCTGATGAAGGTTATGATCCCGAATTCGGCGCGCGTCCGGTTAAGCGTGTAATTCATCGTCTCGTGCTGAACAAGCTGTCAAAGGATATTCTTTCTCAGGCTGTTGATAAGACTAAACCTATCGTAATTGACGCGGTCGATGGTGAACTGAAGTTCATGAACTGATGTTATATATTATATATTTCTTATAATCTGCGGGTGAGCTGTTTTGTGCTACGGCAGGCAGTTGATCCGCAGATGATTATAAATATCGCACTGCAACTACTTTGCGGGATAAGGTTTAACTTCCGTAAATATTGAATTTTATTAAATATAGGGATAATTTATTATGAAGAAGTTTTTTTATTATCTGTTGCTCGCTCTGCCGTTCGGCTTTATGGCAACATCATGTGACGATGATGACGACAAAGTTCCTAACGTGAATATTCAGGCTACCATAAGTGGGGGAGTATTTGAAGACGATGAAATTTATGTCGTTCAGGGAGAAGAGCTTGTCATTGACGGGCTGACCCTTGTAAATAATACGAATAAAGAAGGTACACTCGGAGCGGTTACCTATTATTGGGATCATTATCTGATTGGTACCAATATTACCCAGCCTTTTACCCTCACGGTAGATACTTCTGACCAACCGGTGGGACGCCATTTACTTCAGGCTCAAATGCCTATATATGTGGTTGATTATCCTGTATGCTGGGGTTACATTCAGTATTATGTGAATATTGTGGCGGATTCATCAGATCTTCCTGGCAACGGTGAAGTCTCCGGTGATAATGCCACCTCGAAAGTTATAAACGGTATAATCAAAACTAAAGAATAAACTGTAGTTTCAGATGGATTATATTTCGTAGGAAATGTAGGATCCAAATAAAACAGAATTGCAATTCAAAAGCATAACGTATCCAGCTTTTGAATTGCAATTCTGTTTTATTTAATATCTATAATGGAGGGCTTTATTTTGTTTCATCCATATTGTTGGAGCAAGGCTTTAGCCAACGGTCGAGCCAGCGGAAGAAAACACGCTGCCATAAAATAGCATTCTGAGGTTTGAGGATCCAGTGGTTTTCATCCGGGAAAATAACCATTTCGGCTGGTACGCCACGAAGACGAGCTGCGTTAAAGGCCATTTCGCCTTGTGACGAGAGTATGCGGTAATCAAACTCGCCGTGAGTGATGAGTATAGGTGTATTCCACTTGTCAACAAACCTGTGCGGAGAGTTCGCGAACGTACGCTGCGCAACGGGATTATCCTTCTCCCAGTATGCACCACCCATATCCCAGTTGGCGAACCACATTTCTTCTGTTTCAAGATATTGGCTTTCTATATTGAAGATACCGGCATGCGCGATGAGAGCCGCGAATCGGTTTTCATGTATGCCTGCCAGCATATAAACCGAGAAACCACCGTAGCTTGCACCGACAGCCCCGATATGAGCTTCGTCAACAAACGGTTTTTCTTTCATGTAGTCGACTGCAGCGAGGTAATCGCGCATGTTTTGACCGGGATAGTCACCTGATATCTGGGCATTCCACTCTGTTCCGAAGCCGGGTAAACCGCGACGATTGGGGGCGATTACAATATAACCGTTCGATGCCATCAGCATAAGATTCCAGCGATAGCTCCAGAATTGGCTTACTGCCTGTTGGGGACCTCCTTGGCAATAGAGAATGGCGGGGTATTTCTTAGTTGGATCAAAGTTCGGGGGAAGAACCACCCAGGTTGTCATAAGTTTCCCATCTGTCGTCGGAACAAGCTCTTTCATTACTACCGGAGCCTCAATCTGCGACAGAATATCCTTGTTTACGTCAGTGAGTGCCTGTGCTTTTTGACTCTCTACCAAAAATATCTCATTCGGGTAGAGCATAGAGTGGCGCATTGTTACGATCCTATCCGTTCCAACAGGAACTAGGGCTGCGTAATCGGCAATATCTGCCCCTGAAGTAACCATATTTACCTTGTGGGTGTTCACGTCAATGCTGAAAATAGGTGTTACCCCCTGATAAGCTGCTAAAAAGTATATACTTTTTCCATTTGGATTCCATGCAATGGCATCTGCTGTATAATCCCACTCGTCCGTAAGGTCGGTTTTTACTCCAGACTTCATATCCATCACGAATATTCGGTTCTTATCCGATTCATAACCGTCATGTTCCATGGATAGCCAAGCCAGCTGGGTGCCGTCCGGAGAGAATGCAGGAGCAGTGTCGTAACCCATCATCCCTTCAGTGAGATTACGTGTAGAACCTTCCGCGATATCATAAAGATATAGATCCGAGTTGGTTGATATGGCATATTCCATACCGGTCTTTTTGCGGCTGACATATACCAGTTGTTTTGAATCAGGACTCCACGCAAAGGATTCTATCCCGCCGAACGGTTTCATGGGCGATTCGAATGGTTCGTCCATCATGATATCCTTAATGTTTTCGACCCCGAAGCCGGTGAAGTCTGCAAGGAAAGGATGAGGAATTTCAGTTACCCATTCGTCCCAATGTTTATACATGAGATCGTCAATGATGCGAGCGTTAGCCTTAGGAAGATCCGGATATACGTCCTGAGGTGTGCGGCCATATTTTACGGTAGATATGAGCAATACTTTAGCTCCATCAGGAGATACAAGGAAGCCACCAACACCATTTTGCATGCGGGTGACAACCTGTCGGTTTGTGCCGTCGGCATTCATTACCCACATCTGAGGAACGCCGTCGTGCGGAGCTATGAACGCAACTCTGCGACCACCGTCGATCCAAACGGCTTCGCTTTCTGATGCAGGTGTGGCAGTGAGGCGTTTTACATTGGCACCGTCAATATCCATAACATGTAGCTCGTTGTTGGATTTGTTCTGTTCCACACTTTCGTAGCTTACACCATACAGGATTTTTGAACCATCCGGTGAAACCTGGGGATTACTTACTCTTCCAAGCGCTTCAAGCGCCTCAATACTGAAAATGCCGTCGGTCGTGTGGAACTCCGGTTTATCGATGAGTTCCTGCTTGTCGCAGCAACCGGTAGCGGTGGCTAATACGGTGGCAGACATTGCTAACGGAATAAGAATTTTGTTCATTATTATAATGTTTCGTTGATAGTTTTTCGAAGTAATAACCGAAGTTGTCTAAACTAATTTAGATAAGTTAAATTTTGATGTAAAGAATTAAAAT
>CAZDWY010000056.1:0-16039 GCA_964509345.1 uncultured Alistipes sp.
AGACCATCTCATACGTCGAGAGCCACGATCAGGCTCTGGTGGGCGACAAGACCGTGATTTTCCGTCTTATAGATAAGGAAATGTACTGGCATATGATGGTGGGCGACGACAACATGACCGTAGCCCGTGGAATGGCCCTCCACAAGATGATACGCCTCGTCACCCTGGCCACCATCAACGGCGGCTACCTCAACTTCATGGGCAATGAGTTCGGACATCCCGAGTGGATTGATTTCCCCCGCGAAGGAAACGGATGGAGCTACAAATACGCCCGGCGCCAATGGGATCTTGTAGACCGCGAGGATCTGCAATACAAATTCCTAAACGCCTTCGACAACGCCATGATAAGCCTTGTGAGCGGAATAAGCAACTTCCAGGCGCTGGGCATCGAGAAACTTTGGGAGAAAGATTCAGATCAGGTTCTCGCCTTCCGCCGCGGCAACTTCGTGTTTGTCTTCAACTTCTCGCCCACACAATCGTTCACCGACTACGGTGTTCTGGCCCCTCCGGGAAAATACCGTGTTGTCCTATCGACAGATAGCCCGCAATTCGGCGGATATGGCAATATCGACGAGAAGGTTGAACATCTCACTCAATTCGACCAGCTCTACGCCCCCATAGGCAAGGAATGGCTGAAGTTATATCTGCCGGCGCGCTCGGCCCAAGTTCTGCGCCTCGTGCGTCAGCGCCCACGTAAGAAAGATGACAAATAAAACCGCACCAATAGAGCCGGCTTCCATACCGGCCGACCTGCACGAATGGCTCGACAGAGAGGCAACCCGGGTGAACTCACCCGAGTTCATCTCTGCCGACCCGGTGCAGTTTCCCCGCCGCTTCACACGCCTACAGGATATCGAGACGGTTGCCCTTCTCAGCGCCACCATAGCCTGGGGAAACCGCAAGATGATATGCTCAAACTGCGAGAAGATGCTGCGCCTGATGGATTACGATCCATACAATTACGTAATGGACAAGGGATATGAGGAGCTACCCGACATCAACATCCACCGTACGTTCTTCGCACGCGACCTCCGCCACTACCTTCGAGGTCTCAACCGCATATTCAACCGCCACGGATCTCTGGCCGACTTCGCCCGTAGCGAAAATATAGCTGTAAACGAAGCACCGGCATGGAAACTCGTAGAGGGGATGAACCGTGAACTTGCAGCCGCCAACGATGGCATCGCCAATCCGCGCTGTCTGCCGCAGAATCTCGCTACCACAGCCCTTAAACGCATCAATATGGCGCTCAGGTGGCTCGTTCGCGACGACGGGATTGTCGATATGGGAGTTTGGAAGGGAGTCATCACTCCCGGTCAACTCTACATACCTCTCGACGTGCATGTAGGCGATAACGCCCGGGCTCTCGGGTTGCTTGACCGCCGTGCCAATGACCGCCGCTCTGTCGAACAACTCACTGCAACCCTGCGCACTTTGCGCCCAAACGATCCAGTTTTCTACGATTTCGCCCTCTTCGGTCTCCTCCCATCCTGACACCCCCGATGGTCACACGCCACCTCCATCAAAACCGACCTCCCAGTAATCGTTGTATACACTAAACCTATCATCAGACTTTAATAAACCGCATCATGAACATCAGACGCTTTATAAATCATCTCATTTTCGTTACAGCTCTGGTTGTCAGTCTATGCAGCTGTCAAAGAAAAGAGGCATCCCTTCAGATGCTGAGCCGTGACTTCACATTCACAGAAAACTGTAAGCCACTGGACATCCCCTCAGGGCAGTGGCCCATTACTTTCAGGGATAATACAGCCCATAGTTTCAGTTTGAGATTCAAAACGCCTGCCAGCCTTCCGATAAATGAGAAGCTTGTGGATATAGAAGATATCGTAATGGTGGAGACCTATCCTGCCAACAGCAACGGTGACCAGCTCATCAACGCCACGCTCTTCCTGACCGATTCCATAACAGGCGACACACCGCGCCCGCGCGCCATCACCCTCAGTGTTCCGGTCAGCAAACTGACACCCGGTATCTCCCACGACATCGTAGTGAACTACACCGGCAAGGAGGTATCACTATATATTGACGGTCACCTCTACGACAGCGATTTCCCTATCGGCACTCCCGCCACCGGCAAACATCTGGCCAAGGTCGCGACAAACCGGATGGATGTGAAATTCTATACACCTGCTCTGACACCCGTACGCTCAGAGACGCCTACAGCCGACATACCGCAGTACTGGACACCACCTTTCGACAACGCTTGGGTTGGCGATGTTGTCGCTTGTTATTTCAACGGTCGATATCACATTTTCTACCTTTTCGACCGCCGCGGACATCAAAGCAAATTCGGCAACGGAGGTCACTATTTCGAACATCTCTCCACCCCCGACCTCGTAAACTGGACTGAGCATGAAGCGGCTGTTCCCATCGACAAACAATGGGAGACGCTCGGTACAGGAACCCCTTTCGTCAACGACGGAGAGCTATGCCTGAGCTACGGGCTCCACACCACACGCCTTTTCCCGTATGAGCGCACCACACTTCCAGGAATGAAAGCCGATTTCGATAGTCTGGGGTATACTCGCGCAATATGCTACGACACCATTTCCGGATCCGTTCCTGCCGGTGCCACCTATGCGGTAAGCCACGACGGTGGCAATACTTTCGAAAAATCCCATAAACTTTTTCACTTCTGCGAGAACCCAAGTATTTACACCGATTCGCTCGGCAATCTGATGATGCTCGCCAATTACGGCGCACGCGGAACATGGCAAAGCGATTCGCTCAACGGCGGATGGCGAGGCGTAAACGCCGACTTCCCTCCGGGAGGTGACTGCACATTCCCCTTCCGCGCCGGAAACCGCGACTATGTCATCGGTGGTTTTTCAGGATTGTGGTCGAAACCTGCCGGCGCACCTGTCACTGAGTTCCGCGATATGGTAAAAGAAGGTAAGGACTGCTATAACGGATTGTCCGTTCCCGCTGTCACTACTCTTCCCGACGGCCGCCTGCTCATGTCCGGCTGGCTGAAAATGCAGAACTGGGGAGGCGCTCTTGTAACCCACGAGATCATTACCGACGGCAACGATGGATCCCTCGGAAGCCGTTGGGTCGATGAACTTATTCCAAATCTACCGGAAGTAAAACTCACTTCAAACGCTCCTGCAGCCACTCCCGCCTCCTTCATCTGCGAATTTTCTCTTGTACCGGCATCCCCCGGTAAAGGCGTAGCCTCCATAACATTCGGGGAGGGTACGGTATGGACACTGAATCTCGACAAAGACCGTGCGTGGTTCGCATCATCTTACGACACTACCCCGGGGACCCTTGGCGAGGGAGGGGATGTGGCAGGAGCACGCGACTACGCTATCCCAGCACGCGTCGACGCGAACAAAACAATCCCTGTAAGGCTGATAGTATATACCCGCCCGAAATTCAACGGTTCCATTATTGATATAGAAATCGACGGACGACGCACCATGCTCTCATACCGCCCGGGGCTCACCGTAAGTGAAATATCCTTCAACGGCAACGGCATTTCCCTCGGGAAATGACATTGCCCCAAGCTACATCCGCTTCAAACGTTAACGGGAGAGATGAGAAGATTGCAATCATAAAGAATAATTTACCAAAATATAGTTAAATTACAATTCTTTTTGAGATATTAACTACGATCAGACAATTAAACGTTGCAGAACAGAATCATATGCAATAATTTTGCATTGTCAAAATGAGAATCATTCACTGCAAATCGATTGCGAACCCGATTTTCTGATTCTGTTGTTCCAATCTTAGTTAACTTCCTTCCATAATTTTTCTCATCAATCTCTCTCCCGCAATCCTTTTCAACAGGGGCTGCTATGCCGCGAATGGCAAAGCAGCCCTTTTCATTTCCCCATCAGGTAAACTCACCACCGCTAATGGCGTTTCTTCCTGCGGGGCCACATGCGACGCAGACGCAGCAACTGTTGCTCTATAGTCGATGACGCGATAACCATTATAACCGCTACAATAATCAGCGACAGACCGGAGAATATACGGGTTGTAAACGGCTCGCCGAAAACCGTGACACCGAAAAACACTGCCGTAACAGGCTCAAACGCCCCCAGAATAGCAGTTGGAGTGGAACCAATATACTGAATGGCACTGTTTGTGCATAAAAGAGAGATTGCTGTCGGGAAAATCGCGAGAGCAATAACATTGACCCATAACCACCCGTCGTCAGGAAGCTTCAGCCCCCCGTTGAAAGGAACATAGACGGCAAACAGTACCCATCCGAACAGCAAGCCATAGAAGGTGAGCTTTACGGTAGGCATGTCGTCAAGAGCCGAACGGTTCACAAACACCAGATATACCGCATATGACAGAGAAGACGCGAATACCATCAGTGTCCCACGCAAACTGAGCGTTACACCGGAATCACCCTGATAGAGCAAACCTATGCCACAGAGCGCCATCACGATACTAACTACCGTCACCCAACCGGTCTTTTCATGAAACACACATCCCATCAGCACCGCAACCATAATAGGATACACAAACAGAAGGCTTGACGCGATCCCCGCATCCATATAATTATAACTCAGAAAGAGCCACAGCGATGACAGAGCCATCAATATCCCCATGGAAGCAAGCATGACACCACCTTTTAACGAGATGCCGAAACTGCGTCCGCGCCACTTTATCATTGCCCCGATCACGGGAACAGCAAGAAGATAACGGAAAAACAATACTGATCCCGCATCCATCCCCCCCTCATAAAGAGGCAACGCAAACAGAGGGTTCATTCCATATGTTGCGGCCGCAATAACCCCCAGCAGATAACCTTTAAATTTTCCTGAAGCCATTTTTCAGATTTTGAGGATGCAAAATTACGAAAACAAAAAACGTGATTCAACGGATTTTCTTATCTTTGTGAAATAAAACATACTCCTCCGGTTGTTATTAATGGCGGAGGGGTCGGGATATATACTATCCAACCGATTCAAAACAGATATGAAAGACCTAATCATAAGCAAAGAAACCACCGAACGCGCCATTCTCGTAGGGTTGATAACCCAACGCCAGAACGAGACAAAGGTGGCGGAATACCTCGACGAACTTGAATTTCTCGCCGACACAGCCGGTGCCCATGTAGTGTGCCGGTTCACACAGAAACTCGACTATCCCAATTCGCGCACCTTCGTAGGGCAAGGCAAACTCGCCGAAATCAGGGAGTATGTGGAGAAGAACGAAATCGGAATGGTGATTTTCGATGATGATCTCTCAACCAAACAGATCGCCAACATCGAGAAAGAACTACAGGTAAAGGTTCTCGACAGATCGAGCCTCATTCTCGATATATTCGCTAAACGCGCGCAGACCGCCACTGCCAAAACACAGGTGGAACTGGCGCAATATCAATATCTGCTCCCCCGACTGACCCGACTGTGGACCCACCTAGAACGTCAGCGAGGCGGTATCGGCATGCGTGGTCCCGGTGAGACACAGATCGAGACCGACCGACGTATCATCCTGCGCCGGATATCGCTGCTGAAAGAGGAACTGCGCAACATCGACCGTCAGAAAACCCTCCAGCGTAAGAACCGCGGTGCCCTTACCCGTGTCGCACTCGTGGGCTACACAAATGTTGGCAAATCAACGCTGATGAATCTTCTTAGTAAAAGCGACGTCTTCGCCGAGAACAAGCTTTTCGCCACACTCGACACTACAGTGCGCAAGGTCACAATCGAGAACCTTCCGTTCCTGCTGACCGATACCGTAGGATTCATCCGCAAACTGCCTACCCATCTGGTGGAATCGTTCAAATCGACTCTCGACGAGGTGCGCGACGCCGATCTGCTTGTCCATGTTGTCGACATAAGCCATCCGCAGTTTGAGGAACAGATAGAGGTTGTCAACAAGACCCTGGCTGAAGTCTGCGGCTCAGGCGACAAACCCATGATTATGGTTTTCAACAAAATCGACGCATACAACCATATCCCCAAGGATGAGGATGACCTTACCCCGCGGACAGCACGCAACATACCGCTCGAAGAGCTCAAGGCCACCTGGATGAACCGCCTCGATCCAGGGAACTGCGTGTTTGTGTCAGCTAAAAAAGGCACTAACATCGACGAGTTGAAACAGATGCTCTACGATAAAGCCAAAGAGATACATACCCAGAGGTTCCCATACAACGACTTCCTATACCAGAAATATGACGAGGACCAATCAGACCTTGCCGACGGCACAGACACCACAGACTGACACTCCACGCATGCAGTGGAGCCGTCTGATCTGCGACAAACGTTTCGGAATGGAGGACTATCATTCGCCCAATTCCGGCGGTGGCACACGCTCTGATTTTCAGCGCGATTTTGACCGTCTGGTATTCTCATCCCCCTTCCGGCGCCTCCAGAACAAGACACAGGTTTTCCCATTGCCAGGTAGCATCTTCGTCCACAACCGCCTCACCCACAGCATGGAGGTTGCATCCGTTGGGCGCTCCATGGCAAACGAGATCGCACGCGCCATCCAGCCCCGTTACGAAGGGACACCCGATGAAAAAGCCCTCGATTCGATAGGAGAGATTGTGGCGGCAGCATGTCTGGCCCACGATCTCGGTAATCCGCCGTTCGGACACTCGGGAGAGAAAGCGATATCGACCTTCTTCTCGGAAGGAGCCGGCGCCGACTTGCAACATGAGCTCACACCTGAGCAATGGGCCGATCTGGTTCACTTCGAAGGTAACGCCAACGCATTGCGGCTGCTAACACATCAGTTTCACGGCCGTCGGCGGGGAGGCTTTGCCATGACATATTCCATGCTCGCCTCGATAGTGAAATACCCCTTCAGCTCAACCCTTGCCGGAAAACGCAACAAATTCGGGTTCTTCACTTCGGAGCACGACACCTTCCGCCTGATAGCGCGCGAACTCGGACTTATATGCCGCGAGGATAGCGACGGCCGCCTATGCTATGCCCGCCATCCACTTGTCTACATCGTAGAGGCTGCCGACGACATCTGTTACGAGGTAATGGATATAGAGGATGCCCACAAGCTCAAGATCCTGTCGACCGACGAAGTCAAACATCTGTTCCTCGGATTTTTCGATTCCGAGCGCCAACGCCGGTGCCATACGGTTATGGAACGCATCACCGACCCCAACGAACAGATCGCATATCTGCGTTCGGGGGTGATCGGCATACTCGTTCAGCGCTGTGCCGAGGCGTTTGTAGAGCATGAAGACGAAATAATGCGAGGCAACTTCAACAGCCATCTTCTCGACATGGTGCCGGATCGTGAACGGGAAGCATACAGCCGCTGCAGCGATGTGTCGTGGGACAAGATATACCGTTCCTCGGATGTTGTGAATGTTGAGCTCGCCGGTAACCGCATCATAACCTTCCTGCTTGAGAAACTTATCGACGCCGTGCGCCATCCGCAGCTTAACTACTCGAAGTTGTTGCTGTCGCAAGTGCCACAGCAATACGATGTGCGTGGTCCGGGGCTGTTCCCGAAGATCCAGTCGGTGCTCGACCACGTTTCAGCAATGACCGATGTATACGCGCTCGACCTTTTCCGCAAGCTCAACGGACTGTCGCTTCCGGCCGTATAACCGCATTAACTAATTGCTAATTGCCTATTGATTTTGGCTGCCATAATCAAGAACCTACAATTGACTGACCGATGAAAAAACTACTGATATATCTTATAGCTTTGGTTCCGCTATTCGGCTGGGGAATCACTCCAAAGGAGGTGGAAAACGTGCATGTAGCCGACCGCACCCGTTATGTCACAGACCAGGCGGGGGTAATGTCGGCTCAGACCCGGCAGCGGGCCGATGCCTTACTTACCGATATGTGGACCAAGTCATCGGCTGAACCTGTTGTGGTGATAGTTCCCGACCTTTCAGGCGCTGATATTGACGAGTACGCCACCGAACTGTTCTCGCTATGGGGTATCGGCAAGAAAGACAAGGATAACGGTGTGCTGGTGCTTATATCCATCGGCGACAGGTGCGCCGCCATCCGCACCGGTTATGGCGCCGAAGGGGTGCTTCCCGATGTGATTGCCTCCAGGATTATCCGCAACGACATGGCTCCCCATTTCCGCGAAAGTGACTATGAAGGGGGTATCATGGCTGCCCTGAACACAATACACTCAGCTCTTACCGACGACGAAGCCCGCGAGTATCTTATGTCGGAATATACCAACGATGCCGATGCCGAAGATATTGACGGCGACGCGCTGTTCAAAACCTACATCTCGCTGTCGGCACTCGCCGGAATAGCATTCCTCATCTGGGTACTCTTCACATCAGCGCGCACCCGCCGCCAACCGACAGCCAACCGCTTCAAAGCCCTCCAGCAATTGCAGCTACCGGCCGCGGTAGCGTCATTCATCACTCTGGGCTGCTGTGTGCCTGCCTTCCTGCTGCTCATATTCCTGATGAGGCGCACGAGGTTGCGCAAACGGCTATGTCCCAACTGCCATACCCGTATGCAACGCGTCGACGAGGTAAACGACAACCGCTACCTCACCCCTGCACAGGACGCCGAGGAACAGCTTGATTCGGTTGATTACGACGTATGGCTCTGCCCTGCCTGCGGCGAGACTGATATTATTCCATACGTAAATCCAAAGAAAAACTATGAGGTTTGCGACCACTGCGGAGCGCGGGCAAGCGTATGCACCGGTCACCGTGTGCTGATGCGCCCCACCACCAGCCATGAAGGGCGCGGCGTGACCACATATCGCTGCCTCCATTGCGGCAACGACACCCAGAAACCATACACCATTCCCAAAGTTATCGCAACCCCGATAATTATCGGCGGAGGGGGTGGAGGAGGATTCGGCGGTGGCGGATTCTCGGGCGGCTCTTTCGGCGGAGGCATGACCGGTGGCGGCGGTGCCTCAGGTGGCTGGTGACCCGGTCAAATTCATAAAGGGAAGTCGCATCAGAGGCGGGCGGTAGCTTTCAGATAGGCTGTGAGGTAGATGCGGTATTGTGCCCGAGCCTCTATCAGATTCGACGATGCCTGCTGCCACTGGGCCTGCGCATCAAGAAGATCGGTGAGTGGACATACGCGCTCACGGTGGCGCTCGGTAGTGACGCGTAAATTTTCAGCAGCCTGCTCCAGCCCGATCGTAGCCGAGGAGATCATGCTGAACCCATCCTCAACATTAATTTCAGCCTGACGTGTCTCGAGATTCAGGAGGCGGCTGTTGCGCTCAAGTTCCAGCCTGGCATTCTCCACCTCGAGTTTTGCCTTCTGCACTTTCCTTACCCCCTCTCCCCAGTGGAACAAGGGTACTTTCACAGCTACCATAGCCATCCCCAGCTTATCGTCGAAACTCTGACTGTAGGGTACATACATTCCCGGCGCAGCCTCCACCATCGTGTTCATCTTTATGTTGCCATACCAGTTGTAGCCCACGCTGAGCCCTACTGTCGGGAGGAAGTCTCCCCTGGTGAGCTTCACCATCTGACGTTTAGCCTCAACCTGCTCCTCGAGCAGGCGCAGTTCGGGGCGGTCAGCAGGGGTGGCATCGAGAACCTCAGCGGGTGAAGGGGCGCCCGCCGCGTCGTTATCGAGCGGTGTGATTTCAGTATCGTAATCCACCCCTATGGCCTCACAGAGCGCCATGCGGCAGAGACTCGCTCCATTGGCTACCTTCTGACGTTGATATTCTATCTCACTGCGGCGCGCTTCTACACGCAGAAGATCATTGCGCACAGCCATACCGACTTCTACAGCCAGTTCCGTACGGCTCAGCAGGGTATCCATCAGATTCATGTAGCTATCCATAAGAGCTACCTTTCCAAGCACCGACACATAGTTCCAGTAGGCGGTCTCAACGTTGGCGATCACATCGAGGCGCGTCATACGATGCTGTTCGGCAGCCACACGCTCCCCTATTTTTGCAAGAGAACGCCCGGCTGTTATCTTGCCTCCGGCATATATCGGCTGGGTAAGCTGAAATCCTGCCACATACATCCCGTGCATCTGAAGGGTCGATCCCATCATATCCATATCGGGGAACACATATGTTCCTGTCGCCATCGCATCTATCTTGGGAAGATAGTTGGTGGTGGCAGCCTTCGTTTCAAGCCCTGCCATCCGGCGGCTGTTGTCGGCTGCACGCATCTGCTCACTGGCCTTGAGGGCCATATCGCGGCATTGAGCCACATTAAGTTCGAGCGTTTCTGAAGCTATGGCCGTAAATGATGCCACAGCCATAAGGCATGAGATTATTATATGTCCTGTTCTCATTTTTCGGATTCAGGTTTTCGGATTCGGAAAATTACCGTATAGAAAAGGGGCAGAAGGATGAGGGTTATTACAGTCCCTGCCGTCAGTCCTCCCATAATTGTGAGTGCAAGCGAGCCATACATGGGATCGCCAAGAAGCGGTATCATACCTACGATAGTAGTCAGCGATGCCATCAGCACCGGGCGCACACGGCTCACTGTAGCCTCCACTACAGCATGATAGGGAGCACGTCCCTCCTCGGTCTGCTGGCGGTTGATCTCGTCGACAAGTACAATCGAATTTTTCACCATCATACCCATAAGCCCCATTAGACCGATGATAGCCATGAAGGTAAACGGGGTGCCGCTGACAAGGAGCGCGGGGGTGATTCCAACGAACACGAACGGCAGACATATCAATATGAGCCACAGCTTTTTCCAGCTGTTGAACAGCATCAGCAATATGGCGAGAATGATAAAAATGGTTATGGGAACGAACTTCAGCAGATTCTTCATCGCATCTCCCTGAAGCTCACCTTCACCTACCCAGCGCATCGAATATCCGTCGGGCAGCTGGATGGCTTCGATCTGATCCCTGATGCTCTCCACAACCTTTGCCGGGGTGGCATCGGACAGAAGCGGATTCGGATCGCATTCGGCTTCTATCACACGGCGCCCGTTGAGACGGTGAACCAGATTCTCCTCCCAGTCGAGGCTGACTCCGTTTGCAACGCTTCCGAGCGGAACGGTGCGGAACATACAGTCGGCGATACCCGACACACCACCTCCCGACATAGCCTCGGCAATAGCCCCGTCGTCGAGCCGCACGTTTGTCATGGTCCATACCGGGATATTTTCGAGATCGGAAATCTTCGAGCCATCGGCATTGCGCACAAGCAGATTAACCATCAGCATACGGTCCTGATCGGGCATCACTCCAACCGTCATTCCATCGGTTGCAGCCTGAAGAGCGTTGCCTACGTCGGCGCGGCTCACCCCGGCACGCACACCCGAATGATGATCATAGGCAGCCACAAGTTTTTTAGCCATCGGATGCCAGTTG
The DNA here is from genome assembly GCA_964509345.1 of uncultured Alistipes sp. Lineage (GTDB taxonomy): Bacteria > Bacteroidota > Bacteroidia > Bacteroidales > Muribaculaceae > UBA7173. The sequence goes on from CAZDWY010000056.1 coordinate 11,268, forward strand.
TTCTGAACCGAATATGGATCCACATAGGGACAGGCACGCATTATCTGCTCGGCTTCAGCACTCAGCCGTTTAAGCACGGCAGGGTCGGGACCGGCAAATTCAACCTCGACGGTGTGGGAAGTCGAGATGGAGAAATTGTATTTTCTGATGCGTATATACGCGTCGGGACAGGATGCGCGTAGCTCGCGGAGAATCACCGGAATCTCTTTCTCCACCGTGCGGTAGCTGTCGCAATCAACGATAAGCTCGGCATAACTGTCGCCACCCGACGACATCGGGCGCACGAGGCAGTATCGCGCCGGAGCGGCTCCCATACTCATTGCCACCCGCTCCACCTCGGGATTCTTCCTGAGTTCCGCCGACATGGCGAGCATCTCCTCCCTGACAGCGTCAGGCGAGGTCTGCGGCGGGAAATAGCACTCTACCACAAACTGCTTGTAGTCGAAATCAGGGAAAAAGAGCTGTTTCACTTTCATCATTCCCCACATGCTAAGACCGAGAAGAGCGAAAGCAAGCGCTACCGTAATCCATTTGAAGCGGATAAGGGTGCCGACCGAGCGACGCACAAAGCGGTGGGCAGGCGAATTCATAACCTCCTCGCCCGGCTGCGGCTGGCTATCACCGGCCTTGCCAGTTGATTTATCCTTACCCATCCAGGCTGCCGCACAAACCGGGACCTGCACCAAGGCGAGCACCCAGCTTGCCAGAAGGCTCACACAGAGCACCAGAAAAAGGTCGCCTGCATATTCACCTGCTGAATCGGGCGAAAGGTAAATGCCTACGAAAGTTGCGGCTGCGATTACCGTAGCACCGAGCAAAGGCATTGCAGTGCGCCTTCCGGTATCGTAAAGGTAGCGGCTCGCAGGAAGACCGCGCTTACGGTCAACGAGTATACCGTCCATTATCACTACCGCGTTGTCAACCAGCATTCCCATAGCCACTATGAAAGCGCCCAGGGATATGCGCTGAAGGGTTGTGCCGCACTGCAGAAGTATCGGGAAAGAAACGGCGATCGTCAACACCAGACCGAAACCTATGATGACCCCGCTGCGGAAGCCCATGGTGAACACCAGCACCAGAATCACTATCACCACCGATGCGAGCAGATTCCACATAAACGACGAGATGGCATCGCTTACCTTGTCGGGCTGGAAGAATATTTTATCTGTCTCCATCCCCGCCGGCATGCTTTTCATTGCCTCGGCAAGACGGGCATCGACAGCCTTACCCACATCTGGAACTATGGCGTCGGTCTCCATCGCCACACAGATAGCGATCGCCGGCTGCTCATTCACAAAAAAACCGTTGCGCTGAGGGTCGGTAAGTCCACGTTCGATGCGGGCTATGTCGCCGAGGCGCACAAGTTTCCCCTGAGGTGTCGACACCGTAAGATCGCGCAGTTCATCCTCGTTGTTGACAGGTGCGTCTATCCGTATCTGGAGGGCATCGTTGCCTGTGCGGTAACTTCCCCCGGCAACCGGTTTCCCTACCGCCTGGAGAGCGCTCATAATCTGAGTCGGGAGCAGCCCGTTTCGCGCCAGCTCCTCCTTAGGAAGGGTTATGTTGATCACCTCCTCGAGGTTTCCGGCAATCGTCACACGCTTCACCCCCGGTACCGACAGCAGCTCGCGGCGCAGATACTTGGCATAGCGGTAAAGCTCTGGATAGCTGTATCCTTCGCCGGTGAGGGCATAGAAGATGCCGTACACATCCATCATATCGTCGAGCACCACCGGCGTATAGGTTCCCGACGGGAGGCGCGACGCCACATCGTTTACCTTACGGCGAAGTTGGTCGAAGTGCTGCTCGAGATCTTCGATAAGCACCGACATCTTGAACTCTACCGTTATCATAGCCATCCCCGGCTGGCAGTCGGTCTTTATTTTGTAGACATCCGGCAGGGTGCGCAGCTCCTCCTCCATCATCTGTGCCACATTCAGCTCCACCTCATGGGCTGAGGCACCGGGATAGGGAACCACAACCATCGCCTGCTTCACAGGCACGGCGGGATCCTCGAGCTTGGGCATATAGAGGAAAGCGATCACTCCGGCGAGGATTATCCCCGCGAGCAGCGACCAGAACAGTGTGCGCCGCTGCATGAAAAACTGTGCGATCCGCGTCATAGCAATCCCCCGACATTGGTTTCAGACGGTTCGGCGATCACTCTTACCTTTTCGCCCTCGGTAAGCACATTCACTCCGGCGCGAACCACACTCTCGGCAGGTGCCACTCCGGAGGTCACGGCTACCGAAGCCCCTGAACGGGCATGATCTACCATTACCGGACGCTTCACGACAGTGGAATCGGGCTGGAGAACCCATACACACTCCGCCCCGTCGGTATCGCGGAACAAAGCCGACACCGGAAGCCACAGAGCAGCAATGTTGTCGGATACTGTATCGGTAACCTCTACAGCCACCTCCATATTCATTCCCGAGACAAGCGATTTCACTTCGGAAGCGGGCACCGCCAGACGCATGCGGTAAAGCTGATTGCTGTCTGCCTTCGGCACGAGGCTCAGAAACGTAAGCGGAATCCACTTCCCGTCGCCTCTCCCCGCCGGACGGCTTGAGAAACCGCTGAAATCAGAAGCGCGGTCGTACATTGCCGAAGGTATGTCAACCACAACCTCCATCCCGCTCACATCGAGCAGACTGAACACTGCGGTTCCGGCATCCACCATCTCGGCAGGCGAGAAATTGACGCTCTGTATGTAGCCCGCCACCGGAGAGTAGAGTTTCGTATAGTCGAGTTTATTTTTATTTACCTGAAGCTGAACCTCGAGCTGACGCAGACCGGCAGTGGCTTTCTCGTAATCGTTCGCCGACATGCTGTTTTTCTCGAAAAGGCGCGTAGCGCGGTCCACTTCGTCATGAAGCTGGTCATACTGTATCTGAGCCGCCTCTACCCCAAGCTGATAATCTGCATCATCCAATTCGGCAAGCAACTGCCCTGAGCGAACATAATCACCCTCCTTTACAAGAATCCTTTTCAACTGACCGGGGGTCTTGAAACCGAGGCTGATTCCGTTGTTTTCCTCCACCACACCCGAAAACACTTTTCGCTCTACCCCGTCTGTCGCCACAGGATTCGTAACGCAGACACTATGTCCGAAGCTTTCTGTCTCCTGCTGTTTCGCGCAACCACAAAGCAGCAGCGAAAAGCACAATGCAGATATTACTCTGTTCATTATTTGTTATGTAGCTAAATTAGAACTGCAAAGTTCGCGGTTTTCCATCATTCCACATTCGCCCAAAAGTCTGATTCTTTCGCCAAAACCTCCGATTATCCATCTTTCATCCAATTATTCGGCAAATAAGAAAAACATCCGGTTTAATCCATAAGTCGATTACCGGATTACATATTAACGGCGAGATAACCGGGCTGCCGACGGCGCCAGGTTCGCTATAGCGGAAGCAATGCCATTGAGCTTCTGAGCCTGGGAATAATGCATTGCTTTGGGTGGGGTGGAAAATTCTTCTGTACTGATAATCAACAGACGCCCTTCAGCACAGAGATCGAACAAGGATTTATAGGGCTTTGCACGCTCTGAAAAGCGATAATCAAGAACAATTATAATGCCATTGCCATTCTCTATCGCTTTGGCGCGTATCTCCTTCTCGGCAGGATTGATGAATGGAGATACCAATACTCCTCCGCAACGGATTGTCTCGTCCCATTCCTTCATTCTATCATCCAGATCCATCATCTTGCTTTTATCACGGCTGATCTTTACAAACGATTTTACCGGATTATCAAGCAGGAACAGATTACCGTAGAGCCCGCATTTCGTTCCTTCAATCTCAATCATCAGCTTATGATAGAAATAATCGGCACAAAGTTTCATCACAAGGTAGCGACGCGGATTGTCGGCAATATAATTATAAAAAGCGTCTTTGCTACCGGCACGGAAGGCAATTTTGTCATTAAATCCGGCCTCAAACATCGGAACCTTATTCTTTGCCAGCTCTGATTCGGGATTTCTGACCCAGAACTCCTTTGAACAGATGCTTTTGAAAGCCGCAATCATCGATCCCAACGGTAACGCGGTACTCTGAGTGACAAACAATTCAAAATGGATGTGATCAGGCATCGCTATGCGGCGAAGGATCTTCAGCTCTGGATAACTTACGCATAGCTCATTCATTGCCGCGTATATTATTTCACCTACAGGGGAAATAATGACTAATGGTGATATTTTCTGGGAAGCCGGATCTGCTGCAATATAGGAGAAGACCGGAAATGAGGGAGATTTAAGGATTGTGATCATATAAATGCAACGGCTACGGTAATCATGACCGTTGCAGCGCCGGTTGAAGCTATGGAGAAAGGGGCGCATAAATTTCGATTTTTCGTCGGGATAAACGCAAGCTAAAGCTTGCTCACTTAACTAATTTAGCATTCTTGGTTCCGTGAGCAAATTGGTTCCGTGAGCAAGCTTTAGCTTGCGGTTTTTTATTTTTCGGAAGTGGGGAAGGAGGCGATGCGGAGACGGGCCGCACCCATCGGAACGAGGGTGATTTCGTCGATCTGCTCGCTGCGGGGAGCATCCTGACGAGGCAGAACACCCGTGATACCGGTTTCGTCGATACCCCATGAGGGGATGATGCGACCGGTTGCGGTAACCTTCAGAGGCACATTCTCGAGTGTGAACGGCTGGTTATCGGCAGGCCAGGGGAGGCGCTCCACCTTGAACGCGGCGAACGGATTCCCCTCCGGAAGGATCAGCGAATAGTTCCATGCCGATTCGGGATAGATCTCGTAGGTGGGCC
>CAZDWY010000057.1:0-15689 GCA_964509345.1 uncultured Alistipes sp.
TGTACCTATTGGAAACCAATAAGAAGGCGCTTAGTGATAAGCGCCTTTTTATATTATTCGCCGGAGACGGTCAAAAACAGTTGTCGGCAGAGAATGCAACCGATCTGCGGCTGCGCTCTCTGCCGACACTTGTCGTACGTATGATCTTGGCGCTTGAACTGCGCGTGGGGTATGCGTTGGGGTTTATTCTGCGGTCTGCTCGGTGTCGCGGTGAGCGAGGGCGAGAACTACATTACCCTGGGCATCGGTGAGGTCTACGTCGCCTGATTTTGTGACTTTGTATCCCTTCACACGTCCGAGAGCTCCGAGAAGTGCGTCTTCAACCGACATGTCGGGACACATCATGCGTGTGGCGCCGGTCTGGCTCAGATCAATGACACCTGGGGCGGCGTCGGTCTGGAAACTGCCCATGAGTGAGTTGCAGGAGGCGTTGCCATACAGCTGACCTGTGGATGTATTGAAGCCCAGGAAGGGGCTTTCCTGATTTTCAGGAACGTTTACGGTCTTTCCGTCAATAGCGGTTACATTCCATTCTCCATTGAGGTCAGAGATTTTTGCTTCAGTTTTTGCGCCTGAGCATGAGGCGAGGGCTGCCATTGTGGCGATCCCTGCGAAGAGTGTTGCAAGTTTCTTCATTGTTCTGTTATGTTTTTGTTTGTTGTGAATCTTATTTTGTTGTGAGTCTGATTCAGCGGATGACAGATGGCCTGTGTATATGCAAAACCGATGTGCGAGCTCAATATAGCCGCACACCGGTTATAACGTATGGAAGTACCAAAAAGTTACGGCTTCAGGGTATCGAATAGTGTGATTAATCTCGCAAGATCCTCTTCGTTGTTGAAACTGAAGGTGATAGATCCTTTTCCTCTCTTGTCGCATGAGAATTTTACGGGAGTCTGGAAGGTGTTTGACAGATGTTTCTTCAGCAGGTCGAAATCATGGCTGGCATAGGGGCGGTCGTTTTTCTCATCATGTGCGTTTTTGTCGAGCTTCCCCTCCTGATATGCTTTCGCAAGTTCCTCTACCTTGCGTACGGAAAGTCCCTGGCGTATTATCTCTTTATATATTTTGAGCTGAACCGATGGGTTGTCAATAGAAAGGAGGGCGCGTGCATGCCCCATGTCAACACGTTTGTCGCGCAACCCGAGCTGCACCTCTGCGGGGAGTCTCAGCAGTCGCAGGAAGTTGGCGATGGTGGCGCGTTTCTTGCCTATGCGTTCCGACAGCCGCTCCTGAGTGAGGCTGTACTGATCGATCAGTTTTTTGAAGGTAAGGGCTATTTCAATGGCGTTCAGATCCTCGCGCTGTATGTTCTCGATGAGTGCCATTTCCGTGAGCTCTGAATCATTGGCTGTACGGATGTAGGCGGGTACGGATGTGAGCCCTGCCATGCGTGCGGCGCGGTAGCGGCGTTCGCCGGCAATGATCTGGTAGCTGTCAGGTCCGGTCTTGCGCAGGGAGAGGGGTTGGATTATGCCGAGCTCGCGGATGGAGGCTGCAAGTTCTTCGAGCGCCTCCTCGTCGAATGTAGTGCGCGGTTGGGCGGGGTTCGGTGTGATGCGGTCGAGACTTATGTCGTTGATAGCCGATGATCCCTTGGCGGGGGTGTCGTCCATAGAAATCAGCGAGCCGAGCCCGCGACCGAGAGCGTTTCTGTGTTGTGCCATATGGATGGAGATGTATGTTCAGGTGAGAGTTGTTGTCAGTTTTTCGCTATCAGTTCCTTGGCGAGCATGAGGTGGGAGGTGGCGCCGCGGCTTTCGGGGTCGTAGAGCAGGGCCGGCAGACCGTGCGATGGCGCTTCGCTCAGGCGGATATTGCGGGGAATCACGGTGTTGAACACCATGTCGCCGAAGTGTGTTTTAAGTTCCTCATATATCTGGTTGGCGAGGCGCAGACGGGCATCGTACATCGTAAGCAGGAATCCCTCAATCTCGAGGTGCGGATTGAGCTTGGATTTGATGATGCGGATAGTGTTGAGCAGTTTGCTGATGCCTTCGAGAGCGAAATATTCGGCCTGGACAGGTATTATCACCGAGTCTGCCGCAGTAAGGGCATTGACGGTGATAAGACCCAGTGAGGGGGAACAGTCGATGAGTATGAAATCATATTTCGGGGCTACCTCGGCGAGAAGTTTGGCAAGCACCCGCTCACGGTCTGGCTGATTGATAAGTTCGAGTTCGGCACCGGCAAGGTCTATGCGTGAGCCTACCAGATCGAGCCCCTCGACGCATGTCGCTACCTGAGAACCGTCTATCGGATAACCGTCGACCAGACATTCGTAGATCGACGACTGCATCTGGCGGGGGTCGATGCCGTAGCCTGATGTAGCGTTGGCTTGCGGGTCGGCGTCGATGATAAGCACTTTCTTGCCGCGGCTGGCCAGCGAAGCGGCAAGGTTGATGGTTGTGGTGGTTTTCCCGACGCCACCTTTCTGATTTGCGATAGCTATTATTTTGCCCATGTAGTTTTCTTGTATTTTCTGCAAAGTAAAGGGTTTTCAGCGGGATATGAAAACTGACGTCCAAGCATTTCAGCTTTTTTGTTCATAACTGGGCAATAATGTTCATAACTGTGGAACATTTTAACATTACTCGTGGAACATCATGCCCCTGCTTCTACAGTCTTAGTTCTGCCGGCGGTTAACAATGTATGGAAGAAAAGTGTTACCTTTGTATGGGTAAGGAAGTGGAGGGGAGTGTCGGTATTCAAAACAAGAAGAAAAATTATGGAAAAGAAACCATTGGTACTTATTACAAATGACGACAGCATCAACGCTCCGGGTCTGCGCTATCTTGTAGATTGCGTTAAGGAGTTCGGGGATATATATGTGGTGGCTCCGGATGAACCGCATTCCGGCCAGTCGTCGGCTTTCACGGTCAGCTCACCGCTGCGTGTAACAGATCATGAAGGATACGAAGGTGCGCGGGTGTTTTCCGTAAATGGCACCCCTGTTGACTGTGTGAAGCTTGCCATGCACCATATCGTTCCCCGCCGCCCCGACATAGTGCTGTCGGGAGTAAACCATGGCTCAAATGCCGGCAATTCCGTAATATATTCCGGGACGATGGGAGCGGCTTTCGAAGGTGCCATGCAGGGGATTCCGGCGGTAGGTTTCTCATTGCTCCACCATTCGATAAAGGCTGATTTCAGCGAATGTGCTCCCTGGATCAAGGCTATCACACGCATGGTGCTTGAGAGTGGGCTACCCGAGGGGGTGGCGCTTAATGTCAATTTCCCGGCAAAGGTGAAGATCAGGGGGGTGAAGGTGGCGCGTTCAGCCCGCAGCCACTGGACCGAGGAGTATAAGGAATATCTCGATCCCCACGGCAAGCCGTTCTATCTGCTTACCGGCGACCTGGTGAATGAGGAGCCTGAGAGCACCGATACGGATCTCTATTGGCTTGACCGCGACTATGCGACGATAGTTCCGGTGCGTGCCGATCAGAATGCCGTAGAGACGATTCCTGGACTTACCGCCGAGGTAGCCGGCTTAAAGATCTGATCTGAATACCCGTTTCTGCCCTTTGTGGAGTGTGGCGTCGCCATACTCCACGGCGTGGTGGGGACAGATGTGGTAGCAGCGCAGGCAGAAAGCGCAGTCGCGTCCCCATCGGGGGCGTTGCTCTTTCATCGTTATGTTGTGCATCGGGCAGGAGAGGGCGCAGGTAGAGCATCCTGTACAGCGGTCGGATGCACGGAATTTATGGGGCGATGTGCAGAAGGCGTTGAAGAATGGCCGGATCGCATAGGTTTTCCACCAAGCGCCGGAGCCTCTTACCACATCATCGTCAGAAAAGTTCCTCTTTATAGCTGCTGCCACAGCTGCGATCCTTTCGGGCATCGCAGCCATCTTTCCTGCCTCAATGTCGGAAGAATCGACTTCGAAACCTTTCATACACACATATGTGTTGGGCATGGCTACGGAGAAACTGCCTCGGGGTGTCCATCCGCGGCGTCCCACAAGTTTGCGCCAGCAGTTATCGGCATAGCCAATGTCGTCGCCGCAGGTAAGCACCACGTAATGCGGGCTGCGGGGAGCGCCCTTGAAGCGGATTTTGCTGATAAACCGCTCCATAACCGGAGGTATGCCCCATGAGTATACGGGCATTATCCAAATCACGGGTTCGTCATCGGCGGTAACCTCCAGGGTTTCTTTCGCGGGATTAAGCAGACGTTCACCTTCCAGAATCACCATCTCACCTCCCGTATGCCGCTGCAGCTCCTGAGCCACGCGCAGCGAGTTGCCTGTTCCTGAAAATACAATCACCATTATCGTTCCGGTTGCTTTTTTGTAATAGTCAGCGTATCGTTACCTGAGTGGCTCCATAGCCATATTCGCGGAAGGAAGCGTCCTGAACATCGTGTCCCTTGAAGCTGTAGTTCAGCTCTTTCATCAGTGCCTGGCGTAAAACACCCTCACCTTTGCCATGGATGAACACTATTTTCTGACCCTTTTTGCTGAGATTCTCTTTCATCACCTTCCGGAAGGTGTCGACCTGGTAGTTGAGGATGTCGGCGTTGCTCAGTCCGCGGGTGCTGTCGAGGAGTTCGTTGATATGAAGGTCAATTACGAGCGGATCATCTTTGGGCAGTTTTTTCTGTACCGGACGTTTGAGCGGGCGGGTGTCCTCGTAACGTTTACGGCGCATGGCATCCTCAAGCTGCGAGCTGTCAATTGTCATAGCACGCTGGGGGATGTCGTTTTTCACTATGTCGACAGCTATTACCGGCTCATCGAAATAGGGGTTGTCGCGGAAGCAGTGGAGTTTGAAAAATTTGGTGGTATCCATCGGGGTCTCCACAGCTGCCGGCGCCTTCAGGCGGAACTGCCGGTCGCGCTTGAAAGCTATGTACTGGAACGCCAGACGATCCAGGCGCCCTACCTGATCGCGGGTAAGCTCTTCGAGAAAAACCTGCATGTTGGGTTCTATCAGCCCGGCGTAGCGGGTTGTCCACCCTTCCTCTGAGTCGGCACGCGAAAGGTAGGTGAAATAGAGGAAATAGTTGGAGTCGTTCACCAGATATGCCTCGTAGGAGGTGGTGGTGAGATGTTTGAGCTCCATAGCCGCGAAAGCGAGCACGACGTTGAGTTTCTCACCTTCGGGTGTCTCAACCACAGGTTCCGGTTCGGGAGCCTCAGGCATCACCGTAGGCACGAATTTGCTTTTAGCCTGCTGCTCGCGTTCCTGGCGGTGTTGTCCGGTTCCGCCGAATAGATCGCGGCGTGCGCTCTCCTCGCCTGGTGTGCTTACCACTACAAGCTCCTTGAGCATTACGGGGGTCACGAATCCGTCCTCCTCTTCGACGTGGGCTATCTGCCCGTCGATTTTTACCACGCGTCCGCCCCCTGTGGAGCTGAGAAATCTTACGTTGTCTCCTACTTTAGTCATATCTCTGTATGGTGTTATGTCTGTGTTAATGCCCCATCCCGTTGTTTCCCGATACAAACTTACATAATTTCCCCGACATTTCCGTAACTTTGCATCATGGTAAAGAATTTGAGAATCGACGATTTCGATTACCCGCTCCCCGATGAGCGTATAGCGAAGCATCCGCTTGCCTTGCGCGACAGCTGCAAGCTGCTTGTGCGTCGCTCCGACGGCTCTGTCACCGATCATGTTTTCAGCGAACTGCCGCAGCTTCTGCCATCCGACAGTATGCTGGTATACAATAACACCAGGGTTATCAACGCGCGTCTGCGCTTCCGCAAGCCTGAGGGTGCTCTCATAGAGATCTTCTGTCTCGAACCGGTATCGCCGCGCGACTATGCCCAGAGTTTTGCCTCCGACAGCTGTTGCTCCTGGATCTGTTTTGTCGGAAATTCCAAAAAATGGAAGCAAGGCTCTCTAACGCTCAGTCTTGTGGTAAAAGGGGTTGAGGTAGATTTCCGTGCCACCCGTATAGGGCGCGAGGCGAATGCTTCAGTTATAGAATTTTCGTGGGATAATCCTGAATTTACCTTTGCCGATATCATAGAGGCAGCGGGTGAGATTCCGATCCCTCCTTATCTGAATCGTTCCACCGAGGCATCTGATGCCGCTGACTATCAGACGGTATATTCACATATCGACGGATCGGTGGCAGCTCCGACCGCAGGGCTTCATTTTACTCCCCGGGTACTCGATGAGGTATCGGCCCGTGGAATTCCACGCCGTGAGCTGACGCTTCATGTAGGTGCCGGAACTTTCCAGCCGGTGAAATCGGACGAGATCGGCGAACATCTTATGCACAGTGAGTTTATCGCCGTTAGCCGGACCCTTATCGAGGAACTGGCTTCGACCGACCGTCGGGTAGTAGCTGTCGGCACTACTTCTGTGCGCACTCTCGAAAGTCTTTACCATCTTGGTTGCCGGGCGGCGCAGGGGCTTCCTGTCGATGAACTTCCCCAATGGTATCCTTACGACGGCAGTCATCCGCAGCTGTCGGTATCCGATGCGCTCCGTGCACTACTCGACAGCTTTGAAGGGGACACTCTTGTAGCATCGACGAGGGTAATCATCGCTCCGGGCTATCGTTACCGTATTGTAAGGGGAATTGTAACCAACTTTCATCAGCCGCGGTCCACGCTGCTTCTTCTTGTAAGTGCATTTACCGGTGGAGGCGACCAGTGGCGCGGGGTTTACGATCACGCTCTTGCCGGTGGTTACCGTTTTCTGAGCTACGGGGATGCCTGTCTGTTTCTTGGTGAATGAAGCTGCCGGTCAGAGGATAGGTGAGAACAGGCGCATGAACGATTCGAGGGCTTTCTCAAGCAGAGGGCGTTCGCGCCACGACGCCGGGGTGACGCGCACGGAGTCTTTCTGATCGCGGAAAAACTGCTCCTTCATCCGTGTGTTGAAATCTGCGGAATATATGAGCATGTTTGCCTCGAAATTGTGTTCGAAGCTGCGGAAATCGAAGTTGGTAGATCCTACGGTGGAGAAGTTGTCGTCGATTATTATCGCTTTGCTGTGGAGCATCCCTTTCTGATATAGATAGACCTTTATCCCCGAACGCAGACACTCCTGAATGTATGAGAACGATGCCCAGCGAAGCATGTCGCTGTCGGAACGCCTCGGCAGCATCAGGCGAACGTCAACTTTCGCAAGCGCCGCTACCTGAAGAGCATGAAGTAACCCCTCCGACGGAATGAAATAGGGGGTCATTATGTAGATGCATTTCCGCGCCGAAGATATGGCATGCTGGAATATAAGGGTCATATTCATCCATTGCGATGTGGGACCGCCTGTGACGAGCTGCATGCCTGCCGGTGATTCGGTGTGCACTTCTGTTCCGGCTACATCTTCGATAAGTGGCTGACCCATGAAGTTCCAGTCGATTGCAAATGACTGCTGGAGCGCTCCTACAGCGGGTCCACGCAGACGCAGATGCAGGTCGCGCCATGTGTCGAACAGTTTTCCGCCATCGATGTAGCGGTCGGCGATGTTCATGCCTCCGATATATCCGATCTCCCCGTCGATAACAACGAGCTTTCGGTGGTTGCGCCAGTTTATGCGGGTTCCGAAGGGGGGGAAGACAACCTTGAAGAACGGGTAGGCTTCAATGCCTGCCTCGCGCATGCGCCGGCATGCACGCCTTGAGAGCTTGAACGACCCTACATGATCGTAAATAACCCTGACCTTTACGCCGGCTCGGGCGCGCTCGGCGAGCGCGTCGAGCACCCAGCTGCCTATCTTGTCGTCGACAATGATGTAATACTGCAGATTGATGTATTTTTTTGCGGCTGCTATGTCGGTCAGAAGGGCATTGAATTTGTCAGTGCCGTTGTCGAACAGCTTCACTTCGTTACCTTCATGGTAGTTTGCGCTGCAGAGAGAGTGCGCGAGGTTTACCTGCTGGCGCAATGGAGCGGGATAGTTCTGAAGTTTAGCCGGTCGTGTCTTTGCTGCGGTGTTAAGGCGTTTCAGTTTTCGCCTGTTACGTCGGGAGATAATGCGTTTTGTCTGGATGTTTCTACCGAATACGATGTATAGAATCAATCCTACCATCGGTACTACCAGAAGTACGGTGATCCATGCCAGTGACTTCACTGGATTACGGTTCTCGCTTACCACCACCACGATAATTCCGAGTATGGTGAGCATGTACAGAACGGCTATCGTCCAGTACACCCACGGGGTTGTGATGAAGTCTGCGAACCAGAACACTTGATGGAATTAGTAATTAGCAATTATTGATTAGTAATTGACAAATTTTCAAATTGTCAATTTGAAAATTTGGATAGTTGAAAATGCGAGGCTCAGTTGATGAGCTGATGGCGGATCATGAGGTCGGAAGTCTGCGGGCCGGCTGCCACATGCTCTTCGAGCCCGGCGATTGCGTCTGCTGCCGAACCTTCCATAGTGCCTTGATAATCGTAGGCAAAACGTGGACTGTCGGGTGAAAGAGCTGAGAATCCCATCCCTCTCCAGTTGTAGGGGAGCCCCATAAGGTCGAGAAGGGTGGTGTATACATCTACCTGTCCCATGACATCTGCATGTTTGCCTCCTGTCGGGGAGTTGAGTACGATCATGGGCACGAAACCGGCGTGAGCCACCAGCTCGCGTCCTTCGGCTGAATTGCGTATCTCATGACGCCATGATGCGAGCGCCTCGTGGTCACCCACGATAACTACCATGGTCTTGTTCCAGTCAGGGCGGCTCTTGAGGTAGGCGATGAGGTGTCCGAGAGCCTGATCCGCATAATTGACAGCTGTGAGATAATCGGTGAGTTTTCCGTGGTGGTCGCCTGTGAAAGTTATTGTACGGAGTTTTTCGGGGATTTTGAAAGGGTTGTGACCGGTATATGTGACAATCTGAACATATGCCTTTTCCCCTTCGGGCCATACGTCGCCCCGCTGCATCTTCGCTATGGTCTGTTCAACAAGCGATGCGTCGCTCAGGCGTTTGGGGTGACCTATACGCTCTGAGTTGTCCCAGCTGTCGGCCATATCCTGGCGGGTGATACCGAAACTGCGCGCTACCAGACCCTGATTCCATGTGGAGGGTTTGTCGCCGCTCAGGAGGTATGTTTTTGCCCCCTGTTCCTTCATCGCATCGGGGAGAGCGAAGAACTTCGTGTCGGGATATTTCATGGAGAATACATCGTTGCGCATGGGGTACATACCGGCGAGCATCAGCAGCTGACCGTCGATGCTTCTGCCGTTGCCTACCTGAGAAAGTACTTGCGGAGCGTACCAGGTGGTGGCGGTATCGGCCATCGCCGCGTTCAGGTGAGGGGTGAGCTCCTTCCCCTCGAGAGTAGCACCGATAGGCCATGATTCGAGCGATTCGCATACTATTACAACCAGATTGTCGCGTCGCAGACTGTCGGGAACTGCCGTTGCCGGTTGCATCCGGCTTTGGAAACGCATATGGTCGCGGCTCCACTGTTCGACCCCTTCGCGCTCGGCAGGGGTAATGTCGCGTTCGGTGATTGCCAGTTCAGCAGCCAAAGTACCGAAGGGTGTGTATACTACCGGTGGAGTTGTTGCATAATAGCATTCGCCTTTCAGATGTTCGACATGCGATACCATACCTCCGTTGACTATCGCTGCCAGCGCCGAGCACACTCCAAGCAGAAACAGGGTGATAAGGTATGGAACCCATGCCGGTTTTCTGATCTCCCTGTCACCGAAGTTGAAGAGAATGGTCAGGAGTGTCACAGCCGGTATGGAGAGATATCGCCAGCTCCAGGAATCGGCGATGCTTGTATGGAAGTCGAACACCTGCCCGACAAGGAGGTAACTTGCCGGAGGAATGGAATTGAAGTATGTCCGGCAATACATCAGGTTGGCAATCATCAAGAGGTCAACAACCGCCATAAGCGTTATCTGTGGCCATAGCTTACGTGATGCCACTGAGGGAAGTGTCATCAGTGTGGTGAGAGTGAGGGCATTGATATAGGTGGAGGCGAATCCGAAAGCTCGGAAGGTGGTCTGACCGCACCAAAGAAGGTCAAATACCAATACCGTAAGCAGACATCCGATCCACGACAGTGCGAATCGCTTTGTCCACAACCCTTCGTTGAACAGGAGCCTGCCGAAGGCGCCCAGCGCTATATTTTTTTTCTTGTAATGAGCCATTTCCGTAATCTTTTTGCTTCGCCGCGATACTTCTGCGGCATAATACCACAAATGTAGCAATAATTTCCCTCGGTTCCTCAAAACCTTTCCAAAAAAGAGTGAAGTTTTACTGATTATTTCTAAAGAAGCAATCATCAAATATGTTATTTGGGCTTCGCGGATGTGGACTTGGCTGTATCTTGATGCACGTAGTGGTCAAATTTCCCTCGTTCGCCAATTTATTGAGAAATGAGGGAGTCGACATCATCTTTGATGATTATATTCTTTCTGACTGCGCGATTTTTAACATTAGGGTACGAAAAGGGGTTTGGTAGTAATTGATATTTTTTCTAATTTTGTAGATTGAAATAGTGTCAATGAAGATATTGCATAAGATACTGATGTCGGTAGCTGTAGCGTCAGGGGTATGGATGAATGCCCCAGCAGCTTCGAGAGCCACATGGGAAGAGGTGTCCTCTCCCGTGCCGTCGGTTGTGCAAAGTCTTGAAAATGAATCTGAAGTCAGCATAGTGGTTGTTGATGGGTTCATCTATGTATCAAGCGAGAAACCTATAACGATAAAGATATTCTCGATTCTCGGTCAGCTTATATCTCAGGAGAGTCTGAAACCGGGGATACATCGTATTAAACTCGATTCCCGTGGTATCTTCATTCTTCGCGCCGGTTCCACAACGCGCCGGATAACATTGTAGGGTAGAAGTAGAAGTTGAGAAGTCAAGAAGCTAAGTTCGACTCATAGATATAAAAAGCGAAGCGGATGTATCGAATATACATCCGCTTCGCTTTTTATATCTATGTAACTCAATTATGATCCGGTATCGGAAAATATCAGGAGTATAGGTCAATATAACAGAGGTATTATTGCTTAGCTTCTTGACTTCTCAACTTCTTGACTTCTATTCACGCATACATCGCCTCGATTTCTGAAGCGTAGTGGCGGTTGATAACGGGGCGGCGGATCTTTAGGGTATTGGTAAGCTCGCCTGCTTCCATAGTGAATTCCTTAGGGAGAAGTGTGAATTTTTTGATTTTCTCGAATGATGCCAGACCCTCCTGAAGCGCCTCTATGCGGCGGCTGATCAGGTCGCGTACCTGAGTGTTTTTCAGAAGTTCCTCAAGTGAGCGATATTGAATCTTCTTGCGGTTGGCATATTCCTTAATAGCTTCGATAGCAGGCACTATGATGGCTGTCACAAACTTACGGTTGTCGCCGATTACTGCAACCTGTTCGATATATTTATCTTCACCAAGGCGGCTTTCAATAGCCTGGGGCGCGATATATTTGCCGTTTGAGGTCTTGAAGAGGTCTTTGATACGCTCTGTGAGAACGAGGGCACCGCGCTCATCGAAATATCCGGCATCGCCGGTGCGGAAAAATCCGTCGGAAGTGAAAGCTGCCGCGGTTTCTTCCGGTTTATTGTAATAGCCACGCATCACTGTGGGGCCTTTGACCAGAATTTCGTTCTCGGCTCCGATCTTGACCTCTATTCCAGGGAGAACAGTACCTACTGTTCCTATCTCATATCCTACATATGGGAAGCAGCTTACAGTCGCCGTGGTCTCTGACAGGCCGTAGCCTATCACGATTGGCACACCCATGGTGCGGAAGAATTCTGTGATTACTGAACTCAAGGGGGCGCCGGCGGTTGGGAACAGGTTGCCATTCTCGATTCCCATTATGCGGCGCACCTTAGCGAATACATTCCTGTCGTAGAAGCGGTAGCGTGCTTCAAGCCATGCAGGTACTTCGCGCCCCATTCTTACATATTCCATATTGCGCTTGCGCCCGATTTTAAGGGCACGGGAACACATCCATTTGCTGATCCCCTTCATATGGCTCATTTTTTCCTGAATGGCGGCATAAGCTTTCTCCCAGAAGCGTGGAACGGAACACATGCATGTGGGACGCACTTCGCGTATTGTATTCTGAATTTCGCGGGGGGCGGCGTTAACATATACCTCTATGCCGCTATCGAGGCAAAAGAATGTCCAGGCTTTCTCAAATATATGGCTGAGCGGCAGGAAGCAGAGTGAGCGGTCGGCGTCGCTGAGCGATGTCAGACGCTCATGGTGTATCTCTAAGGCAGCGTTGAAGCATGAGTGCGGAAGGATGGCGCCCTTAGGGTCTCCTGTGGTTCCGGAGGTATAGAGAAGCGTTGCGATGTCGTCGGCAGTAGCGGCAGCGGTACGCCGTTTAACTTCGTTCCGGCAACTCTCAGAGGCGGCTTCGCCAAGTTTGAGAAGTTGGGTGAAGGTCAGTGTGGAGGTGTCACCGTCCTGGCGCTCTATATCGCAGAAGGTGACAATCTGTGTGAGACAGCTTACCTTTGCAGCCACTTCACGCGCTATAAGATATTGCGCCTCGGAACCGACGAATATCATGCGTGCGCCTGAATCGTTCACGATATATTCAACCTGCTGAGGCGATGAGGTGGCGTATATGCTCACCGGAACGGCGCGGTTGGCGAACGCAGCGAGATCCGTGATTATGATATCAGGATCGTTCTGCGAGAAAACCGCTATGCGTTCTTCCTCTTTGATCCCGAGAATCTCAAGGGCACATGCTGCCTGTTCTACCATGGCGGAAAGTTCGGTCCATGAATATGGAATCCATTCTCCGCCGGGTTTACGCCGGTAGATCGCGGCGCGGTCTGTATATTTTTTACTCTGTCTTTCAACAAGAGTGGTAAGGATATTTGCCATATCAAGTGGTTCTATCAGCATTGTTGGCTGCAGTTTTCAAAGAGAGGATGTTCGCCGGGCTGACAGGTCAGCCGCAATGCCCGGGAGTGAGAGTTCGGTTGCTTAGTTTTATTGTTTGTGGCTGCAAAGGTAAGTTTTTAGTTCGGAGGGTATGGAGTGAGTATGGTTAAAAATGACGTGCAGTTAACTTTCTTTTACATTTTAACTGGCGAAAATGTCGTAAAATTAAACTTTTTGTCGCCTTTTGTTCTTCTCTCACCCTATTTCTCCTATATCTGTTTGCACGGTAGGATAGCCGCCGTTATTCAATTATTGATTTCCTTTGAGCAGTCTGTTGTAGCGTTGGTCATCGTTGATGAGCTGCATGGCTTCGCGATAAACGGGGCTGAGCGCCGGGTTGACAACCTTGAAGTAGGTTGATGTTGTGAAGAGATCGCGGCCGATGATGCCCTTTACTATTGTGCGTATCATCAGTGCTGACCGGTCGAACTGTTCTGCGTTGTATTTCACGCTATCGCTCTCGCCCATCTTTACGATTTCCTGAAGCATATCGGGAGTTACCTCGAAGTTGTCGAGATATTTCTGTTCATCGGGATAGGTCTTTTTCAGTTCTTTGCGATTATTGTCTACATATGTCAGGCTGTAGCGGTTTATGATCCCCTTGGCAACGAGGTCGCGGTAATATGGGGTAAACATCGTAGTATCTATTGCTACAAACTGATCAGGCATTATACCTCCTCCTCCGTAGACCGGGCGCTTGTTCTTCAGCGTTTCGTAGCGGAGTGAATCGGCGAAATGGATCGAATCAGCCGAGGAGAATTCGCCGGCTTCGTAGCGGTGGAGCATATCCATGCGGTAGTCGTCGCCATCTCCGGCTGTGTAGGGTTTCTGTATAGATCGCCCCGATGGAGTGTAGTATCGCGATATGGTAAGGCGGATCATGGAGCCGTCCGGGATAGGGAATGGGCGCTGAACAAGGCCTTTACCGAATGTACGGCGACCTACAATGAGGCCGCGGTCGTTGTCCTGGATGGCTCCGGAAAGAATTTCGCTTGCCGAAGCGCTGTATTGGTTTGCCATGATTACGAGTTTCCCGTCGCGCATGTCGCCGTCTTTCTCAACGAAATATTCGTGTGAGCCCATTTTTGGTGCGTCGGTATAGACAATGAGATCTCCCTTGTTAAGGAAATGCGAGGCGAGCTCGGTAGCGGCGTTGAGATATCCTCCACCGTTGTCCTCAAGGTCGATTATCAGATTTTTCATTCCTTGTTTGCGCAGGTCGGCGAGGGCTTTCTGAAATTCTTCGTCAGTTGCTTCGGCAAAACGCGAGATGCGGATGTAGCCTGTCTCGGGATCGGCCATGTACGCCGCGTCGACACTATAGACGGGGATGTCATCGCGGATTATATTGAAGGTGAGGGGCTCCTCAACGCCTTTGCGGAGAACTTTGAGAGTAACTTCAGAGCCTTTGGGACCGCGCAGTATTTTTAGTACGCGGGAATTTGGGCTCTTTACCCCCGACATGATTGAATCGCCTGCCTGAAGGATGCGGTCTCCCGGCAGGATGCCGACTTTTTCGGAGGGACCGCCAGAGGTGGTCTGAACTACGAAGAGGGTATCGTTGAGCATATTGAACTGTATGCCGATACCGCTGAAGTTCCCTTCAAGAGGTATGGTGAGTTCTTTGGTTTCTTCCGGATCGGAGTATGATGAGTGCGGGTCGAGGGTCTTGAGCATGGCAACTATCGCTTCTGTCACGATTTTGTTGGCGTCGACAGAATCGACGTAATATGTCTCGATAACTTTTTCAGCGAAGCGTAGTTTCTGGTCAGGTGGTACCTGGGGTGTCTGTTCCCCCTCGGAGCTGCCGGTGATATACTGTGCCGATGCCATCAGGGCTGCTGCGGCTGCTGCAAATATGAAGAATTTTCTCATCTCTCTTGCTTAATTAGTTGAACTGAGTTTAGGTGATGCCTGCTTTCCTGTATCGTTCGTGATAACAGGAAGGTATGGGCGTATGTCTGCTCCGTATGATGCAAGCTCTCGTACTACCGACGAACTTACCGATGCATAACAGGGCAATGCATATATTAAAACAGTTTCTATGCCGGAAAGGTTGCGGTTAATATCGGCAAGTGTGCGTTCATATTCGAAATCTATGACGGATCTCACTCCGCGAAGCAGAAAACGGGCTCCTTCGCGGTGGGCAGCTTCAGTTGTGAGACAATCGAATTCAATTACTTTTACACGGCTGTCGGTTGCATACAGCCGTTCGATGGCGCTTCTGCGCTCGCTCACCGGGAGCCATCCTTTTTTCTCAGCGTTTGTGCCGATGCCTATTATAATGCGGTCGAATATCTCCAGACCGCGATCCACTATTGACTGGTGACCGATGGTGAAGGGGTCGAAGGATCCAGCGAAGAGGGCTATGCGTGGCTGTGTGTGGATCTCCATTCAGATATGTTCTATTTCCGAATCGTCTTCCACCACCAGATTGTCGATGATGAATGTCTGACGGTCAGATGTATTCTTTCCCATGTAGAATTCAAGCAGCTCGGCTACTCCATCCTCCTTCCGGAGGGTGACGCGGTCAAGGCGCATGTCCGGGCCGATGAAACCGCGGAACTCGTCGGGTGAAATCTCACCGAGACCTTTGAATCGGGTTATTTCGGCGGCTGATCCAAAGCGCTCGATCGCTTTTATGCGCTCCTCGTCGGAGTAGCAGTAGACGGTCGACGGGAGTTCGGGCTGGTTGCCCTGACTGTCGGGGGTGTCTGTAGCTGTGTCTTTGCGCGTTTTCGACGGTTTGCGGCGTCCTGAGCGCTTTACGGCATTGGCATCGCGAACACGAAACAGGGGGGTTTGCAATACGTATACATGCCCTTTCTTTACGAGATCGGGGAAGAACTGGAGGAAGAAT